>CACMPM010000006.1 GCA_902615625.1 uncultured Alphaproteobacteria bacterium
CATGATAAGCATCCCATGCTGGCCAAGGATAATTTGATCTATCTGATATTCTACCTCTGCAAGCTGGATTTGTAGCTATTGTTCCTTTGATTTTCTCTGGAAATTGCCCTGCTAAAGCAATCGATGCCCAAGCTCCGCATGAATGACCAGCTAAAATGATATTTTCAAATCCTTTTTGAATAAGCTCATCAATTTTATCAGAGATTATTTTTTGCTTGTTGGTTTGTTTTAATTTATCATATATTTTCATTCCATCATAATCCACTAATTCTATAAAACCATTTAAGTTTCCTTGATCAGCAAGTTTATGCACCCTATCCCACTGTGGCTCTATTAAGCCTCTAACTCCATTACATAAACGATAAATATTAATAGTCATTTCAGCAATTTTTGTATTGTGTAAATTACGAATATATTCAGGCACATTTGCTGTACCTTTATTACAATGATCTAATGTTGCTTCTCCTTTACTTCCGTGACTATAGATGACCACAACTGATTTTTTATAATCATTAATTGTATTTTCATCATAGATTTTAAAATTATCATCAATGAATCCAGTAAATTTTGATAATTTTTTTAAATCTTTTTTAAGCTTTTTTTCAAATTTATTTTCTTTAGCAAATAAATTATTAGAAAATGAGATTATTAAAAATATAAAAATTGTCTTAATTACTTTATTTATCACTTAAATATGAATTGCTCTTCCATCTACACTTAGAGCTGCTTCTTTTACAGCTTCACTAGTTGTTGGATGAGCATGACATACTCTAGCAATATCTTCTGCACTTCCACCAAATTCGATTGTAGTAACAATTTCTGCAATCAGTTGTCCAGCATCATGACCGATTATATGGGCACCTAAAATTTCATCTGTTTTTTTATCAACCAATATTTTAACAAATCCTTCTGATGCAGAAGTGGTTAAGGCACGACCATTTGCCATAAAAGGAAATTTTCCAACTTTGAAATCTTTATTTTCTTGTTTTAGTTGTTCTTCAGTTTTCCCAACTGATGCGATCTCTGGATTGGTATAAACAATCGCTGGTATAGCATCGTAGTTTATATGAGGTTTTTGACCATTTATAAATTCAACACAAGCAACTCCTTCTTCTTCAGCTTTGTGCGCTAACATTGGTCCTGGCACTACATCGCCAATGGCGTAAATTCCCTCAACAGAAGTTTTAAAGTTATCTTTAATTTGAATAGATTTTTTTTCGGTTAATTTAATACCAATTTTTTCGAGACCCAGTCCTTCTGTGTTTGGTTTTCTTCCTACTGACATTAAAACTATTTCGTAGCTTTCTTTTATTTTCTTTTTATCTGATGTTTCCATTTCAACATCTACACCAGACTTACCAGATTTTGCAGAACTCACTTTATGCGATAATTTAAATTCTAACCCTTGTTTAGTTAACATTTTCATAAACTCTTTTGCGATTTCAGCGTCCATAGTTGGAACAATTCTGTCAAGAGCTTCAACAACTGTTACCTTTGAACCTAATCTACTCCACACTGACCCCATCTCTAATCCAATATATCCACCACCAATAACTAGTAGTGATTTTGGTATTTTAGATAGAGAAAGAGCACCTGTTGAAGATACTATTTGTTTTTCATCGACAGGAATATTTGGTATCTCAATCGAAGAAGATCCTGTTGCGATAATAAAATTTTTAGCACTAGCAGTGATTTCATTTTTACCATTTGTAATAGAAATAGTATTTTTATCTACAAATGAAGCCATACCAGGAATATGCGTTATTTTATTTTTCTTAAATAAAAAACCGATCCCTGTTGTAAGTTTTTTTACAATCTTAGTTTTGCGATCCATCAATACATTTAGGTCTAAATCTATCTTTGATGTTTTTATGCCATGCTCTGCAGCATGATTTGAAATTTCAACGAATTTTTCAGATGAATTTAATAATGCTTTAGAAGGTATGCATCCAATGTTCAAACAAGTTCCACCAAGTGATGGCTCTTTTTCTATACAAGCAACCTTCATTCCAAGTTGAGCTGCTCTGATTGCAGCTACATATCCACCAGGTCCCGCACCAATTACTATTAAATCAAAATCTTTCATTTTATATTCCTAATACTAATTCGGATGGATCTTCTAGAAGTTCTTTCACCTTCACTAAAAATCCAACACTTTCTTTTCCATCAATAATTCTATGATCATAACTTAATGCAACATACATCATTGGCCTAATTACTATTTCATCATTTACAACTACTGCTCTTTTTTGAATATTATGCATCCCTAAAATTCCAGATTGAGGCCTATTGATTATTGGGGTGCTGAGCATTGATCCATAAACGCCACCATTTGAAATTGTAAAAGTTCCACCAGTCAAATCGTCCATGGTAAGCGTTCCATCTTTGGCTTTTGTACTAAGATCAATAATTTTAGTTTCTATTTCTCCAAAACTCAATTGATCGGCATCTTTAAGTATTGGTACAACTAATCCTTTTTCAGTTCCAACAGCTATACCTATATCAAAATGATTTTTATAAATTATATTTTCATCTTTAATTTCAGCATTCACAGCTGGATATTCTTGCAAACTTTTTACTACAGCTTTTACAAAAAATGACATGAAGCCTAATTTGACCTCATACCGACTTTGAAATTCTTGGTTTTTTGATTTTCTAATTTCCATAACTTTGGACATATCAATTTCATTGAAAGTCGTAAGTATGGCTGCTGTATTTTGAGCCTCCTTTAAGCGTTTAGATATTGTCTGTCTGATTTTAGACATTTTAACAACTTCTTCTCTTTCACCTTTGTTAGTGATTGTTTTATTTGAAGAAGAGAGATGAGAAACTACATCTTCTTTATTAATTCTTCCATCAGAACGGGATGAAGTAACATCTTCAAGTTTAATATTATTTTCTTCAGCTATTTTTCTTGCAGATGGTGAAGATTTGGCAGGCGAAGATTTTATTTCAACCTTAATTTCTTTTACTTCTTCTTTTACTTTTTCTTCTTTAGTTTCAGTTTTTTTAAAACTTGATGTTTTGCCTTTTGATTCATCTAAGATTCCTAAGATACCACCAATTTCAACATCAGTGCCTTCAGAAACTTTTATTTCTTTTAGAGATCCTGCATGAGGTGCTGGTACTTCAACTGTAATTTTGTCAGTCTCAATTTCAACTAAGGGTTCATCTGCTTCGAAATTATCACCTATATTCTTAAGCCATTTTGAAACAGTTGCTTCCGTAATTGACTCTCCAAGTGTTGGAACTATTAATTCAGTGCTCATTAATTAAATGCTTAATAACATTTACGTCAATTTATTCAATTGGCAGATTAGTCTTTAATTTTGTTGAAATACCTGCCCAAGATTTGATAATTTTGCTAATCGAATCTTCAGTTGCCATTTTTATAATAGTTTCTTGATTACTTAAGTGTCTTTCTAAAGAACCAGCGGCAGGAGACGCAGCTGGACTTCTACCAACATAGAATATTTTTTCTTGTTTAACTTTGGCTTCCTGCATAACACTTTCCAATCTACCTTTCACAAAACCCCAGGCACCCATATTTTTTGGTTCTTCTTGTGCCCAGATAATTTCAGCATCCGTATAATTTTTTAATTCATCTCTAAAGTTTTCATATGGAAATGGATAAATCTGCTCCAATCTAATTATGGATAGATTGTTAATTTTATTTTTTGCTATGTGATCTGCAAGTTCAAAATATATTTTACCAGAGCAAATTATTAATCTTTTATTTTTCCTTTTTTCTTTAACAGATAATTTATCAGTAAGAATTCTATGGAAAGTTGATCCATTAATATAATCCTCAATATTAGAAACATTAGATTTATGTCTAAGTGTAGATTTTGGTGTAAATATAATTAGAGGTTTCCTAAAGTTTCTGTGTAGCTGCCTTCTTAAAACATGAAAATAATTAGCAGGACTTGTGCAATTAACAATTTGCATATTATCTTCTGCACACATCTGTAAAAATCTTTCTAATCTTCCACTTGTATGCTCAGGACCTTGACCCTCATGTCCGTGGGGAAGAAGCATTGTTAAACCAGACATTCTCAACCATTTTCTTTCTCCAGAACTAATGAATTGATCAATCATAATTTGTGCACCATTTGCAAAATCACCAAACTGCGCTTCCCATATAACAAGTGTCTTAGGATCAACTTGTGAATATCCATATTCAAAACCAAGAACACCAAACTCGGATAAAAAACTATCTATAATTTCAAAGTAACCTTGTTTGTTTTGAAAGTGTCTTAGTGGAACAAAACGATTTTCGTTTTCTTGATCGTATAGTACACCATGTCTATGACTAAATGTTCCCCTTCCAACATCTTGTCCAGATATTCGAACACCGTATCCCTCATCTAAAAGTGTTGCTAAAGCTAAACTTTCAGAGGTTGCCCAATCAATACCTTTTCCGTTGATGACACTTGTTAATCTGTCTCCATAAATTTTTTTTATTCGTCTATGAGCATTGAAATCTGCTGGTATTTCATGAATTTTTTTTGCTATATTAATTAATGTTTTTTGTTTTACAGATGTTTTCCCTCTTCTAGCATCAAATGTTGCAGTGGATAAACCTGTCCAAGTTCCCTCTAACCAATCTACTTTATTTGATTTATAATTTTTGGTTGATTCAAATTCTTTATCCAAAAAATTTTTAAAAGAATCTACAATGTCATTAGATTCTTCTTCTGAAAGAGTATTATTCTCAATTAATTTTCTTTCATATTTTTTTCTTGTTGTAATTTGTTTTTTGATAGCCTTGTACATAAGGGGCTGAGTAAAAGAAGGTTCATCAGCTTCATTATGTCCAGATCTTCTGTAGCAAAACATATCTACAACAACATCGACTTTAAATTTATTTCTAAATTCTGTTGCAAGTCTACAAACATGAACTACTGCTTCTGGGTCATCACCATTAACATGAAATATTGGAGCCTGAACCATTTTTGCAATTTCTGTACAATAAGGTGCTGATCGTCCATACTGTGGCATAGTTGTAAAACCTATCTGATTGTTAATTACAAAATGAATGGTACCACCAGTTTTAAACCCTCTTAATTGTGACATAGCAAATGTTTCAGCTACTACGCCTTGTCCAGCTATTGCTGCATCTCCATGGATTAATAAACCAATAACTTTTTCTGTTGTTTTATCTTTAGTTAAAGTTTGTTTAGCTCTTACTTTTCCTGCCACGACTGGATTAACTGCTTCTAAATGGGAAGGGTTAGAAGTAAGCGATAAATGAATTTTCTTGTTTTCAAACTCACGATCAGCAGAAACACCTAAATGATATTTTACATCACCCGAACCAAGTACCTCATTTGGGTCATTTAAAGAACCTTGGAATTTTGATAATATTTTTTTATAAGGCATTTCTAAAACACTTGATAAAAGTGTTAATCTCCCTCGATGAGCTGTTCCAATAATAATATCTTCAATTCCAGACAAACAGGCTTGTTTAACAATTTGCTCTATCCCTGGTATCATCGCTTCACCACCTTCGATACCGTATCTCTTTGTACCTAAAAACTTTTTATCTAAAAACTGTTCAAATAGTTCTGATTCAACTAATCTTTTATAGATTGCTTTTTTTCCTTCGTTTGTAAAATTTGTTTTATTTCTAACTTCTTCAATTCTTTCTTGCACCCATTGCTTTTGATCAGCTTGTTGTATATGTAAAAACTCAACACCAATTGAAGCAGAATAGGTTTCTTTTAATATTTTAATAATATTTTTTAATTTACCCTTTTCTAAACCCAAACTTCCATCAATAAATATTTCTTTTTCTAAATCTAATTCATTAAAACCATAGCTTTTATAATCTAATTCTTGAGGATACTCTCTTTCAGATATTCCTAATGGGTCAAGATCTGCAATTAAATGTCCGTTAATTCTAAAAGCTCTAATTAATCTTAATGCTCTAATTGAATCTAAGGTTGATATTCTAAATTCCTCAGAATTGTAATTCGCATTTGATTTTATAACCTTAGTTATGTAATTTTTATCAATTATACTTGATGGACGTTCTTTCCATTCTGGTCCTCCAAAGTCTTTAAGAACAGAGTGGTCATCTTCATTTAAATTATTAAAAAAATCTTTCCAAGTTGTATCGACACTTTCAGGGTCATTTCTAAATTTAGAATACAGTTCAGCCACATATGGCGCATTGGCGCTATTTAAGAAAGTATCATTCATAGATTTCTATTAAACTAAAACCATTTCGCATAACAATCATAGTAATGGAAACTAATTATTCCCATTTTGCATTGCTAATTTCATAGTTTTTCCCAGCGATGCCGGGGATTTTGACACCAAAACTCCGGCATTTTCTAAGGATTTAATTTTGGAATGTGCTGTACCTTTTGAGCCTGAAACAATAGCACCTGCATGACCCATACGTTTTCCTTTTGGTGCCGATTGTCCAGCTATAAATGCTGAAACTGGTTTTTTTCTTTTTGAATTTGAAATAAATTCTGCTGCATTTTCTTCTTCCTCGCCACCAATTTCTCCAATCATTAAAATTCCCTCGGTCTCATCGTCTTCTAAAAATAACTTTATACAATCTACAAAATCCATCCCATGTATTGGATCTCCACCAATACCAACACATGTTGATTGACCTAATCCTACCTCTGTTGTCTGTGAAACAGCTTCATAAGTTAGTGTTCCTGATCTACTTACTATTCCTATTTTACCTTTTTTATGGATGAAGCTAGGCATGATTCCAATCTTGCATTCGGAAGGTGTGATTAATCCTGGACAGTTAGGTCCTATCAAATATGTTTGATTAGTAATAATTCTTTTTTTTATATCAATCATATCTAAGAGTGGAATACCTTCTGTAATACATACAATTAATTCAATGTTTGAATCTAAAGCTTCATGGATTGCTTTAGCAGCAAACTTAGCAGGTACATAAATGACTGTTGCGTTTGCTTCAGTTTGTTTCACTGCATCGGCAACTGTATTAAATACTGGTAAATTTAAATGGGTCTGCCCTCCTTTACCAGGTGTTACACCACCTACAAGGTTTGTGCCATATGCTATAGCTTGTTCAGAATGATATGTTCCTTGTGAACCAGTAAAGCCTTGGCAAATAAGTCTTGTATTTTTATTAACTAAAATTGACACTATTCTGATAACTCCACAGCTTTCTGAGCTGCATTTGAAAAATCATCAATTGAAATTAATCCTAATGATGAATTGTTTATAATGTCTCTTCCCTCTTTAGAATTTGTTCCTTGAAAACGTACAACAACAGGAAGTTTAAAATCTAATTCTTTAATTGCATCAATGATGCCATTAGCGATCATATCACAATGGATGATTCCTCCAAAAATATTTATGAAGACAGATTTTACATTTTTATCTGATTGAATAATCTTGAAAGCCTTAATGGCTCTCTCTTTATTTGCTGTACCGCCTAAATCTAAAAAATTGGCTGGCTCCATTCCAAATTGTTTAATAATATCCATAGTTGCCATAGCTAGCCCAGCTCCATTAACCATACAGCCTATTTTTCCATCTAGTTTTATGTAAACCATATCGTTTTCAGAAGCTTCAAGTTCTAAATCATTTTCTTCTGAAGTATCTTTTAATTTTTCAATTTCAGCCTGTCTATAAAGAGCATTATCATCAATATTAATTTTAGCATCTAAAAGAATTAATTCTTTATCTTTTGTCACAACAAGAGGATTAATTTCAATTAAAGTGGCATCTATTTCGACATAGGCCTTACATAAATTTGAAACAATTTCTTTAAATTGGTTAAACTCATTAATAGAAAAATTTAATTTATTTTGAAGATTATCACCAATTGTAAAATCTTCTAAGTTATCAAAATAAACATATTGAATTCTTTCTGGTGTTTTTTCAGCAACATCTTCTATGTCTACACCTCCAGCATCAGATACCATCATCATTAATTTTGATTGATTCCTATCAAGAAGAATACTTAAATAATATTCCCTATCAATGTCACATCCAGCTTCTACGTAAATCCTGTTTACTAACTTTCCTTCATTACCTGTTTGTTTTGTAATCAAAATGTTGCCCATCATTCCTTTTGCAATTTTTTTTGCATCATCAATTGATTCTGTTATTTGCACTCCACCTTTTGTATTAAATGGTTTTAAAAACTTCCCTGCTCCTCTTCCCCCAGCATGTATCTGTGATTTTATAACCCAAGGTGGTCCTTTTATATTTTGTAAATCTTTTTCTAAATCGTCAACATTTCCTAGGTAATTTTTACCGTCAAGTATAGGTAGGTTGTACTTTCTTAGTAGATCTTTAGCTTGATATTCATGCAAATTCATTTTGATAGAAGGGTAATAGTTAGATTAGATATAAAATACAATTATTTTTTATTTTTCTTATTTAGAAGCTTGTTAGACAATGTAGTTAATGATTTTACTGCTTTAACAGAATGATTAAATTCTCTCTTTTCATTATTATTAAGTTTTAATTCAATAATTTTTTCAACACCTTTTTTGCCAATGATAACTGGAACTCCAACATAAAGTCCTTTTACCCCATATTCACCATTAAGATATGCAGCACATGGTAATAATCTTTTTTGGTCTAAAAGAAATGACTCTACCATTTGTACTGCTGAAGAAGCTGGTGCGTAATAGGCAGATGTATTCATGAACTTTACAATTTCAGCTCCACCATCACGTGTTCTTTTAATAATTTTGTCGATATTTTTTTTTGTTGTCCACTTCATCTTTATTAATTCAGGTACAGGGATACCTGATACTGTAGAGTATCGCATAAGTGGAACCATCGTGTCTCCATGACCTCCTAAGACAAAAGCGCTGATATCATTAATTGACACATTAAACTCCTTGGATAAAAAGTGTTTTAATCTTGCACTATCCAAAACCCCCGCCATACCAATACACATATTTGTTTTAAGACCTGATGATTTCTGGAGAACACTTACCATTGCATCAAGTGGATTAGTAATGCATATAACAAATGCCTTTGGACAATATTTTTTAATATTTTTCCCAACATTTTGAATGATTATAGAATTTTTTTCTATAAGATCATCTCGGGACATGCCTGGTTTTCTCGGAAAACCTGCGGTAACTATTACTACATCAGAATTTTTGATATCTCTAAAACTTGAAGTACCTTTAAAATCTGCATGAAATCCCTCAATAGAAGATGACTGAGCAAGATCTAAAGATTTACCTTTGGGCATTCCTTCAAAAATATCTAATAAAACTACATCACCTAATTCTTTTAAACTTACAAGTTGTGCAAGAGTCCCGCCGATATTGCCTGCTCCAATGAGAGCAATTTTTTTTCTCATTTAAGTTTTATACTTTAATTATAATTCTGTAACAATAGCCTTTTTAAGTCCAGCAATTTCTTTAGCTGGATTTAGACCCTTAGGACAAGACCTAGTACAATTCATTATTGAATGACATCTATAAAGTTTCAACGAATCATTTATTGCTTTTAATCTCTCTTTTCTTTCTGAGTCTCTAGAATCACTTACCCATCTTGCTGCTTGTAAAAGGACTGCTGGTCCTAAATATTCATCTCCATTCCACCAATAACTTGGGCAAGAAGTAGTACAGCAAAAACATAATACACACTCCCATTTACCATCTAGTTTTTCTCTATCTTTTGGTGATTGTTTTTTTTCATCTACCAAGTTTTTTTCTTGATCATTTGTTTTTTTACGCTGCAACCAAGGTTTAATGGAAGCTAGTTGTTCATAAGCCTTGCTAAGATCTGGAACTAAATCTTTTACAACACGCATGTGTGGAAGAGGATATATTTTGATTTCATTTTTAACATCGGACATACTTTTCAAACATGCTAATGTGTTAACACCATCAATATTCATTGCACAGGAACCACAAACTCCTTCTCTGCAAGATCTTCTAAATGTTAAAGTTGGATCAATTTCATTTTTTATTTTCATGAGGGCGTCTAATACCATTGGGCCGCACTTTTCTTGATCTATCTCATAATTATCTATCCTAGGATTTTTATCATCTTCGGGATCCCATCTGTAGATTGCAAGTTTTTTTGGATCGTTTGCAGGTTCTTTTAGTTGGTGGGTTTTCCCTTTAGTGATTTTTGAGTTCGCAGGAAGTGTAAACTGGGCCATTAGTAAACTCTTCTTTTAGGGGGTATTGGTTGAACATGATTGGTTAGAGTATTCATATGAACACCTCTAGAACCCATACTCACATCACCCTTATTGTTTAACCAGGCTAGAGAATGAACTAACCAATTATGATCATCTCTTTCTTTATAATCTTCTCTTGCATGTGCGCCTCTACTTTCAGTTCGATTCAATGCAGAATGAAGAGTGACTTTTGATTGTGCCATTAAATTGTGTAACTCTAAAGCTTCGACCAAGTCTGTATTAAAAATTAATGATTTATCTTTAATATGTATATCATCCATAGAGCTTTCGACTTTTGAATATTCTTCAATACCTTTTGATATGAGATCATGCGTTCTAAATACTGCACATTTTTGCTGCATTATATGTTGCATGGAAGTGCGAAGTTCTCCAGTTGTTGAATTTCCTTTACTGTTTCTAATCTTATCAAATCTCTCAATAATATTATCTGTTTTTGAATTACTAATTTCAATTTTTTTAGAATTTGGTTTTACTTTTTCTTTACATGTTAGACTAGCTGCTTTGCCAAAAACAACAAGATCAATTAATGAATTTGTTCCTAATCTATTAGCGCCGTGTACAGAAACACATGCAGCCTCACCAACAGCCATTAAACCTTCGCACACATTATCTGGATTTTCATTTGTTGGTCTAAGAACTTCTGTTCTGTAATTTGTTGGTATACCACCCATATTGTAATGAACCGTTGGGAGAACTGGTATTGGATCTTTAGTTAGATCAACTCCAGCAAATATTTTTGCAGTTTCTGAAATACCAGGCAATCTTTTATGTAGTGTATCAGCATCAATATGTTCAAGATGAAGGAGCACGTGATCGGCATTATCTCCACAACCTCGATTTTCACTAATTTCAATTGTCATTGCTCGGCTTACCACATCTCTTGATGCTAGATCTTTTGCATTTGGAGCATATCTTTCCATAAATCTTTCACCATCACTATTGGTTAAATATCCACCTTCTCCTCTTGCTCCCTCAGTGATTAACACCCCTGCACCGTAAACACCAGTTGGATGAAACTGAATAAATTCCATATCTGAAAGAGGTAAGTTCTGTCTTAAAGCCATTGCACTACCATCACCAGTACATATGTGAGCACTCGTAGATGAGAAGTAAGCTCTTCCATATCCACCAGTAGCTAAAATTGTTTGATGAGATAAAAATCGATGGATTGATCCGTCTTCTAAGCACCATGTTACCACACCAATACAATTACCTTGATCATCAGAAATTAAATCTAAAACAAAATATTCAATATAAAATTCTACATCATTTTTAAGTGATTGCTGATAGAGTGTATGAAGTAAAGCATGTCCCGTCCTATCAGCTGCCGCACAAGCTCTCATAGCAGGAGCTCCCTCGCCATTATTGGTTAAATGTCCGCCAAAAGGTCTTTGATAGATCTTGCCATCATCTGTTCTACTAAAGGGCATACCATATTCTTCAAGTTCGATTACTGCTTCAGGGGCTTTAGAACATAAGTATTCAATTGCATCTTGATCACCAAGCCAGTCTGAACCCTTAACTGTATCATACATGTGCCACTTCCAATTATCTTCACCCATATTACCTAAAGCAGCTCCAATTCCACCTTGTGCTGCAACGGTATGACTTCTTGTTGGAAACACTTTTGATATACAGGCTGTTTTTAATCCAGCTTCAGCACATCCAAGCGTAGCTCTGAGTCCTGATCCTCCAGCTCCAACAACTACAACGTCGTAATGGTGATCAATAATTTTGTATGAATTAGTCATCTAAAACACTATTCTCACTAAATTTACAGTAATTAAAATCATGATAAAATAAATAAGAAAATTAATTGATACTTTAATAAATTTGGCTGTCTTTTTCGATGTGACATAATCTTCAATAATTGTTTGCAATCCCAATTTTGAATGCAGAAGCATAGATTGCATCATAACGAAAAATAAGAATGCATTAAAATAAGATTGAAAAAAAATTTCTATTTCAGAATAGGTCATCTTTGATAATGATATTGCAGAATATATAAACCAAAACGTCAAAGGTATTAAAATAGAAGCAGTGATTCTTTGAGTTAACCATTTAAGAGCATAATTTTTCATGCAAAATACCAGACAATTAAACTAGAAATTAAAGTTAAACATATAACAACGTAACCAGATTTATATACTTGAGATAATTCCATTCCAATACCGAATGACCAATATAATTTTCTACATCCATTAAATAGATGATAAAAAATACCAACAGTCCAGATCATTAGAACTATTTTAAACAAAATACTCTTAGAAAAACTTTCAAAATAAATATAAAATTCAGGACCAAAACTAATCAAAAAAAACCAAATTGAAATTAATAGTGCTCCTACACTTAATCCTATTCCAGATATCCTGTGAAAAATTGAAAATACTGCTGTTAGTACTCTTTTATGAATAGATAGGTGAGGTGATAATGGTCTATTATCAGTCATTTTTTTCATATTTTTTATGCTTCATAAGTAAGTATTTTTCTTAAAATTTCAAAATATTAATGGTTTAGTTATATTTTCTTACTATCATGGAAGTTTGTAAAATGTTGATAAAAAGTGCCAAATTTTATGAAAATCAACCAAATTTTATACCAAATTTAACTAAAAATCTTGAATTTTAAATAGATAGATATTACTCTTAATAAGCCGGATAATACTCGTTTCTTAGCTTCGGAGGAACGCCAAGAATTTTAATTATCTTACCCGCCGTTTGATAATTAGTTGAGTTTCTTATTCTAGAGAGGTGTCTGCCAAGGTACAAACTAGTTTTAGAGTCCGGCCTACTTTAAATTTTTATTAAAAAATTCCTCCATCTTTTTAGAATATACTTCTGGATATTTAAACATAGCATCTACATGATAAGAGTTTTCAACTAACCAAAACTCAGCATTAATTTTATTTTGATTTGTATAATCTTTAAAATAGTTAAAGTGTCTTGTTAAGATTCTTGTATCAGAATCGCCATGAGTAAAAAAATAGTATTGTTTATTTGATAATTTTTTAGCTGGAGATAATTCTCTTGGATCAGTTCCGGTTAAGATTCTTCCAGCTAAACTTACTACTGGCCCAAATTCTATAGTAAGACCATATCTTGCTATTTCATCTTTTAAAATCATATTAAATTCAGCAAGTGAACTATCGGCCCACACTGCACGTATTTCCGGTTCAGCATGTGCTGCAAAAATAGATGTGCTTGCTCCAAGAGATATTCCATGTAATCCAATGCTATTAGACTTGAAACCAATTTCCTTTAAAAAATCAAATGCACCAAGAATATCATTAAATGACTTTAAACCTAAATCATCATAACTACTTACAGTATCACTTTGGCCGTAGTTTCTTAAATCTATCGTAAGAACATTAAATTTTTTATTAACTAAAAAACTTGCAATAAGATTGGCTTCAGACTTACATTTACCGTTAGGACTTATACCATGAGTAACAATTATAATTGGTCTATTTGGAAAATAATTAAACAGCCATCCATTAATCTTAATATCTGAGTCACGAGATTGAAAGTATACATCTTGCCATTCATCTAAATAATAATCTTTAAAGTTAAAATTTTCTCTTACTTTTTGTCGTGCAAGAATTGAGTATTCATGTGAATCAACTGTTGTACTCCATGTATTAGGAAGGGATCCTTCATGCAAACCACAAGTTGGATCTATTTTTAAAATTTGAAAAGCAACATAAAAACCTGCAGTAAAATAAACCACTATTAATAAAACTACTGTACTGACTAAAAATCTGATTATGTATTTCATCAATCTGGTTTTACTATAGTCATTTCATATAATCTGCTAGCAGTTCTTTTAAATTCTTCCGCTAGAGTATTTATATTATTTAATGAATTTATAGGTTTTGATGCTAAAATTACAATTGAACAATTATTTTCATATAACATATCGATTAATCCAATAAATCTTCTGCACGAATCTTTTTTTTGATTATCAAATTCAGGAACATTTTTTAAAAATAACAACTTAAATTTATCTGCAATACTTTTATAATCTTCATTACCAAAATTTACTTCACAAAGATTTTCAAAATTTATCATCATTAGATTTGATGTGCATTTATCAAACTCTAGTTCACGACTTTTAGATTTTATTTTTACAGTTGTTAAATGTGAGGGATCAACAAAGCGATTAAATAATTTTTCAAATTCATTTGACGTTTCAGTTGTTATAGGTGTGAAATATGTTTTTGATTGATTTAATGTTTGTCGGCGAAAATCTGTTTTAATACTAATATCATAAAGGAAGAAATTTTCTTTAATTAAATCAATAAATGGTAGAAAATCGTTTCTCTGCAAACCATCTTTATATAAATCATCTGGATGAAAATTTGATGAAAGTAATATAAATATTTTATACTTTGAAAAATAATTAAATATTTTTTTAATGATCAATGCGTCAACAATATTAAAAATATGTAACTCATCAATAAATATTATTTTGAAATCTCTACTTAAATTCTTGACATAATTTTCAATTGCAAGTTCTTTATTATCTGAGTTTTTTACTTGATCATGAATTTCATTCATCAAGTTATTAAAATGAATTTTTTTTCCAATTTTGCTATTTTGATAAAACAAATTTAATAAAAATGTTTTTCCCGTTCCTACTTGACCATAAAGATAAATTCCTTCAAAAATTTTATCCTTAAAAAAAAGTTTAGTTTTACTATAAGAAGACCATACATTATTAGCTTGTTTTAAAAATTTAATTTGATCAACATTCTTTCTAATAAAATTATTTTCTACAAAACTATTGTACTGGTCGATAACATTAAACATTATTTTTTACCTAAATATTGTTCTAACTTTTTGAATGTCTCAAGTTCACCACTTGTAAGTTTATTTTTTTCTTTTTTCTTTTTCAAACGCTTATATTCTTCTATAAGATAATTTAAACTTTCCATTATTTTTTTACTCATGTTTATAAACTATAGGTAAAACTGCAGATACAATAATCATAATTGAGCTAATTAAAAAGATTGCTACGATTCCAAAACCCCAATCTATTGCATATCCAAAAATTACAGGAGATAACGCACTTGCAAATACTCCGACTCCATGAAGTAATGCCTTCGCAGTACCAATACTTTTTACTCCATAAATTTCTGCCCAAAGAGAGCCCATAAAGGGAGCAGATAAGCCAAGGTTAAAACCAAAAAGTGACATATAAATTACAAATGCAAAATAATTATTAAAAAAGAAGAGAATAAAAACACTGATAAGTAAAGGTGCTAAAACAAATGGTATTGCTCTTTTAGTATTTATTTTGTCAATCAAAGGACCACCAATTATCAATCCAATAATTGAACACAAACCAAATATTAAATATCCATCTCCAAGCATTTCAATTGACCATCCTTTAGAGTCAAAAATAAAAATCTGATGAAAAATTAAACCAGTTCCAATAAATGGGGAACTTAAAGCTAAAGGAAAATAAATGAAAAAAATTCTATCAGTGAGGATTTGAGTAATAGTCCAGTGCTTGTGTACTTGTTGATTTTTTATTTTTTTTAGAAGAGTCAAATCTCTTTTCTTTTGATCAAAAAGTAAAATAGACATTAAAGGTATTAACAAAAGCAAGCTTAAAGCTGAATAAAACCATATACTTTTGAAATCTAAAAAAGTTTGTAAACTAACCACTAATTTAGGTATAAGCATTATTCCTAACATTCCCCCTAAAGTAGCTACAGATATTGCCTTACCCCTATCAACAGAAAAATATCTCGCCATAGATGTAGAACCTGCATGTGTCATTGCACCCTGCCCAAAAAATCTCAGTAAAAATAGAATTATAAAAAGATGAATAATATTATCAAAAATAAAATTAAAACCAATGCATGCTAATGCTAAACCAATTATTATTAAAGTGGAATAAATTCTTAATTCAATTTTATCTATTAGCTTAGCAAAATTAATAAATAAAAAGGAACTAACAAGTGTAGCTACGGCATATACAAATCCAAATTGACCATCAGTTAAATTATAAAAATTACGAATATCTTCATTGAATAGCGCGATATAGAAAGTTTGCCCGTAACTTCCAAAAAATACTATTACAAAGCCATAAATTAATAGATAAGGATCATGAAAAAAAAATCTTTTCATATATACTCAAAGGATTTCTTTTATACTATTTAAAAGTTTCACCATTTTATTTTGATTTATTCTTCCTGTATTTACATTTCTTGGGCTTGGGTGATAACTGCCAATTAATAATTTATTATCTGGCAAGATATTTTTTGTGCCATGTGAAAAAATAAAGTCTTTATTTTTTATTTCATAGTATTGTTTATAATAATTTAAACACGCATCATAACCAATTTTTCCAAGGGCAACTATAATGCTTACATTTTTTAAATAACTTATTTCTTCGTTAAAGTAATTAAAACAAGTTTTTAATTCTTTAGAGGTAGGTTTATCTTCTGGTGGAACACACTTAAGGGCAGTAGTTAAATACATATTTTTTAATACTAAACCATCATTTTTGTTTGTAGAGTTAGGTTGATTTGCAAATCCAGTTTTATATAAACAAGAAAATAAAAAATCTGCAGATTTATCACCTGTAAAAACACGACCTGTTCTATTGCCACCGTGAGCAGCAGGTGCAAGACCTACCATTAATAATTTTGCTTTTTGATCACCATATCCAGTAATTGGCTTACCCCAATATATTTGATCGATGTATTGTTTTCTTTTTTCCTTTGCAATTTTTTCACGGAAATTAACTAAACGTTCACACTTAGTACAATGAGTTATAGTTTTATTTAAATTACTTAATGTCATTTGGAAGATATATATCTATATTACAGCTAAGTGATTAATGAAAGAGCTAAAGCGATCTTAGAATTTTGTTTTATCAAAACTCAACTTGAACAATGGTTTCAAAAAAGTGAAAAATTTGACAAAATTTTGAAGAATAATTTTATGACTGATTATATGAAAGCGATAAATAATGAATATGATAGTTGGTCTAATAATCCCGAAGAATGTGTTGCACTAATTATGTTGCTTGATCAATTATCAAGGAATTTTTTTAGAAATAGTTCAAAAGCGTATGGTCAAGATGCTAAGTGCATATCAATAGTAAGAAATGCAATAAGTAAAAGATTTGTAGAAAAATTAAATGATGACAAAATTCATTTTTTATTATTACCTTTAATTCATAGTGAAAATATGGATGATCATATTCTTGGACATAAACTAGTTGATCAATACTTAAATAAACATGCAGAATTCGATAATATAAAAAAAGTTTGGAATTATCATACTGTAGCGATTAAAAAGTTTGGAAGATATCCTCATAGAAATAAGATATTAAAGAGAGAAAGCACAATAGAAGAAATAGATTTCTTAAAACAACCTAATTCTTCTTGGTAGTTGTTTAAATTATTTTTGTTCTACTCCAGTTAGTGCACTAACAAATTGTTTCTGAAACATATAAATAAATACTAAGGGAAGAAATCCTGCAATTGAGGATGCAGCAAATTGCTGATTCCATATCATTTCATATTCAGTTGAAAATCTTCCAAGTGTAACTTGAATAAGATGGAGTTCAGGTGAAGGTGCTGCTATTAAGGGCCAAAGGTAAGATTCCCATTGAAAGACAAATAGAAGTAATCCAGCACCAAGAGTGACTGGTACTGAAAGAGGAAGACATATTCTCCAAAATACACCAAACCAACTTAATCCATCAACTCTTGCCGCCTCAATAAGCTCTTTTGGAATACCTAAAAAAAATTGTCGATATAAGAAAATAATTAATCCATTTGCTAACATAGGAATTATTAATGCATAGAAAGTATCAAACCATCCTATTTGCCTCATCATTTTAAACAAAGGAATTGCAATTGCATCCGCTGGTACTGCAAAAGATAGAAGAACAAAGCCAAAAATTATATTATCACCTTTAAATCTAAATTGTGCGAATGCAAACCCGGCCATGGAGTTAATTAATAAACCACCAGCAACAGAGGTTATAGAAACAAAAAAAGTGTTTAACATAGATCGACCAAAATCATTTTCAAAAATTGCAAAATATGAATCTAATGAAAATCCTGGAAGGAATGCTTTATGGCTTATAGGAGCAAGATCTCTAAAAATTTGAGAGTTACTTTTAAATGAAGCTGCTACTCCCCACCAAAAAGGGAGAATAGTTATAATTAATCCAATAAATATAATTAAGTACCATAAATAAACAGACCATTGTCTTTTAAAATGCATTATCATTTGACTTTTATTCCTTCATTTTTTTCACTTAAAAATAATAGCTGAAGACCTATAACTATAAGAGTTATAACAGTTAGAATAGTTATGATTGAAAGAGATCTTCCCCAATCTTGATAATAAAATCCACTTCTGTAACCTTCATAAATTAAAACATTAGTTGATTGTAATGGACCACCTTTAGTTAAAATAATCATGGGCACCATTAAGACAAAATTTGCTGCTGTATCTGCTACGAAGACAAAAAGTATTGTTCTTTTTAATTGTGGGATCGTAACATATCTAAATTTTTGAAAAGGTGTTGCACCATCAATCTCTGCAGCCTCGTAGTATTGTTTAGGAATGTCTTCCAGTCCTGCCAATAAGAACAGCATCCAAAACGCCACACCTTTCCAAGTAGCAATTGCAATTATGCACCATAAGGCTTGATTTTCACTAACCAAGAAAGGTTGTGGAGGAATTCCAAAAACTCCAATTAGACCATTAATTAATCCTTGGTTTGGATCTAACATTAGACCCCAGATAATTGTAGCGATAGGAAGTGCTATCCCAATTGGTAATAGATAGAGTGATCTAATAATTCTAATAAATTTTGATTTCCTCATCAATAATAATGCTAATCCCAATGACATAGCTATTTGAAGAGGGTTAATAATAATTGTTAAAAAAGCAGTTATTTCTAGAGATTTCCAAAATATTTTATCGTCAAATAAATATTGATAATTTTCAAACCAAACAAAAATTCTTTTTTCAGCACCACCACTAAAGCTTGTGTAGATAAGGCTTTCCCAGAAGCCAATAAAAATAGGGTAAAGTTTAAAAGCAATAGTTCCAATAAGAGCTGGTGCTAAAAACAGGTATGGAACCATCCATTGTCTTTTAAAAAAATTCATACTTTAAGATAAAAGAAATCACGCGGTAAAAACCGCGTGATAAAATATACATTACTTATAACGTCTCATAGAAGATTCAATTCTAGATTCAGCATCTGCTAAAACAGAAGCTGGATCACCACCATTTCTTATATCTTCAAAACTAGTGTTAACTATTTCTTCAAACTCTAAGAAACCAGGTGTTCTTCCTCTAGTAGCGCAATGATTTGCTGACTCATATGTAGCTAAGTTCATAACAATTCCAGGGAAGTTGTTGAATTTTGGATCCTCAGCAACATGAAGTATTGCAGAGTTATGTGCTGGTAAAGAATTATGTTCTTCAACATAATGAATTGCTACTTCTGGGCTTGCAGTTAAATATCTAACAAGCTTAGCAGCATCATCTTTTTGTTTTGAATAATTCCAAACACCTATGTGCCAACTGTTACAGCCAGTAACAACTTTTCCGCCTTCAAAATAAGGATGTAGAGCTACACCATAATTAAGATCTGTATCAGCCCATCTTCCATTATTCCAAGATCCACCAACAAATATTCCAATTTTACCTAAACCAAATAACTCATGAGTTTGATCAGGTCCTACTCCTTTTGGTGAAATATTAGATGTGTTGTGAATGTCATAATAAAACTGACCAGCTTTCATCCATCCATCATTTGTTAAACATCCCTTAACAGATAGTCCACCCTCACAAACTCCAGATCCGCCACCAGCAGATTCAGGTAGTGCTTGTAACTGATAATATCTACTAATTTGATCAAAAATAAATCCATGGATACCATTTGCTTCATCAGTTATTTTTTTTGCACAATCAACTATTTCCTCCCAAGTTACTCTTTCTGCTTCAATCATTGAAGGCTCAGCGCAACCTGCTTTAGCGAGTAAATCTTTATTATAATAAGTTAGCTGACCAGAGTTATTTAGAGGAGGAGCATACATTTCTCCATTCCATGAAGCTGCAGCGATACCAGCAGGTGCAAATATTGCATTAACACTAGTGTCTGCAAAATATTGATCCATTGGACCTATCATACCTCTTACTGCATAAGATGGAACTAAAGGTGCATCAACAAATATTACATCAACATCATCAGCTTGTGCATTGCCTCTTACTTCAATAGTTGCCAGTAAATCTCTAAATGGAAATGTTTGGATATTTACCTCAATGCCTGTTTCTTTTTCAAACGCTTCAACAAAAGGTGTAAGAGGTTCCTCTGCCCACGTTCCAATAAGAAAATTAATTTCAGCTTTTGCACTAGTAACTATGTTACTAAATAAAAATATAGTGCATAGGCTTGCTAATATTTTTTTCATTTTATCCTCCCAGATAATTTCTTAATAGATAACATCATAAAACTGGGAATTTTAGAAGGAAAAAAGAAAAATATTAAGAATATTTTATAATTCTAGGAAAAATACTAATATTAATAATTAATAATTACTGATACAAATTAAGTATGGGGCATTTTGAAAAATCATTCTACCACGAAAGAGATGACACTAATATTTTGAAGTTACTTAAGCCAAGAAAAGGCAAAGTAAGAGCCGTTTTAGATACAGACACTTATAATGAAATAGACGATCAGTTTGCACTTGTGCAAATGATGCTTTCACCGGATAGAATTAAAGTTGAAGCTATATATCCAGCTCCCTTCTCAATGAATGATAGATCAGATCATCCAGGTAAAGGTATGGAATTAAGCTATGATGAAATACTAAGATGCCTTGAAAGAATTAATATATCACCGGAAGGATTAGTCCATAAAGGTGTAACGGGGTACATTGGTGCTAAAAAGGAATCCATAGATGCACCTGCGGTTGATGACTTAATCAATAAAGCTAATGCAGGTAGTAAAGAAGATCCACTCTATGTAATTGCCATAGGAGCAATTAGTAATGTGTCTTCAGCCCTATTAAAAGCTCCAGAGATAAAAGATAAAATTGTTGTTGTTTGGCTTGGTGGTAATGCTTTGTATTGGCCTCATTCCTATGATTATAATTTAAAACAAGATGTAGGTGGAACTCAAGTTTTATTTGATTGTGGTGTACCTCTTGTAATGGTTCCATGTGCAGGCGTTACTACACATCTAACTTCTACTGTACCAGAAGTTGAGAAGTATATTGAGCCTCATGGTGAAATAGGAAAGTTTTTAGCAATGCGATTTAAAGAGTATAGTGATGATCATAAATGTTGGTCAAAAGAATTATGGGATATGGCAGCAGTAGCTTGGGTTTTAGATGAAAAATTGACTCCAACCAATCTAATTCCTTCTCCTGTGCTATCTGATAACATGACTTGGAGTGTTGATCAAAGAAGACATCCAATTAAAATTGTATCTATGTTAAACAGAGATGCAATTTTAAAAGATTTTGTGGAGAAGTTAGAAAAATTTAATAGCTAATTATAATTTTACTTTCATATTTTCATTGATCTTTGCTGCTTTTATTAAATCATTAATAGATTTGAAAGAATTTGTGTTCTTCAGCATTTCAATTGCAAGACTAGATGCTTTATATTCACAGTTTGCTCTAACTTTTGTATTTTCTATCCATTCAAAATCTATGTTGTGAGCAAAACCATAGATTCTTCGAATTATTTTAGCGCCTGCGTATGAAATAGTTTCCTCAAAAAGATTTTGCATATATATTTTTTTTTCTAAAATCATTTTTTTGCTATTTTTTTTAAAAAGTACTTTGGGATATGCATCACCATAATTTTCAGTTTCCCACAATTTTAAAAATTTCTTCTCAAATTTAATCCAAATAGTTTTAATTATTTCAAGTAACCATTTCTTATATTTTTTTCTTTCTCCAAATTTTTTTTCGTGCCCAGTTTGGGAGAAAAAACTCATTAATAGATTTGCAATTAGTGCACCAGTGTCAAATCCCATTGGACCATAAAAAGCAAATTCTGGATCAATTACCTTTGTGTCTTTTGTTGTAACCATAATTGAACCCGTATGAAGATCTCCATGCAAAAGAGCATCAGTGTTTTTCATAAATTTCAATTTTAAATGACTTATAATAATCTTTAGTTTTTCATCTTTTTCTATCTTTTTTTTCATTTTATTTAAATAAGGCTTAGTCCATCTATTGTTCTTGTTTACAGCATATGGATCAGTAAATATCAAGTCCTCTGTAATTTTACAAAGTTCAGTATTTGAAATAAATTTTGAAATTAAATTTTTTTTTGATGCTGCTGTCAAATAAAGATCAGATGTGTAAAACAACGTTTTTGCTAAGTAGGTAGAAATAGACTCAGCAAAATTATTATATTTTATTCCCTTTATTAACCCATGTCTCATAATTATATGTGGAGATAGCTTTTCCATAGTTATAGAACGTAAAACTTCGTCATAATCGTATATTTTTGGAAAATGATTTTTTACATATTTTTTATGAGTATTAAAATACTCATACTCATAATATGAGCGTTTTAGAGTAAGGGGCCAATCTTTTAAAACTCTCAAATAAGGTAGAGGTTGTTTTAAGCAAATTGAATTATGCTTATTTTCAATGAAAAAAACTAAATTCAAATTTCCATCACCTACTTCTTTGACCTCTAAGTTTGAAGTATTCTTAAAAAGTTTTTTTAAATTCCTTTTAGAGATGATAAATTTTTTTAATTCATTTATTTTTAATGGTTTATATTTATTTGGTTTGAATCTGGTTACCATAGTGATTTATATCAACAAAAGACTTAAAATAGAATAAATAGTAAAAATTAATAGGTCTCGTGGTGAAATGGATATCACACGTGTCTTCGGAACATGGATTTGGGGTTCGAGTCCCTACGAGACCGCCAATTAAATAGTTATTTTTTCAGAGTATTTAGAAATTACTAGCTCAGCAATTTGAACAGCATTAAGTGCTGCTCCTTTTCTCAAATTATCTGAAACCACCCATAGACTTAAACCATTATCTATAGATTGATCATTTCTTATTCTGCTAATATAAACTTTATCTTCTCCTGCAATTTCTACTGGAGTCACATAACCTTCATCTTTTCGGTGATCAATTACAGAAATACCTTCAGAGTTAGATAATATTTCATTAGCTTCTTTTTCATCTAATGGTGAGTCAAACTCTATATTTAATGCTTCTGAATGACCGATAAAAACAGCCGTTCTAACACAAGTTGCAGAAACATTAATTCCTTCGTCTAGAATTTTTTTTGTTTCATCAATCATTTTTTGCTCTTCTTCTGTATTGCCATTTTCTAAAAAAGCTCCAATGTGTGGAATGGCATTAAAAGCAATTTGTTTTGTAAACTTTTCTTTTTTTAATTCTTGGTTTGCATAAACATTTTGAGTCTGATTAAACAATTCATCCATACCTGTTTTGCCTGCCCCTGATACAGCTTGGTATGTTGATACAACAACTCTGTTGATAATTGCTTTTTCATGAAGTGGTTTTAATGCAACAACCATTTGTATTGTTGAACAGTTAGGGTTTGAAATAATATTAGTTCTGTTTTCATCATCAAAAAATTCATCAAGTGCATTAGCGTTTACTTCAGGTACGATTAAAGGAATATTTTTATGCATTCGAAAATGAGAGGTATTGTCTATAACGATACATCCTGCTTTAGCTGCTTTTGGTGCATATTCCGCAGAAATTTTACCTCCGGGTGAAAATAAACCAATATGAGCTTTTGAAAAATCAAATTCTGATAAATCTTCTACAACAATTTCTTTATCTTTAAACTCTACTTTTTTGCCTTTTGATTTTGATGATGCGAGTAAATATAAATTGTCTATTGGAAAATCCCTTTGCTCTAATATTTGAACTATTTCTGTTCCTACCGCACCTGTTGCTCCTGCTACCGCTATATTATATTTTTGAGTCATTTAATTCCCAGATAGAATTTTTAATTCTTCAATAACAGCATTTCCCATTTCTTGAGTAGAAATAATTTTTTCTGCTCCATCTTTAATATCAGCTGTTCTTAAACCTTTTAGTAACACATTCTGTACTGCTTTCTCAATTATTTGACTATCTTCTTGCAGATCAAAACTATATTTCAACATCATAGCAAAGCTCATGATCATTGCTAAAGGATTTGCTTTAGATTGACCAGCTATGTCTGGTGCACTACCATGAACTGGCTCATACATTGCCGCTCTAGTTCCATTTTCTTTCACTGGTCCAAGAGCTGCTGAAGGGAGCATTCCTAAAGATCCTGTTAGCATAGCTGCAGTATCACTTAAAAGATCACCAAATAAGTTATCTGTAAGTATGACATCAAATTGTTTTGGATAACGAACTAATTGCATTGCACAATTATCTGCGAGCATATGTTCTAAATTAACATCAGAATATTCCTTTTTGTGCAAATCTGTTACAGTTTGTTTCCAAAATAAACCTGTTTCCATTACATTAGATTTTTCTACTGATGTAACTTTATTATTACGCAACTTTGCTAAATCAAATGCCACTCGTGAAACTCTATTGACTTCTGATGTGGTATACAGTTGAGTATCAACTGCCTTACTTTCAGTCTCACTAATTTTTGATATACCTCTTGGTTGTCCAAAATATACACCGCTTGTTAATTCTCTTATTATCAAAATATCCAATCCTTTAACAAGATCAGATTTTAAAGATGATGAATCTGAAAGAGCATCTAAAACAACCGCTGGTCTTAGATTAGCAAAGAGATCAAGGTCTTTTCTTAATCTTAATAAGGCTGCTTCAGGTCTTTTATCTCTTTCTACATTGTCCCATTTAGCACCTCCTACCGCACCAAATAATACTGCATCACAATTCATAGCTACTTGCATTGTTTCATCACTTATAGAATTGCCTTCTTTATCGTATGCTGTACCCCCAACTAATCTTTCAGAAATATCAAAAGATAAAGATTTAGTTTTTTCCATCCAATCAATTATTTTTAATACCTCAGCCATAACTTCATTGCCAATGCCGTCACCAGGTAAAATTAAAATTTTTTTATTACTCATTTTTGACTACACTATCCAAGGTTGGATACTGTGTATTTTTTCTTCGTGAACATCAATTTTTTTATTTTTTTGGAGCGTCAAACCAATATCGTCCAAACCCTCTAGCAAACATTTTTTTCGAAATGCATCAATTTCAAATTCTATTGTTTTATCATTTTGATAAGTGATTTTTTGATTTTCTAAATCAACTGAAACATCATTTTTATTTTCTGCTTCGTTAATTAATATATCTACCTTTTGTTGATCTAACTTAATTGGCAGTATTCCATTTTTAAAACAATTATTATAGAAAATATCTGCGAAGCTTGGTGCAATTATTGACTTAAAACCAAAATCTAAAAGTGACCATGGTGCATGCTCTCTACTTGATCCACAACCAAAATTTGCCCCAGCAATTAAAATTTTTGAAGTTTTATAAGGGTCCCAATTTAGAACAAAATCATTCTTTATGTTACCTTGAATATCGTATCTTAATTCATGAAATAAGTTTTTTCCTAAACCAGATCTCTTTATTGTTTTCAAAAATTGTTTTGGAATAATCATATCAGTATCGACATTAATCATTGGTAGTGGTGCAGGTATACTAATTATTGTTTTAAATGATTCCATTTATAAATCCTCTGCCGTTGCAAAAGAACCTTTGATCGCAGAGGCAGCAGCTATTGCGGGACTAACAAGATGTGTTCTACCTTCTCTACCTTGTCTGCCTTCAAAATTTCTATTTGATGTTGATGCACATCTTTCTTGCGGTTTTAATTGATCTGGATTCATAGCTAAACACATGGAACAACCTGGCTCTCTCCAATCAAATCCTGCTTCAATAAAAATTTTATCTAAACCTTCTTCTTCAGCCTGTTTTTTAACTAGACCTGAACCAGGAACGATCATTGAGTCTACAGAAACTTTTTTGCCTTCTACAACTTTAGCAACTTCTCTTAAATCCTCAATTCTTCCATTAGTGCAAGAGCCAATAAACACTTTATCAATTTTAATTTTTTGTATTTCTTGTTTGGGTTCTAAACCCATATATTCAAGAGAACGCTCCATAGCCTTTTTTCTATTTGGATTACTCTCTTCTTGAGGATTTGGTACTATACCATTTATAGCAACAACGTCTTGTGGGCTTGTGCCCCAAGTAATTTGTGGTGAAATATCTTCAGCATTAATTAAAATTTCTTCATCATATTTTGCACCCTCATCAGAAGGAAGAGATTTCCAAAATTCTACCGCTTTGTCCCAATTATCTCCTGATGGAGCGTACGGTCTACCTTTAATATATTCAAAAGTTTTTTCGTCAGGAGCGATTAAACCAGCTCTAGCACCTGCTTCAATACTCATATTACAGATTGTCATTCTTCCTTCCATAGAAAGAGAGGAAATTGCACTACCACCATATTCAATAACATAACCAGTTCCACCAGCTGTTCCTATCTTTCCTATTATATGAAGGATAATATCTTTTGCTGTAACACCTAAGTTTAATTTACCTTCAACAGAAATTTGCATATTCTTTGCAGGTTTTTGAATTAAGGTCTGAGTAGCTAATACATGTTCAACTTCACTTGTGCCAATACCAAAAGCTAAGGCACCAAATGCTCCGTGTGTTGCTGTATGACTATCACCACAAACTATTGTCATACCTGGCTGAGTAATACCCTGTTCTGGTCCAACTATATGAACTATACCTTGTCTACTATCTAATAATGGAAAAAGTGTAACATCAAAATCTTTGCAATTTTTTTCTAGTGTTTCAACCTGAATTCTACTTTCTTTATTTTCTATACCTTTAGATCTATCTGAAGTTGGGACATTATGATCAGCTACAGCAAAAGTACTTTCGGGTCTTCTAACTTTACGATTATTATTTCTCAAACCTTCAAATGCTTGAGGACTTGTAACTTCATGAACAAGGTGTCTATCAATATATATAAGACAAGTTCCATCTTCTTGTCTATCGACAAGATGATGTTCCCAAATTTTATCAAAAAGAGTTTTAGGATTATTTATTGTCATCCGATTTATTTTCGGCTGCTTTTTCCTCTTCTTTACTAGATTCATCTGCAGCTTCTGCTTTAGATTCTTCTGCTGGTTTGGCTTCTGCTTCTTCTGCTTTTGTCTCTGCTTGTTTTGCTTCTACCTCTTCAGCTTTTGGTTCCTCTGCAGCATTTGTATTAGTATCTTTAGTTTTTGTTTCTTCTACCGGAGGAGCCTCCTCTATATATTCATATTGATCAGCTTCATCGCCCCTATCTTTATCTGCGATCCTTGCTTTCTTTCCAGATAATTCTCTTAGATAATATAGCTTAGCTCTTCTTACATCACCTTTTCTAACAACTTCAATTTTTTCTACTAATGGACTGAATAAAGGGAATACTCTTTCAACACCCTCTCCATGAGATATTTTTCTCACAGTAAAGTTAGAGTTTACTGAATTATTTTTTCTTGCAATACAAATACCTTCAAATGCTTGAAGTCTCGACTTACTTCCCTCTGTAATTCTTACAGTAACTTTTAGAGTATCGCCTGGACGAAAAGCAGGAACTCTTTTTTTTAAAGTTAACTTTTCAATCTGTTGTTTTTCAAATGTCTCTAATAAATTACTCATTTTATATTTCCTTTTTATAAAGATCTGGTCTTAATTCTTTAGTTTTTTCAACCGATTTTTCTTTTCTCCATTTATAAATTTTTTCATGATGACCTGATGTTAAAACATCTGGAACTTCATGTTTATTTCCCTGAATATCTTCCCAGGTTTGTGGTCTGGTATAATGAGGATATTCAAGCAGATTATTAGAAAAAGATTCTTCTAATAAACTTTGTGGCTGCCCTAATACTCCAGGAATGAGACGAATACAACCTTCAACTAACACCTGGGCAGCAATCTCACCACCAGAAAGGACGTAATCACCGATACTTATTTCCTGAAAATCAAGAATTTCTATAGCTCTTTGGTCAACCCCTTCAAATCTACCGCATAAAATAAGCATTTCATCATGTTTTGATAGATTATTAAGTTTGGCTTGAGATAATTTCTGACCTGACGGTGTTAGAAAAATTTTGCAGTAATTATCGGTTTTGAAAGTGATTGAATTTAATGCTTTTTCTATCACATCTGGACGAATAACCATTCCAGGGCCTCCCCCAAAAGGTTCATCATCAACACTTCCTCTTTTGTCAATTCCAAAATTATGTAAATTGACTATCTCGAGAGAAAATTTTTTATTGTTTAATGCATTTCCGATTACAGAATATCCTAGTGAACCAGGGAACATCTCAGGATAACAAGTTAAAATTACTACTCTCATTTTAATCAAGAATACCAGGTATTGGATCAGCTATAATTTCTTTTTTATTAATATTAACTGATAAAATATTTGTTTTATCAAAAGGTATAAGAATAAGTTTGGTATTATATTTGACTTCTAATAAATCACCTGCTCCAAAATTTTGAACACTTAAAACTTTTCCAACACTAGTATTGTCTTTCAAGAAAATCATGCATTCGATTAGATCGTTTATGTAAAACTCATTATCTTTTGTTTTTGGAAAAAATTTCTTATTTGAAAAAATTTTTTGACCTTTAAGCTCTAAAGCATCTTCTCTAGAAAAGTAATTTTCAACCTGAACAACACACTTATTATTTTTGAATAAAATATTTTTAAAATTCCAAGCAACTGAACCATCAAAATTATAATAGTTTTTTAAATTTTTAAAAACTTCAAACGAGGTAGTCATCATATTTACTTTTATTTCACCTTTTAATCCTACAGGAGATCCAAACTGACCAACAAGAATAATATCTTTATTACTCAAAGCAAAAATTGATTTTATTCTTTTTTAGCTTCTGCTTCTTCTGCTTTTGGTTCTTCAGCAGGTTGTGCATCTTCAGCTGGCTTAGCTTCTGCTTCTTCTGCTTTTGGTTCTTCTGCTGCAGCTTTCGCAGCTTCTTCTTTTTCTTTAGCAGCAGCTAAACGTTCCTGAGCTTTTTTCTTAGGTAGATGTTTTTTTGTTTTTTCAGTAATAACTGGTTTTTCCATCACACCAAGATTGCTAAGAAAAATAGAAATTCTATCTGATGGTTTTGCTCCTTTTGCAATCCATTCCTTAGCTTTATCTAAATCCATTTTAACTCTATCAGCGCTATCCTTTGGAAGCATTGGGTTATAAGTTCCAATTTGATCTATAAATTTTCCATCTCTAGCTCTTCTAGAATCAGCAACTACTATTCTATAAAATGGTCTTTTCTTTGCACCACCTCTTGATAATCTTATTCTTACTGGCATTTTATTTCCTTTCTAATTTATGTTTGGAGGAAAATTTCCTTGTAATTTTTGCATTAAATCACTGGGAATTCCTCCTTTGCCCATTGATTTCATTCTCTTCATCATTTTTTGTGATTGGAGAAACTGTTTTAATAACCTGTTAACGTCTTGAACTTTTGTTCCAGATCCTTTTGAAATTCTAATTTTACGTGAAGCCTTTATAATATCTGGATCAGCCCTTTCTTTTTTTGTCATTGAACTGATTATAGCTATTTGTTTATCAATCATTGAATTAGAAATTTTATTTTCTGCCATTAACTTCTGTGCCTTTGAAACACCTGGCATCATAGAAAGTAAACCGGAGACTCCACCCATTTTACCCATTTGCTTTAATTGATTGGCAAAATCTTCAAGGTCAAATTTTCCTTTAGCGATCTTTTTTGCCATATCTTCCATTTCTTCTTTATCAATATTTTCAGCAGCTTTTTCGACAAGAGATACAATATCTCCCATACCTAAAATTCTTTGTGCAATTCTTTCAGGATGGAAAGGTTCAAAATTTTCTACTTTTTCACCTAGTCCTATAAATTTTATAGGAGAGTTTGTTATCGATTTAATTGATAGTGCTGCACCACCTCTGCTATCACCATCTATTCGAGTTAAAATTGATCCAGTGATATTTATTGCATCACTAAAACTTTTAGCTACATTTGCTGCGTCTTGTCCTGTTAGAGCATCTGCTACTAATAATGTTTCGTCAGGTTTAAACTTATTTTCAATTTCAATTAATTCACTCATTAACTTTTTATCTACAACTTGTCGTCCAGCAGTATCTAAAATAAGAATATCAAATAAATTTTTTTGAGCATAGTCTATAGAATCATCAACAATCTTACTGGCTGATGATAGATTATGACTAAAGAAATCTGAGCCGGTTTCTTCAGCTAATACTTTTAATTGTTCTTGTGCTGCTGGTCGATAAATGTCTGCTGATGCTAATAAAATTTTTTTCTTTGAAGACTTCTTTAACAAATAGGAAAGTTTGGCAATTGATGTTGTTTTCCCAGATCCTTGTAATCCACAAAATAATATTTTAGTTAATTGAGAAGAAGATAAATTTAGAGATTTATTTTCTGATCCAAGAATTTTTACAAGCTCATCTTGCACAAGCTTTATGATCATTTGATCTGGCTTGACAGATTTGAGAATTTCTTTTCCCAAAATGTTTGACTTGATGGAATTTATAAATTCTTTTACTACAACTAAGGAAACATCTGCCTCTAAGAGAGCAATTCTAATTTCACGTAATGTAACTTCAAGATCTGTTTCTGATATAACAGCCTTACCCCGAATACTTTGAACAATTTTTTCAAATTTTGTGTTCAGTGTATCAAACATAAATCTCCAATAGCCTTTTAACTCCAGGGCACGAAACTCGTGGGCTAGAGTACCTATCACAATTGTAACAAGCTCAATTCATTTACAAATATAGGATTTCTTCTTGACCCTCTATTAGCTGAATAATTGAAAGTCAAGTATTCTTAAATTTCCTATATTTACTGAGATTTATTGATAAATTAGGTTATAAAACAAATATGCAAAAAGTAGACTTTATAAAGATGCATGGGCTTGGGAACGATTTTGTTATCATAGATAAAAGGTCTAACAATATAGTAATTACTGAAGATATTATTAAAAGACTTAGTGACAGAAGAACTGGAGCAGGATGTGATCAATTAATCACAATTAATAATACAAGTAATCAAAGTGCTGATGCTGAAATTGAAATTTTTAATCCTGGTGGTGATAGAGCCGAAGCTTGTGGTAATGGAACACGCTGTGTGGCAAAAATACTATTTGATGAAGATTCAAATAAAGAGATTTTAAAAATTCAATCTGATGCAGGTATATTAGAATCAAAAAAAATAGATAACAATATAAGTGTCAACATGGGTTCAATAAAAAATACTTGGGATAAAATTCCTTTAAGTAAAGAAGTCGATACAATGAATATACCAATTTCAATTGATGGATATAGTAATGGGGTTGCTGTTAATGTAGGTAATCCACATGTAGTTTTTTTTGGGAAATCGATCAAAGATACAGATCTTGAAAGTATAGGTCCTAAAATAGAAACTCATGAGCTCTTTCCAAAAAAAACTAATGTTGAAATAGTTGAAGTTATTAATTCAAATTTAATTGAAATGAGAGTTTGGGAACGTGGAGTTGGAATCACGTTAGCTTGTGGTAGTGGTGCCTGTGCAGCTGTATATGCGGCGTGGAAAAAAGGATTAATTGAAAATAACGCTGAAGTGAAACTTGAAAAAGGATCACTGCACATAAATATAGTTAATAATGAATCTATTATGACAGGACCTGCAGAAATAAGTTATCGAGGTAGTTTAGAAATATAATTTATGAAAAATAAAAACTACGTAGTCAATCTAGGTTGTAGATTGAATATTTATGAAGGTGAAATTATTAAAAACCATCTTAAAACAAATAATTTAAATAATGTTACAGTCATAAATTCATGTGCAGTAACTGAAGAAGCTGAGAAAAAAGTTTCTTATGAAATTAGAAAGGCAAAAAAAAATTTTCCTAATAATAAAATAGTAGTTACAGGATGTGCGGCTCAAATCAATCCATTAAAATATAAAGATTTAAAAGAAGTAGACTCAGTAATTGGTAACACAGAAAAATTAGAAACTTTAACATGGAAAAATATCGATCAGTCTAAAAATCTTAAAGTAGGAAATATATTAGAAGAAAGTAAAACAGTACCTAATTCAATTGAAAAATTTGAAGGAAAATCGAGAGCTTATATTGAAATACAACAAGGTTGTAACCATCGCTGTACTTTTTGTATTATTCCATTTGGCAGGGGCAATAATAGAAGTGTACCTGCTGGAGAGATAGTAAATAGAATAAAAAAAATTGTTAGCAATGGATATAATGAAGTAGTCTTAACAGGAGTAGATATAACTGATTATGGAAAAGATCTTCCAGCAAAACCTACTTTTTCTAATTTAATTAAAAGAATTCTAAAATTAGTACCTGAGTTAAGACAGCTGCGTTTGTCTTCAATTGACTGCGCTGAAATAGACGAAGATTTTTGGAATATTTTAAAGGACGAAAGATTGATGCCTCATTTTCATATAAGTTTACAAGCTGGAAACAATTTAATTTTGAAAAGAATGAAAAGAAGACATTCAAGGGAAATGGCAATTAATTTTTGTAAGAAAGTTTTATCTATTAGGAAAGATGCAACATTTGGTGCTGATATAATTGCCGGTTTTCCAACAGAAACAGAAGCGATGTTTCAAGATTCAATTAAACTAGTTGATGAGTGTAATTTAACTCATCTTCATATTTTTCCTTATTCACCAAGAGAAAACACTCCTGCATCTAGAATGCCTCAAGTTCAAAAAAATATTATCAAAGATAGAGCAAGAAGACTTAGAGAAAGAGGTATGGAAAAATTAAAACAACATTTAAAAAAAAATATTGGAAACAAGGAACAAATTTTAATTGAAAGTAGAAAAGAAAATTTTTCACTTGGAAAAGATCAGCATTTTTTAAAAGTAAAACTTGAAGAAGAGTTTAAAGAGGGAAATATAATTTCCTGTATATACACAGGCGTAGAAAATGATACGTTATTAGCAAGAATAGCATGAGTTTGTTCTCAATTTTTAAAGATAAGTTAAGTAAAACTTCAAATATACTTTCTTTTAATATTTTAGAGATTTTAAAAAACAAAAAAATAGACGATTTAACTTTAGAAGAATTAGAAAATGTTCTTATTTCATCTGATATTAGCTTGGATGTTGTAAATCAGCTAATAGATTCTATAAAAAAAATAAAAATTTCAAATGATGATGGAATAAAAAATGTATTGGAAATCTTAGCTCAAAATATAGAAAATATATTACTTCCAAGAGAACATGTTCTGATAAATGAAAAAAATGATGAAAAAAAAATATTAATATTTGTTGGAGTAAACGGAAGTGGAAAGACAACCACTATTGGTAAAATTGCAAATAAAATTTTATCAAATAAAAAAATTCTGATTGCGGCCTGTGATACATTTAGGGCAGCAGCTGTTGAGCAGTTGGAAAATTGGGCAAAAAAAAACAATAATGGTTTTATCGCTGGAAAAAGTAATCAAGATCCAGCAAGCGTAGCGTATCAGGCAACTGAAGAATTTGGAAAAGAAAATTATGATTTTTTACTTATAGATACTGCTGGAAGATTATCAAATAATACCAACCTCATTAATCAGCTAATTAAATTGAAGAATGTTATCTCAAAAGTTAATTCCTCTTTTAATATTGAAACTGTGTTAGTTTTAGATGGAACAAATGGTTCGAACATGATTAAGCAAGTGGAAATCTTTGGAAATGAACTCAATGTATCAAGTCTTATAATAACTAAATTGGATGGAACAGCAAAAGGCGGAGCATTAATTTCAATTGCAAATAAATTTGAAATCCCTATAAGTTATGTTGGTCTTGGAGAAAGTATTGAGGACCTTATAACCTTTAATTCTCAAAACTTTGCTAGGTCTATTTTAAATCTAGAAGAACAAAAATGAAGTCAGTTTATAAATTATTAATTGATATAGGACCGCTTGCAGTATTCTTTATTTTTTATACAAGAAGTGGTCTTCAAGAAGCAATACTTCCTCTTATGATTGCAACTGTAATTTCAGTAATCATTTCATATATACTTGAGAAAAAAATACCAATTATGCCAACTCTTGGGGCTGCGATTGTATTAATATTTGGAGGTCTAACAATTTATTTTGACAATGAAATTTTTATTAAAATGAAACCAACAATAATAAATATGGTCTTTGCATTAATTTTATATGGAGGAGTGATTGTTAAAAAACCTCTTTTAAAGTATCTTTTAGGTGCTGCACTTAAACTAGAAGAAGATGGATGGAAAATATTAACTCAAAGGTGGATTGCTTTTTTTGTTGCACTTGCTGTTTTAAATGAAATTGTTTGGAGAACACAAAGTACTGATGTTTGGGTAAATTTTAAAGTTTTTGGTATCTTGCCAATTACGTTTATTTTTACGATGACACAATTCCCTTTAATAAAAAAATATCAAATTGAAGATTAAGTTAAAAATTGTTTTCTCTTAATGCTATAAATCCTGGTGATTTATTTCCCTCAAGCCATTCTAAAAATGCGCCCCCAGCTGTAGATAAATATTTAAATGCGTCATTTGCTTTAGCTTTTTTTATTGCTGCGAGTGTATCTCCTCCTCCTGCTAGAGCATCTAATTGAGATTTACTTGAATAATTTTGTATAATATTTGCAACTGAAATTGTACTTTTATCAAATGGACTATACTCAAATGCGCCTAAAGGTCCATTCCATAAAATTGATTTAGATTTTAATATTTTATCTGAAATTAGTTTTGTTGTTTGCTCACCAACATCTAATATCATTTGGTCATTTGGAATATTATTAATTGAATAAGTCTTAACATTTACTCTATCTTTTATTGTTTTTGAGCAAACACCATCAATTGGTAAAAGTATTTTGCAATTTTTTGACTCTGCTTTTTTTTGTATTTTTTTTGACAGTTCAATAAAATCATTTTCTACTAAAGAAGAACCAACGTTATAATTATTTGATAGCAAAAAGGTATTAGCCATTGCACCACCAATCACTAAAGAGTCAAAAATTTCAACTATATTTTCTAAAACTTTTATTTTTGTTGAAACCTTTGAGCCGCCTATAATTGCTAAATTTGGTTTATTTGAATTTTCTAAAAATTTATCTAAATTTTCAATTTCTTTTGAGAAACTTAATCCAGCGTATGAAGGTAAGTATTTAGTAATACCTACTATAGATGCATGATTGCGATGAGATGCAGAAAACGCGTCATTAATATATATGTCAAAACTAGAAGCTAATACTTTTGAAAAATTAAGATCATTTTTTTCTTCTTCAGCATTAAAACGAATATTTTCTAATAGACAAATTTCCCCCATGTTCATTTCATCAATTTTTGTCTCAACTATTTTTTTTTCACAGTTAGCTACAAAATGAATTGTGTTTAAATTTAAAAATTTTTTTAATTCTGAACATAAAAACTCAATGGAATATGTTTTATTAACTTGACCTTTAGGTCGGCCAAAATGAGCAATTAAGAATATCTTATTTTTATTATTAATTAGTTTTTCTAGTGTTGGTAAAATAGCATGAATTCTTGAATGATCTGTAATTTTCCCTTCCAAAACTGGTACGTTTAAATCTACTCGAACAATAATTTTTTTATTTTTACAGTCTAGATCTCTTAATTCTTTCATTTCTATTCACATGTATATAAAAAAAATGCTGGAAATCATTGATTTTTTTTAAAAATTTGCAGTTTTATCTTTTTTAATACATATATTTAGTATATTAAACCTTTTTTAAGCTACTAAATGTAGTAATGGAGTTTGATTATGCCTTGGGATGATAATAATGTAGCAAAACTTAGAGATTTATGGGACCAAGGTCTACCAACAGCTCAAATTGGAAAATTATTAGGCTTCACCAAAAACGCAGTGGTTGGAAAAGCTCATAGAATTGGACTTGAAAGAAGACCATCACCTATAAGAAGAACAGCTGTTAAGCCAGATCGAAAAAAAGCTAGATCTCCAGTGATGCCAAAATTAAATTTTGAAAGCACTAAAGAACCAGAGATTATCTCTACAGAGCCTGTTGTTTTCCAACCGGTTGTTAAAAATATATTCACTGCAGCTCAAAAGAGAGGTTGTGAATGGCCTGAAGGTCATCCTGATGAAGCTGACTTTCGTTTTTGTGGTAAAGATAGATTTGAAGATAAGCCTTATTGTTTAGATCATTGTGCTGTTGCATATGTTGTTCCTGAAAAAGAAGAAAACGAAAAGACAGAATTAAATAACACGATTTAATAATAATAAAAATTCTAGAAATAAAAATTCTTCCTGTTATCTAATAAAATATGAAAGATGAGAGAATTAATTCTGTATTTACTCCTATTCTAATTGGTGGAAGCTTAATTCTTCTAATAAGTTTTGCAATTCGTTCTACATTTGGTCTATTTCAAATTCCTATTGCGTCTGATTTTTTATGGAACCGTTCAGAATTTTCTCTTGCCATTGCTATTCAAAATTTAGCTTGGGGTGTAGGCACTCCACTATTTAGTGCTTTTGCCGAAAAATATGGTGATAGAAAAGCAATAGCGCTAGGCTTAATTCTTTATGCAATTGGAATTTTTATAAGTAGTACTGCTACAACTCCAGAGGCGCATCAAACTTTAAACCTATTAATTGGTTTTGGTATAGCTGGTAGTGGTTTTGGTCCAATTTTAGCAGTAGTTGGAAGAGCCACATCTCCAGAAAAAAGATCTTTAGCACTAGGTATTACAACTGCTGCAGGATCGGCTGGACAAGTAGTTGGCCCGCCACTTGCTTCAATTTTATTATCTTTTTTGCCTTGGTCTTCAGTGTTTGAAATCTTTTCAATTATATTATTAATAACACTGGTTCTTGTTCCAATTTTAAAAACAGAATTATCAAATACAAATTTTAATAATGAAAATGAAAAAATTACTGATGCTGTATTTGTTGCATTAAAAGATCCAACATACTTAATGTTGTTTTTTGGTTTTTTTTCTTGCGGCTTTCAATTAGCATTTATTACTGCACATTTTCCAGCATTTATTGTTGAATCTAGTAGTCCAATTATAGAGGGAAGTTTAATAAGTTTGGTTTGCAGTTCTGTAGAAGGTTTAGGGGCATTATCTATGGCTCTTATAGGTTTGTTTAATATAATTGGTTGTTTGATTGCTGGAGCCTTAGGAAAGGGACATTATAAGAAATATCTTTTATCTTTAATTTATACTGGAAGAACTGTTGCAGCAATTTTATTTATTTTACTTCCTATTACACCAACTTCTATTGCTATATTTTCAATAGTTATGGGTGCTTTATGGTTAGCAACTGTTCCCTTAACTTCAGGAATTATAGGCCATATTTATGGATTAAAATTTATGGGTACATTATATGGCATTGTATTTTTTTCTCATCAGCTAGGATCTTTTGTAGGTGTTTGGTTAGGTGGTCTATTTTATGATATCTATGGAAGTTATGATATTGTATGGTGGGTTGGCATAGGGGTAGGTGCCTTTTCTGCAATAATCCATTTACCAATTAGAGAAAAACCATTATCTAATACAAATATACAAACAGCGTAATTTTATGGATGAAAAAAAGATTATACGAAACTTAATTATAGTAATTTTTTTCTTAGTTATTATTTATTCATTAGCTAGAGTTGGTGTAGGTTTAGATCTTAGCTTTGGACCTTATTTAAAAGAATAGTAGAATTAGTTACACCATTCTCCTTGTTTAAATATTGGCGTTACAACTCCATCCTTATCAACACCGTCAACATCAATTTTGCCTGAACCAATCATCCAATCAATGTGTATCATACTTGAATTACCACCTCTTTGAGTAATTTCATCTTTCGACAAGTCTTTTTTGGATTTAAAACATTTTGAGTAACACTGTCCTAAAGCAATATGAGAGGCAGCATTTTCATCAAATAGAGTGTTATAAAAAGTTATTCCTAATTGCGAAATCGGTGAACTATTAGGAACTAAGGCTACTTCACCAAGTCTTCTTGAGCCTTCATCTGAATCAAGAACTTTTAATAAAACATCTTGTCCTTTAGAGGATTTTGCATCAATAATTTTACCATTTTCAAAGCGAACGTTGATATCTTCAATTAGTGTTCCTTGATAAGATAGAGGTTTAGTTGAACAAACTTCACCACTTACACGAGAAGCGTGAGGGGTTGTGAATACTTCTTCAGATGGAATATTTGGATTACAAATAATACCATTTTGAGCTTCTGAAGCACCGCCCATCCACTCATGATCATCAGCAAGACCCACGGTTAAGGATGTTCCAGGACCAGAGTATTTTAAAGAATGAAAATTTTTTGTATTTAGCCAATCTGTTTTATCTCTTAAATTTTTATTATGTTGATCCCATTCAGCTACAGGATCATCATTGCTTACTCTAGAAGCATGAAATATTGCATCTCCTAATTTTTTAATTGCTTCACTATCATTAAGATCTGGGAAGACTCTTTTTGCCCATGCTTTTCCTGGCCATGAAATTATATTCCAGTTAATTTTAAATTCAGTAATTCTTTCTCTAGCTGGTTTATATGCAACAGCATTAGCTTTATTTGCACGCGAAACTTTATCAGGATCAATTTCAGATAATAGCATGGGATCATCACCAGCAATAGCCATTCTAGCTGTATTGTTATCAAAAGCTTCACCCATCCCATTATAAAGCCAATTTGCTGCAACATTGAAAGATTCATCATTTCCATATTTAAATCGAGATAATGTAATATCAGAATCATTGAAAAGTGGGGTCACAAGTCCAGCTCCTTCTTTGTAAGCATATTCGGCTATTTTTCTAACTAAAGGTAAAGATTCTAACGGTGCTGTTAATAAAAGGTTTTGACCTTTTTGAAGTGCGACTCCTCTTTTAATGGATAGATATGCGAGTTTATCAAGATTATTTGAATCTACTTCGTAAAACATTAATGTTATAATTAGTTTTTATATTCTAAAAAGTCTAGGGATTTTGAATTTAAAATTTATCTTTAATAATTTTAGCGAAAATCTTTCCACAAACTCTTGTTTTTTTCTAGATATAAAAATATCAAATCTAGTCAAAAATAGTAAACTAAATTATGGATTATGAACTTTTAGATAAAATTAATTTTCCATCTGACTTAAGAGAATTTAAAAAGAAAGATCTAAAGCAAATCTCAGAAGAATTAAGAGCTAAAACAATTGAGACTGTTTCAAAAACTGGTGGTCATCTTGGTGCTGGATTAGGAGTTGTTGAATTAACTGTAGCAATTCACTATGTCTTTAACACTCCACACGACAAGTTAATTTGGGATGTAGGACATCAAGCGTATCCTCATAAAATCATAACGGGTAGAAAAAAAAATATTGAGACACTAAGAAAAAAAGATGGTATTTATGGCTTTGTTAGAAGATCAGAAAGTGAATATGATCCATTTGGTACAGCTCATAGTTCAACAGCAGTTTCAGCAGGTTTGGGAATAAAAGCTGCAAAAGATATAAATAAAGATAATTCAAAAGTTATATGTGTTGTTGGGGATGGGGCCTTAAGTGCTGGCTTGGCATTTGAGGGACTCAATAATGCCGGTGCTCAAAAAAAAGGTTTAATTGTTATCCTTAATGATAATAAAATGTCAATTGATAAGCCAGTTGGTGCTATGAGCACATACCTTACAAAGTTGCTATCATCTAAATCTTATTCAAGTTTAAGAAATATTATAAAAAAAATTAGTAAAACTTTTCCAAAAAATATTACAGAAACTCTTTATCGAACTGAAGAATATTCTAAGGGACTTATTTCTGGTGGTACTTTATTTGAAGAATTAGGTTTTTATTATCTTGGTCCAATAGATGGGCATAATGTTAATAACTTGGTAAATGTTTTAGAAAATATAAAAGATAATAAATTTGATAAACCAGTGTTTCTTCATTGCATAACTAGAAAGGGTAAAGGATACAGTCCAGCAGAAAAATCTGAAGATAAATTTCATGGTGTAGAAAAGTTTGATATTAATACTGGTAACTCAGTTAAAAAAACAAATTTAAAATCTTACTCAAATGTCTTTGGAGAAAAACTAGTAAAACTTGCCGAAAATGATGAAAAAATTGTAGCAATAACAGCTGCTATGATGTCTGGCACTGGCTTAAAATTATTCCAACAAAAATTTGAAAAAAGATTTTTCGATGTGGGTATTGCCGAACAACATGCTGTTACTATGGCAGCTGGATTGGCTACAGAGGGTTTTAAACCATTTGTTGCAATTTATTCAACATTTCTACAAAGAGCATATGATCAAATCGTACATGATGTAGCTATTCAAAAATTGCCTGTTAGATTTGCAATTGATAGGGCGGGATTAGTTGGTTCAGATGGTCCGACTCATGCTGGCTCATTTGATATTACCTATTTAGCTACACTTCCAAATTTTATCGTTATGGCACCTAGCAATCAAAGAGAATTATCAAAAATGATAGAGTTATCTTGTGCAATAAATGACACACCATCTGCTTTTAGATTTCCAAGAGGAACGGGATCAGATGAACTATTTAACAATCAACCCACAGATATTGATATAGGTAAGGGATATGTTCTAATTGAAGGTAATGATGTTGCTATCTTAAATTTAGGAACGAGACTTGAAAAATGCATTGAAGCTAGTAAGTTTCTTAATCAAAATAATATTTATCCTACTATTGCAGATGCAAGATTTGCAAAACCATTAGACACACAATTAATAGATAACTTATTAAATAATCATAAGTATATTTTAACCATCGAAGAAGGTTCTATTGGTGGATTTTCATCACACTTTTTACATTATGTTCATAATATCAGATCAAAGAACAATGGTGTTGTGATAAAAAATTTAATTTTTCCAGACCGATTTGTAGAACATATGACCCCAGACGAACAATATGAAGATATTAAAATGAATACGGAATCAATAATCAGAAAAATTAATAGTTTTTATGACAATAAAATTGTTGATATAAAAAATTTTAAATTAAAAGTTTAATTTTTATAAAATTTATTAATGAAGAAATTAAATCTTTTACATAAAAGTTTTTCCAAACCGATAAGCTGTTTAACTGCGTATTCTCCATCAATTGCAAAGATTTTAGATGGAAAAATTGATTTAATTCTAGTTGGAGATTCTCTAGGTTCAACACTCTATGGGATGAAGAATACTCAAGGAGTAACTATAGAAATGATGAAAAATCATGGTGCAGCTGTTAATAAGGAAATTAAGAGAAGTTTAAAAGTTTTAGATATGCCTTATAAAACATATGATAACAAAATTGATGCATATAAAAATGCTAAATTACTTTTAAATCACTGTAAACCTGATTTACTAAAAATAGAAATTAGTAAAAAAAAATTAGTTGTTTTGAAACATTTAGTGGATAAAAAAATAAATGTCATTTCTCATATTGGAGTAACACCACAAAGTTATAAAAATTTTAATAAAATTAAAGTTTTGGGAAAAACTAATAAAGAAAAACAAAAATTATTAAAGTTAGCAAAAGAATCTGAAACTCTTGGAGCAAAAGCTGTATTGTTAGAATGTATAACAGCCGATACAGCTAAACTAATTACAGAAAATATTTCGATACCTACAATAGGTATAGGTGCTTCAAGATATTGTGATGGTCAAGTTTTAGTATTTGATGATTTAATAAATCTAAGTACAAATGATAAAAAACCAAGATTTGTAAAAAATTTTTTTAATTTTAAAAAAATTGCCAGTAATGTGGTCAAGAATTATAATCGAGAAGTTAAGCTTAAAAAATTTCCTAGTACTAAATTTACATATAATTAATCTAAATCTATAAAATTATTATTATTATCTAGAAACTTGATTAAACCGGAATTTATTTGATACCACAAACCAATTACATTAAGTTTATTTTCTTTAATTAATTTATCTATAAAATTATATTCACGTAAATTTTTTATTGATTGTTTTATATTTTCCTGCTCAAAAAAAGTTATTTTTTCAGTTTCTGTAAAATTATCAGGGATATTGTTATAAGAATTTTGTAAACAACTTACCCATTGATTTATGTACTCAAAATCATTTATATTTTTTTTATCTAATAATGTTTTGTAAGAATAGGCAACTCCACCACAATTTGAGTGACCTAAAATAATTAAGTTTGGAATTTTTAGAACTTTTAATGCGTATTCTATAGCAGATAATGTTTGTATATTTTGATCCTTATCATTTTTGGAAGGTACAATATTAGCAATATTTCTATGTATAAAATAATCTCCAACACTTCCACCAAATATCGTATTTTCAAGAATTCTAGAATCACAACAAGTAATAATCATAGCAATTGGTTTTTGTGGAGTTTGAGAAGCTTGCAGGTATATTTCTTTAAAATCTTCAAAGGTATTCTTTTTCCAGAATTGATATCTTTCAGTTAAAAATTTTGGTATTTCCATAATATTATTTATTTAGAAATTATTTATATAACAAAATTTAATGAAAAAGGAAATTAGTAGAAAATTCTGTGTAGCTCCAATGATGGGGTATACAACACCATATGCAAGGAAACTTTATAGAATTTTATCAAAAAATAGTTTTTTATTTAGTGAAATGATAGCAACAAAATCTCTGATTTATTCAAAGAGTAAAGATAATATTATTGATAATGACTTTAACAACCCTGTTGCTCTTCAGGTAGGTGGTTCTGAAATAGACGAATTAACAAAAGCATCAAAAATAGCAGTAGATTACAATTATGATGAAATTAATTTAAACGTTGGATGTCCTAGCAAAGCAGTACAAAAGGGAAGTTTTGGTGCATGTCTTATGAGAGATAAAATTCTTGTTAGAAATTGTATTGAAGCTTTACAAAATGATAAAATTGAAGCAACATTAAAATGTAGATTGGGACTAGGTAAAGAATTAAATTATGAATTCTTTGAAGAGTTTATTGATGAAATATCAAAAACTGGAATTAAATTTATTTATGTACATGCAAGAAATGCGATTCTAAGCGGTATTAGTCCGCAAGGTAATAGAACAATACCTCCCCTTAATTATAATTTTGTAAAAGAAATCAAAAATAAATACCCCAGTATAACATTTATTCTCAACGGAGGTATAAATGATCTTGATGAAGCAGAGAATCTATTAAAAGAATTTGATGGTATAATGCTTGGAAGATTAATTAAAAACAATCCTTTCATATTAAAAGAGGTTGATAAAAAAATTTTTAAAGAAAAAGATAAATTAATTGATGAATCAATAATTGTTAATTATTTTGAGTATATAAAACCTAAATTAGGTTTTGAGTCAATATTTAGGTTATTAAGCCCTCTACTTAGTATTTTTTTTTCAGTTCCTCATAGCAAGTCTTATAAATCTAAAATAAATGATTACATGAAAGATCAAAGGATTCATTTAATTGAGGACTTATTAATAAAATTTGTTAGTGAAAGAAATCTTAGTTAAATTTTTAATAAGGTATATGGTAAGAAAAACTTAAAATTTCAACTCCTGGATTTTTATCAGCTAAATTAGCATTTGAAATGTGACTAAATGAAATACCAATTCTATTTTTATTCTTTAATTCATAGCTTAATTCAAGTGAAGTTCTAAACTGCAGATCGTTTCCTAATTTTTTTCCAGAACCATCATCATAAATACCTGCTCCAAAACTTGGTGTAAAAAAAAATTTACTTTCATCTCCTTCAAATAATTCACCTAGGTTATCCTCTAAATAAATTCCGGTTAAAAAATAAGATGCGGAGTCGTTAGTAAATTCAACACCAAAGAAAGGTTTTAAGAAAAAAAAATTATCTTCTTCTGGTCCAATATCTAGTAAAGATTTATCACTTCTATATTCATATCTAAAATCTGTAGCTTGATTTTTTTCAGAACCATCAAATTTTATATCATAAATTCCTAAACCAAAAACATTAGTCCCTTTACTAGCTATAGAATTTGAGAAAAAAATAATTGATGCTAAGATAAATATTCTGATCACGATATTATCTTATAATTATTTGGCTAAGCTATCAAATAAAAAATTCTTTATTTTGTTGAGATATATCTAATATAGCTTTTCTTAATTTATCTAATGCTTTAGTTTCTATTTGCCTTACTCTTTCTTTGCTTATTTTTAATTTTTGTCCTAGCTCATCTAAGGTTATGCTTTTTTCTCGAAATTTTCTAAGATGAATAATCGTTTTCTCTCTCTCATTTAAAGTATCAATAGCTTTATTGATATAATCTTTTTTTATATTTTTATCATTAAAATCTTCATATGTTTCTTCAGGGTTTTGACGTTCATCTGCTAGAAGGCTCATGAGATCATTTTCAGTTTCGTTATCAACTTTTTGATTAAGATGTAAATCGCCTCCAGTAAGTCTTGACTCCATGTTTTGAACTTCTATAGATTTAACATTGAGCATATTTGATACTTTATTAAGCTCTTCCTGACCCATAAATTCCCTTGAAACATCATTTATTTGTTGTTTAATCTTTTTAAGATTGAAAAATAAAGCTTTCTGAGAGGCGGTGGAACCAGTTCTTACTACTGACCAGTTTTTTAAGATATAATCCTGAATTGAAGCTCTAATCCACCATGAGGCATAAGTTGAAAGTCTAAAATCTTTAGAGGTATCAAATTTTTCTAAAGCATGCATAATTCCTAAAACACCTTCGTGTATTAAATCATCAATTGGTAATCCGTAACTAGAATATTTTCTTGCATATGAAACAGCTAGCCGTAGATAAGAGTTAAGGATTTTTTGAAGTGATTTTGGGGTTTTGTTATCTCTCCAATCATTAATTAAATAAAATTCTTCATCTTTTTCGAGAATAGCTGCTTTCTTTGAAAGCTCTATAAGATTATTGGAAAAGAAAAAATTTTTAGCAACCATACAATATTATACGTAGCATATCTAAATTGGATCATTTATTTTCAAATAAATCTAAAATTTCCCCATTTTCTGAAAAAATACCGCACAAAACACTATTATTGGACAAAGGTTGTTTGAATAAAGTACAAACAATATCATTTTTTGAAATTTCCTTTTGATTTAAGTGCTCAGATTCATAACCTCTTACAATTCTTGAAAATGTTTTGTATGGTCTGTCTATTGAAGAAAAATTTTGAAAACCCCACCAAAAACAATCATTTTGTGCAGATAAAGGTCTAGTTATATCTACACCTCTATTAACAAATAATATTTTTTTTGTATTTGAATAAGCAGCGTGTTTCAAACTTAAAAAGTATTGTGTATGGCCTAAATTGTTCTGAAGAGTTTTATTAAGATTTGTCGTCCATTTTGATATATTCATGGTTCCTGATGAGGCTATGCGTCTGACTTCACTCTCAGAAAAACCATATGATTTTATTGTTTCATTTACACCGTGATCAAACATCCATTCAATTATCTCAGTCGGGTTGGGAGCAATTTGAAGTTGTAATAATTTACTAAACATTTCTTCTTGCGCTCCTCTTAAAAATACTATGGACTCAGGCTTTAATTTAAACTTTGCCATCAATTTAAATCTTAAATCTATAACGCTACTGAGAGTTTCTTTCGAGTTATTACCTAGTCCAATAACGTTACCAAGAAAGATTAATTTATCAAATGCTGCAAAATTATTTAATAGGAATTTTTTTATAGAAGTAAAAGATTTTAGATTTGAATGAATAGAGCCTATTGCCCATATTTTATTGGTTTTTTTTAATTCTACAAAGTTACTTTTTTTATCCAAAATATTATTTGTTAATCAAAATTTGTTCTATTTTTTCTGTCGTTTGAAAATAATCAGTTTTTTCAACTGCAGCAACTTCTCTTGCTAAACGCTCAATTGCAACTTGAAACATCTGTCTTTCACTGTAAGATTGTTCAGCTTGACTGCTTTTTCTGAATAAGTCTCTAACTACTTCGGAGATTTTTATAGGATCACCTGAAAAAATCTTTGTTTCATATTCTTGAGCTCTTCTGCTCCACATAATTCTTCTAATTCTTGGTTTAAGTTTTAATGTAGAATAAACCTCGTCTATAGTTTTTTTTGAGGAAATTTTTCTGAGACCAACCTCATCTTTTTTATCAAGAGGTACTCTTATTATAAGTTTAGACTGCTCCATTTTGACAACATAAAAATTCGTTTTGATATTGGTCACTTCCATGTTTTCTATTTTTATGATTTCACCTACTCCATGTTTAGGGTAAACTACAATCTCACCAATTTTAAATTCAGAACTTTTTTTTGTTTTCATTTACCTTCCTGGTTTTTCACTAAAGTGCTTATTAAACTTATCATCAATATTTTGCCACTTTTCTGCATCAACTGGAGGTTCTTTTTTTTCAGAAATATTAGGCCAAATTTCAGAGTATTTTCTATTAATTTCTGCCCATTTTTCTATACCATCTTCTGTATCTGATAAAATTGCCTCAACAGGACATTCTGGTTCACAAACACCGCAATCTATACATTCATCTGGATGTATAACTAGCATATTTTCCCCTTCATAGAAACAATCTACAGGGCAAACTTCTACACAATCCATATGCTTACATTTAATACATTTTTCATCAACAACGTATGTCATATTACTTATAATTTTTATCTAGAGCTCTTTTCTTTGCATTTCCAGAGTCTACATCAGAAATGTAAAGTAATCCAGCAAGTCTTCTTATAAGATTTGATTCAAAATCATGAATCTCTCCATCAGATAATACAATTTCCCATAAAATTTCGATCAAAAGAATTTTCTTTTTATCGTCAAAATTTTTATTAATAAAGGAAGTATAATGATGAAGGGATCTAGAATTATTTTTATTTTCCTTTGCTTTTTCAAGAACTAAATCAACTTCTTTTGGATCCTCAGAAAAAATATTAATTAAACTTAGTTTTATTTTATTTAATTCACTTGCATCGATTTGACCATCTGTATATGCAGCTTCGATCATTAATCCACAAAGTAATTCTAAATCTTTGTTATTATTATCTTCTTTAGAATTTTGACTATTTAAAATATTTTTTAATAAGTTTAGCAATTTATACCTATAATATATATTTAAAGAAGTTTTTCCAAAACTGCAAAAGGAGAATTAGGGTCTCTCTTAATTTTATCTTTTTTAATTGTTTTGTTTATTTTTTTATTAGGTTTATTGTTTACTACCTGTTTTCTATACTTTTTTTTATTGGAAAGAAAGAATAGTTTCTTCTCATCAGAAATAGTTACATATTGATATCCACAAAAAATCATTATGTCTTTTAGTTGATTACTATTACAGCCTATTGGGTTCATAAGATCAGATGATTCTAAAAATGGACCTTTTTTTAATTTTTGTCTTGCAATAAAAAAAACTTTTTCAAAAACATCTATTCTGAATATAAAATTTTTTATATTTATGTAACCAATGGATTGCCAATAATTGTCAGGCATTTTGGTTTCAGATGTAAAAGACACTCTGCCATTTAATGGTAGCGGTAAAAATTCATCATCACTATTTTGATAATATGTTTTCCATAATATCGCACTAAGCTCTAAAGGTTTTTTCTTTAATAAATTTGGCATGAAAAAATACTTTGCACCAATTCTTATACCTAACTTTGAAAGTTGGGTTTTGCTTTCTTGAGAAATTGTCTTTAGGGTATCTTTAAATTTTTCAATTGGGTAATTTCCAAAATTTTCAAAGCAATTAAATGCAATTGCTCTTACTTCTGAATTTATATTTTCATCTAATTTTTTGCTAAGAGGATGAAGGGTATCATTTATTTCTTTATCTAGCCATTTCTGAAGTTTTGCAGAAACCAATAATTTATTTTCTGACGATAAATATTCAGAATTTAAAGCATCAGCAATTGGCTTGTATATTGAATTGCCTTTTTTAAATTTTCCTATCGGCTCATCACCCCAGTAAATAAAAGTATCGTCTTTTATTTTAGAATTACTAATGTCACTAAGATTTATTGATTCAAAAGGTGAGTTCAAAAAATTTTCTACTTTATCATTAATCATATTTCTTACTGATTTTTTTATATTACTAATCGAAAAAAAAGATTGTGAATATATATTTTTATCTTCAATTAGATCAAAACCTTTAATAATTCCATATTTATTCTTGTCTAGAAATATTTCATTGTTATTTTTTACAAAATTATCTTCAATATTTAGAAATTCTTTTTCTCCAATAAAAATTTTTGAGGAATAATCTATAAATTTATTTGTAAGACTTTTATGTAATTGATCAGATAATTCATTTTCTATTTTCTGTGTTATTTCTTGCCAATAGTATGTATTTTTAAGCCAGCTGTGATTATTTGAAATATATGTCCAAGTTCTGATTTGGGAAATTTTAATTGAAAGCTCAGGTATACCCCCTCCAAAGTTGTTAAGCTTACTTATCTTAGTGTTGATCCATTCTTCAGGTATAAGGTAATTATTTTTGATTAAGACTAAATAAATTTCTTTTAATAGTAATAAGTAATTATCATTAAATAGTTTTTCAAAATCTGGAATTTGGCAAATATCCCACAGTAACTTTAAATTTTTTTTTGATTTAAGAAATTTTTGAATATCATTGTCGTTAATTAAATTACGAAAATTAATTTCATCCAAAGCATTTTTTTTATGAATGAAATAATTATTAATTGGATATTTTTTTAATGAAGATAATAATGTTTCCGTAGAATTGAAATCTAAATCGCTATTTCTCCAATAAAATTTCTGAATATTATCAAAGTTATGGCTCTCTATTTGTTGAATGATTAATGGATCTAAATTACCTGCTTCTTTTGTATGACTAAATGTGCCATCCTGTGTATATCTACCTGCTCTTCCAGCAATTTGACCTAATTCATTAGGAGCTAGATTTCGATTATATCTACCATCAAATTTCTCTAGCGAAGAGAAACTCACATGATTAATATTTAAATTTAGACCCATCCCAATGGCATCTGTAGCTACAAGATAATCAACATTTTTATTTTCATATACCTCAACTTGTGCATTTCTAGTTCTTGGACTAAGTGATCCTAATACAACCGCAGTACCACCCTTATAAGTTCTTATATTTTCTGCAATTTCATAAACTTTATTAATATTAAATGCTATTATTGCGGATCTAGGTTCAAGTTTTGAAAAATTCTGTTTCTTTAAAAAAGTAAGTTGAGAAAATCTATTTTTTTTTTCAATAATAATATTTGGGTAAATTTTTTTTAGTATATTTTCAACATTCATTGATCCTAAAAAAATGGTTTGAAAGTTACCTTTTGAATTTAGAATTCTATCTGTAAAAATATGCCCACGTTCATAATCAGCAGCTAATTGAATTTCATCAATAATGACACAATCTACGGGAATATCATTTGGCATTGACTCAACAGTGCAGAAAAAATATTTGGCTTCTTTGGGTAATATTTTTTCCTCTCCAGTAACTAAAGCTACTTTACTTAGTCCAATTCTTTTTACTGCTTTGTCGTAATTTTCTCTGGCAAGTAACCTTAAGGGAAAACCAAATATTCCAGAAGAGTAAGAAAGTAATTTTTCAAATGCTGCATAGGTTTTACCTGTATTTGTAGGCCCAAGTATGGCTAATAGGTTTTCATCTGTATTAGACATTGATTTAAGCAGCTTCTGAAATTATTTCATTTAATACGTAATTTAAAATTCCTCCTGCTTTGTAATATTCTAGTTCTTTATTTGTATCTATTCTGCACTTTAATTTTATATCGTTAATTTCTTTAGAATTTATTTTACAATTAAGTGCGATACCTGGTTTTAAATCTGACAAACCAGTTATGGATATAAATTCTTCACCTTTAATATTGAGGTTTATTCTGTTTTCATTATTCATAAATTCAAGAGGCAAAACACCCATTCCAATTAAATTAGATCTATGAATCCTCTCAAAGCTTTCAGCAATAACTGCTCTAACTCCTAAAAGTCTTGTTCCTTTTGCCGCCCAATCTCTTGATGAACCTGTACCATATTCTTTTCCAGCAATTATTACAGTATCAATATTGCTTTTTATATATTCTTGAGCAGCATCATAAATTGACATTTGTTTATTAGAGAGAAAAGATTTCGTGTACCCTCCTTCTACATTATCTAAGATCTGATTCTTGATTCTTATATTTGCAAAAGTTCCTCTCATCATAATTTCATGATTGCCTCTTCTAGATCCATAGGAATTAAAGTTTCTAGAATTAATCTGTCTGTCTGTTAAATAGAGACCTGCGGGACTATCTTCTTTAATATTTCCCGCAGGTGAAATATGGTCAGTTGTAACGCTATCACCAAGTAATGCTAGTATTCTTGCATTTTCTATATCTCTTAGTTCAAATTTATTTTTTATATCAAAAAAAGGTGGGTGCTTTATGTAAGTACTAGTATCGTTCCAATCATAAGTTGTGTTTTTAGAATTGTTAATTGATTTCCAGTTATCATCTCCTTTGTAAATTTCTTTGTATCTTTCTTTAAACATCTCTGGAGTTAAACACAAACTAAGTGTCTCATTAATTTCTTTATTTGATGGCCATAAATCTTTTAGATATATTTTTTTTCCAGATTTAGATTTACCTATAGATTCAGTTGTAAGGTTAACATTAATATTTCCTGCAATAGCATAAGCGACAACAAGAGGGGGTGAGGCAAGAAAATTCGCTTTTACTTCTTGATGAACTCTACCCTCGAAGTTTCTATTTCCAGATAAAACTGAACAAACAGTTAAATTATTTTTTTTGATTTCATTAGACACCCATTCATCTAAGGGTCCAGAATTACCGATACAGGTTGTACATCCATAGCCAACGGTATTGAAACCTAAAAGATCAAGATATTCTGTTAATCCGGCTTTATCAAGATAATCACTAACTACTTTACTGCCTGGTGCTAAACTTGTCTTCACCCAAGGCTTTACTTCTAAACCTAAACTAATTGCCTTTTTTGCAACTAACCCTGCTGCGATCATAACATTAGGATTGGATGTATTTGTACAACTAGTAATGGCTGCGATTACAACATCACCTGTATTTAATCTGTTTTTATTTGTAATTTTTTTGTTGTCCATCTTACTAAATTCATTTGGTACTTCTTTTAAAAGAATTTTGTCTTGAGGTCTTTTTGGGCCTGCGAGAGTAGGTTCGACTGTTTCTAAATCTAATAATATTTTGTCAGAAAAATCTGGTGAATAATTATCGTCTGCCCAAAGTGTTTGTTTTTTTGAATATTCTTTGACTATATTTAAGTGCTCAGTTTGTTTGCCAGTTAATTTAAGATAATTAATTGTTTCTTCATCTGTTGGAAAAAATCCACAAGTTGCTCCGTACTCTGGAGCCATGTTAGAAATTGTTGCTCTGTCAGCTAATGATAAATTGTTTAAGCCTTTACCATAAAATTCTACAAACTTTCCGACAACGCCTTTTTCTCTCAGCATTTTAGTAATAGATAAAACTAAATCAGTAGCTGTTATACCTTCCTTCAAAGATCCTTTAAGTTCGAAACCAATGACCTCTGGAATATTCATGGAAATTGCTTGTCCTAACATCGCAGCTTCAGCTTCTATTCCTCCAACTCCCCATCCTAAAACAGAAAGAGAGTTCACCATTGTAGTATGGCTGTCTGTTCCTACAACAGAATCTGGGAATAAATAATTTTGATTATTGATTTCCTTTAACCATATAGTCTTGGCTATGTTTTCTAAATTTACTTGATGACAAATTCCTGCTCCTGGGGGCACAAGATAAAAGTTATCGAATGAGTTTTGTCCCCATTTAAGAAATTCATATCTTTCTTTATTTCTATCAAATTCTTTTCTAACATTTTCTTTCAAAGCATTATTATCTTTATATTTATCAACCATAACAGAGTGGTCTATAACAAGATCTACTCTTGATAACGGGTTTATTTTTTTTGGCTCAATGCCTTTTGATTTCAATGCATTTCGCATTGCGGCAAGATCGGCAACAGCAGGTACTCCTGTAAAATCCTGCATTAAAACTCTCGTAGGGAAAAAGGCTATTTCAATTTTTTCATCTTTCTTATTAATTTCTTTTAAAGAATTGAAAACTTTAAAGAGCATATCTTTATTAATATTCTCACCATCCTCGTTTCTAAGTAAATTTTCAATTATTATTTTTATAGTAATTGGGATTTTACTTAGATCAGTATCAAAATATTCAGCTGCTTTATTTAAATTAAAATACTTGAATTTTTGATCGTTTATTTCAATTGTATCTTCTGAATTGAAGGAATTTCTATTTTTCATGCTAAAGTTGATAAATAATTATAATAATTAAATAGTATGAAGATAAATTTTTGTATAGCAAAATGTTTATTTATTATAAGTTTTCTGCGAAAAATAAAAAGTAAAGTTGGTTTTTTTATATTAAGTTTTTGTAAAAATAATAATTTGAATCAATAATAAGATAAATTTTAAAATACTGGTATATTGTTGACTTTAATCGTAAGTTTTGGGAATAAATGCTTAGCCTTTTATAATTATCACTACTTTGATAATGGAGGGAGGTTCCTCCGGGGTAACAAAATACAAGGAGTATTTTATGGCTAAGAAGAAAAAGAAAGCTGCTCCAAAGAAAAAGAAAAAAGCAGCTCCTAAGAAAAAGAAAAAAGCAGCTCCTAAGAAGAAAAAGAAAAAAGCTGCTCCTAAGAAAAAGAAAAAAGCAGCTCCTAAGAAGAAAAAGAAAAAAGCTGCTAAAAAGAAGAAAAAGAGAAGATAGTTATACTTCTATTTCTCGAGAAAACTTTAATTTAAAGTTTTCTTTTTCTTATCTTTTTCAAAAAGATAAAACGGGGTTCTGCCCCGTTTTTTTTATTGTTTTATATCAAAAAGTAATTAGGTTTTAATAATGTTAATTGTTAAGGATTTGTCGGTACAAAGATTAGATAAAGCAATATTTGAAAATATTAGCTTATCTCTTTCACCTAGAAATATTACAATTTTAAAAGGGAAAAATGGATCAGGCAAAACTACCTTACTAAAAGCAATTTTGAATATTATAGAGCCCTCTTTTGGATCAATATATTGGAAAGGAAAATTGTTAAAAAAAAATCTATATGATTTCTATAATCATGTTACTTATATTCCTGACACAACAACAAGTTTAAAAAAATTAACCATCAGAGATAATATAAATATTTGGAAAAAATTTTTTATTTCAGATATTAATAATGCACAAATTGAAACAGCATTAAAAACCTTAAAACTGGATAATAATTTAAATAAAAAAGTTGGAACATTATCTTTTGGTGAAACAAAAAAATTAGAATTTTTAAGATTAATTATAGAAAACAAAAATGTTTGGATTTTAGATGAGCCTTTTTCAAATCTGGATGACGATTCAATTGAATTGATGAAACAAACTTTTGAAGATCATTGTGCTAATGAAGGTTCTATAATTTTTAGCTCACATCAAAATCCAGGAATTTATGTAACAGAAGAAATGGAATTATAAAAATAATGAAATTTTTAAATAAAATAATTTTCTTTTATTTTAGAGAATACAAATTAAATATGAGTGGTGTTCAAGATATTTTAACAAATATTATTTTCTTTTTCGTATCAATATTTATATTTATTTTCTCTATTGGACCAGATAAGGAAACAATTTCTTTGATAGGAGTGGGTATAGTGTGGACACTATTATTATTAAGTTCAACTTTGTCTCTAAGAAAATTTTATCAAGATGATTTTGAGAATGGCAATCTATTGATTATACATTTAAATGGGTTGAGTTTTGGTTTTATTGCTATTTTAAAAACTTTTTCACATTTTTTATTCGTACAAGTACCTTTTCTATTATCAATACCAATCGCTTGTGTATTACTAAATATTGCAAATGATAAACTCTTCTACCTCCTTACAAGTTTTGGCATAGCATCACTTACACTATCATGTTTAGGTTCAATTTCATCTTCAATGAACCTTATGAATCAAAGAAACTATCTTCTGGGTAGTGTCATAGTTATGATATTTAGTGTTCCAATAATTATTTTTTCAGTAAGTATTATAAATATGGAAGAAAACTTTAATTCTCTTATAAATATATTATTTGGAATATTATTAATAGTTTTTGCCATAAACCCCTGGGCAAGTGGGTTATGCCTCAAACTTTCATTAGAAAATAATTAAAATGAAGTTCTTAGTTAATCCTGGTAAATTTAATGAGATAGCTGATTATATATTTAAACCATTACTGTTCTTATCATTCATATTCTTTGCTTTAGGATTATTGTTTTCTTTTTATCTATCGCCAGATGATTATCAGCAAGGATCTACGGTAAGAATAATGTATGTACATGTTCCAAGTGCATGGTTAGCTTTACTAACTTATGCAATAATGACTTTTTATAGCATTATGGCACTTGCTTTTAGAATACCCTTCGGCTTTATTTTTAATACAGCAGTTGCTCCAATAGGCGCAGTTTTTACTTTGATATGTATAATAAGTGGATCTTTATGGGGAAAACCAATGTGGGGCACTTGGTGGGTGTGGGATGCTCGTCTAACTTCAGTTGCAATACTTTTTATTATTTATCTAATTATTATTTTTATGAATTATTCTTTTGAAAATAGGATTGTAAGAGAAAAAGTTATTGCTATCTTTATTCTTGTAGGATCAGTAAATCTACCAATAGTGAAATTTTCTGTAGATTGGTGGAATACCCTACATCAACCTGCAACAATTAGTAAATTATCAAAACCAAGCATTGATTCTTCAATGATGACACCTTTAATAATTATGACACTAGCTTTTATAATGATTGGAATAGCAATAGCTATTTTAAGAATAAAAACAGAGATCATTTCAAGAAAGTCAAATCTAAGTTAATTTGTGACTTTTAGTCCATTGGATTAAGTTTCAATCCTAATTATTTTTGTTATTAGATATTATGTATTTTTGGTATATTTTAGGTTCTTATATTACAGCATTTCTTTTAATATTTTTATTATTATTTTTTAGTTACTTAAAATTTAGAAGAATTAGAAATAAATGAGTTTACGCTTTCAAAGACTACTTCTTATAATGCTTACGTTGGTAATAATACTAAGTGCTGTTTTGCTAATTTTATATAATGCCAGAGAAAATGTATCATATTTTTATACACCATCTGAAATTGATAAATCAGAAATTACAATTAATAAAATAATTAGGATAGGAGGTTTCGTAGAAAATGATAGTTTTAATAAGATCTCGTCAAGTAAATTTAAATTTAGAATTACAGATGAAAAAGCATCAATACTTGTTACGTTTAATGGAATTCTTCCTGATTTATTTAGAGAAGGACAAGGTGCTGTGATAGAGGGTGCTTTTGTTGATAATGATATTTTTAATGCAACTAATGTTTTTGCAAAACATGATGAAAATTATATGCCAGCATCAATTAAAGAAGATCTAAAAGGTACAGGTTATTGGAATAAAAAATATAAATGAGTTCATTAGTTGGTTTTTTAAGCTTAGTTTTTGCCATAGGTATTAATTTTTACTTATTTTTATCTAGATACATATTTAAATTTCAAAAACATAAATTTAATTTATTTGTCCGTTTTTCATCATTATTAACTTTGTTATCTTTTTTTTCATTAATGTATGCCTATGTGGTATCCGATTTCTCAAATTATAATGTCTTTCAAAACTCTCACTCAAATAAACCATTAATATATAAAATTTCAGGTACTTGGGGAAATCATGAAGGTTCGATGCTTTTGTGGCTAAGTATTTTATCTATTTTTAGTTTCTTTTTTTCTTTTACAAAAAATATAGAAGAAAGCTTTCAAAGATTAACTTTAATTATCCAATCTTTACTTCATATTTTATTTGGTCTCTTTATCGTGTTTACATCTAATCCATTTCTAGTTAATTCAATTTTAGTAAATGAAGGTTTGGGTTTAAATCCAATTTTACAAGATCCAGGTTTAGCTGTACACCCTCCAATCTTATATGGAGGCTATGTTGGCTATTCCATAGTTTTCAGTATTGCTATTGCAGGATTATTTCAAGATAGAGATGATGAATGGCTTTATGTTGCAAAGAAATGGTCATTGATTAGTTGGACTTTTTTAACTGGGGGAATAGCTCTGGGTTCATATTGGGCATATTATGAATTAGGATGGGGTGGTTGGTGGTTTTGGGATCCAGTCGAAAATATTTCACTGATGCCTTGGATTGCTGGGCTTGCGTTAGTTCATTCTCTCATGATGGTAAGAGGTGAGCAAGCTATTAAAAAGTGGATAGTGTTTTTATCAATTCTATGCTTTTCATTAAGTGTTTTTGGAACATTTTTGGTAAGATCTGGAATTTTAACAAGTGTGCATTCATTTGCAGCAGATGCATCTAGAGGCATATTTATATTACTAATTTTTTTTATTGTAACTGGATTTGGTTTTTTAGTTTTCTTATTAAAAGAGCCAAAAAAATCAAATACTTTAAACTTGTTATTTATCAATAAGGTTTCAGCAATTGTAATAAATAATATTTTGATGATTATAGCAACCTTAACTATCCTTTTAGGAACTATATACCCAATTATTATTGAGGTTTTATATAATAAGAGAATATCAGTTGGGGGCCCTTATTTTAATGCAACAGTAATTCCTATAATGATCCCTGGTTTTTTATTAATGAGCATTGCACCAATTTTATCCTGGCAGACAAACAAAATACAAAATTCAAAAAAATATGTAATAGGTTTTTTTATCTTAAGTATTATGGTTCTGATTCAATCATATTTTTTAGATTTTAATACATGGGGCTTTATTGGAATACTACTTGGTTTTTGGATAATATTCGCCTCAATTATTGCAATCTTTTCTTCATACAAAGTTAAATTTACGATTAAGTTTTTCCAAATAGTTAATCCTCATATAGCTCATATTGGAGTTGGTATTGCCATAATTGGTATCACTTGTTCTAGTGTTTTTCAAAATGAACTAGATTTTAATATTAATGAAGGAGATAAATTTAATGTAAATGGAAAAACAGTTTTGTTTGAAAAAATAGAAACAACTAATCAAATTAACTTCCAAGCTTTGAGAGCAAAATTTTTGTTTGATATTGAAAAAAATCAATCAAAAAAAATAGAGGCTGGAAAAAATTATTATCCTGTTTCTAAGATGATTACGTCTGAAGCTGGTATTTTACATCAGTGGAATAAAGATATATATTTTATACTTGGTGATCAAAAAAATGATGAGTGGTTTGTAAAAGTTTTAATTAATCCATTTGTTAGTTTTATATGGCTTGGAGTGATAATAATGATGTATTCAGGTTTAATAGCAGTTACAAGAAGATGAGAAGAATATTTATTTTAACACCACTAATAGTACTTTTAATAATATGTACTTTTTTACTAACTTATTTATTAAGCGGTAAAGATCCAAATAAACCACCAAGTGCACTCTTAAATAAAGATGTTCCTATTTTTGAAAGCAGTTCTTTGTACAATTCTATGGAGATAATTAAAACAATAGACATAAAAAATAAAAAAACCTTGATTAATTTTTTTGCTTCTTGGTGTAGTCCTTGTAAAATAGAGCATCCACTTTTTTTTGAAATTCGGAAAAAATACCCAGAATTATATTTGCTGGGATTTAATCATAAAGATCCAACTGCAGACGCCAAAGAATATTTGGAAAACGATGGAAATCCATATGATTTTGTTGGTGTAGATGCAGATGGATTAATTGCTTTAGAATTTGGTGTTTTTGGACTGCCAGAGACGTATTTAATTAATGATGATGGTAAGATTATCTTTAAATTTATGGGTCCAATAACGAAGGATGTTTTAAAAAATGAAATCGAGCCACTTCTTTAGAAACTTACAAATAATAATTTTAAGTTGTATGTTTTTTTGTTTTAAAACTTTTGCAAATGAAAATATTGATGAAAGAGTAAAAAGTTTAACCTTAGAGTTGCGATGTATGACTTGTCAAAACCAAAGTATTTATGATTCTGATGCTGAATTCTCGAATGATATTAAAAAAATAGTTAAACAAAAATTACAGAAAGGTGAAAGTGATAGAGATATCAAGAAATTTTTAGTTGAAAGATATGGTGAATACATTCTTTTTCGACCACTTGTAAATTATAATAATATTTTCCTGTGGAGTTTTCCTTTTATATTATTGATATTTGGCGTATTTTTCATATTAATTAAGATTAAAAGAAAGAAGGTTTAAACAATTTATTTTGTTTTTTTTTATTTAGCTTATATTATTCAACTATAATTTAGAATTACTTCTTTAAGGAGGAAATGTGAAAAAAATTTTAATATACTTATTATCAATTGGTGTTTTTGGATTTGCTTCAATTGCAAATTCACAAAAAATTAGAATTGGTACAGAAGGTGCTTATCCACCATGGAATAATCTCAATTCTGCAGGTGAACTAGAAGGCGCTGAAATAGATTTTGGAAATGAAGCTTGTAAGCGCATGGGAGTTACTTGTGAATGGGTAACTCAAGATTGGGATGGAATAATACCTGCTCTTCTTCAAGGCAAATATGACATTATTATTGCTGGAATGTCTATTACTGAAGAAAGAAAAGAAAAAGTTAACTTTACTAATGGATATATGACCGATGGTGCAAGATTTGCTGTTTTAAAAAATAGTGGTTTAGCAAATTTAAATATTGCTGGTATGGCTAAAGTTAATCTTAATAATGCAGGCGGAAAAGAACAGGCTGCAATAGGTCAACTAATTGCTTCAATGGACGGTAAAACTGTATGTGTGCAATCTTCTACAATTCATCAGAATTTTTTAGAAAAACACATGTCTGGTGCAGTAGAGGTAAAACTTTATCAAGCGGTTGACGATCATAATTTAGATTTAGCTGCTGGAAGATGTGATGCAGTTCTTGCTGATGTTGGTTCAATCATTGATTTTATGGAATCTGATGGTGGTATTGATGTTGCATTTACTGGCCCAACATTTTCTGGTGGAGTCTTCGGTGATGGTGTTGGTGGAGCAGTTAGAAAAGAAGATACAGATATCTTAAAGATGTGGAATGCGGCTATTGCAGAAATGTCAAAAGATGGAACAACTGCTGAAATTACTAAAGAGTGGTTTGGTAGAGACATTTCTATGTAAATACATCGCATATTAGTTGAAAAGCGGTCTACAAGACCGCTTTTTTTTAATAAAATTATAGTAATAATGATTAAATAAAATTAAACAAAAATTATAATGAATTCTCTTTTGTATTTAATCATCCAAATAATAAACCTATTTCAATTTGTTCTCATAATTTACATAATTCTAACATGGTTAGTAAACTTTAATATAATTAATACAGGTAATAGATTAGTTTATAGCATCCTCGATGCTTTATATCGATTATGTGAACCAAGCTTAAATTTTGTTAGAAGATACTTACCTAATTTTGGATCTATAGATTTGTCTCCTATAGTTGTTTATCTAGGTTTGTGGTTTATTAAAAGTTTATTAATTGAGTATTGGCCTAGATAGTTATGCCACAAATCTTAGATGGAAAAAAAGTAGCGCAAAAATTGAAAGATGAGCTAAAAATAGAAATTGATAATTTAAAGTCAAAATTTAATTGTGTTCCAGGATTAGCTGTAATTCAAGTAGGAAATGTTTCTGCAAGTAGTGTGTATGTTAAAGCTAAAACAAAAGCTGCTAAAGAAGTTGGGATTAATGTTTTTGATCATCATCTAGAGGAGACAACTAACCAAGATAAGTTAATCAATTTAATTAATCAGTTAAATATTGATAAAAATATAAATGGCATACTTGTACAATTACCTCTCCCAAAAACTATAAATGAAGAGATTGTCCTAAATAGTATAATTCCAGAAAAAGATGCAGATGGCTTTCATCCGTTAAATGTTGGCAAACTTTCTATCAGCCAAAAAAATGATGAAAAATTATTGATTCCATGCACTCCTTATGGTTGTCTTTTACTTTTAAGAGAACTTAATATTAATTTAGCTGGTAAAAATGCTGTGGTGATTGGAAGATCAAATATAGTTGGAAAACCTATGTCTCAATTATTACTCAAGGAATCTTGTACTATAACAACAGTTCATTCAAAAACTGTAAATATTGAAAGTATTTGTAAAAATGCTGATATTTTAGTAGCTGCTATAGGTAAGCCTGAGTTTGTAAAAAAAAACTGGGTAAAAGAGGGCGCAATTGTTATTGATGTAGGTATAAATAGAATCAAAATAAATGAAGAGAAATCTAAATTAGTTGGTGATGTTCTATTTAGTGAAGTGGAAAATATTGTAAGTGCAATAACTCCGGTTCCTGGAGGAGTAGGGCCAATGACTATTGCTTGTCTTCTAAGAAACACGACTATAGCCTTTAAAAATTCAAATAACGTATGAAAATTAGCTATAAAGCAAAAGAGATTTAAAAAATAAAAATAGAAAAAAATTGAAATTAAAGATTTAAGGTTGTTAACTAACTAAATTTTTTATTTGTTCCCTTTTTTATGCTTTATATATTTGTTAATAAAGTTATCATGATCCATTACGTCTAAATCTTGTTTTATTGACCAATTACCAAGTATTTTTTCTTCATAATTGGAATGCTCTTGAGTATAATTTTTTAAAAACATAAACCGTGATCTAGTTGCATCAAGAGCATGACAATCAGTAAATGCAGGTAAACTATATATTAAGTCGTAAATATAATAGCTAGTATATTGAGTAAAAAAAATATCTAATAATTTTTGGTTTTTTTTATTTAGAAGAAGATTATTAAAACCAATAAACCCCGATTCTGTATAATAGCCAATCCTATCATAAATTGATAACAAAGTATTTTCAGGTAAACATTTATTAAACCATGTATTAGGAATCTTACTAAGAAATTCAGTATCTGCATCAATATAGAAAAATTGTTCGGAGTATTTTCTTGCATCACTCTGAGCAAAAACCTTATAAGAAAATCTTACAGGATCTAATAAATAAGATACTTTTGAATTAATTTTAGACTTTTCTTTATTTCTCTCAATAAATTTGTAACATAAAGGCTGTTCTGTAAATAAGTTTAGATAAACTATATTTTTATTTTTAGGATATAAGTCTACATTATCTTCTACATAACAATAAAGTTTGAGACTTTGATCTGTTTTTATAAAACTATCAATAAGTTTGTTTGCGTATTTTTCAAATAGTGAAAAATTAAAAGTTGTAACAAAAATTTTTTTAATCATTTAATATTAAGTCTAATTTTTTAATCTTAATGAAGAAATCTTTATAAAACCTTCTGCATCTTTTTGATTATAATCTCCTACTTCATCAAATGATACCAAAGATAATTTATATTTGCTTAAAGGAGATTTACGTCCACTTATAATTATGTTTCCTTTATAAAGTTTTAATTTGACGTCACCAGTTACATTTTTTTGGGTTGAATCTATTAAATTTTGCATAGCAATTCTTTCTGAAGAAAACCAAAAACCGTTATATATAGTTTCAGCATACTTTGGCATAATTTCATCTTTTAAATGAGCTTCCCCTCTATCAAGAGTTATACTTTCAATGGCTCTATGAGCTTTTAGTAATATTGATCCACCAGGAGTTTCATAAATACCTCTAGACTTCATTCCTACAAATCGATTCTCTACAATATCCTCTCTTCCTATTCCGTGTTCAAAGCCATATTTATTTAATTCAGTAAGTATTTCATGAGGTTTTAATTCTTTTTGATTGATAGCCACTACATCTCCACCTTTAAAACTTAAAATAATTTCATCAGGTGAATTTTTAGAATCGTCTATTGATTTAGTTCTTGAAAAAACATACTCGGGCGCTTCTATCCATGGGTCCTCTAAAATCTTACCCTCAGAAGATGTATGCAGTAAGTTAGCATCAGTACTGAATGGCGCCTCTCCTCTTTTGTCTTTTGGAATAGAAATTTGGTTTTTTTCTGCAAAATTAATTAGATCTTTTCTTGAATTCAAATCCCATTCTCTCCATGGAGATATTACGTTTATTTTTGAATTATTTGCATAGTAGCCTAATTCAAATCTAACTTGATCATTCCCTTTACCTGTTGCTCCATGAGCTACAGTATCTGCACCTACTTCTTCAGCAATTTCAATTTGTCTTTTAGCTATTAAAGGTCGTGCTATTGCAGTTCCTAAGTAATAGGATCCCTCATAAATAGCGTTTGCTCTAAACATAGGAAATACATAATTTTTAACAAATTCTTCTTTTAAGTCTTCTATAAAAATTTCTTTCACCCCTAGAGACTCTGCTTTTTTTCTTACTGGAGATAACTCTTCACCTTGACCAAGATCTGCTGTGAATGTAACAACAGGACATTCATATTTATTTTGGAGCCACTTTAGTATAACACTAGTATCAAGTCCGCCAGAGTAAGCTAAAACAATTTTTTTAGGCATTTAACACTCTTCAGTTAATTTATTATAAGCTGCAGTGAATCCATTAAGTGTATATGTATCAACAGTAACTGTACCTCTAGAAGACTCGCCTGTAACTTTAAGTTCAAGCCCTTTTTTCATAGCAAAAATTACTTTAGCATCTTCTTCTGTCCAAGCGGCGGTTGGCAAATCTTCGGTTGTATAAAATTTGTATTCTCCTTTATCTATACTTATAATAATGTCAGAAGGAACTTTGTAACTATAACCAGCCTCTATTTGAACTACAGTGTCTGGGTTGCCTATATTTTTATAGACTAAAACGTAGAAGTCTCCTCTTTTCTTATCACTTGGTAAATCTGTTTCTGTTGCTAAACTACCAATGTAGCAATACTCATCAGCTTTCTCAAAAGACCATTTACCTTCTTCCAAAGCAATTAGAGTACTAGGAAGTGCTACATATAGTACAAGTAATAACTTAAGAATAATTTTCATCAATTGCTTCTTTTAGTATATCTTATGCAATTAGTTAAGAGTGATTAACCAATGTTAGAGTCTTTTTAAAATATGGAAAAAACAAGCCTAAATAACTTGATGAAAAAGATTCAAAAAGACCGCGACGAAATGGCTTTTTCTCAAATATTCGATTTTTTTGCCCCAAAAATAAATGCTTATTTTATTCAAAATAGAATCAAAATTGAGAGTTCTGAGGAATTAACTCAAGAGGTTTTAAGTACTGTTTGGGTAAAATCAAACCTGTATAACTCAAAAAAATCAGCTCTTTCAACGTGGATATTTACTATTGCCAGAAACAAAAAAATAGACTTTTTCAGGAAAAATTCCAAAACAAATTTCAAAGAAGAGGATATACGAGAATTTTTATACCAAGATAGAGAAGTTGATTTAATTGAAGAAAATGAGGCAAAAAAACAAATAGAAAGAATAAATAATGAGCTCGATGAACAGCAAAAAATAATGATAAAAATGAACTTTTTTGAAAATAAAAGTCATAAAAAAATTGCGGATGAACTTGAAATTCCTTTGGGGACAGTTAAATCAAGAATAAGGCATATTTTAACTAAAATGCAGGGATTTTTAAGATGAATGGAACAGTAGTAAAAAACCAGCTTATATTTGATTTTGCATCAGGAATATTAGGTCCAGCAAAGTCTTTATTTGCTTCAACATACTTACAATTAAATTCTAATGCTTCTAAAATTGGAAGCACATTTGAAAATTTGTTGGGTGAAAATCTAATGGATAACGAAAACATTCATCCTAAAAATTTGAAGTATACAGACTGCATTGATAGTGAAAATAGTAAACCTACTTCGAATATTAATGATCCATTAACTAGCTTCTTTGGAAACCTTAATAATTTAAATTGGAAACAAGTTTATAAAGGTTTCAAAGAGTATACAGCATCGATTGATGATAAAGATGAATTAAAATTAATACAAATGGACCCCGGAGTTTCCGTCCCACTTCACTCCCATGGTGGAAAAGAGTATATATTAGTTTTAGAAGGCAGTTTCTGCGATGAATATGGTGAATATTCTAAAGGGGATATTCAGATAAATGATCAGAAAATAAAACATACTCCAATCGCGTCAAGAGATACTGGCTGTATATGTTTAAGTATTACTGAAAAAGATGTGATTTTCTTTGGTAAATATGGATCTTTCTTAAATTTATTTACATTTATTAAATCTTTTTTTAAGCCAAAATAAATTCATTATTGTATAACTCTAAGAGTGACCAAAATTCACGTCGATTTTATTAGAGGTAAAGAAATTGAAAGCACTCATCAAGTTAAAGCATTGGTAACAAATATTGATGGTAGAATTTTGTTATCTACAAATAATGATGATGATTTTTTTTTCCCTCGATCTTCAATTAAAGTATTTCAAGCAATTCCTTTCGTAATTTCAGGTGCAATCAAAAAATATAAGTTAAACGGTAAACACGTAGCTTTAGCTTGTGCTTCGCACAAAGGAGAGGGGTTTCATATAAGTGAACTAAAAAAATGGATTTCAAAAATAAAATTAAAAACAAAAAATTTACAATGTGGTATTCATGGACCATTAGATAAAACAGCTTCAGAAAAAATAATATATTCTAGAAATAAATTTAACGAGTTGCATAACAATTGTGCTGGTAAACACTTAGCTATGTTAACAAGCTGTCTATGTAATAACCATAGCATTACAAATTATTTAGATTTCAATCATCCACATCAAAAAAATATTAGAACAGTTTTCAATAAGTTCACAGAGACAAAATTATCAAAAAAAAATTTCTCTTTAGATGGTTGTAGCGCTCCACAATATTCATTCCGAATAAAATCAATATCTAAAGCCTTAAATAATTTAATTAAATGCTATAATAGTAATCTTGAATATTCAATAGCAGCAAGAATACTAATTGATTCAACTTTAAAATATCCAAAATATATTGGAGGAACAAAAAGCTTTGATACAAAAGTAATTGATTCTTCAAAAAGTAAAATATTTTGTAAACATGGGGCAGAAGGTGTTTTTTTGTTTGCTCATTTGAAAAAGGGAATAAGTGGAGTAATTAAAGTAAAAGATGGTAATGAAAGAGCGATACCAATCACCATAATGAATATTTTTAAAAAATTAAAAATTATGAATAAAAGTGAATTAAGAAACTTACAAAGAAAGGAAGAGTTTTATCTTAAGAACCATGCAGAAAAGAAGATTGGGTATATTAACTTTAAGATAATATAATTAACATAAATATACCAATCAATATTGTTAATGGCAATCTTAGAAAATAAAAGGCGCTTTTATTTAATTCGTTAGAAAATATAATAATGTAGTCAAAAAATAATTGTGTTAACAAAAGCAGGATTATTAAGATAAAAATTATTAAAATATTAATATTATAAAGATTTAATATTATAATAATAACTGAGAACAGGCTTGGTAGAAAACCATAAATTACAATATGTATAGGTGGATTATTTTTTAAATTCCAGTTAATTGATCCGATAAAAACTATAATTATTAAACTGTAATAAGTGATAAAATTTAATAAAATCTCTTCTTTAATTTTCAAAAAATAATATTTATCTAAAAATACTATAGCGTATGGTATTAATCCAAAATATGAAATTAGGAATTGTATATTAATTTTTTTGAACATTTATTATGGTTAAAAATAGTATCATTTTAGAAATAGAGAAACTTTTAGATAATAAAAAAATTTTAGATTACAACATTTTATCTAACTCTTTTGGAATAAATTGTTTGAAAATTGATACAGACAATAAAGAAAGATACATTGTAAAATATTATTACAAAAAACAGGGTAGATTCAATGCAATAAAATCTGAAGCTGATAATATTCATTTTTTAAATAGTCATAAGTTCAATTTTTTTCCAAAAATCATTAAAAATAATAATAAATTTCTTATAATGTCATTCATAGATAACAATAATAATCTGCCAATTAAGACTGATGATGATTTAATAGGTGCTATAATTTCACTTCATTCTAAAAGGAGTGATAATTATGGATTTAATTTTGATACTCAAATTGGTGGATTAAAGCAGTCAAATTCTACCTCAAAAAATTGGGTAGAATTCTACAGAGACAAAAGATTGCATTACATATTTGATTTAATTAATAAAAATCAACCAATGGATAAAACTATAAATACTAAAATTGAACTATTATTAAAAAAAATAGATAATTTCATTCCCGACAAACCAAAACCATCACTGCTACATGGTGATTTATGGGAAGGAAATATGCTTTTCAAAAATAAAAAGTTTTCAGGTTTTATTGACCCAGGATCTTTTTATGGTCATAATGAGTTAGAAGTATCCTATTTGAGATGGTTTAATCCTAAATTTATTGATAGGAATTTTTTAGATAAATATAATGATCATATTAGTATTGATAAGTATTACGTAAATTATGAACCAATTTATCAATTGTATTATTCATTATTAAACGTCTATTTATGGGACAGAAGCTATATTGAAAATGTTCGAGGGTTATTAGATAAAATTAAAATATAAAAGATTACACACAAGGGTTGGGATCAGATAAGTGTATGTCTTCAATTTCTTTTAATAATTCATTTGACAGTGAAATATCGATGCTATCTATATTCTCTTTAAGTTGATCCATTGTTGTAGCGCCAATTATATTACTCGTAACAAATGGACGATCATTCACAAAAGCATTCGCGAAAGTGGAAGGGGCGATATTATGTTTTTGAGCAAGTTTAAAATATTTTACAATTGCTCTTTCTCCTCTTTCGGTATGATGTCTAGAAAATCTTCGTGGCCAAAGGGTGTATCTAGCTTTTTGAGGATTTTTTCCGCCAATATATTTACCGCTTAATCTACCGCCTGCTAAAGGTGAGTAAGCAAGTAAACCACAACATTCTCGGATAGAAACTTCCGAATTATGAATATCAAATACACGGTTAACCAGACTATAAACATTCTGTATTGACACCATACGAGGAAGATTTTTTTCCTTAGAAATTTGGAGATATTTCATAACACCCCAAGGCGTTTCGTTTGACAAGCCGGCGTATCTAATCTTACCTGCCTTAACAAGCTGATCTAGATTATATAAAACCTCTTCTACTGTAGTCCAATCATTATCACTAGCATCATACTCAAAGTCTAAAACTCCAAACTTTGGTACTTTTCTTTCAGGCCAATGAAGTTGGTATAAATCAATATAATCAGTCTTTAATCTTTTAAGACTTTCATCCACTGCAGCACTCATATTCTTTTTATCAAAACCAAGATTTTTAGCTCCTTCTCTAATCCACTCTAGACCATCTGATTTTGATGCGATTTTTGATGCTAAAATTATTTTATCTCTATTTTTTTTTTCATGAAACCAGTTGCCAACTATTTCTTCAGTTTTTCCATAAGTTTCTTTGCGGGGCATTACAGCATACAATTCTGCGGTGTCAAAAAAATTTACTCCTCTTTCAACAGCATAATTCATTTGATCAAAACCATCTTGTTGGCTATTTTGTTCACCAAATGTCATGGTGCCTAAACAAATCACGCTTACATCAATATCTGTATTTCCTAGTTTTCTATATTTCATACTATTTTTATAAAATGCCTTGAAATTGTCGGATTTATAGCGATATTAATAATAATTAAAAGGAGAAATTATGGCTTTAGACTTTAATCAACGATCTTATACTAAATCAGTAGATCAAGCGGCAATTGATGAAGGCTTGAGAGCGTATATGCTTAAAGTTTACAATTATATGACAATTGGCTTATTGCTTACTGGTTTTATTGCTTACTTTTTTGGAAAAGCATCAATAGTTACTAATGAGATGGGGCAAATTGTTGGAGTAACTCAGGTAGGAGCATTACTTTTTGGGTCTCCTCTTAAATGGGTGGTTATGCTAGCACCTTTAGGATTCGTTTTTTATTTAAGTGCGAGAATTAACAAAATGTCAGTTTCAGCCGCACAAATTACTTTTTGGCTTTTTGCAAGTATAATGGGTTTATCTCTTGCATCAGTATTTATAGAATTTACTCAAACTTCTATAGCAAGAGTGTTTTTCATTACTGCAAGTACTTTCGGAGCAATGAGCTTATACGGCTATACTACAAAAAGAGATCTAACAAAACTTGGGGGTTTTTTGTTCATGGGTCTAATTGGTATTATTATAGCAAGTGTAGTAAATATTTTCGTTGGATCAACAGCCTTACAATTTGCAATCTCAGTTATTGGTGTTTTAGTATTTGTTGGTTTAACAGCCTACGATACTCAAAATATCAAAAATATGTATTATGGTGGTGATAGCGAGGAAATAGGTTCTAAAAAAGCATTAATGGGTGCCTTAAAGTTATACCTAGATTTCATTAATCTATTCATTTTATTGCTACAATTATTTGGCCAAAGAAGATAATTCTTTTAAATCCAAAATATCTTTTTATTATACCCAGTCTATAAAAGACTGGGTTTTTTTATGTCTAACTTAGAAAATAAACTTAAGAAAGTAGTTAACACCTTTAACAACATAAATAAGGAACAAGGCTATAGAGATATAAAAAAATTATCTGAAAAATATAAGAAGAATATAAAAGTTCTAAATGTATTATCACAGATATCCCAAAAGATGGGTGATATAGATACAGCATTAAATTCTTTAAAAAAAATTTTATTAATTGAAAATGATAATGTCGCTTTTCTTTCTAAAATTTATAAATTATTTTTAATCAAATCTTCATGGAATGAAGCTTTAGACTATATTGATACAATTTTAAGAATAGATAAGGAACATTATGAAGCAATGCGCGATAAAGCTTATATTTATTTTTTAAAAAATGATTTTGTTAATGCAAAAAAATACATAGATGAAATTTCAAAAATAAAAAATGATGATTTCTTTGCCTATAATATTAAAGGGTTAATATATTTAAAAAATAATATTTTGTATGAAGCAAAAGATTATTTTGAGCACGCAATTGAAATAAATAATAAACATGTTGATAGTTACAATAATTTAGGTGTTTGTTTGCTCGAATCAGAGAAATTAAATGAAGCGTACAAAATATTTAAAGACGCTTATGAAATAGACCCCAATAATACTAAAACTCTTTTAAATTTAGGTAATGTTTTAAGTCTTCAAGATAATATTTTAGAAGCTATAGAAATTTACAGTAATGCTTTAAATTTGTCTCCTAATAATCAAGAAATTTTATCTAATATAGCAATATGTTATTGCAGAGAAAATAAAGAAAAAGAAGCTAAAATTTACTATGATAAAGCTATAAAAATTAATCCATATGATTATAAATTAAAATATGCCTATTGTACTTTACAGTTAAAAATAAATAATTTTACCAGATCATGGGACTTGTTTGATTCAAGATTATTGATTGAAAAAAATAAGGCTAAATTAAATAATTTTGAATTAGTTAAGAATAATCTATTTGAGAATTTAAAAATTAATCCAGAAAATAAAATACTAATTTTAAGAGAGCAAGGAATTGGTGAAGAAATTTTATTTAGCTCTGTGTATCAAGAGTCCATCGATAAATTTAAAGATATTAAAATTGAAGCTGATAAAAGACTGGTATCGGTATTTAATCGATCATTTAAAAAAAATATATTTGTTGAAGATGGATATTATTCAAAAAATTCAAAGATATCTGAATTTGATAATGTAGTATATGCTGGAAGTATAATCAAATTTTTTAGAAAAAGAAAAAGTGATTTTACTAATAGTAATTATTTAATAGCTAGAGATGATATTATTGATAAATACAAAGAAAAATTATCTAATTACAAAGAAAAACTAAAAGTAGGTATTTCATGGAAAAGTATAATAAATATTTATGGAAATTTAAAATCATTATCTATCAAAGATTTTGAGCCATTATTTACTAGTGACAGACTTATTATAAACTTACAATATGGAAATGTTGAAAAAGACAAAGAATATTTATCAAGTCAGAATAAAAATTTGAAAATTTTTAATGAATTAGACTTATACAATGATATTGAGGCTTGTATGGGTTTACTAAAAAACTTAGATTTATTTATAACAGTTAGTAACTCTACAGCTCATTTTGCTGGAGCTCTAGGCGTACCCACGATATTAATATGTCCTAAAAAATCATCTACGTATTACTATTGGAATACTAATAGTGGATCATCAATATGGTATAAAAATATAAAAGTTTTAGGAGTAGATAGTTCAATAAATAAAACTGTAGAGCAAATAAACAACATTGTAGAAAAGAATGATGAATTTAATTTCTCAAATTAATGTTATACTTAAAAAATTTGAAACTGGTGATAAATTAGAAAGTTATAAAGAGCTTCACAAAATTTTTAAAAAAAACAAAGATAATAATTTATTACGATATAACCTAGCAGTTATTCAACAAAGTCTAAACATGAATAAAGAGGCTAGAATAAATTATAACCATCTAATAAAAAATGAAAAGAATCTGAAAGCAATGATTAATCTTTATAATTTGGATATTACAGAAGCAAATTATTATGAAGCATTTAATACAATAGAAAGTATTTTAAAAATAAAGACAATTGAAAACGTAGTTAAAGATAAAGCTTTTGTTCTTTATAAATTAAATAGAATTGAAGAAGCAAAAGAAATTTGCATATTTTACCTAAATAAAAATAATAAAGATTTAGGTTTTCTTACTGTAATAGGTCAGTGCTTATTCCATGAAAGAAAATATGATGAAGCAATTAAAATATTTGAAAATATACTACAAATAGACTCAAAGAATCTCTCAGCATTAAACTCTTTAGCAAGAACATATAATGAAAAAAACGAAAAAGGAAAAGCAGAAGAATACTATCTAAAAGCTCTAAAGATTGACGGTTCATCTTTTTATTTATTAAATAATATTGCAGGTTTTTATCGAGAGAATTCATCTTACGATAAAGCTATTGATTATTACAAACAAGCACTTTTAGTAAATCCAAATAATCCGTATATCTATAATAATTTGGGTAAAATCTATTTCGATTTAAACAATCATAAAAAAGCTATGGAAAATAGTTTTAAAGCTTTGAAAATGAGAAGGAATGATGGTGATATTCAAAAAACTATTTCCTTCATATATCTAAAAGATTATGATTTTGAAAATGGTTGGAGCTACTATGATGGAAGATTGGATATAGAGGATTTTAAAGAGAAAAATAATTTCATAAAGAAATTAAATAAAAAATTATACAGATCACGTAGTCTTAATAATAAAAAAGGTAAATTTCTAATTGTACGTGAACAGGGTGTAGGAGATGAAATACTATATAGTTCTATGTATGAAGATTTTTTAAGTGATTTTGATAATACAATTATAGAGTGCGATCCTCGTTTATTAAATTTCTACAAAAGATCATTCCCAAAATATAGTACAAAATTTGTTAGACTTGGAACTATTACAAATGATGATGATGAGTTTAAAAAAATTGACAATGTAATTTATGCTGGAAGCCTAGGAAGATATTACCGTAATGATATTAAAGATTTTAAAAATAATTCTTATTTAAAAGTAGACGAAAAAAAATTAGAAGAAATGAAAAGACAATTGTCAATTTATAAGAAAAAATACAAGATTGGACTATCATGGAAAAGTTTTAGTGATAAATTTGCCACAGATAAATCTTTAAACCTTAAAGATCTTAAAAAAATTTTTAGTCTTACTAACTGTGATATTTTTAATTTACAATATGGTGTTCTTGAGGATGAAATAAATAGTTTCAATAATACAACTAAAAATAAACTACTTAGTATAGAGGGTTTGGATTTGAAAAATGATTTTGAAGGTATTGCTTCATTATTAAAGTCACTTGATGTTTTTATATCTGTTAGTAACAGTACTGCCCATCTTGCAGGAGCATTGGGTGTGAAAACAATTTTGATTAAGCCAGAAAATTTTGCTGTTTTTCATTACTGGAATCAAAAAACAGAGAATACTCCATGGTATCCTTCAGTTAGACTGATTAACAAAAAAAAATTTTTAATTGATTCTAAATTTTTAAAAAATATTTTAGATACTTGAGTTAAATTTATTTGAAAGATATTCATCTCTTTCCAATATCCATTCTTTTGCAAATTCAACATCTTGCCATTCAGAAAACCAGGGTCCGCCTCGTGTATAATGGACTGCATAGGGCTTTTTATTATTGTGATCTGAGGTCCAACCCTCCAACCAGTTCCATCTTTCATCTAGTGAGCCAATCTCATCATCTTGACACCATTTGAATTGATGAAGATATGCACCAGTTTCATTATTTACTTTCTCAACTGTAAGATTCTTTGTGCTTGGATGAGAACAATTGTATAGAATAAAACTAGACCAATTTTTTCTTGGATAGATTGTTTGTTTTTGTCCATCCATCTTATGTTTTTCTTTAGGGGTATAATCATGTTGAACACAATAAGCAGCTTTAGTTTCGTCAAGATTGTTTAGCAAATTTGCAACATCTCCTAAAAAAATAAAATCACAATCACAAAAAACTGCCCACCCTTCATAATTCATAAGTTTAGGAACTAAAAATCTAGAATAGGTAAATTCTGTAGAAGCTAATGGGTCGACATTTCTAGTATATAATTTTTTAGCTATAAGCTCCTCAAGCTTTAAAGACACAACATTTACTTTAATGCTAGATTGTTTTAAAAGTGAATGTTTACATACTCTATAGGCAATATCTTCTTTAGAATCATACCCTATGAAGAAATTTAGTTTCATATTAATAATTACTATTTCTTAACATTTTATGTGATGCCCAAACAAGCGAATTATAATTTCCAGAATTAGATAAACTACTCCACTCATCTTGAGTTTGATTAGTAATTCTGCAAATCCATGTATCTTCCACATTTGCATTTTCAGCTCTCATAATCCATGCATCACTTTTCTGTTTATCATTATTTTCTCCAAGTTCTATCTCTGACATAAAGAAACAGATTTCTTTTGATGGATTAGCTCCAATCATACCTGAAATATTTTCCCTGGCCAAATCCCAATTTAGATTTTTTATAGCAAAATACACTAAAAGTTTTTTAGACTCCTCTGAGTTTAAATTGTTTTTAACCAAATCATTTATAAATTTTATATCACTTAGATCATTCTGAATTAATATTTTTGTTATAATAGATCTCAGTAAAGAACTTTGATTTAAGTGCCAATACTTCTTAATTTGTTTACTTAAATTTCTTTTATCATTTAAATTTGCAAGGATCTCTAAGTGTAATTTTATATATGGAGCAAAGCTTTTCTTTAATTCAATTGCTTTAAGAATATTTTTTAAAGCATCATTTATTTCACTGTCAGATTTAATTTTTGCTATCTCGTAATATCCAATTGATTTATTTTCATTAAGATCATTTTTATTTATAATTTTATTTGAGAAGGCTTTATCTGATAATGAAATTAGTTGATTCCAATTCTTTGTTTTGGCAGCAATAAATATTAATGTTTCATAAAGCTTTTCAATATTAGGATTTAAAGAGAATAATTTTTCTCCATATAAAAAAGCATGGTGATAATCATGGTTTTTTAAGTTTTGTTCCATTAAACCCCTATAACCTAGTGTTTCTGTCTTTTTTGATTTAATCATATCTTCATAGACATTGTTAAGTTCTGGAAATTTTTTCTCTATCTTTAATACCTCAGATTTTAATAAAAGAGATAAAGACGGGTCATCTTTTAAATAAGAAGTCATTTTTTTATGGAATTTTATTGCAGATTTATTATCTTTATTCGCTACAGCAATCATTGCGTCAACAAAATGTAAGTAACCCTTTTCAATTTTATTATATTTATTTTTTAAGAAATATTTACCGATTGAAAGTCTTGATCGGAAAAATAAATAAAGCGCCAAATATAATAAAAAAACAAAAGATATAAAAACAACGGCAAATAAATTTGAAGAAAAAGAATATTTTAAATTTCCTATATCTAAGGATACAATAAATGGATTGGTAAAAATAAAAGTGAGCGCTATGATTAATAGTAAAAACTGCAATATAAAAATTGAAAATCTATACATTATTTAATTTTGATATTTCTGTTATAAAATTATTATAGTTATTCATTTCATTTAAAGATACTTTAAAAAAAACTTTATAATTTTCTATCTTACTTATACTGTCATAAGCTTTTGTTATATTTCTATTTTTAATAAAAAATTTAGTCTCCTCTAATATTAAAATTTTTTCATCAGAAATAATATTTTCAGAAGATGGAGAGAGGTTTATATAAGGTAAAAGAATTTTGTTAAATAAACTTTTATTTTCATTCACAATATTTTTCAAATATAAATTAACTTCGTTATTAAATTGATCTTCTAGAAATAAATGACCTTTGTATTTATTTCTTTTTAGAATTGATAATTTTTCCAAAATAGGACTTTTATTATTTTCTAAAATTGTTTCAAGATATTTGAGCTCTCTATCAAAATCTATGTTATTTTCATATTTGATTTTTATTAGCTCAACTACTTCTGTGATAGATTGATTTACTATCTTAGAATTGTTATTAGCTTGATCTTCAATATTTTTATTTTTTATAGAAGAAATCTCATAACTTAGAGAATTAAAATTCTTATTTAACAATTCTATACTTTCATTAATTGACGTCAGATCAACTTTTGTTTCTTTATTTGAATTTTCTTTAATAAGTTTTTCTATGTTTGTTAAAGCTGTTTTTGTTTCTAATATTTCTTTGGATATATTTATTATAAATTCAGAATTTTTATTAATATTGTCTCTAAGCTCATTTTCTAATTCAATCTGAAGTTTGGATACCTTATCTTCATTTTTATAATTCGTATAGAGAAGATAAATTAAGAAAAAAACACATAATAAAAGAATAAAACTTAATGAAAATTTAGAAAAAATATAAAAACTGTCAAAAATTTTTTTCATGGCCTTTTTTTAGCATTATTAGTTTGTTGTTTAACAGTGTAAAATACTATACCAAAAAAATATGCTTGTATTTGCCGCAGAAACTTCGTGTGACGAAACATCGGTATGTCTAATGGATAACAGCTCTATTGTAGAACATATTACATTTTCTCAAGAAATTCATAAAATACATGGTGGGGTTGTTCCAGAGTTAGCATCAAGATCACATTTAGAAAAAATACAAAGTATAACATTTGATTTATTTCGTAATAAAAAAATAGAACCAAAAGAAATAGATGTTTTTACTGCTACTTGTGGACCTGGACTTATAGGCAGTTTATTGGTTGGCTCAACTTTTTCCAAATCTTTAGCAATTTCTTTTAACAAACCATTCATTCCAACAAATCATCTTGAAGGACACATATTATCTACAAGTTTTAATAACAGTATTAAATTTCCAAATCTCATCTTGCTTTTAACCGGAGGACATACCCAGGTATATTTGATGAAAAGTGAGAATGAAATAGAGCTATTGGGACAAAGTGTTGATGATGCAATAGGAGAAGCTTTTGATAAAACAGCAAAATTAATCGGTCTATCATATCCTGGTGGCAGTGAAATTGAGAAACAAGCACTTAAAGGGAATGAGGACAAATTTGTTTTACCAAAACCATTAGTTAAAGAAAAAAATTTTAATTTTTCATTTTCTGGTATTAAAACAAATATAAACCTTTTAACTAAGAAAAATAAAATTGATAAAAAATTTGTAGAAGATTTGTCAGCGTCATTTCAAAAAAATATTACTGAAATTCTTATTGGAAAGTTAGAAAGAGGGTTAAAAAGATTAAGTTCTGAAAATAAAAATATAAGATCAATTTCTGTAGTAGGAGGAGTTTCAAATAACAAATATATTCGAAGTAAAATAGAAAATTTTTTTATCGAAAAAAATATTGAAATTTATTATCCTATAAAAGAAATGATGGGAGATAATGCTGCAATGATTGCATGGGCATGTATGAAATTTTATAAAAAAGAAAGAAATGATTTATTTTTTAAACCAATGCCTAGATTGGGAGTAAGAAGTGTATTATAAAATTAATAATGTGAAAAATTTGAACTAAAAAATATTAAAATGAAATATTGGTTATTGAAATCTGAACCCGATACATGGTCTTGGGATAATCAAGTTAAAGAAGGTGCATCGATGTGGGATGGAGTCCGAAATTATCAAGCTAGAAATAATTTAAAAGAAATGAAAAAAAATGACTTATGTTTTTTTTATCACTCAGTAACAGAAAGGAGTATTGTTGGTATTGTTAAGGTTGTAAAAGAATATTATCCAGATCCTACTGATAAAACAGGTAGTTTTGTTGTGGTTGATGTTAAAGCAATAAAAAAATTAAAAAATCCAGTCTCTCTTGATCAAATAAAAGAAAATAATAAGTTGAAAGATATAGCTCTTGTTAAACAAAGCAGACTCTCTGTAATGCCTTTAAAAAAAACTGAATGGGATATAATAATTAAAATATCAAATTAGCTTAAAAAAATATTTACTTGTTGATATTTTAATAATTTAGAATTAATCTCTTAATATGGAAATTAAAAAGGAATGGCTTAAAAATGCAAAAGTAGATGAAGAAAAATATTCTTCAATGTACAATCAATCAATACATAACAATGATTTATTTTGGTCTGAACAAGCAAATAGAATTGATTGGATAAAAAAATTTACAAAAATCAAAAATGTAAAATATTCTAAAGATGATGTGAGTATTAAATGGTTTGAAGATGGTAATCTTAATGTGTCTCATAATTGTATAGATAGGCATGCCAAAAGTAATCCTGATAAAATAGCAATAATTTGGGAGGGTGATGATCCTAATGAAACAAAAAAAATAACTTATAAAGAGTTGTTATTAAATGTATCAAAAGCAGCAAATGTGCTTAAAGAAATTGGTGTAAAAAAAGGTGATAGAGTAACCATATATTTAACAATGATACCTGAACTAGCATATATAATGTTAGCTTGTGCAAGAATTGGAGCTGTGCACTCAATTATATTCGGAGGTTTCTCAGCAGAGTCTATTGCTGGTAGAATTAAAGATTGTCAATCCGAATATATTGTAACCGCTGATGAAGGAGTAAGAGGTGGTAAAACTATTCCTTTAAAATTAACAACAGATAAAGCATTAGAAACATGTCCTGATGTTAAGAAGTGTTTAGTAGTTAAAAGAACAAATAAAGAAATAGAATTAAAGAAAGAAAGAGACTTATTCTATGATGATGTTCTTAAGGAAGTTGATGATTTTTGTGAAGCAGAAATTTTAAATGCTGAAGATCCCTTATTTATTTTATATACATCAGGATCTACTGGTAGGCCAAAAGGTGTAATGCACACAACGGGTGGGTATATTGTATATGCTTCAATGACTCATGAATATATCTTTAATTATAATGATGGAGATATATATTGGTGTACTGCCGATATAGGATGGATAACTGGTCATAGTTACATTATTTATGGACCTCTTTCTAATGGAGCTACAACTTTAATGTTTGAAGGAGTTCCAAACTATCCTGACTTCTCAAGATTTTGGCAAATAGTAGATAAACATAAAGTAAATATTTTTTATACAGCACCAACTGCAATTAGAGCGTTAATGAGAGAGGGTAATGATTACGTAACTAAAACTAGTAGATCATCATTAAAGCTTTTAGGAACAGTTGGTGAGCCTATAAATCCGGAAGCATGGAAATGGTACTTTGAAGTTCCAGGTAATTCAAATTGTCCAATTGTTGATACTTGGTGGCAAACTGAAACTGGGGGAATATTAATATCTCCTCAAACTGGTGCTATAAAATTAAAACCTGGTTCAGCTTCAAAACCATTTTTTGGTATTGAACCATGTATTGTAGATAAAAACGGTAAAGAACTAAAAGGGGAATGTGAAGGAATGTTATGTATGATAAGATCATGGCCTGGTCAAATGCGAACGGTTTATGGTGACCATAAAAGATTCATTGATACATATTTTTCACAATTTGATGGAAAATATTTTACAGGTGATGGATGTAAAAGAGATAAAGATGGTTATTATTGGATTACAGGTAGAGTCGATGATGTAATTATTGTTTCTGGTCATAATTTAGGTACTGCAGAAATAGAAAGTGCTTTTGTTTCTCATAAAGATGTATCTGAAGCAGCAGTAGTTGGTTACCCTCATGATGTTAAAGGTAACGGTTTATATTGTTATGTTTCCTTAAAGGCTGGTATAGACTCATCAGATGATTTGGAATTGGATTTAAAAAAAACTATTAGAGAAAAAATTGGTCCAATTGCAACACCCGATTTTATACATATTTCTGCTGGTTTACCAAAAACTAGGTCGGGGAAAATTATGAGGAGAATTCTAAGAAAAATTGCTTCTAATGATTTTGATAATTTAGGGGACACATCTACACTGGCAGACCCAACAGTCGTGAATGATTTGATTGAAAATAGAAAAAATAAATAAAAACTATCGAGGCTCCCAATGCTTTAAGCATCTCGGTTCATAAATATTTGCTGCCCCAACTTGAGTTCTTTCACCACCTGATGTTTTTCTAAAGGTTTTGGTTGCCTCCAAACCACATACATTACAGAAACCATAAATCTTTACTATTTTATCTGACAATCCTAGTAACATCGAAGATGTTTCCCAAGGCTTTCCTCTTGAATCTTGATCCAGACCCGCACAAACAACATCTATACCTTTGTTCAATATTATCTCTACATTGTTTAATGTATCTTTTGTGTCCATAAACTGAATTTCATCTAAGAAGACCATATCAACTTCACTTTTTTCAAAAACAAATTTTGTCAATGTTGTTGTCCAATCACTCATTGCATAACATTCATGACTCAAATCATTATGAGTAATAATTTTTTCATTAGAATATCTGTTATCGATACTTGGTTTTATTACTATAATTTTTTTATTTTGATGTTTTGCCCAAAGAATTCTTTTAAGTAATTCACTTGTTTTGCCCGCAAACATTGCACCAACGATTGTCTCAAGATTTCCTCGCATAACTCAATATATTTTATTTTCATTATTTATTATATAATTATTTTAAATAAATATTGATTTTTGAAGCAATGATAAAAGGAGTAAAAATAAGATTTGAAATACATAATATATTATTTTCAATTTATAAATTTAATAGAACATTAAATTATTCTTCAATAAAAAAACAAATAAATAAACAAAAAAAAGAGGATATTGCTTTTTTGTACAATGTAACATTAAATTCAATGAGATTACATTTACATTGTTTAAAGATAATAAATAAATTTGTAAAAAAAAGATTGAGAGATCAAGAAAAGATCTTATTAATTAGTGCTATAACCCAAATTATATATTTAAACTTTAAGGAATACGCTGTCATCAATTGTTCGGTTGAAATAGCAAAAAAACTAAAGTTATACCCTGGGCTTATAAATGCAACTTTAAAAGAAATAGCCAAAAATAAGAATGTTTTGAAACAAATCAAAATTAATTTTAGTGATTTACCTTTATGGTTTCAAAAAAAAAGCCGTTTTATGGCTAATTATGAAAAAAAACAATTTCTAGAAAATTTTCATAAGGAACCAAATATTCACATTGTTTTTAAAGATGAAGAAAGGTTAAAAAAATTTGAAGCTAAATTATTTAAAACATCCTTGGTGTCTGGTTTTTTATTAGATGAAAAAAATTTTCAAAATATTAATTCTTTTGTTAAAGGTGATTGGTGGGTACAAGATTTTAGTTCCTTTCTTCCATTGTACAATTTTAAAAAGATAAATAAAAATCAGTTACTTCTAGATGCCTGTGCAGCACCAGGTGGGAAATCTTTTCAAATTTTATCCAAAAAATTTAACATTGTTTTAAATGATGAAAACACGAATAGAATTAAAACTCTTAAAACTAATTTGAAACGACTGAAATTATCAGCCGAAATTTTAAATCAAGATTTTATTAAATTTGATAATAAAAGGAATTATGACATAATTATAATCGATGCTCCTTGTTCAGCTGTGGGAACAATAAGGAGAAATCCTGAAATATTTTTCAAAAACAAAGGTCCAAATTTTGAAAAACTGCTCTCTATACAAGAAAATATGTTAGCAAAAGCATCATCTTTATTAAATATGAATGGATTTATAATTTATATGACTTGTTCTTTTTTAAAAATTGAAACCATTAATCAAGTAGAAAAGTTCCTTAGACTAAATAATAATTTTATGCTGTCAAATTTTGAATTAAAAGAAAATAAAAACAATTACTCAAAGTTTATTAAAAATAATTTTATGATAACTATGCCTGATATAATTTTTGACTATAAGATTGATGGATACTTTGCAGCTTTTTTAAAAAAAATAAAATGATTTTGATAATTAAAAAAATAGTATTTATATTTATAACTTCTAAGTTTATTTCAAAAAAAAATTTATCTTATTTAGATTTAAATTTTAGAAAAATAGATTTTACAAATCACGATAAAGTAAAAACATTTATTTTTAAAAAAAATTTTTATACTTACAAAAATAAAAATATTCATAGTTTTGATTTTTTAAATTTCTCAAATAAACTTGGTGGTAAAATAGGAATAAATTTGTCTAAAAAAGCAATTTTTGGGTGGCATAAATTATACAAAAATAAATTAGGCTTTCCTTGGGTAGAAGATTTGTCATCAAAAAGACTGATAAATCTTTTATATAACTATGAATATATAAATTCTGCATCTAAAGAAGATGACAAAAAAAAATTAGACTTTATAATCTATTTTCATATTCAAAGAATTTTATTTGATTTCAAATCAAAAAAAATATCAGAACCTACTTCATTTGATTTAATAGCTTATTTATTGTCTTGCTTACTCCTAAAAAAAATTAATGAAACAGAAATTGATTATATTAAGTTTATTGTTGAGAACCAGATTGATAAAATTGGAGTGCATAAAAGTTATAATTTCTTGGAACATTCTAAGTTTATTAATAATCTTAACGAAATAAAAAATATATTACTTTTTTTTAAATCAAAGAAATCGAATGTGTTTGATGAAATAATTCTTAAAATGACATCGATATTAAATGAATATTTTCATGTAGATGGTTCACTAGCTTTATTTAATGGTACCAATAATGTTTATACAATGAATATCTACAAATCTTTAAACAAAGAGACTTATTTAAAAAAAAGACAATTTACAAATATTAGTAATGGAATTGCATTTTACACAGATAAAAATAAAAAAATTTTTTTCGACGTAGTCCAGCCAAATTCTGATATAATAAGTTCTAATTTGAGTGCTGGAACATTATCAGTTGAATTAAGCGGTTTTGGGGAAAAAATATTTACAAATTGTGGTGCATCAGAAAGCTTTGGAGAGAATCCTGAATATTTGAGATACAGTGCAGCTCACTCTACTATTATTTTACAAAATACTAATATAAGTGAAATAAAGAAAGATAATCCACACATAAAATTTCCTCAATCAGTAGTCTTTAGAAAAGAAGCAAACGATAAAGAGGAAATATTTGAGGGATCACATAATGGATATTTAAAAAAATTTAATAAAATAATAAAAAGAAGATTAATTATTTGTAAAAATAAAAATATATTAAAGGGCGAAGATAGTTTTATTTCATATAAAGATTTCAGAACTCGATTGATTTACCATATTAGATTTCACCTAGCAGATGAAATGGTTTTAAATTTTACAAATAATAAAAAAAATATAATTTTAAAGACAAAGATGAACAATATATGGTTATTTAAAAGTAATACAGAACTTATAATAGAGGATAGTATATCAGTTGATAATAATATTACGAAACCTACTAAACAAATTGTGATTAAAGGTGTATTGTCAGATAAAAAGATTATAGAAAAATGGTCATTAGAAAAAATCTAAAAAAAAAATTTGCTTTAATATCCGTATTTGAAAAAAGAAATTTAAAATATCTCTGCTCAAATTTAAATAAATTTAATTACAGTTTTATGTCAAGTGGATCTACTGGAGATACAATTCGTGAATTAGGATTTAAATGCGAAGATATTTCAAAAATAACAAATTTTAAAGAGATGTTTGGAGGTAGGGTTAAAACATTAAATCCATTATTATATAGTTCATTACTTTACATCAGAGATGATAATACTCATATAAAACAGTTTCAATTGTTAAACATGCCTGAAATAGATATTGTTGTAGTAAACTTATATCCATTTAAAAAATATTTAAAAAAAAATAATGATCAAATTATAGAAATGATAGATATTGGTGGTCCAAGTTTATTAAGAGCTGCCGGAAAAAATTTTAAATACATAACTCCAATAATTGATATAATTGATTATAAAAAATTAGTAACAAATTTAAGGAAAAATAATGGAAAAACGGATATTATTTTTAGAAAAAGAATGGCTGTTAAAGTTTTTAAACAAACAGCACAATATGACAAAATTATTTATAACTGGTTAAATGAAAAGTAAAAATAATAAAATTAAATTAAGATATGGAGAAAATCCAAATCAAAAAGGGTACTTAATTAGTAATAAAAAAAATTCAATTTTTAACTATCAGATTAATGGTAAACAAATAAGTTACAATAATCTAATTGATATTGATAGTGGATTAAGATGTTTAAAAGAATTTCTTGAACCTACTTCCATAATTTTGAAACATACTAATCCTTGTGGTATAGCTTCAGCAAAAAATATAGAGATGGCTTTTAATAGATCTTATGAAGCTGACCCTAAAAGTGCTTTTGGAGGAATAATTTTGCTAAATAGAAGAGTCACTTCAAGGCTTGCAATGAAAATATACAAAAATTTTTACGAAATGATAGTTGCTTTAGATTTCAATCGAGATGCGCTTGAAATTTTAAAAAAAAAGAAAAATTTAATTTTATTAAAAATACCCATTATAAAAAAAACAACCTTTGAATATAGATCAACTTTATTTGGTGATCTTTATCAAACGATAGATTTAAATCCAATTAATAGAAAGTATTTGAGTTTAGTTTCAAATAAGAATGGGTCAACTAAATCAATTAATGACTTAATTTTTTCATTGAAAGTCGCAAAACACTTAAAATCAAATGCTGTTGTTTTATCCAGAAACAAACAAACTTTAGGTTTAGGCCATGGCCACACAAACAGAGTAGATGCATTATATTATGCTATTAAAAATATGAATAAATATTTTAAAAAGGGGACTTTTGTCTGTGCTTCAGACGGTTTTTTCCCTTTTGTAGATAGTATAGATCTACTCAATAGAAATGGATGTAATGCTGTAGCTCAACCTGGAGGTTCAATAAATGATAAACTAATAATATCTTTTTCAATAAAAAATAAATTACCATTGTATTTCACCAAAAACAGACTTTTTAAACATTGAATAAAAAATATAAAATTCCAAAATATTTAAAAATTCTAATCAAAGATTATCCTAAAATTACATCAGGTAGGAAAAACTTTGATCAACATAATTACAGAATAATAAAAACAATAGAAATAATTAATAAATATTTTAAATTGAAAGAATAGATCAAAGTCAGCAAGGGATATTATTTAAAATATTTTCCCAAGCTTCTCCAGTTTCTATCTCTTTAAGAGTCCACTGACCATAAGCTAAATTATTAAAAATTTTATAATCTATACTAGGATTTTCTATATTCTGTATTTTACCTATGTGACTTAAGGTTTTCTCAGTAAAATATGAGGGGACCCCATAATACATTGCCATGAAACCAGCTGTAGATTGCAAACTTACAAATGCCCAGGCATCTTTTAATAATAATTTCAATGGCTTTTTTGATAATTTATTATGTAATACAATTCTTCTATCAGAATATTTTTTAACTAATTGTGTTGTCTCTTCAGTCCACTTAGGCACGTTATACATTTTTTTCATAGTTTCAGATGGTTCAGATAGTATTATGTAGCTACCTGTTTTTTTTTGATCAAGTATCTTTAAATTTAATTTTCTTAATCTATCACTTGGATAGTTACCCTTACCATTGTGTATAAAGTTATTGTAAACAATTCTAAAATAACCATCCAAATTTTTTACTGTAGTAAATTTATTTTCAAATATTCTTTCTGATTGATTAAAATACCCATGATCCATGTAATAAAAATTCTTAACTTTATTAATAACTTCAAGAGTTCCTCTTAATACTCCGTAAGTAGCAATAGTTTTATCAAATTCCTTAAAATTATCTATATGACACAAGAGAGAATCAGAACCTTTTGCAAAATTATAACATAGGGTTCTATTCATTGTATGGTCTGTATAAATGACTATAGGATTTTCCATTACATTAAGTTTATAAATAAATAAATTATTTATAACTCAACTTTTTTTTTAAAAAAGTTTTTTACTTTAGTAATTTACAGAATATTTGAACAAATTTGTAAAAAAATTAAAAGATTGGCAAATCGACCTATCTCATTATGTAATCAGATAACTTTATAATAAAACTTTTATAGTTTTAAAATTTTGTTATTTGATGATATTTTTACAAAAAATAATATAGAATAAATGCTAAGAAAACTACTATGAGTAATTTTATTTTTTTTTATGTAGATACTAAAACAGACTATTCATCTGAAAGACATAGAGGCATTGAACGTGAAAATATTGATTTATTTATTAAATCTATAAAAAAATACCATATTGATTCAACTATAATTCACTGTACTGATATATTTACAGAAACATTTAAAGATGTTGATATAATTCATAGAGAGAATTTTGATTTAAACCATCTAATGTTTGGTAGAGTAAAATGTTTTGCAAGTTTTCCTATTAATAAATTATCAATTTATTTAGACCCAGATATGCTCGTAATGAAGACAATACCTATAAAATTATTTGAAGAAAAAGCAGAAGTTTTCTTATTAAAAAGAAACTTTGATTTATCAAATATTATGCCAACTACATTTAGAGAACTAAAATATCCTAATCACAAAAATAAATCTTTAGAAAATATCTATCCTTTTATTGGTTGTTTTGTGATACTAAAGAATCAAAATTTCTGGTTAGACTGTCTTAAGTATTATGAAAGACTTGATGAAAATTATAAAAATTGGTTTGGTGATCAAGAAATATTTAAAAAGTTAGTAGAAGACAATAATTATAAATTTGCTTTTTTAGATGAAAAAAATTTTGGATGCCCCCCTCAACATCTTAGTGGAAAAGATAGACCTTTTATAATTCATTTTAAAGGTAAGTATAACAAGGAATTAATAAAAGATTATTATCAATATGTTTAAAAAATATAATATTAATTTAAATTTATATTTTTAGTCTAAAGTGTTGATTGTCATATAATATAATTTTAATAAACTTGAGAATAGGTTGTTGCAGGATGTAAATCTCGACTTAAAGATTATCAATATTAAGTAAACCACAGCATTCGTATTGTTGAAATAAAATTATTACTATTAAAATTTCAAATTAAAAAATTTATTTAAATATTTTTCTAATTTCTATTAAATTATTATTTGATTTACTATTTTTAGATTTTTTCAGCATTAGAATACTGTAATTATACGAAGAGAATTTTTGGTCAAAATAATTTTTAAATTTCATTAAGTCAGAATCTTGAGCATCTTCAATTATATAAATACCATTATATTTTAGATATTGTACTGAATTCTCAAAAAGCATGATAGCAGCTTCATAGGTATGTAGTCCATCATCAACAATAAGGTCAAAATTAGATTTATTTATTTGAGACCACATTTTTATAATATCATTTTTATTTTTTTGATCTAAAAAAAATGTCCTTATTCTATCTTCTTCAAACAAAATCTTTTTATCGATGTCTGCCCCATAAATTAAAGCATTTGGAAAGTAATCCCTCCAAGCCCTTAAACTTGCACCTGGCTTTCCATTAATATTCATCGAAGAAACAAGATTTGGATTATTGGTACCTATTCCACATTCGAATACTAACTTTATATTATCCCTACAGTGATCAAATAATTTAGAGTAATAACTTCCATATGTGTGTGCATGCCAAGGATAAGGTTTTTTTATTTTATCACTTAATGATCCTTTGTCTGAACCATACATATCAAAAAGAAGATTAATATAAAAGTTTTGAGTTTGATATAGCTCCTCAATTTTATACTCAAAGCCAGAAGAGTTATTATTTGCTTTTGATTTCATAGTAAAACCTTATTTTATAAAATTACATTCAAATTATCTGGGGTAAATAATAATTTAGTTAAAATATATAAGCTGAGTCATTCTCTGTAAAGCTGTTAAACAAAATTAACCATTAAAAAGTTTTAATTGCTTAATATCCATATTTTAAAATCCATTAGTTCAGTTTGGATTTATGTTAACTTATTTTTTCATAGTATTCCTATCTTCCTATAGAGCTTTGATACAATGGATTAATATCTTGGTTAAAATAAGGTGTATATAACTTTGGTCTATTTAATGTTTTTGGGTAAAATTTTACAAGTTTTGTCTCATATTCTAATCTTAAAAAACTTAAGTAAGTTTATAGTTTAGTTTTTGAAAATATTTACAACATTTTCTATTTACTAAAAAAATTTAAGATATATTTTCTTACAGATAAATAAATCATGTCGAATCTTAATCTTTTCTTTTCCACACCTGTTTGGGTTTCTAAAATAGACAATTATAAAAAAACTAATGAAAAAATATATCATTACATAAAAAATTTACATAGTGCGGATAACAAAGGAATAATAAAAAGTAATGTTAAAGGATGGCACTCCAACAATTTTGATTTGAAAAATGAAAGTGTAATTGAATTTATTAATTTGATTTCTCCTAAAATTAATAATGTTTTAAATGATATGAATTGGGATATATCCAAGCAAAGAGCGAAGATATCAGCTATGTGGGCAATAATTAATATAGGAGGAGCTTCCAATTCTAGACATCATCATGGAAATAGTGACATAAGTGCAGCATATTACGTAAGAGCACCTAAAAATTGTGGTGAGATTGTTTTTTATGATCCAAGACCCGCCCCAGTATATTTTCATCCATTATCAACAAAACCAAACAATTTAAATGCTATGCAGAATGCTGTAAATCCCGTGGAAGGAGGTTTGGTTCTCTTTCCTAGTTATCTAGATCATTCAGTGAATCCAAATCTAAGTAATGAAGAAAGAATTGTTATAAGTTTTAATATAAATTTAGTTAAGAGATAAATATTCTTAAATTAAAATCTTTTTGGAATGTAAGAAAAGTTTCGAGTTCTCGAATTCGACCTTGTAAGATTTCCCAACATTAAACGAAAAGTAAAATTCTAGAATAATCTATCTTTTGTTAAACCAAAAATATTGAATTTGTTTTTATTTGAGCGTTAGATAAGTTTTGCTACAGTGAACACATTGGAGAGAAAGAACTTTAGATCTAATTTTATATCATTACTAAAGTTTTTTTATAGTTTGTCACAGACAACTATCTATTTCGTAAATTAAGAACAAAATTATACTTTTGGTTTTTGCATTTTTTAATTATTGTTAAAAATGAACATCTTTAAATAATTTTAAAATATAAAAAAGTTATTAAAAAAAAGAATAAATTGGATAATTATCAACATATAGATTAGAAAAATAGATCATATTAAAAAAAGATGTAGAGAGGTATTTTTGTTGATAGCATGTTAATAATGAATAAAAGAAAATTCTAATGAATTATAAAGATCTAATTAAAAGTGGGATTAATTTAGCACGGAGTGGAAATCTTATAGAAGCTGAAAATAATTTTAAGAAAGCTATTCAAAAGGACTCGAGTCTTACTGATTCATATATCAATTTGGCAAATGTATATATTATGCAAAAGAGAATTGAAGAGGGTATTAATTTATTAAAGACTTATTTGATTGATATATCTTTTAATCAAAATATCATTAATCATTTTTGGAAAATTAGCCAAAATTTTAATATAGAAGAAAAGTTCTTTGAAACAATTAGTTCCTTTGAAGACTCAAAAAGTCTTAATAAAAAAGAATTGGCTTACATATATTATCTACATGGAAGATATTATGCAAAGTTAAATGAAATTGAACTATCAATCGAATATTTTAAAAAATCTATATTTTTTGATAAATTATTAACGGATAGTTACATCAATCTTGTAGACTGGTTAGAAAGAACAAATGAAATTTCACAAGCAAACTTATATTTAAATAAGTTCAATAATGTAATTAAAAAAAATAATTATAAAATAAAGTTTTTTGAAGCATTATTGTTGTCGAGAGAGAGAAAATATAAAGCTTCAGAAAATATTTTAAATAAATATAAGTTGGAAAAATATTTTGAAAAAAATGAGTATTATTACATTAAACTATTAAGTCTTAAATCGAAAAATAATGAAAGATTAAAAAATTTTTCAATAGCATATAATTCAATTGTAAAAAGAAACTTGTTTTTATCTAGTTTAGAAGAAAATAAAAAAATTGATAGAGGTGATATTGACCAAACAATAAGAAATTATAGAGAAGTATACTCAAAAGCAAATAAACCTGTTGATATAAATGAATTAAAAAAAAGTAAAAAAATTGATCTGACTTTTTTAGTTGGATTTCCAAGATCAGGCACTACATTGCTTGACACTATATTGCGTACTCATTCAAAAACACTTGTTTTAGAGGAAGAAATTTATCTTGAAAATACTAGAAATTATTACTTTACCTCTAAAAATAATAAACTTGATGCAATTAAGAACATTTCAATAGAAGAAATATTAAATTTGCGGAAATATTACTTTGATCAAATAAATATTGATAATAAAAATATAATAAATGTAATTGATAAACTGCCTCTCACAATTACAGAATTAGGATTTGTAAAAAAAATTTTTCCAGATGCCAAAGTAATTCTAGCATTAAGACATCCATGTGATGTAGTTATAAGCTGTTTTTTTAGCTCTTTCAAATTGAATAGGGCGATGATTAATTTTTTGAGTATTAAAAACACAGTAGATTTTTATAATAAAGTATTGGACCTATTCGAATTTTATGAGAATGAATTAAATCTTAAAATTATTAAAATAAAATATGAAGATATTGTCTTAGATTTTGAAAATGAAACAAAAAAATTATTTAAATTTTTAGAGCTTGACTATGAAGAAGGTATTAATAAATTTTATGAAACTGCTCAAAATAGGAAAATGGTAGCTACACCGAGTTACTCACAAGTAACTAATCCTATTTATTCAAGCTCTATTGGTAGATGGAAAAATTATGAATCGTTAGTTAAAATTGAAAAACCGTTAAAAAAATGGATAAAGAAACTAAATTATTAAAACTGAAACTTCTTTTTTTAGTAAAGAAATAAATTGGAATCATCACTCAATTTAATAATTCCAGTTAATTTAAAAGATACTTTATAAAGTATAATGAAAATATATTGAGAACTTTTTACGAAAATAATAATGGAGTTAGAATTTGTAGCCAGTGAAGAGATTCGAACCATCAAATTCAACCTTAGCAAAGTTATATTATAAAATTCCCAAAACTTTTTTTAATACATTAAAATATTTATATTACTATTGTGCTGTAATTCTCAAAGATCCTGAAGGAATCAATAGTGCACTAGTGCTATTTTCTAATAAACCATACTTTGTTTTTGTTTCTTCTTGTATGGGATATATCAAACAATGAGATTTTCTTGAAATTAAATTATTATTTAATAGATTATTAAAGTTAACAACTCCTTTTTCATTGCCTTCAAAATCATCTAAAATAAGTATTGTTTTTTCGGTAAAATATTTTTTTAATAAATTAAAATCTTCATTTTGTAATCTTCCATCTAAATGAAGGAGGTCAATCTTTTGATCATTTTCAAAACTTTTAAACATTTCAGTGCTACTTTTTTTGTGAAATTGCTTTATTTTTGTAGAAGTTATATTTGGAAAATTTATTTCATTTGAATAATCACAACAGTAAATTAAGCACTTATATTCATTTGAGTAGATATCTGCAGCAAATGCCATACTAAAAGTTGATTTTCCAATAAAAGAACCAACCTCACAAATAACTTTTGGTTTAAAAAATAAAATTATAGAAAAAAGCAACCATGATGTAGTTGAAGAAATAGAGCCAGTGTTATAAGAGCTTTTTAATCTTAATTCATCCAAACTATCTATTTTTTTAAAAAAATCTTTTTGTATTGTTTTTTTTTTTAAAAAAGAATTATCTAATATTTTTTTCCAAAAAATTAAACTTAGATCACTAGGATTTATATTAATTGTATTCATTTATTAACTATATTTTAGCACTTTAATATTTAATAAAACAAGTTTTATAGCCATAAAAATTTACATATATAAAATAATATGCATTATAGTTAGTATATCTTTAAAATTTAATATCATAATTAAAACTATAATGAGCTGTATTAAGACAAATATCTATTTTTAGAGGATATTTTAGTTTTGGAGCGGGCGAAGGGATTCGAACCCTCGACTTCAACCTTGGCAAGGTTGCCGAGTACATCCGATCTTCG
>CACMPM010000007.1 GCA_902615625.1 uncultured Alphaproteobacteria bacterium
TTGCAGGACCTACAAAGTATCTTCAGAATATTTCAATTGATGAATGGGATCAAACAATCAAAACAAATCTTAGTTCACATTTTTACTTTACCAAATTTGCTATACCATTCTTAAAAAAATCTAAAAAAGCATCAATTATCAATTTATCTTCAACTGCTGGCTTGTTTGGTTATGCTCAAAGATCTCCTTACACATCTAGTAAATGGGCAATAATTGGATTAACTAAAACATTAGCTGTTGAATTAGGAAAATTTAAAATACGAGTAAATGCAATTTGTCCAGGTTCAGTGAATGGTGATAGAATGGACAGAGTAATAAATGCAAAAGCTAAATTAATTAAATCAACAAGCAATAAAGTAAGAAAAGAATTAGAGTCAATGGTTTCATTAAAAACATTTGTAGAAAAAGAAGATATTGCATCAATGGCTTTATTTTTATTAAGTGATGCCTCAGAAAATATATCTGGTCAAATCATGACTGTTGATGGAAATACTGAAAGAATGAATTAGTGGATAACAACGCTGACTACATCATTGTTGGAGCAGGGTCGGCAGGTTGTGTTTTAGCTAACAGATTGTCTTCACAATCTAAAAATTCTGTAATTTTATTAGAAGCTGGCCCATCCAGTAAAACATGGAAGGTTGATATGCCAAGTGCACTTCTATATGCAATGCATGACCCCAAGTATAATTGGAAATATTATACTGACCCTGAGCCATTTTTAAATAATAGATCTTTATATTGTCCAAGAGGTAAAATGATTGGAGGATGTTCTTCACATAACGGCATGGTTTTTGCTAGAGGTCATAAAGAAGATTTTGATAGATGGTCTTCAAGTGGTTTAACTGATTGGTCATATGAAAAAGTTGTACCTTTTTTTAAAAAATTAGAAACTTGGTCTCATAATAGCAATGAAAGAGGTAAAGAGGGACCATTAAAAGTAAATAAATCAAACATAGATAAAAAATATCCTTTATTTAAAAAAGTTTTAGAAGCTGCACAAGAAGCTGGATATAAAATATTTAATGACTCTAATAATATTGATAATGAAGGTTTTGGAACTTTTGATGTAACAATAAACAACGGTGTCAGACAAAGTGTTGCTAAAGCATATTTAGAGCCAATCCAAAATAGAAAAAATCTAAGAATAATAAATAATATTGATGTTAAAAAAATTCTTTTTAAAAATAAAACTGCAATTGGTGTTGAAACGATTAAAAAAAATATAACCAATAATTATTTAGCCAATAAAGAAGTTATACTTTGTGCAGGTTCAATTAATTCTCCTAAAATTCTTCAATTATCCGGAATAGGTAATGAAAAACATCTTAAAAGCTTGGGAATAGAGGTAATTAATAATTTAGTTGGGGTGGGAGAAAATTTACAAGATCATTTAGAGATGTATATTCAATATAAATCAAAAAAAAATGAAACATTGCATTCTTTAGCAACAAATTTTCTCTATCAAGCAATTGAAGGATCAAAATGGTTTTTGTTTAAAAAAGGTAGGTTAGCAAACTCACACTTAGAGTTAGGAGGGTTTGTTAAATCTGACAAATCATATAATCATCCAAACTTACAATTTCATTTTTTTCCATACTTAGTTATTAATCATGGTTTAGAAAATCCTAATTTTGAAGCTTTTCAATTTCATGTTTGTCCAAATAGACCAAAAAGTAGGGGGTTTGTTAAAATTAAAACAAATAACTATAAAGATGACCCTAAAATACAATTTAATTATCTTAAGCATGAAGACGATTTAAAACAAATGAGAGAAGGTGTGGGAATTGCTAAAAAAATATTATCTCAAAAAGCACTAAAAGAATATGTTGGCACTGAAATTAGGCCTGGGAAGAATGTATCTAATCAAAAAGAGTTAGATGAAGTTATTAAAAATACTTCTGAATCTGCGTATCATCCGTCATGCACAAATAAAATGGGTGAGGACAAAACTTCAGTTGTAGACCAAAACTTAAGGGTTCATGGAATTCAAAATTTAAGAGTTATTGATGCTTCTGTAATGCCAGATATTGTTAGTGCTAATTTAAATGCAACCACTATTATGATTGCGGAAAAAGCTTACGACCAAATAGATAGTACCGTTAGTTAGAGAATTAAAATCCAATAAAATTAGATAGTTTTTCTTCTAAGAGTCCAACCGTATCTTTCGCTGTAGTATGCTTCGATACCATCAGCAAGATTAAGGTCATAATTTGAGTCTATAGAACCTTCAAGAACCTTCTTCTCAATAGAACTCTGCTCTAGGCTTTCTTTTTGATTATTAATATTTTCTGTTAATTTACTATTCATATTTACAGATTTTACAAATACATAATAATGAGAGAAAAAACTAGAGTTTTTCTTATTTTTAATGTAAAGAAAATTACTTTAAATTTTTTATTTTTGTAAATTTTGTAAATGAATATTGAACCTGACATAAATTTTGGTCCAAGGTTAAAAAAACAAAGGATAAGCAAAGGTTTTTCACAAGCTGAATTATCAAAAACTATTGGAATATCTCCTAGTTATTTAAATTTAATTGAAAGTGGAAAAAGAAAAATACCGCTTTCCTTACTAATTAAAGCAGCTGATAAATTAGATTTATCAATTAAAGACTTCTCAACAGAATCAAGCAAACGACTTCTTTCAGACGTTATGGATGTTTTAAGCAATGAAATTTTTGATGATTTAAAGATAACCAATCATGACACAAGTGACTTTATTGGTTCAAATCCTAACATAGCTAAAGCATTACTGACAATAAATGATTCTTTTAAAAGCTTTAAAGAAGATATGCAAAATCGACTTGAAACGATGGATGTCAATGCAAATCAAATAGAAAAACCAACAAGACTACCTGTAGAAATTGTTTCAGATATTCTTCAAGAAAATAAAAATTACTTTCATGATTTAGAAATAAGTTCTGAAAATCTAAGAAAAGAAATAGGTCTTGAATCTGGACCTAACATTGGTTCTGGATCTAAATTATCACTTTATCTCAAAGAAAAACATGGAATTGAAGTTAAAATTGTAACCATAAACGAAGATGAAAAAATAGTAAAAAGATTTGATGAAAATTCAAAGATTTTTTATCTTTCTGAAATGTTAACTTACACATCAAGAAACTTTCATTTAGCATCACAAGTTGCTTATTTAGAGGCTAATGATGTTATCAATAAAGTTATTAAAGATAATAATGTTGAGTCAGAAGAAGTAGAGCCTTTGCTTAAACTATCTTTATTAAATTACTACGCTGCTGCTTTTATGATGCCTTATAACGATTTTTTAAAGAGTGCTAAATTACATAAATATGATGTGGAAATTTTGATGCATCATTATGCTTGTAGTTTTGAACAAGTTACACATAGATTAACAAATCTTCAAAGATCTGGAAACGAAGGAGTGCCATTTCATTTTCTAAAAACAGATATTGCTGGAAATGTGTCAAAGCGATTTTCTTTATCTGGTATTCATATACCAAGACATGGAGGTTCTTGTCCTAGATGGAATGTGTATACTGCATTTTTAAATCCTGGAAAAATTCACCCTCAAATATCTAAGATGCCTGATGGGCGAGTATATTTTTGCATCGCAAGAGCTTTTGAGAAAGGAATTGAAAAACATGGAATGCCTAAAAGTTTTGTTTCGATTGGTCTTGGTTGTGATATGAAATACGCTAAAGATCTAATTTATTCTGAAGGAATTGATCTAAATAATAAAAAATTACAAATGCCAATTGGAGTTTCTTGCAGGATATGCCCTAGAGTGGAATGTCAGCAAAGAGCATTTCCTCCAATTGATAAAGAACTTAAATTAGATATAAAATATAGGGGGACGTCGCCCTACGTTACAATTTAGTTAAATTTTAACTAACATTTTACCTAAATTTTTACCATTAAGTAGATCTATAAATGCTTTAGGAGCATTTTCTATATTTTCATAAATTGTTTCTTTAAACTTTATTTTTCCTTCTGAAAGCCAATTTCGCATATCAGTTTCAAAAGGCTCGTTATCATTTTCATGATCAAAAATTAAAAAACCTTTTATAGTTAATCTTTTTACTAATACGTGAGCCATATTTTTTAGTCCAGCAGGTGCAGAAGTAGAATTCATTTGAGATATTCTTCCACAAATAATAATTCTTCCAAAATTTTTCATTCGAAAAATTGCAGACTCTAAAAAATCACCTCCTACATTATCAAAGTATAAGTCAAATCCTTCAGGACAAATTTCTTTTAAGTGAACAACAAGGTTATCAATTTTTTTATAATTAAATGCTACATCAACATTTAATTCATTTTTTAACCAATCAACTTTTTCATCTGATCCTGTACTAGCATATACTTTGCATCCTAAATTTTTTGCAATTTGACAAACTGTTGAACCAACACTTCCACCTGCTGAAGATACAAGAATACTTTGTCCTTTTTGTATTTTCCCGTGATTAAAAAGACCAATATATGCAGTTTGCCCTGTCATTCCTAAAGGCCCAAGATAAGTTTGCAATGGTAGATTGAAATTATTTATTTTTTTTAAATCATTGCCTTTGCAAACGAAGTTATCTCTCATTCCAAAATTACTGAAAACAACATCTCCTTCTTTAAATTGTGAATCTTTTGATTTTTGGACTGACCCAATTGCATAACCTTCCATTTCATCACCTAGTAAAAAGGGTGGTTTATAATTTTTACGTTCTGTCATCCTTGCTCTCATATACGGATCAACAGATATCCATGAATTAAGAACATGAATATTATTTGTTTCATCTAATTCTAAAGTTTTAGATTTAATTTCAAAATCTTCTTCTTTAGGTAACCCAGTTGGTATATAATTTTTTAAAGCTACATATTTTGAGATTATTGTCATAATTATAATTTATATTTTTTCTTTAATTCTAGCAAATCTATTAAGAAATTATCTCTTATGTTACTTAAATCTTTTATAGAATGATTCTTTGATTGTTTTTTTGTGCCTTTAATGATTTTTTCTTTAAGTTTTTTTGTTAGTTTTGGAGATTTGAGTTTAGTCCACGGAAGCTTCAATGCTGGTCCAAACTGATCTAGCATATGTTTCATACCCATTTCTCCTCCCGCTAAGTGAAATGTCAAAAAAGTTCCCATTAGAGCCCATCTCATACCAGGACCATAAGTTATTGCTTCATCTAAATCTTTTGTTGAAGCATATCCATCATTTATAATATGTAAACCCTCTCTCCACAAAGCTTCTTGCAATCTATCAGATAAAAAGCCCGGTAATTCTTTTTCTACAAATAATGTTTTCATTTTAATTTTTTGATAAAATTTTTTTGCTTTTTTAAGATATAAATTTGTAGTTTTTTTACCTTTTACAATTTCAACCAAAGGGAGAATATATACAGGGTTAAATGGATGAGCTATGATTAACCTTTTTGGATTAATACATTTTGATTGTAAATCTGATGGAAGTAAACCAGATGAACTTGAAGCAATTATTGAATTTGAGGGTGAATATTTACTTATATTTTTTATAACATCTTTTTTTAAAGTTAATCGTTCGGGTACATTTTCCTGAATTAAATCTGCATTTATTACCGCTTCTTCAATACTGTCTACGATTTCCAAATTTTTGAAATTGATTTTTGTATTATATAATTTCTTTATAATTGAGTTTGTTCTTGTTATTTCTTCTTTTAGAAAATGTAATTGCTGAGAATTTTTATCAAATGCTTTGACTCTTATACCATTAGCGAGAAATCTAAGTATCCAGCCAGTACCAATTACACCAGTTCCAATGACAGCAATATTTTTCAAATTAAAAATGTTTTTTTAGTTTTAATTTCTCTCTAGTCTGTTGAGGTGATAAAATAGAAGCTCCCATATCTTCAACAATACATCTTGCCTTTTCAACCAACTGTGCATTTGATGCAAAAACTCCTTTTTTTAAATAAAGATTGTCTTCAAGTCCCACACGAACATTTCCTCCCAAAATAACTGCTTGTGCAGCCATAGGCATTTGTGATCTTCCTATTCCAAACCCAGACCAAACACCTTCAGAAGGTACCATTTCAGCCATAGCTTTCATTGCGCTCGTTGTTGCAGGTGATCCCCAAGGTATGCCAAGGCATATTTGATAAAAAGGAGGGCCATCAATTAAACCTTCTTTATAAAGTTGGTTAGCAAACCATAAATGACCCATTTCAAAAGCTTCCATTTCTGGCTTCACCCCAAGCTCCTGCATTTTTTTTGCTGCAGTTCTTAGTTGTATCGGTGTATGAATAAAAGTCATGTTTGAGTCACCAAAATTTAGTGAGCCGCAGTCTAAAGTACAAATTTCAGGCAATAACTCTTCAACATGTTCTAATCTGCTTAATGCATCGATCATATCAGTATTTGCTCCCACTGGATTTAAAGGATCTTTACCTGTTCCCACTTCAAAATCACCACCCATACCTGTAGTAAAATTTAAAACTACATCAGTTTCAGAGGAGCGAATTCTATCTGCCACTTCTTTATAATAACTTAAATTCCTAGAAGGTTTGCCATCAGGTTCTCTTACATGTACATGAGCTATTGCTGCACCTGCTTTGGCAGCTTCAATTGAAGCATCAGCAATTTGTTTTGGTGTTATAGGTAATTCAGGATGTTTACCTGCTGTATCACCAGATCCTGTTACAGCGCAGGAAATTATTACTTCATTATTCATTATTTTAAACTACTATATTTTTTGAATTAATAAAGAAAAACAATGAAGATATATTTAAATTCAGGAAGAGTAAAAAAAGAATGGACTGATTACAATGGTCATATGAATTTGGCATTTTATATTCATCTTTTTGATGCTGGATGGGAAGTTCTTTTACAAAAATTTAATATGGGTGAAACTTCTGCTAAAACAGAGAAGAAAACTACTTTTGCCGTTGAGTCACACACAACTTATGACAAAGAAGTGAAAGAGGGTGATGAAGTAGATATTAATTTATTATTTCTTGATAGGGATAAAAAAAGATTAATTTATAAATTAGAAATGACACATAAACTTGAAGGTTATAGAGCAGCAACAACAGAGGTTTGTTCTTTGTATGTTGATTTAAATGTTAGAAAAGTTTCTGAATTAGAATTAGAAAAGCAAAAAGATATAGATAAATTTATTCAAGAAAATAAAAATAATTTTGATCCAGGTAACCTTACACTAATCAATAAGCTAAAAAAATAATTATAAATTTCTATAAGGTGTTCTATTGAATATTCTTTGAACCATTGGAACAAATTCTTTTAAAGGAATTGTATCATAATTTGGATCAAATGATGCTTGATCCCATCTTTCACAAAAATCTATAGTGTCTTTAAAGAATTCATGACCTTTGAATTTATCTCTTAGATTTCTATCTTTTCCATAATAATGATTATAGTAGTAGGCTTGAAATAAACCGTGTTGTTCTACAATCCATCTTGTTTTTTCAGACACAAAGGGTTTTAATACTGCAGCTGCAAGTTCAGAATGATTAAGAGGTGCAATTTCATCACCTATATCATGCAATAAGGAAGCCACCACCATTTCTTCAGAAGCTTGTTCACGTAACGCCCTTGATGCAGTTTGAAGAGAATGTTCTAATCTAGATACCTTATAGCCACCTAAAGAATTGTCTAAACTTTCTAGCACTCTTACTATTCTATCAGCTGTACCTTCAATGAATTTATCTTCAAAATTAGCAAGAAGTTCATAATCCTCTTTATCACCATGTTTCATTTCAGTGAATTTTACTTCATCTTTAGACATGAAATAATTATACATATTTTTAAATTTTATGAAACTAATTCCTGAATGGTATGAACACCAATATTGTTTGATTGCTTGGCCATGTAATAAAGATCTTTATGGTAAAATTATTAATAAAGCCAGAGATGAAGTTGCAAATGTAATTAATGAAATTGCAAAAACTGAGCATGTAATTGTATTTTCAAATAAAGAAGACATTAATGAAATTCAAAATAAAACTGATCATAAAAATATAGATATTGTAGAGTGTAAATTAGATGATTCTTGGATGCGAGATATTGCACCGATATTTTATATCGAAGATGAAAAATTAAAATCAATTAGTTTTGAATTTAATGGTTATGGCAAGTATCCAGATTATTTAAATGATAATAAAATATCAAAATTGATTTCAAACTATTTTAACATCCCAACAAAAATTTCTGACTTAGTCATTGAAGGAGGAGCAATAACTTATGATGATAAAAAAAATTTATTTAGCACTAAAAATGTAATATTTAATAAAAATAGAAAACAAAAACATAATAGTGAGTATATTATTAAAGAATTAAAGCTCTTGTTTGACTTAAATTATATTTTTTTATTTGAAAATGGACTAATGGAGGATGACACAGATGGTCATGTAGATAATTTATTATGCCCGATAGGAAATAATAAATATTTAATTGCTACAACTCACAAATTAGATCCCAATTATGAAATATTAGAAAAAAACAAAGCTGATCTTATTAAATTTTTTAAAGATACTAATCAAAGATTTGATTTAGTTGAAGTTCCTTTACCTACAAGAAAAAAGATTAATAATAAGAATATTATTAGTTCCTATATAAATTTCTATTTCAGTAAAAATAAAATTATCTTACCTAAATTCAATGTTAAGGAAGACAATGAGGTAAAATTAATTTTTGAAAATTTATTCCCAAATCGAGAAATTATGATGTTGGAAACAGAAAATATAAATTATGGTGGAGGAAATATTCATTGTATAACAATGAATGTACCAAAAATATGAAAGTAAAAGTAGCAACATCACAATTTAAGGCTCTTAAAGGAGATTTTGACGCTAATTTAAATAAGGCAATTAGTTTAGTTGAAAAAGCTTCAAATGAAAATGTTGATATTTTACTTTTGCAAGAATTATTTCAAGATTATTATTTTTGTTCAACAAAAAATGATCAATTTTTTGATCTTGCAATTGATTTTCCTTCCCATCCAATGTTCGAAAAATTATCTAATATTTGTAAAGATAAAAAGATTTCATTACCAATTAGTTTTTTTCAAAAAAAAGAAAATAAGTTTTTTAACTCTCTAGTTATGATCAATTCTTTTGGTAAATTAAGTAAAGTTTACAATAAATCTCACATCCCTGAAGGACCTGGATATAATGAGAAGTATTATTTTGAAAAGGGTAACACAGGTTTTATGGTTTTTGACACCCCTCTGGCAAAAGTTGGCTGTGCAATTTGTTGGGATCAGTGGTTTCCTGAATGTGCAAGAATACTAACGTTGAAAGGTGCAGATTTAATTTTATATCCATCAGCAATTGGCTCTGAGCCACACATGCCTGAATTAAATTCAAAGGATCATTGGATTAATACAATGGTAGGACATGCTGCTGCAAATCAAATCCCTATAATAACCTCGAATAGAATAGGGAAGGAGGTCGAAGCTGATATTGAATTAAATTTTTATGGTAATTCTTTTATACTGGATCATCTTGGAAATATAATAAATCGTATGAATGATAAGGATGAGGGAATAATAACTGCGACTTTAGATTTGTTAATTTCAAGAGAATATAGAAAATTATGGGGTAACTTTAGAGACAGAAGGCCAGATCTATATAAAAAAATTCTCGATTTTTAATTTATTTTATTTAATGTAATTTTTATTTAGGAGGGGAATAATGCTTAAGTATTTTATATCTCTATTAGTTTTAATTTCTTTTTCAGCTCTGGCTAAAGAAGAACTATTTATTTACAATTGGTCTGACTATATTGCCGAAGATACAATTGAAAATTTTGAAAATGAATTTGGCATTGATGTAACTTATGACGTTTTTGATTCAAATGAGGTTCTTGAAGCTAAACTTTTAGCTGGTGGGTCTGGCTATGATATTGTCGTGCCTTCAGGTTCTTTTTTAGAAAACCAAATCAAGGCTGGAGTATTTCAAAAACTTGATAAGGCTCAACTTTCAAACATTGGTAATTTAGATCCTGATGTACTAGCAAAAATTGATGCACATGATCCAGGCGGTCAGTATTCAGTAAACTATATGTATGGTACCACTGGCATTGGTTACAATACTGATAAAGTTGATGAAAATGACATTACAAGTTGGAGCATTTTGTTTGATCCAGCTATTGCATCAAAATATGCAGACTGTGGAATCGCAATGTTGGATGCTCCTACAGAGGTTATGGAAATCGCTTTAAAATACGTTGGAAAAGATCCTTATACTGAGGATGAGAAAGATTATGAGATCGCTCTTGAAATGTTACAGGAAATAAGACCTTACATAAGATATTTTGATTCTTCTCAATATATCGATGATTTAGCAAATGGAGAGATCTGTTTAACTATGGGTTGGTCAGGTGACGTTTTTCTAGCTGCAGATGAAGCTGCAGATGGAGTAGAAGCTTGGTACTCAATTCCATCCGAAGGGACCGTAATTTGGTTTGATATGATGGCTATTCCAGCTGATGCAAAAAATGTTGAGAATGCACACAAATTCATAAATTATATTTTAAGACCTCAAGTTGCTGCTGATATTACTAACTATGTTTGGTATTCAAACCCAAATAAAGCAGCTAATGAGTTAGTTGATCCTGAAATTTTTGAAGATCCTGCTATTTATCCAGATGAAGCAACTTTAAGTATGCTTTTTGCTGATACAGCTGACTCTCCAAAAAAATCAAAATTATCAACTAAATATTTTAATAAATTTAAATCAAATTAAAAAATATACTTCATTTCAGCACTAATATATTAATATTAGTGCTGATTTAAGATGGATAATAATTTTCTTGTAGTTGAAAATATTTCTAAATCCTTTGGAGATAACAAAGTTTTAGGAAATATTAATTTAAATATTTCAAAATCTGAATTTTTTGGTCTCTTAGGATCTTCGGGGTCAGGCAAAACTACCTTACTAAGAATACTAGGCGGATTTGAGAAGCCAGATACAGGACGCGTAATCCTCGATGGAACGGATATAACAAACCTTGAACCTTTTGATAGGCCATTAAACTATATGTTTCAATCGTATGCTCTATTTCCTCACTTAAACGTATTTAATAATTTAGCTTTTGGAATAAAAGAAAATTTTACCCAAAAAGAAATCGAAATAAATGTAAGAGATATTGCTGAACTTTTATCTATTGAACATTTATTAAAAAGAAGGATTAAGCAACTATCAGGTGGAGAGCAGCAACGAGTTGCTCTTGGAAGGTGCTTAATAAAAAAACCAAAGTTATTATTATTAGATGAACCTCTTGCAGCACTAGATAAAAAACTAAGATCAAAAACACAATTAGAGTTAACAACACTCCAAAAGAAACTGAAAATTACATTTGTTTTCGTCACTCATGATCAGGAAGAAGCAATGTCCTTGTCTGATAGAATGGCAATAATGAAGAATGGTCTTATTTTGGAATGTTCTAGCCCTGAAGAGATTTATGAAAATCCTAAAAGTCTTTATACTGCCAATTTTATAGGAATTGCAAATATAATTGAGATTTATAAGAAAGGTGAAAATTTTTATTCTGATGATTTAGGTATAAATTTTAAATTAAACAAAGAATTAAAAAATATAAAAACTAATATTTTACTAAGACCAGAGAAAATAAAAATACAATCAATAAATAATTTGAAAACAAGTTCATTTAATTCCTTTAGTGGAGAAATTTTAGAAAAATCATATTTGGGAAGCTTTACACGTTATGAAATTAAAATTAAAAATATGATAATTTCAGTTTTAGATCAGAATTTTTACTCCAACTCAAATTATAATTTCCCAAAAGGGGAGAAAGTCATTTGTAGTTGGGAAAGTGAATCAATTAAGGTTTTAGAGGATTAATTGAAAAATAAATTATTTGAAAAATATTTTGTTTTTAGTCCTTATTTTTGGCTTGTTCTATTTTTTTTTATACCATTAGCTATAATTTTTAAAATATCAATTTCGGTATCAGAATGGGGGATGCCTCCTTATCAAGATATTTTTCTTTTTGATAATGGATTTAAGATCAATACTACATTTGAAAACTATGTTTATATATTTAGTGATTATTACTACATTGGATCTTTTGTAAACTCTTTGATACTAGCTCTAATATCTACTTTTTTTTGTTTAATTATTGGGTATCCATTAGCTTTTTATATTGCAACTTCAAATATCAAATTAAGAAATATCCTATTAGTTTTAGTAGTTATTCCATTTTGGTCATCATTTTTATTAAGAGTATATGCATGGAAAATAATATTACAGAATAATGGAATTTTAAATGTAATACTTTTAAACCTTGGCATAACATTAGAACCACTGCAATTATTATACAATCAATATGCTGTCATCATGGGAATTGTATACACTTATTTACCTTTGATGATTTTACCACTCTATGGATACTTAAATAAATTTGACTTAAATTTAATTGAAGCATCAAAAGATTTAGGATTAAATCGTATTAAAACCTTTTTTAAAGTTATTCTTCCTTTGTCCGTTCCAGGAATTGTTGCTGGATCTTTATTAGTTTTTATACCTGTTGTTGGAGAATTTATTATACCTGAAATGTTAGGTGGTAGTGATAGATTGTATTATGGAAAAATATTATGGGAGGAATTCTTTGTTAATAGAAATTGGCCAGGTGCTAGTGCTTTAGCTTTTAGTGGAATTATTATTTTGGTTTTGCCAATTGTTATTTTTCAAATACTTTATTCTCGTTGGAGTCAAAAAAATGAAATCTAGTTTAATCAAAAGTACAGTTATTTTTTTAGGTTTATTTTTTTTATATTTTCCAATTTTAGTTTTAATTTTTTACTCATTTAATGAAAATAAGAGAGTAATGGTTTGGAAAGGATTTTCTTTAAGATGGTACAATGAATTATTTAATAATGAACAAATAATTGAAGCATTTATTATTAGTATTAAAATTGCAGCTTTGTCTGCAACTTTTGCTACAATTTTAGGAGTTATGATTGGATATTCACTTGTAAGAATAAGAAAAATTCCTTTTAAATCATTTTATATTTTTCTTTCTTCAACACCTTTGGTTTTACCAGAATTAATTTTAGGTCTTTCAATGTTGCTTTTTTTTATAAGCTTAAATAATGTGATTGGATTTCCATCATCTAGAGGACAATTAACTATTTTTATATCGCACGTTACTTTTTGTATTGCATTTGTCGCAATTATTATTCAAGCAAGATTAACTGACTTTAACAAAAATATTGAGGAAGCTGCGATGGATCTAGGCTATAATTATACCAAGGTACTCTATAAGATAACTTTACCAATAATTTTACCTTCTATTATTGCTGGTTGGTTATTAGCTTTTACAATTTCTTTAGATGATCTAGTTGTTGCGAGTTTTACTACTGGGCCTGGAGCTAACACATTGCCAATTGTAGTTTTTTCTAAAGTTAGATTAGGATTGAGTCCTGAAGTAAACGCTTTATCAGCAATTTTAATGTTTTCTTTAATAATAATTGGTTTATTTTATTTTTATTTTAATAAAAAATTTAAACATTAAGTAATAAATACTCTCGCTCCCAAGAACTTATTACTGATAAATAAGCTTGATACTCAACTCTTCTTATCGCAGCAATCGACCTTACAAATTTTTCATTAAATATGGATTTTATATCTTCATCATTTTCAAAAAGAGTTAATGATTCATCCATATTTTTAGGCAGATTAGAATTTTTATCTTTAAATGCACTATCTTTGGTTTCTGGATTTGGTTTTAAGTTGTTTTTCATTCCTAAATATCCTGACGCTAAATTAGCAGCAAAAACTAGATATGGATTTGTATCAGATCCAGGAATTCGATTTTCAATACGCATATTCCTTTCCTCGATTGATGGAATTCTAAAACCACAACTTCTATTACCTATTCCCCATTTAACATTTTTAGGAGCACCCCAAGTTGCAAACAATCTTCTAAATGAATTTATATTTGGAGCGTAAATTGGCATTAATAATGGAGTATATTTTTCCAATCCACCTAAATAATTTTTCATTTTTTTTGAAATTTTAGATGATTTATTAAAAAAAATATTTTTATTTTTTTCATTATATATCGATTGATGTATGTGCATTGCACTACCAGGTTGGTTTTCCATAGGTTTTGCCATAAATGTTGCATGAAGTTTATGTTTCAAAGCCGACTGTCTTAGAGTTCGTTTAAATAAAAATACCTGGTCTGCTAGATCTAAAGGATCACCATGCTGAAAATTAATTTCCATCTGAGCTGAACCAGATTCATGGTTAATAGTATCAATTTCAATATTTTGTGCTTCACAATAATTATATACATCTTCAAAAAGATGATCAAATTCGTTAACAGCATCTATTCCTAAGGCTTGCTTACCTGTTTCCTGTCTACCTGATTGACCCACTGGCACTTCAAGGGGGTAATCTGAGTCAGCATTAGGTTTTACTAAATAAAATTCTAATTCTGGTGAAACAATTGGAGTTAAATTATCTTTTTTATAAAGTTTAAGAATATTTTTTAGAGCATTCCTACTAGAATTTATTACATCATCTCCGTTAAGATTTATTGCATCGCAGATAATTTGTGCAGTAGGGTCGTCGTACCATGGTACTACTCTCATTGTATCAAAATCTGGTTTTAAAATTACATCAATGTCAGTTGGATTGTAAACACTTCTTGGTAAAGCACCGGCAGAGTCTTCAGTTGCATAATCTCCTGATATCGTTTGAATAAAAGTTGACTGTGGCAATCTGTGACTTTCATCTTCCAGTCCTTTTAAAAATTTATTAGTTGGTAAAATTTTTCCCCTTGCTATACCTCCAAGATCTGGAACTAAACATTCAACTTCTGTAATAGAGTTTTCATGAAACCAATTTTGAAATTTTTCAATCATATTGAGACTGTTTGTTTACTAATTATTATTTAACCATTAAAGATAAGTTAATGTTTACTACAAAAAAAAGGACCTTTAATCAACATGATAATGAAAAAGAGAGTTTTTATAAATTTTCAGCACCTAATTTTCCTAATCAAATTAAATTAAATGAAAATATTTCAACTGATGTATGTATTATTGGAGGTGGATTAACAGGTATTTCTTCAGCATTAAATTTATCTAATCAAGGTTTATCAATAACGATTTTGGAAGCAAATAAAGTTGGATCTGGTGCTTCTGGTAGGAATGGTGGTCAACTAGGAATTGGAATGAGAAAAGATCAATTCTACTTAGAAAAAAAATTTGGTATTGAAAAAGCAAAATTTTTTTGGAAAATTGGATTAGATGCTGTTTCAAATGTAGTTAATTTAATTGAAAAATACAAAATTGATTGTGCGCTTAGAAAAGGTGTTCTTCATGTAGGCAACACAAAAAAAGATTATAAATATTTTCAAGATGAAATTAAGCATATGCAGAAGAATTATGATTATAATAATTATGAATACTTTGACCATAGTTCAATAAGAGATGAAGTTAATAGTGACAGGTATTTTTCTGGAATGCTTTTAAAGGATTCTTATCATTTAAACCCATTAAAACTGACATATGGCTTAGCAGAACAGTGTTTAGCAAATGGTATAAAGATATATGAAAATTCTCCAGCTGATAAAATTATTGATAATCAAAAAGAAGTTATAATTCATTCTGGAAAAAATATTATTAAAGCGAAGAAAGTAATTATTGGTTGCAATGGTTATCTTGATAATCTTTTAGGATCAAAAAGAAATTATTTTATGCCTATAAATAATTATATTATTGCAACTGAACCTCTTGGAAAAGATCTGGCAAGTAAATTAATCAAAAGAAATTGTGGCGTAATAGATTCTAGATTTATGATTGATTATTATAGATTTTCAGAAGACTACAGACTTATTTTTGGAGGACCTGAAACCATTACATCTCATTTTGTAAAAGATGCAAAGAGATTTGTCTCTAAACGAATGTATAAAGTTTTTCCTGAATTAAAAAAATTTAAAATTGAATTTTCTTGGGGAGGTACTTTGGCAATATCAATTAATAGATTACCTATTTTTGGAACTATAATGAATCAAAAGTTATATTATGCCCATGCTTACTCTGGGCATGGATTAGCTATGAGTATTATGGGAGGAAAAATGGTAGCTGAAAAAATTTTAAATCAATCAAATAATTTTGATATATTTGAGCAAATTAATCATTTTAAAATTCCAGGCGGCAACATGTTTAGAAGACCATTGTATTCCTCAGCCATTATTTATTATAGGTTAATGGATTATTTAAATAGATTGTAATTACTTAATTGCTCTTCTTAATCTGTCATTTATAGTTTTGCCAAGTCCTTTATCGGGTATTTTCACTACAGCAATTTTTTCGCATCTACTTTGATCTAATTTGTGAAGATAATGATAAAAATTTTTTGCTGCTTCATTTAAATTTTTTTTATTACTCAAATTTAAATTAACTATTTTAGACTTTAATTTATTATTTCCAAAATTTAATAAACCTTCATTTTTAAGTATTCTCTTAGCATTCATTCTTATTGGCTTTAAAGTTGAATAATGTTTTTTTAAATTACCAGGAGAAATAGAGGATTTCTTTTTAATTTTTACTTTTGCATATTTATTTAGTTCTTCAACAGTGATGCTGCCATATCTTAATACTTCAATTTTATTATTGTTATCTATTCTAACAACTGTGGATTCTAGTCCATGAGAAGACTGTCTATCTTTTAAAACAAAAATTTTTTTTTCTAGAATTGGGTCGATATCCATAATATTGGTTACGGAAGTTCTTGCTGACAGATTAGCACTAGGAGCTGCAATAGGTAGACCAAATAAAGTAATTAATTTTTTAGCCGATTTATTACTGGGAATTCTGCAGCCAACTAAAGTTGAGTTGTTAGAGACTAATTTTGATATTTTAGAATTTTTCTTTTTCTTTAATATTATTGTCAAAGGACCAGGCCAAAATTTTGAACCTAATTTTTTTTCAAATTTATTTAAAATAAAATATTTTTCTATTTGTTTAATACTTTTAAAGTGACAGATAATTGGATTACTTCGTGGTCTTTTTTTTACTTTAAAAATAGATTTTACAGCCTCATCATTTGTTGCATCTGCTCCAAGACCAAATACTGTTTCTGTGGGAAATATTACAAGTTCTCCACTGCTTAATAAATTTTTTGCAATATCTAACTTATTTTTTTTCATATTTTTTTATAAAATGTTTCCATCTATCTTTAAAATAGTTATTATCAATACTTGTATATGGGAAAAGTTATAGCATTTTCTAATCAAAAAGGTGGTTCAGGTAAATCTACTCTTTCAGCAAATTTATCAGTTTTGTGGAGCAATAGTGGTTACAAAGTAGCTGTTATAGATGCTGATGCACAAAAAAGTCTATCATATTGGCTTGAAGCAAGAAAATCTTATTATGGTGAAGATGATATTGGAATAACTCAATTAAATTTTGATATAAGGAATTTAATAGATGAAATTAAAGCGATAAAAAGAAAGTACGACTTTATAATAATTGATAGTCCTCCATCTATAACTTTTGAAACAATGCAGGTTGTAAAAGCTTCTGATAGGGTATTTGTTCCAGTACAACCAAGTCCAGTAGACTTAATGGCCACACTTCCTTTTTTAAAAATTGCAAAACAAGAAAGAAAAAATCCAATAATTATTCTTAATAGAGTAATGCCGAGAGCAAAATTAACTGACGCAATGATTTTGCGTTTAAGATATGCTGGTGCTAAAATTGCTCGCTCCCGACTGTCTAGCAAAGTATTATTTGCAGAAACTTTCTCAGTTGGAAGAGGGGTAGTTGATATTAGCGTTACATCAGATGCCTCAAAAGAAATAATTAATGTTGGAAACGAAATTTTAAGAAATTTCTAACTTAATGTCTGATATTACAACTGTTATACTTGCTGCAGGCAATAGTAAGAGATTTAAAGCAAGTAAATCAAAGCTTGTTTATCCATTATGCGGGTTACCAATTGTTTCACATATTTTTAATATTGCAAAAAAAATATCAGGTAAAAATATATTAATTGTATCTAATGAAAAAAATAAAGAAGAATTAAAATTAATATTAAATACCTCTAAGTTAGTCGTTCAAAAAAAACAAAAAGGAACTGCAGATGCAATTGAGCAAGTTAAAAAATATGTTAAATCAAAAAATATTTTAATTTTATTTGGCGATACACCTTTAGTTGAAGTTAAAGATATAAGAAAACTAGTAAGTAAATTTAAAAAAAGTAAAGCGAAAGCTACATTAATTGCATTTAACACTTCAGAACCACATGGTTATGGTAGATTATTATTAAATAATAACAATGTTGAAGAAATAATTGAGCAAATCAATTTAAAACCTGAACAAAAAAAAATCAATTTATGTAATTCCGGTATTTTACTAGCTAATACTAAATTATTATTTAATAATTTAAAAAATATTAAAGAAAATAAAATTAAAAAAGAAAGATATCTTCCTGATATATGCAAAATTTTTTCAAAAAAAAATATTCCTATCAATTATATTGAGTGCGATAAAGAATCTATGTTGGGCATAAATACATTGGATGATTTTAATGTTGTGCAAAATATCTTGCAAAAAAAATACGTAAATAATTTTATAAAAAATGGAGTCAATTTTTTAAAACCTAATACTTGTTATCTAAGCTATGACACCAAAATTGAACCTACTGTTACAATTGAAAGCAATGTTACAATCAAGGAAAAAACAATTATAAAAAAAGGTTCAATAGTTAAAAGTAATTCATATTTAGAAGAAGTTACAATAGATGAAAATTCACATATTGGTCCAAGTGCTAGATTAAGGCCAAAAACAAAAATCGGCAAAAAATCAAAGATTGGTAACTTTGTTGAAATTAAAAATTCTAAAATTGGAAATAATGTTTCTATAGCTCATCTTTCATATGTTGGAGATTCAGAAATAGGAAACAATGTGAATATAGGTGCAGGCACAATAACTTGTAACTATGATGGAAACAAAAAACACAAAACGATAATAAAAGATAATGTATTTATAGGTTCAAACACATCACTCATTGCTCCAGTTGTAATTGAGTCTAAATCTAGAATTGGTGCAGGTAGTGTTATCACTAAAAATATTCCAAAAAATTCACTTGCTATTGAAAGATCAGCCTTAAAAATTCTAAGAAATAAAAGGCCTAAATAATAACCCTTGTTTCAGAATTTATTAGGGTTTATGAGCCTTTTCAAATTATGAGCAATAAATGGTCACCCAATAGTTGGAGAAATAAAGACGCTCTTCATATGCCAAACTATCAAAATGAAGATCATCTAAATAAAACTCTAAATGAAATTTCCAAATATCCACCTTTAGTTTTTGCTGGAGAAGCGAGACTGTTAAAAAAGAAACTTGGAGAAGTTTCAAACGGAAATGCTTTTTTATTACAAGGTGGAGATTGTGCAGAAAGTTTTGCAGATTTTCATCCAGATAATATTAGAGATACATTTAAAGTTATTTTACAAATGGCTGTTGTATTAACGTTTGGTGCTTCTTGTCCAATTGTTAAAGTAGGAAGAATTGCTGGACAGTTTGCAAAGCCAAGATCATCTGCCACAGAAGTTATAAATGATTTAGAACTTGAGTCTTATAAAGGCGATATAATTAATGGAATAGACTTCAATAAAAAAGACAGAGATCCTAATCCAGATAGATTAATTCAGGCCTACAATCAGTCTGCATCTACACTTAATCTTTTAAGAGCTTTTTCTCAGGGCGGTTTTGCGAATTTAAATAAAATACATCAATGGAACCTAAATTTTGTTAAAGGTGAGAATGCTGCTAAATTTAGAGAGATATCTTCTAGAATTGACGAATGCTTATCTTTTATGGAGGCATGTGGAATAAATGGAAACAGTGTAAGACAATTAAATGAAACAGACTTCTTTACAAGTCATGAAGCTTTACTTCTTCAATATGAGGAAGCATTAACAAGAATAGATAGTACTTCAGGTAAGTGGTACGATGTTTCAGCTCACATGTTGTGGGTAGGTGACAGAACACGACAACTTGATGGAGCACATATTGAATTTTTAAGAGGTATTGAGAACCCTATAGGTATTAAAGTGGGTCCAAGCACAAAGACAGAAGAACTATTAAAGATATTAGATGTGTTGAATCCAAATAATGAAGCTGGAAAAATAACGCTGATATGTAGAATGGGTCATGAAAAAGTTAGTGGAATACTTCCAAAAATAATTAGATCAGTTAATTCAGCTGGTAAAAATGTTGTTTGGACTTGTGACCCCATGCATGGAAATACTATCAAATCTAACACAGGTTTTAAAACTAGGCCATTAAAAGATATAATTTCTGAAATTCAGCATTTTTTTCAAATTCACAGAAGCGAAGGAACATATCCAGGTGGCGTCCATTTAGAAATGACTGGTCAAGATGTTACAGAATGTATGGGAGGTCTTCAAGAAATAACAGATGAAGATCTAAAAAATAGATATCATACATATTGTGATCCGAGACTAAATGCCTCGCAGTCTCTAGAATTGGCTTTTTTATTATCAGATTTTTTAAAAGAAGAAAAATTGCTCTCAAAGCAATCTTCAAATTTATAAATTTATATTTATATATTACTTATGAACTCAAAAGATAAAATTTTATATATTTCTAATTGGATAAAAGATTACGCTAAATCTATAAATAATAATCCAACTACACTAGTAATAGGAGTGTCAGGAGGAGTTGATTCAGCTCTTACTAGCACTTTATGTGCTCAAACTGGTTTAAAAACTATAGCTGTTTCAATGCCTATTAAGCAAAATTCATCACAACATGATTTAAGTTTAAGACATTTAGAATTTTTAGAGCAAAATTACCCAAATGTAGAAACAAAAATAATCGAGCTAGATAATGTTTTTAAAACATTTCAAAATACGATGCAAAATTTTGATAGTGAGTTAGCTTTTGCAAATTCAAGATCTAGACTAAGAATGGTAACTCTATACCAAATAGCTCAAAGTAATAATGGTATAGTTGTTGGTACTGGAAATAAAGTTGAAGATTTTGGTGTTGGATTTTATACAAAATATGGTGATGGAGGCGTAGATATATCGCCAATAGCAGATTGTACTAAAACTGAGGTTTGGGAATTAGCCGAAGAAATTGGGGTTATAAAAGATATTATTAGCGCAGCACCGACAGATGGTTTATGGGATGATAGTAGAAATGATGAAAGCCAGCTTGGCCTTTCATATAAGCAATTAGAAGAAGCAATGGAAAATAAGTCTAGTGAATACTTCAGTAGATACGAAGAAATTAGAAAGCCAAATCTTCATAAGATGAAGCCTATTCCCGTTTGCGAAATTCCTAAAGAATAATATGAAGTGTAGGTTCGCTCCTAGCCCTACAGGAAAAATACATATCGGTAATGCTAGATCAGCAATTTTGAATTGGATTTTTTGTCAAAAAAATCAAGGTGAGTTTGTATTAAGAATTGATGATACTGATGCCAATAGGAGCTCTAAAGAATTTGAGACAAGTATCAAAGATGATCTTAAATGGCTTGGATTAAATTGGAATTACACTTTTAATCAGTCATCTAGACAACATATTTACAATGAGAAAATCCAAATTCTAAAACAAAAGAAAAGACTTTATCCATGTTTTGAAACAGAAGAGGAATTAGCTTTAAAGAAAAAATCTTTGTTATCATCTGGGAAACCACCTATTTATGATAGATCATCATTAAATCTAAGTAATGAAGAAGTAGAAAAAAAAATAGAAGCTGGAATCCAACCCCATTGGAGATTCAAATTAGATCATGAAAATATTGGTTGGAAAGATATCATTAAAGGAGATGTTTCATTTGATGCAAAAAATTTGAGCGATCCTGTTTTAATTAGAGCTGATGGAACATTATTATACCATTTACCTTCAGTCATTGATGATATTGAGGAAAAAATTACGCATATTATTAGAGGTGAAGATCACATAGCAAATACTGCTTATCATATTCAAATTTTTAAGGCTCTTGAATCTTCTATTCCATCATTTGCTCATCATCCATTCTTAGTTGATGAAACTGGTAAGGGTTTTAGTAAAAGACTTGGAAGTCTTTCAATTGAAAATTTTAGAGACGAAGGATACGAAAATATATCTTTACTTAATTATTTTCTTTTTATTGGTTCCAGCAGTAATATTGATCCAATCAAAGATTTAAATGAAATAGTAAAAAAATTTGATATTCAAAGCTTATCTAGATCTTCTGCTAAATTTTCAATTGAATCCTTAAGAAATCTTAATGAAAATACCATTAAATTATTTAGTTATAATGAGATTAGTCATAAGTTAAAAAATATAAAATCTAATTTACAAAAAGAGAGTTTTTGGCGTTTTATTAAAAATAATATTTCATTTGTTAATCAAGCTAAAGAATGGGAAGAAGTAATTACAAAAATAAATAATGCTAAAGATTTAAATATTGATGATAGTTTTATTAATACGGCAGTTGATGAATTACCCGAGGATCCTTTTGATGAAACAACATGGGATCATTGGACATCAAAAATTAACAAAAAAACTGGGCTTAAAGGAAAAGATTTATTTATGCCTTTAAGGTTGATTTTGACTGGCAAATCTCATGGACCCGAATTAAAATATCTACTACCATTATTTGATAGAGACGAAATCTTGCGAAAACTTGGAAAAATCTAGTAAATTTTAATTTATACTCTAATAGCGATCTAGTAATTATGGAAGACAAAGTATATTTATTCGATACCACACTTAGAGATGGTCAGCAAACAACAGGAGTTAATTTTTCTGTTAGTGATAAAATGAATATATCCCAACATCTTGATGATTTAGGAATAGATTACATTGAAGGTGGATGGCCGGGAGCAAATCCTACCGATAATGATTTTTTTTCAAGAAATACAAAATTTTTAAATAGTAAATTGACTGCCTTTGGTATGACAAGAAGACCAGGTAGAAGTGCAGATAACGATCCAGGATTAAATGCACTTATTAATTCAAGTGCAAGTTGTGTTTGTATTGTAGGTAAATCTTCATCATTTCACGTAAAAAACGCTTTAGAGATATCTGAAGATGAAAATTTAAAAATGATCAGTGATAGTATTCAATCAATAAAAAATAAAAACAAAGAGCCAATTTTTGATGCAGAACATTTTTTTGATGGTTTTAAAGAAAATAAAGAGTTTGCATTGAATTGTATTAAAGCAGCGTATGACGCTGGTGCAAGATGGGTTGTTCTTTGTGATACTAATGGTGGAACTCTTCCAGATGAAATTTACAATATTGTTTCAGAGGTAGTAACAGTTATACCAGGTCAAAATGTTGGTATACATGCTCACAATGATACTGATAATGCAGTTGCAAATGCATTAGCAGCTATTAATGCTGGAGCAAGACAAATACAGGGAACTATTAATGGTTTAGGAGAAAGATGTGGAAATACTAATTTAATTTCCTTAATTCCATCTTTGGTTTTAAAAACAAAATATAAAACAAACATTTCAAAAGATAAATTAAAAAATTTAATTCATATTTCTAGAACATTAAATGATATTCTTAACATGCCTTCAAGAAAAAATGCTCCATATGTTGGAGATCATGCTTTCTCTCATAAAGGTGGATTACATGCATCTGCAATAGAAAAAAATTCTTCAACTTATGAACATATTAAACCAGAAACTGTTGGTAATTCTAGAAACGTAGTAATTTCAAATCAGGCAGGAAGATCTAATATATTAAATCAATTAAATAAGATTAATATTGATCTACCTAAAAATGAAATCAACAATATCTTAGAGATTATCAAGGAAAAAGAATCAGAAGGATATTCATTTGATACTGCTTTAGCTAGTTTTGAGCTATTAGTAAGACGTCATCTTGGTCATTTTGAGGATTTTTATAATTTAGAAAAATTTAGAGTCACAGATGAAAGAAGATGGAATGCTAAAGGTGAAATTGTTACTGAAGCAGAGGCTACGGTATTTTTAAAAGTTAAAGATTCAAATATGATGACAGTGGGTACTGGAAATGGTCCAGTAAATGCTATTGATAGTGCATTAAGAAAAGCCCTAATTGATTATTATCCTAATCTCAAAGATTTAAAGTTAACTGATTACAAGGTTATGATTCTTTCATCAGAAAAAGGTACTGGTGCTATCACAAGAGTTTTAATTGAGTCATCTGATTCCACTAATACACATTGGACAACTATTGGTGTATCTCCAAATATTATTGATGCATCTTATAGCGCTATTTTTGATAGCATTACTTTTAAGCTATTAAATGATTTAAAGAATAAAAATTGACTCCAAAAAACCCAAGCATAATTTTAGTTAGGCCCCAACTTCCTGAAAATATTGGAATGGTTGCTCGTGTTATGCACAACTTTGGTTTAAAAGATCTAATTGTTGTTTCACCAAGAGATAAATGGTTAAACAATAAATCAATAAATGCAGCAAAAAAAGCAACGAAAATTATTAAGAATATTAAGGTTTATGATGATTTAGAAATTGCACTTTCTAATTTTTCTTATGTTGTGGCCACAACGAATAGAAGAAGATATTTGGAAAAAAATTCCACTAACGATTTTAAATTCATTAAAAGAAAAATTACTGTTAATAAAAAAACAGCAATACTTTTTGGCCCTGAAAATTCAGGACTTTCAAATGAGGATTTGAGATTATCTGATATTATTTTTACTATTGAAACAAGTAGTAAAAGTAATTCATTAAACCTTTCTCATGCAGTTACTGTTTTAAGTCATAAATTATTTGAATTGAATAATTTAAAAATAACTAACTCTATTTCAATTGAAAAAGATAATATTAGTAAATATCAATTATCTAAATTCTTAAATTATGTGATTGAGAAACTTGAAAATAAAAAATTTTTTACACCAAGTGAAAAAAAAGAAAGTATGAAAAATAATATTTATAGTATTTTCACAAAAATCCCTCTTACAAAGAAAGAATTGCAGACATTATGGGGAATTACTAAAAAACTTAATAAATAAGCCAAAAATTGAGTATATTAAATTTGACATAGGACTTTAAATCACTATATACCCCTCATAATAATGACAAAAAGACATAACGCTAAATATAAAATTGATAGAAGGTTAGGTGTTAACTTGTGGGGGAGACCTAAAAGCCCTTTTAATAGAAGAAACTCAAAGCCCGGTCAACATGGTGTACAGGGACAAAGAAAGAAACTATCAGATTATGGAAATCAGTTATTTGCTAAGCAAAAACTTAAGTTTTATTACGGTGATTTAACTGAAAGACAATTTAGGAATATTTTTAAAAAAGCTTCCAATATTAAAGGTGATACAAGTCAGATTTTAATTGAACTTTTAGAAAGAAGATTAGATGCTACAGTCTATAGAATGAAATTTGTACCTACAATTTTTTCTGCAAGACAGTTAGTTAATCATGGTCATGTAAAGGTCAATGGAAAAAGAGTTAACATTCCATCTTATAGTGTTAGCGATGGAGATGAAATCTCAATAAGAGATAAAAGTAAAGAAATTAACTTAATTGTAGAATCAGTTAGTTCTCAAGAAAGAGAAATTCCAGAATACTTAGAAGTTGATGTAAAAGAGTTGAAAGGTCGTTTTTTAAGAGCGCCTCTAATTCATGATGTTCCTTATCCTGTAACTATGGAACCTAATTTAGTTATTGAGTATTATTCAAGATAATTTCTTTTTTATAACTATCATAAATATAAATTATTATTCCTATCCAAATAATTATGAATGATATTAACTTAATTTGTAAAATTTCTTCATTAAGAATAAATACTGAAGTTATAAAATGAAATGTTGGTGCTAAGTAAAATAAAACTCCAGCTAGACCTAATTGAATAAATTTTAAGCCCAAATTAAAAAATAATAATGGAAAAATTGTTACAGCTCCTGTTAGAATTAAAAATAATGATGTCTTCAAATCAATACTAAAGATACTATTTTCATTTTGCCAAAATAAATAAACTAAGTAGGGGGTAGATATTAAAGATATTATGCAAGTCTCATATAGTAAGCCAATTGAAGGATTAACATTAACTTGTTTTCTTAATAATCCATATATTGACCATGACGTTCCAATCCAAATTATTAAGAATGGAAATTGATTTAAATTAATAAATAAGAATAATATACCTGATAACATAAAACATACAGATGCAAATTTAGGCTTAGTTATTTTCTCATTTAAAAAAAAATAACCAAGAACAATACTTATCATTGGAGTAATGAAGTAACCCATTGATGCATCCTGAACTCTTTCTTGTCCTACAGAATAAATAAAACCTGCCCAGTTACCTGCAATAAGAAAAGCTGTAATTGTTAAAATAAAAATTCTTTTTCTAGATTTAAATATTTCAATAAAATCACTTATGTTTGAAATTAAAATTAATAATAAAAATAAAAAAATAAATGACCAGAAACCTCTATGAGCTACAACCTCAATAGTCTCAACGTGATTTAATTCATTAAAAAAGAGGGGTTGTGGAAGCCCCCAAAAAATTGCTGCAATACAGGAAAATATTACACCTTTAGAAAATTTATTATTTAACAATCTAGGACGGATTTACGTCTATTCCATTTGTATTGAATAATTCTAATAATTCACCACTTTCAAACATTTCAGTTATGATATCACACCCACCTATAAATTCTTTCTTAACATAAAGTTGTGGTATGGTTGGCCAATTAGAATATATTTTAATACCTTCTCTCATTTCATCACTCTCTAACACATTCACACTTCCAAATTTAACACCTACTTTATTTAATATTTCAACTACTCTTGCAGAAAATCCACACATTGGAAATACGGGGGTACCCTTCATGAAAAGCATTACATCATTAGAGTTAATTTCATTTTCTATATTTTGAGATACATGGTCGTTATTATTCATTATTACTCCGATACAGTTTTTAGCTTAAGTGCGTGCAAATCACTACCCATTTTACCATTAAAAGCATCATATACCATCTTATGTTGTTCTACTCTTGTTTTTCCAGAAAAAGATTTTGATGTTACTGTAGCACTGTAATGATCACCATCTCCTTTAAGATCTTCAATTTCAACAGTTGCATCTGGTATAGCTTCTTTAATAAATTGTTCAATTTGTTCAATGGTCATTGGCATACCTATAAAATAGTTCAGATATTAGTAAAAATAAAGATTATTTAATTTTATTTTTAAAAATCCAATCTATTTTCTTTAGATCATTATCATCTTTAATGATTTTCATGATTTCTTTTGAATTTAATATTTTATTTAATTCTTTGTTTTTTTGAAAAACTTGGGAAAAATTCTTATTATTATTCCATGTTTCCATGGCACTTTCTTGAACAATTTTATAAGCTTGTTGTCTTTTCAGTCCTTTTTCAATTAATTTTAACATGATATTGTGAGTTCTATGTAAGCCTCCAAGCATATTCAAATTTTTCAACATATTTTTTGGATAGACTTTTAAATTCTTTATAATTCCATTTAAACGATTCAGTGCAAAATCAGTTGCAATTGTAATATCTGGAGTCATAATTCTTTCAACACTAGAATGACTAATATCTCTTTCGTGCCAAAGTACGACATTTTCTAGAGAAGGTATTACACCACTTCTAATATATCTTGAAATACCTGTTAAGTTCTCACTCAATACCGGATTACGTTTGTGAGGCATTGCAGAAGAACCTTTTTGGTTAGAAGAAAAACTTTCTTCAACTTCTAATACCTCTGTTTTTTGTAAATTTCGAATTTCCACAGCAAATCTCTCAATAGAAGATGATAAAATTCCTAGTACTGAGAAAAAATACGCATGCCTGTCTCTTGGAATTACTTGAGTTGATACATCTTCAGAATTTAGTTTAAGTTTTTTTGCTACATAATCTTGAACTCGTGGGTCTATAGAATTAAATGTTCCAACAGGCCCAGAAATAGCACAAACAGATATTTCGTTGATCGCTTGATCAAGTCTTTCTAAATTTCTTTTAAACTCAAAATAAAAGGAAGATAATTTTAATCCAAAAGTAATAGGTTCAGCATGTATACCATGACTTCTCCCAATCATTAATGTGTCTTTATATTTTTTAGATTTGATTTTTAAACTTTGAATACATTCTACTAAGCTTTTTCTTATTATTTCAGAGGTTTGCTTTAGTTGTACAGAAAATGAAGTATCAATAATATCACTTGATGTTACACCAAAATGAAAATATTTTGATGAGTCGCCAATATATTTGCTTACATTATTAATATAAGCAACAACATCATGTTTTGTTTCTTTTTCAATTTTTTCTATTTCTTTAATATTAAATTTTGCTTTATTTCTTATTTCTTTTGATGCTTTTTTTGGAATAACGCCGAGCATTGCTTGTTTTTCTGCAATCAAACACTCAATCTCTGTCCAAATTGTAAATTTATTTTCTAATGACCAAATCTTTTCAATTTTAGGTCTATTATATCTAGGTATCATTTTTTCTACTTATACATCCTTTATTGGAAAAGCTGTATTATTTTTAGATAATGTAAATATTTCATTTCCTTCTTCTGTTATTCCAATTGTATGCTCGAATTGAGCAGATAAAGATTTATCTTTTGTTACAGCTGTCCATCCATCATTTAATATTTTTGTTTGCCATCCACCTAAATTAATCATTGGTTCAATTGTTAAAAACATCCCAGGTTCTAACATTGGTCCCTCACCTGGTTCTCCAAAGTGTAAAACACTAGGTGGAGTATGAAATTCCTTTCCAATTCCATGACCACAAAAATCTCTTACTACAGAATAACCTTTTCCTTCCGCAAGTTTCTGAATTTTATTTCCTATATCACCAATATGCTTACCAGGTTTAGCTTCACTAATACCAATTAATAAAGATTCATAAGTTATTTTCAAAAATTCATAATTTTTTTTATTTGTCTTGCCTGCTACAAACATTCTTGAACTATCACCATGCCAACCATTTAGAATAACCGTTACATCTACATTTACTATATCGCCATCAGATAGAATTTTTCTTTCAGAAGGAATTCCATGACAAACAACATGATTAACAGATGTACAAACTGATTTTGGAAAACCTTTGTAATTTAAAGGAGCTGGTATTGCTTTGTTTTGAATAATTTGATTATGACATATGTCATTTATTTCTTGAGTACTGATACCTGGAACAATCTTTTCATTTAAAGAATCAAGAACATCAGCAGCTAAAGAGCCAGCTTCCCTCATGCCCTCAAAATCTTTTTTTGTATGTATAGGGATATTGCTGTTTCTCATTTAAAAAATAATTACTTACGATTAATAAATAATATATAGAAAATATCAATTAATCTTATGAGTTCTTTTACTGCAGGAGTTATTGTTATTGGTGATGAGATACTTTCTGGTAGAACTCAAGATACAAACTCAAATTATATTGCAAAAAAATTATTAGAAGCTGGTATTAAGTTAGAAGAAGTTATTGTTATTCAGGATGATAAAAAAACAATAATAGAAAATATTCTAAAATATAGCTCAAAATATTCTTATGTTTTTACTACTGGAGGAATTGGACCCACTCATGATGATATAACTTCAGAAAGTATATCTGAAGCCTTTAATTTACAATATGAAACAAATAAAATGGCTTTTGAGATTCTTGAAAATTATTATCCAAAAGGTGAATTTAATGAAAGTAGGCAAAGAATGGCCAAAATGCCATTTGGTTCAGAGCTTATTTTAAATCCAATGACTGCTGCACCAGGATTTATTGTAAAAAATATTTATGTTTTGCCCGGTGTGCCAGAAATAATGCAAGTTATGTTTGAGGAATTAATAAAAAAAATTAAAAAAGGTAACCCAAAACTTGTTACAACAATTAATACTAATTTATACGAAAGTAAAATTGCAAAAAATTTAAAAAATATTCAAAACAATTATACAAATGCATCAATCGGTAGTTACCCATATTTTAATCTTGCAGCTAAAACAGGCGGTGTTAACATAGTTGTTTCATCATGGGATATGAAATCTATCCAACCAATAGTTGATGATATAACTAAGATGATTGAATTAAATGGTGGAAAAAGTTCTATAGTTTGATATTAATCCAAAATCAGGCCTCGTGGTGGAATGGTAGACACAAAGGACTTAAAATCCTTGCCCTTTTGGGAGTGCCGGTTCAAGTCCGGCCGAGGCTACCAATCTCAAAATTATGTTTGCTTTTATTACCATTGGAACAAATAATTTAAAAAAATCATCTGCATTTTACAGTAAAATTTTAAAACCTCTAAAAATTAAAAAAGTATTATCTCATAATCGTTATATTGGTTATGCAAAAAAAGAAACTCCTAAAAAAATAGAATTATACTTGATTAGACCTCATAACAAAAAAAAAGCAACAATAGGAAATGGTACAATGATTACTTTTAAAGCTAATTCTAAAAAAATTGTTAATGAATTTTATAAAATTGGAATTAGTCTCGGAGCAAAAGATGAAGGGATGCCTGGACCCAGACATGGTAAAGACTATTATGCATATTTAAGGGATCTAGATGGAAACAAGATTTGTATTTTTAAAAAAATTTGATCTTAAAAATTAAATTGCTCATTCAAAATTTTATCTTCAATAGAGTGTTTACTATCGAACAATACAGTGCATTTATTTTCATCTGAAGAAACAATATTAACTTTACTAATATCTCTAAATTCTAAATTATCTGCCGTTACACTAGATGAGCGTTCATCATTATTTAACACTTCAAATTCAATTTTACTAATTTCAGATAACAGAGCACCTCTCCATCTCCTTGGTCTAAAGGCACTAATCGGAGTTAATGCAAGTATATTTGAGTCTAAAGGTAGAATACTACCGTGCGCGGATAGATTGTAAGCTGTGCTCCCAGCTGATGTAGATAACAAAACGCCATCACATATCAACTCTTCCATTTTTACTCTCTCATTTATTTTAATTTTAATTTTTGAAGCCAAATGAGTCTGTCTCATAAGAGAAACTTCATTATAAGCATATGCCTCAAAGATTTCATTATTTACACTTTTTGCTGTCATTTTTAATGGTTTAAAAGTAGATTTTTTAGCATTGGCAATCATATCATTTAAATTTTCATTACTAAGATTATTCATTAAAAAACCAATTGAACCAAAGTTTATTCCAAAAAATGGTTTGTTTAGTTTATTAAAATTATGAAGCGATTTTAAAAGTAAACCATCTCCTCCAATTGGAATAATGTAGTCGGCATCTTCAACAGAATTTTGTCCAAATGATTCTGTTAGTTTTTTTTCTGTATTTTTTGCCTCAGGATTGTTTGATGATAAAAAATGAAATTTCATTATCCACCTGTTACGTTCATATGTCTTTTCATATATTTATTAATTTTTTCTCCAATCATAAAATCATGTTGTTTTGGTTTAATATTAAGAGCAAACTTAATTTTTGCTTTTATGTAATCATCACTATAATCTTTTCTCATTATATCTTTAAAATCAACAAAGTCATTCTGACCAAGGCACATGAAAAGTTTACCAGTGCTTGATATTCTTACTCTATTGCAAGAGGTACAAAAATTATTTGTTAAAGGACTTATAAACCCAATTTTATTAGAAACTAAATCACTAGTATAAAATCTTGCCGGACCTCCAGTACTATAATCAATTTTAGAAAAATTATATATTTTGTCTAGTTTTGAAAAAGTATCAGATAATGAGATAAACTGATATTCTCTTGATATATCTGTTTCTTCCATTGGCATTACTTCGATAAATGTAAGATCAATTTTTTTATTGCTAGTCCAATTTATTAATTCGTCAATTTCATTTTCATTAAAATCTTTAATTACTACAGTATTAATTTTAATTTTTATGTTATTATCAAGTGCCTCATTAATTCCATCAAAAACTTTTTCAATATTTCCAAATCTTGTTATTTTATTATATTTTTCAGGATTAATTGTATCTAGAGAAACATTAATCCTATTAATACCATTTAGCTTCAGTAGTTTGGCGTATTTTTTTAATAATGTACCATTTGTTGTTAGTGTAATCTCTTTCAGATTTGTTTTTTCTTTTTTAGTATTAAGTTTTTCAATTAATTTTATAATATCATTTCTTACCAAAGGCTCTCCCCCAGTTAATCTAATTTTTTCAACTCCGAGTTCTATAAAATTATCACATAATCTTTCAATTTCTTCTAAAGTGAGTATGTTTTTTCGTGGGAGAAATTGCATCTTTTCTTTCATACAATAAACACATCTCAGATCGCATCTATCTGTAACAGATACTCTTAGATAATTTACTTTTCTTAAATACTGATCAATTAGTTGCATTTATATTAATTATTTTTAATTCAACTTCTTTAGGGTTAATAGTTTTTTTTCCAACATTTTCAAAATTTATTGTAATGATATTGTTAATACTTGATTGAACTTGACCAATTCCCCATTCTTTTTCTTTGCTGACATTTACAACAAAAGTACCTGGTGTAAGATCACCTATATAAAAATCTGACATTTAAAATAAAATTAGTTTATTCTTTTTTCTGCTTTTTCATGCATTTCTTGAGCTTCTAAACTCAATGTTGCAACTGGTCTTGCTTCTAATCTTTTGATACTGATTGGATCGCCTGTTTCATCGCAATAACCATATGATCCATCTTCTATTCTTTGAAGGGCAGCATCAATTTTATTAATTAGCTTTCTTTCTCTATCTCTTGTTCTAAGTTCGAAAGATCTATCTATTTCTTCGGATGCTCTATCAGTTATATCGGGTTTTGCCTCATTCTCATTCTGAAGATTATTTAAAGTCTGGTATGATTCCTTGAGTAAATCTTGTTTCCAACTTACTAATTTTTGCCTAAAATATTCTTTCATTTTGGCATTCATGAATTTTTCTTTCTGCGTTGGTTTATAATTTTTAGGTAATTTAGTCATAATTTTAAAACGCTGCTGATTTATCAAATGATTTTATTTATTCAAGCAATATTGAAATTTTATTAATTATAAATAATTCATATTTTTCAATATTTTAATAAAAATTTCATAAAAGAACAAAAATAGAACTTTTAAAAATAGAACAAAACGTGTACAAGTAAACATGATTTGCAAGAATCTTAATAAAAACATAGGAAATTAATGGAGAAATGTAATGTCTCAAGCTAAATTAAAAGTAGTAAATAACGAAAATTCAATGGATAAAGAAAACAGAAGTAAATCTCTAGAAGCCGCTGTAAGCCTAATAGAGAAAAATTATGGAAAAGGCTCAATAATGAAATTGGGCTCTAAAACAAATGTAGATATTGAAGCAATATCTACCGGTTCATTAGGGCTTGATATAGCTCTTGGTATAGGTGGAGTTCCAAAGGGGAGAATTATTGAAATTTATGGACCTGAAAGTTCTGGTAAAACTACTTTAGCTACTCATATTGTTGCAGAGTCACAAAAACAAGGTGGAAATTGTGCATTTATAGATGCTGAGCATGCTCTAGATCCAGCATATGCAAAGAAATTAGGTGTAAATTTAGAAGAATTATTAATTTCCCAGCCTGATACAGGTGAGCAGGGTTTAGAAATTGCTGACTCTTTAATTAAATCTGGGGGTATTGATGTGCTAGTTATTGACTCAGTTGCGGCACTTGTACCAAGAGCTGAACTAGAAGGCGATATGGGAGATTCATTGCCTGGTTTACAAGCTAGATTGATGAGTCAAGCTTTAAGAAAACTCACAAGTTCTATCGCTCAATCAAACACTCTAGTTGTATTTATAAATCAACTTAGAATGAAAATTGGCGTTATGTTTGGTAGTCCTGAGACAACTACAGGCGGTAATGCTCTAAAATTTTATTCTTCTGTAAGAATGGACATTAGAAGAATTGGTGCGATCAAAGATAAAGATGAAATCATTGGAAATCAAACTAGAGTGAAGATAGTTAAAAATAAAGTTGCACCTCCATTCAAAGTTGTTGAATTTGATATAATGTACGGAGAGGGGATATCTAAATTAGGTGAATTAGTTGATTTAGGTGTCAAAGCAGAAATTATTGATAAATCAGGATCATGGTTTGCATATAAAAATACTAAAATAGGACAAGGTAGAGAAAACGTTAAAAACTTTCTTAACGATAATCCTACTATAGCTAAAGAAATTGAAAATCAAATTCTACAAAATGCTGGAATAGTTGAAAAAGCTATGATGGAAGGAAAAGTAGAGAATAAAGAAAAAGAAAAAGAAGCTAAAGAAGCTGAAGAAATAAAAGAATAGTAAATATTATTTTTGTTTGGCGCCTATTTCAAAATAGGCGCTTTTTTATTTAGACAATAGAGTTTTCAAGTTATAATACCTTCTCATGAATTCAAATCAGATTAGGTCAACATTTCTCAATTATTTTAAAAAAAATGGACATGAGATTATTCATTCTAGTTCTCTAGTACCTGATAATGATCCTACTCTAATGTTTGCTAACTCTGGGATGGTACAATTTAAAAATATATTTACAGGTAAAGAGACAAGAGATTACAACAGAGCAACTACAGCTCAAAAATGTGTAAGAGCAGGCGGTAAGCATAATGATTTAGAAAATGTAGGATACACTACAAGACATCATACTTTTTTTGAAATGTTAGGTAATTTCTCTTTTGGAGATTATTTTAAAGAGTTGGCCATAGAACTAGCTTGGAATCTAATTACTAAAGAATATTCAATAAATAAAGACAGGCTATTAGTAACTGTTTATTCTGATGATCAAGAAGCTTTTGATTTATGGAAAAAAATAGCTGGATTGTCTGAAAATAAAATTATTAAAATTAGTACATCTGATAATTTTTGGTCAATGGGCGAAACTGGTCCTTGCGGTCCATGTTCTGAAATATTTTATGATCATGGTGACAAATACGAAGGTGGTCCTCCAGGTTCTTCAAACGAAGATGGCGATAGATTTATAGAAATATGGAATTTAGTATTTATGCAATATGAGCAAATATCTAAATCTGAGAGAATAAATCTTCCAAAACCCTCCATTGATACTGGAATGGGATTAGAGAGAATGACAGCTCTTCTAGATGGTTCTAACGATAATTATTCAACAGATTTATTTCAACCGATTATAAATGAATCAACAAAATTATGCGGTGATGAAAGTTCAATAACAAATCCTAGTCACAGAGTAATAGCAGATCACTTAAAATCTTCCTCTTTTTTAATTGCTGATGGAGTAATGCCTTCAAATGAAGGTAGAGGATACGTCTTACGAAGAATAATGAGAAGGGGAATGCGACACGCTCATTCTTTAGGTAATAAGGAGCCTGTATTTCATAAGCTATTCCCAATTTTTTTAGATGGAATTAAAAATTCATATCCTGAATTAGATAGAGCAAAAGATCTCATTACTAATACATTAATGAATGAAGAAACTAAATTCAAAGAAACTGTTGAAAAAGGAATAAAAATTTTAGATGAGGAAATTTCTAACTCAACAAATATATTTAATGGAGAAGTAGCATTTAAATTATACGACACCTATGGATTTCCCTTAGATTTAACACAAGATTATTTGAAAAGTAAAAATATTGAAGTCGATATAAAAACATTTAAACAAAAAATGTTAGATCAAAAGGAAAGAGCAAGACAAAGCTGGAAAGGTACAGGAGACATCGAGGATGAAGGTATTTGGTTTAAAATAACTTCTAAAATAGAGCCAACAGAATTTTTAGGATATTCTGATATGGAAGCTGATTGTAAAATAATTTCAATCATATCAAAAAGTAAGTCATTAGATAAAATTAAAAAAGATCAAGAAGCAATTATAATATTAAATCAAACACCTTTTTATGGAGAAAGTGGTGGTCAGGTGGGAGATCAGGGTTTTTTTGAAAATGATAACTTTAAGTTTCAAGTTATGAATACTACTAAAATATTTGGAAACTATTTTCTTCACAAAGGTAAAGTAATTAGTGGTGAATGCAAAATTGGAGATACCATTAAAGCAAGCATTAATACAGTGAATAGAGATTTTATTAAATATAATCATTCTTCAACTCATTTATTACATGCTGCTCTAAGAAAAATACTTGGAAAGCATGTCACGCAGAAGGGTTCACTTGTAAATTCAGAAAAACTTAGATTTGATTTTAGTCACAATATTCCAATTGAAAAAGATCAACTCATAAATGTTGAAAAAATTGTAAATGATCAAATTCAAAAAAATGGAATTGTTGAAATTAAAATTTTGGATCAAAAAAAAGCTATTGAAGAAGGCGCGATGGCATTGTTTGGAGAAAAATATAGCGATGAAGTAAGAGTAGTAACAATGGGTCAAGAAAATGAATCATTCTTTTCAAAAGAATTATGCGGAGGAACTCATGTTGTTAAATTAGGGGAAATAAGTAAATTTAAAATAACTAATCAATCTAGTGTTGCGTCTGGAATAAGAAGAATAGAGGCTGTATCTAATGTTGCAGTAGATAAATATATTAAAGAAATAGAAAGAAATTTATTAGAAAAAAACAAAAACCAAGATAATCAAATTGAAGATTTAAAGAATAAAATTAAAACTATTAATGCTGATTATAATTTTAAAAATCAATCTGAAGACAAAGGTTTGTTAATTAAAGAATTAATTCAGATACACGAAAAATTAAAACAAAATATGTCTATATCAAAAAATATTGATAATATTGTTGTAAAAAAAATCAAAGAATTAAATTTTATATACTTGATCGCTGAAGACTACCCTAATAAATCTTTGAAAACATTTATTGATGAGCAAAAAAAACAATATAAAAAAAATAGTGTTTCGTTAATAATTTCAAATAATGATAACAAACTATCTATAGTGCTAGGAGTTACTGAAGATATTACAGAACTTTTTGATGCTTCAAAAGAAATAAGAGAAATTTCGATTATTCTAGGTGGCAAAGGCGGGGGTGGTAGAAAAGATCTTGCTCAAGGAGGAGGATCAGATGTTAGTCAAATTAATGAAAGTGTAAAATATGTAGAAGATAAATTAAACTCTATTAGTTAATTTGAAAATTATTTTTTATTGCGCTTAAAAAATCTTGAGTGTTTAACCATTTCTGATCTTTGTTAATTAATATTGCTAGATCTTTTGTCATTTCACCACTTTCTACAGTTTTTATGCACGTTTCTTCTAATTTTTTAGCAAAATTTATTAATTCATTATTACCATCAAATTCTCCTCTAAAACTTAAACCTCTTGTCCAAGCAAAGATTGATGCAATAGGATTAGTTGAAGTTTCTATACCTTTCTGATGATTTCTATAATGTCTTGTAACAGTTCCATGTGCTGCTTCAGCTTCTACTGTTTTACCATCTGGGGTCATTAACACACTTGTCATTAAACCTAGTGATCCAAATCCTTGAGCAACAGAATCTGATTGAACATCTCCATCATAATTTTTACAAGCCCAAATAAAATTACCTTCCCATTTTAAAGCTGAGGCCACCATATCATCGATTAATCTATGCTCATAAACTATGTCTTTTTCTTTAAACTTATTTTTAAATTCAGTATCAAATACATCCTGAAATAAATCTTTAAATCTTCCATCGTAGACTTTTAAAATAGTATTTTTAGTAGAAAGGTAAACTGGCCAACCAAGATTAAGTCCATAATTAAAACAAGCTCTAGCAAAGTCTTTAATTGAATTATCTAAATTATACATTGATAAGGCTACACCAGGTTTTTCAAATTTATATACATCTTTTGTAAATCCTTCAGATCCATCTTTAGGTTCAAAAACCATTTTTAGAGTTCCTGGTTTATTAATTAATGTGTCAGTCGCTCTATATTGATCACCAAAGGCATGTCTAGCAACTACAATTGGATGATTCCAGTTTGTAATTATTCTTGGAACATTTTTGCATATAATTGGCTGTCTAAATATTGTTCCTCCCAGTATATTTCTTATTGTTCCATTGGGAGAACGCCACATTTGTTTTAATTTGAATTCCTCTACTCGATTTTCATCAGGAGTAATTGTTGCACATTTTATTCCTACACCATATTTTTTCACCGCCTCGGCAGCATCTATTGTGATTTGATCATTTGTTTCATCTCTTTTAATCACTCCAAGATCAAAATATTTGATATCTATATCAAGATAGGGCAAAATTAATTGTTCTTTGATGTACTCCCAGATGATTCTGGTCATTTCATCTCCATCCATTTCAACTACAGGGTTTTTAACTTTTATTTTTGCCATTTAATTAATATTTTTTTTAATTGATCAACCGTATCTATAATGTGAAAACTGTTTTGTAAATTTTTATTTGAAAAATTTTCATCTTCAAAAAATTTAAATTGTTGAAATAGATCATACCAGAAATTATTTTTATTAAAAAATATTATTGGCTTATTATGAATTCCTATTATTTTCCAAGATACAACTTCTACTATTTCTTCTAAAGTACCTGTTCCTCCTGGTAATGCTAAATACGCATCACCTAACTCAAATAGTAACTTTTTTCTTTCAGACATATTATCAACTATTTTTAACTCATCTATATTTTCAAAAATTATTTCTCTCTGAGATAAAAAATTTGGAATAACTCCCGTAACTCTATTTTTATTTTTTTTTGCTGTGTTAGCAACCACACCCATAATACCAACTTTTGCCCCACCGTAGACAATATTTATTTTAAATGATGATATTAATTTGCTAATTTCTTCTGCATCTTGATAATATTTATTACTTAATTTATCTGAAGATGAGCAATAGACAGTAATAGATTTAATAGTCATAAATTTAATTTTTATTAGAAAAAATTTAACTAGAAATTTTATTCTTATACCAATTCTTCATGTTTTCTCTAAACATCAAAGCAGATGGTGTAACAACTAATGTAAGAAATGTTGCAAAGAGAAGTCCAAATACTATAGCTGTTGATAATTGAACCCACCACTGAGTATCAGGTGATCCTCTTGTTATTTCTCTAGATATAAAGTCAACATTTGTCATTGTTACCATTGGTAATAATCCTAGTACTGTTGTAGTTGTTGTAAGTAAAACTGGTCTAAGTCTCTGCGCTCCTGTTTTGATAATAGCTTCTCTTATATTAGATGTTTTAGTCTTTAAAAAATCAAACGTATCAATCAATATAATATTATTATTTACAACTATTCCAGCAAGAGCAATAACTCCAACTCCTGACATAACAATACCAAATGGCTGTGCTGTTACCATTAAACCTATAAACACACCAGCTGTGGACATTACTACTGCAAAAAGAATTAAGAATGCACTGTAAAAGCTATTAAACTGTAAAAGAAGTATCATTAGCATTAAAAATAAAGCTACACCAAAAGCTCCTGTTAAAAATTCTTGAGCTTCTTTTTGGTCTTCATTTTCCCCAATAAGTTCTGCTCTTACTTTGCTATCTAATTTATATCGTGGTAAATCTAATGATCTTCCTCTCCAAGACGGAGCAGTATCTGAAATTCCTAATACGTACTCAAGTTCTTTTACTTTTCCATCAGGATAAGTTCCAGGCTCTACATCTGCCTGAATATTTATAGCATTTTTTGAATCTACTCTAATAATATTTCCTGTTCTGCTATTTGGAACAATTTCTACAAAATTTGATATTGGAACTAAACCATTTGAAGTAGTTACTCTTAAGTTATCAATTCTATCCAATGTTCTTCCTTCGTTTGGATAACGAAGATAAAGTGGTATACTTTCATTACTATCATCAGGTCTATATTCGCCAAGTTTAAGACCGTTTGTTGCAAGTTTAATTACATTACCAATTGATGTAATGTTAGCTCCAAATTTAGACGCTTGTTTTCTATCTACATTAATTTCCCACTCTATCCCAGGTGCTGGCAAATTATCTTCAACATTCATTAACTTTGGATAATTATCCATAAATTTTTTAAGCTTAATTCCTTCAGCAATTAAAAGTTGTTTATTATCACTGGTTAATTTAATGTTAATTGGCTTACCTTCACCAGGACCACCTTGTTGTTCTCTTGATTCTACTTTGATTCCATTTATACTTTTTGTGGCCTTCAAAATTTCTGCTAGAATTACTTTTGATTTTCTTCTTTTATCCCAATCTGTATATTCCAAACTTATTGATCCTATAAAGTCTTCTGATGCCTCTGATTGTTCACTTACATTTCCACTTAAAGAGTAAATATTTTTAAATTCCTGTCTTTCCGATTGAAGCTTTAAAATAATATTCTCAACTCTTGAAACATAATCTTTTTTTTCTTCAACAGAGAGATTACCTCTTGCAAAAACTACAATTTTAGCAAGATCTGGCTCAACATCTGGGAAAAATTCTACACCTTCTCCAACTTGAGTATAGGTGTAGTTTACAGCAATTAATATCACTAAAGCACTAATCATCACCTTCAAAGGATGAAATAATAAGAAGTTTAATATTTTTGCATAAAATCCAACAAAACCAGTTACACTTAATACAGGTTCATTTGATTCTGAAGATAAGATTTTTGCATTTTTAGAAACTAATTTATCTGTAGAGTTTACATTTTCTGAAATTTTATAAACGCTTGGTATAATTCTTATAAATATGAATATAAATAGAGCGAAGCTGAGTAAATATTTTCCAATTGTTATAAATAAACTAAATCCTTGAAGATCTAATAATCCAAATCCGTAAGATAACAGATTATAAAAAATTAATGATATTAGTAATGGTACAATAAATTGTAGAAGTATTCTTGATACAGTATTTAGAATAGATCCTAAAACTGGGACAAACAGTAGTGCCATAAACAAAGAAGAAATAAGTACACATATTAGTGTTATTGGTAAATATTTCATAAATTCACCAGCTATACCAGGCCAGAATATTAATGGTAAAAAGGCAGCCAGGGTAGTTGCAGTCGATGATATAATTGGTAGTGACATTTTTTTTGATGCGTTTGCGAAAGCATCTTTTACACCAAGACCTTCTTTCATCTTTCTATCCGCATATTCAACAACAACAATTGCTCCATCGACTAATAGTCCTACAGATAAAATTAGAGCGAATAATACTACTATATTAATAGTAAAACCCATTACAGAAAGAGCTAATAAACCTGATAAAAATGATCCTGGAATAGATACACCAACTAATAAACCAGATCTAACGCCTAATGCTCCTAAAATGATAATTAAAACAAGGATTATAGCTGCTATGACATTATTTTGCAGACTATTTAACATAGTTTTAATGCCTTTTGATTGATCATTTCCAAAAGAAATTTCAACATTTTTAGGAAAACTTTTAGCGGTAATTGCAGTTACTCTTTTTACTTCTTCAATAGTATTAATGATATTTTCACCAATTCTTTTAGAAACATCAATAGTTATTGAATTAGATCCATTTACATTTGCATATGATTGCCTATCTTCGAATGTCCTTTTAACTTCAGCTATATCTCTAAAGGTAATAACTGAATCTCCATTCGTTTTAACAGGGGTATTTAATACATCTTCAATAGTTTCATATAAACCTGGAACTTTAATATCAAAACTTCCGTCACCAGTGTCTTGACCACCAGCAGATACCATTTTATTATTTTCTCTAACGATATTAATAAGACTTTCAAGATTGATACCATAGCTATCAACCGCAGTTGGATTAATTAATATGTCAACCTGCTCATTTCTTTTACCGCCTATTTTAGCTTCTAAAACACTAGGAATTGTTTCTATATCATCTTGCAAGATGTCAGCTAAATCTTGAAGAGTTCTATTAGGTACATCTCCGCTTAAAGAAATGGATAAGATAGGAAATGTACTTATATTAACTTCGTTAACTGTTGGTTCATCTGCTTCACTAGGAAGATCACCCTTAGCTCTATCAACTTTATCTCTTATATCAACCATAGCTTGATCAGAATCAAATCCAGCATCAAATTCTAATAAAACATTACCTCCACCTGAATAGGCTGTTGATCTTACTTCTCTTACTCCTTCAACAGTTTTAACTTCGTCTTCAATTGGCTTAACTAAAAGCCTTTCAGAGTCTTGTGCAGAAATACCATTTTGACTAAGTGAAATATAGACTATTGGTATGCTTACATCAGGAGATGATTCTTTGGGCATTGTAATGTAAGTAGATGCGCCCGAAAAAATAATAAAAATAAGTATTCCCATGAAAACTCGGGAATGGCTAATTGCATAGTCTATAATATTAATTTTCATTTAGATTAGTTTATTGTTTCACCAATACTGATATATTCTTGGCCACTTACAATTAAATTTACTGTTTCGGGTAATCCAGAAACCCACATGCCATCTATTGTATCTTTAATTGTTTTAGTTGGATAGAATGTAACTTTATTATCGTTATCTACAGCTTTAACACCTACAGTTCCATCGTCCAATAAAGTTAGTATAGAAGGTGGTATTTTGTGAGCTTTAAGTTCTGAACCTTTGATAACAATTTTAGTTGTTATACCACTTTTATAAGAGAGATCTTTGTTATCAGCTTCAATCGTAATTTCGAATGTTCTAGTACTAGTTTCAGCTGATGGAGAAATAAAAGATATTATTCCATTTTTTTTAATACCATTACCGTCTTCAATTAAAGCTTTAGTACCAACACTCACTTTATTTACATCAAATTCAGATAAATAACCTTCAATCTTGATAGGGTCTAAATCAATTATAGTAAAAAGGGGAGTACCAATTGAGATAAATTCAGTTTCCTCAACCATTTTTTCTGAAATAATTCCATCAAATGGTGCCTTAATACTAGTTTTTTCTATGTCAAGTTTTATGTTCTTTAAAATTGATTTTACATTTGAAATTTGAGCTTCAAGGTTTGCCAAGGTAGATTCAAATTTTATTTTAATATCTTCTCTATCCGCTTGAGCATTGGCAAGATTAAAAGATGCTAAACTCAATTTTGATTTTGAACTTAAACCTTTATCAATAAGTTGTTTTGCAGATGCATATTCAATTTCATACAATTCAATTCTCTCAACATTTTGTCTAAGTAGATTATCTCTATTTTTTTCATTTAAAATTAGTTCTTTATTAAGTCTTTCTAAATCTTTTTTTGCACTAGAAAGTTTTTCATTTCTATCTTCTAGTGAGATTGTAATCATTTCATCATTTTGAGATACTCTATCTCCTCTTGCAAATTCAATATTATCTATGTTGCCAGATGTTTCAGATTTAACATCAATTTTTTTATTATGAGTAGTTTGACCTTGTAATTCAATAGATTGATCAATTAAACTGGAAGTAAATACCTTTGTTTCAACAGAGAATGTAAAATCTTTATTATCGTTATTTTCTGTATCTTGTGAATATGAAGTTTCTGTTTCAGTGCTAGTTTCTGTATCATCATCTTGCGCAACAACATTATTTGTAAATTGACCAGAGCCAATCCATCCAACAACAGCGGCAAGTATTATGAAGGCTATAAATATTGATCTTTTCATTAAATATCGTACATGTCATATATATTAAAGTTACTAAAAAACAATTTTTTGTTAACTTTATTATCTTTTATGAAATCAAAAAACTGGGTTAATAGACAAAAAAATGATCACTTTGTAAAGAAAGCTAAACATTTAGGGTATATAAATCGAGCTGCGTTTAAACTAGAAGAGATTGAGCAAAAATATAAAATAATTGAACATTCTAGAGAAATACTAGAACTTGGATCTTCTCCAGGAGGTTGGACTCAAGTCATTTTAAATTACAATCCAAAAACTAATATAACCTGTTTTGATTTATTAGATATGAAAATTAATAATCAACGTATAGCTTTCTATAAAGAAGATTTTTTAAAATATAATTTTACTAATTTAAAAAATAAATTTGATATAATTTTATCAGATGTAGCCCCTAATACAACTGGTCATCAATCAACTGATCATCACAGGATAAGTCAATTAATATATGAAGTTATAGATAGATTAGAAATAATATTAAAAATACAAGGATCATTTATATTCAAAATTTGGAAGGGAGAGGAAGAAAAGGAAATTATAAAGATGCTTAAAAAAATTTTTGATAAAGTTGAGTATTTTAAGCCAAAATCATCAAGACAAGAATCAAGTGAAATATTTATAATATCAAGAGGATATAGATTGTATGAAGAGTAAATTAGAAACCATTTTAATTGTAGATTATGGATCTCAATACACACAATTAATAGCAAGAAGAATAAGAGAGTTAGAGGTTTTTTGTCTTGTCTATCCTTTTAATAAAATTACAAAAAAAATTTTAAATGAAATCAAACCATCGGCATTTATATTATCTGGAGGACCTAGATCAGTACTAGACAAAAATGCTCCTAAATTAAATAAAGAAATTTTAAAAATGAAAAAACCAGTTTTAGCAATTTGCTATGGCATGCAATTAGTAACAAAAAATTTGAAAGGTGTAGTAAAAAGTTCAGCGCATAGAGAGTATGGTCACACTATTATAAATATTAAGAAAAAATCACTTTTATTTAAGGGAATTATTAAACAAAAAATCAAAGTATGGATGTCTCATGGAGATAATATCAATAAAATACCAAAACTTTTTTCAATAACATCTTTATCAAATAATAAAATTATTTCGTCTATTGAAAATTATAAAAATAAAATTTACTGCCTTCAATTTCATCCCGAGGTGTATCATACAGATTTTGGTTCAAAAATAATTAAAAATTTTGTTTTCAATATTGTAAATATAAGAAATAAATTCAAAATTCAAAAATTTATTGAAAATAAAGTATCAGAATTAAAAAATGAAATTAAGAATAAAAAAATAATCTGTGGTTTATCCGGAGGTGTAGATTCGACAGTTACTGCATATTTATTAAGCAAAGCCGTTAATAAAAATCTTCATTGTATTTTTGTTGATCACGGTCTTCTAAGAAAAAATGAAGCTAACGAAGTGTCAAAAATATTTTTTAAAAAATTTGGAAAAAACTTTACTAAAATAAATGCTTCTGATATTTTTTTAAAAAATTTAAAAAATGTTTCCGATCCTGAGAAAAAAAGAAAAATAATTGGCAAAACATTTATAGAAGTTTTTGATAGAGCAGCTAAAAAAATAACAAATGTAGGTTATTTAGGGCAGGGGACTCTTTATCCAGATATTATAGAAAGCATTCCCTTTTTTGGAGGTCCAACAGCTAAAATAAAAAGTCACCATAATGTTGGCGGCTTACCAAAAAAAATGAAATTAAAAATTGTGGAGCCATTAAGAGAATTATTTAAAGATGAGGTAAGAAATGTTGGAAAGCAATTAAAAATAGATAAATATTTACTTTTAAGACATCCTTTCCCAGGTCCAGGTTTAGCAATCCGAATACCTGGGATAATTGATAAAAAAAAAATCTTAATTCTTCAAGAGGCAGATCATATTTTTATTGAGTATCTAAAAGAGAAAAATCTTTATAATAAAATTTGGCAAGCGTTTGTTGTTCTTTTACCAGTAAAATCAGTAGGTGTTATGGGAGATGAAAGAACATACAATTTCTCTGTTTCACTTAGAGCTATTACTTCAGTGGATGGAATGACTGCGGATTTTTATATGTTTTCAAATAATCAACTTAAAGAAATATCTTCTCGAATAATTAATAATGTTAAAGGCATTAACAGAGTATTATATGACTTTACTTCTAAACCTCCAGGAACTATTGAATGGGAATAATTTAAATAATTTATTTTGTTATATTTTTAAATTTAAGATTTATCTATGCATTTTAAGAACTACTAAATTGCCTATATCGTATTATTAAATAAAATCGTTAGTATTTAACTTACTAACTTAAAAATGTTTCGATTTAAAGATGATATAAGTGCGTCTAAACTTTCAAATTTCTTATTTTGATTTTTAGATTTTAAATTATAAAAAATTTTTCTTTTTTTTCTCTCTAGTGATTTATTTAGTATGCATTCCGGAGCCGCTAGACTATGTTTAAATATATAAAAAAATGCATTATTTTTATTAAAATCAATAGCATAATCTTTCCATTCTCCACTAGAAACTCCTTTAGAATAAAGATTTAGGATTTTGGCAAGTTCATCTTTGGAAAAGTAGAGATTGTGATTGTTAGTTGAAGCACTAGATGTTACTAAGCCCATTAATTAAGAATATAACAAAAATATATGCCTGTAAATGCTCCAAATGACAATTTAAATTTATTAGCTCCAGCATTTAATCTTAAAAATATTGATGATGAGATGGTCTCTTTAGATAATGCAAAAGGATTAAATGGTACTGTTATTGTTTTTATATGTAATCATTGTCCATATGTTAAAGCAATTGCAAATAGGTTAAAAAAAGATGCGGATGAGTTACTAGAATACTCAATCAATACAATTGCTATTATGTCAAATGATGTGGTTAACTATCCCGACGATTCATTTGATAATATGAAAGTTTTCTCTGATAAATATAACTTTAATTTTCCGTATCTTTATGATGAAACACAAGAAGTTGCAAAAAATTATAATGCTGTTTGTACCCCAGATTTTTTTGGTTTTGATAAAGATCTTAAATTAAAATACAGAGGTAGAATAGACTCAGGTGTAATGAATGCTAATCAAAATTCAAATATTGAAAGAGATCTTTTTAATGCAATGATTAAAATCAAAAATGAGGGAGTAGGTCCAACTAATCAAATGAATAGTATTGGTTGTTCAATAAAGTGGAAATAGTATGAGTGAGGAGAATAAAAATAATAGTTTATTAAAAAAAATACAAAGTTTTATTTTTAAAAACTACATACAATTAATAATTTCATTAGTAATTTTGCTAATTATATTTATTAGTTTCCAAACTTATAATTATTTTAAAATTCAAGATATTAAAAAATCTAGTATAAGTTTTTTTGATATTATCCAAGATAATCAAAATGATTTAAGTAGTTTAGAAAACTTAATTGATGATGATAATATTTTTTCTATTTTATCAAAATTAAAATTAATTCAGCAAAATAATGAAAATAATAATTTTAGCTACTCTAATGAATTGTATAAAGAATTACTAACTTCATCAAATTTAGATAATTTGTATAAATCGGCTATCGCTGCAAATGCTTCATACACAATGATTAATGCATCTTATGAAGAAAATACTAATAATTATTTAAATGATATATCAATTTACATAAATAATATTAACGATGAGTTGGATAGTTATTTTTCTACTAAAAAAGAATTAGAATATTTATTAATCATTACAGAAATTGATCTAAATAAATCTGAATATAGTAATTCAAAAGCTTTGGATAAATATAATGAAATATTTAATTCAAGTTTAGTTTCTGCCTCTACAAAAGAAAGAGTGAAAAAGATTCATGAGTTTCAGCTTTATAAATAAAATATCGCTATATCTATCTTTCATATTTATTATTTCATGTCAGGATACGATTTTATCATTAAAAAATGATGAAAATATAGTTTCTCAAGATTATACCTTTCAATTAGAAACAGAAGAATTTTTAGATTTTAGTTTTTTTGAACAGTATGCAGATAACGTAATTGATAACTATACATACAAAGCATCTGATTATAATTTTTTAGATAAAGATCAAGTTGTATTAAAAATTAATAACTATGAAGCAAAATATAACAATAATGAACCGATAAATGTCATATATCTCGATGAAAGTATTTATTCATTAAATAAAGATGGTGAGCTTCTAAGGTTTGATTTAAATAATGGAAAGTTGATTGAAAGAATTAATATTAATTTAGATCAAGAAAAAAAAGTACCTATATCTTTTTCTATTTATAATAATGATTTTATTATTGCATTTAAATCAGGAGAAGTAGTTAGAATTAACAAATTAGGACAAGTTGTTTGGTTATTTAAAAATAAAGATTTATTAAATACCCCAGTCAAAATATTGGATGACTATTTAATAATATTATATCCACAAAAAATAGTTTTTTTATCAATTTTAAGTGGAGATATAATTTATGAGAAAGTTTTTAAATCAAGTAATATTATTCAATCATCGGGAGGTAAAATTAAAAATTATTTTAATATCGTTTTCTTTATACTTCCTAATAGTGAATTTAATTCATTAGATACATATTTATTCGAGGAAAATAATTTAAATTTTGACAATATTGAACTTAATACTTCACTTAATAATCTAAAGGATCAAATACACCTTTACAAAAATTTTCTAGTTTATTTTGATGATGGAAATATTATTCATACTTTCGACATAAATAAAAACAAGTTTGTGTTAGTTGATTTTAGAATAAATTACTCGTCTTCAGCTATATTATTTAATAATTCACTAATTTCTAAAAACGAAGATTTTGTTGATTTCTATAATATTAAAAATGGAAATTTATTTTCAAGAATTAATATTAATAAAATACTAAACAAAAAATCAAAAATAATACATTCTTTGATCATAAATAAAAATATGCATTTGTTTACTGATAATGGTGAAATAATTATTTTAGATCAAAATCTTGAAATTCAAGAAACGTTTAATCTTAAAATTAAGAATATTAATAAAGTTTATAATTATCAAAATAAAATTTTTATAAGTACTGCAAAAGGTATTACTTACATTTATTAAAATGAATATATTAATTTTAGGTATGCCAAATGTAGGCAAAACATCACTTTATAATTTAATTACAAATAAAAATAATAATATAATTCATAATACTATTGGTACAACAAGAGACTGGCATGTATCACCTCTTAAATCAAATATTAATATTGATGTGTATGATACACCCGGAATAATTAATCAAAAAAGTTTAGTAACAAAGAGTGTCAGTAACATAATAACGAAAATAGATATTTTTGTTTATGTTATTGACTATAAAGATGAGAATTACTTTATAGATAAAGAATTGATCAATGAATTAAGAAAATTTAATAAGGAAATAGTAGTTATTATCAATAAAGATGACAATTTTAAACAAGATAAAAAAATTGACAGCCTTGGTATAAAGAATATTTTTTTTATCTCATGTTCACATAATATAGGCATTGATTTCTTTTTAGATTTTTTAGCAAAATATGATGCTAAAGATAATAAGTTAATAAATTATGATTTTTCTTTAGGAATATTTGGTAAAACAAATGTAGGAAAAAGTACTCTATTAAATAAATTAGTAGGATTTGAGAGATCAATTGTTAGTAATCAACCAAAAACTACAACTGATATAGTTTCTTCTTCATATAAATTCAAAGGTAATACATATTCAATTAAAGATACTGCAGGTTTAATAAAAAAAAATAAAATTGATAAAAATAGTCTTGATTTTTATGTCACCAAAAAAACTTTATCGATTATCAAGGAAATTAATTTAAATCTTTTCCTAATTGATATTGAACAAGGTTTTGATACTCAGTCTAAAAAAATATTTAATTTAATTTATAAAAAATCTAATATTTTATTACTTATTATTAATAAAACTGATTTAGTCAAAAAAAATAAAAAGAAAGTTATAAATGAATTAATTAAGGATATTAATTATGAATTTTCTCAATCTAAAAATATAATTATTATACCAATTTCAACAATAAATAAAAAAGATATTTTATTTTTAAAAAATAAGATTCGTGAAATTATTTTAGAGATAAATAAAAATATATCAACTTCACAAATTAATAAGTGGTTAAATCATGTTGTTGAAAATAATTCTCATCCAAGAATAAATGGGAAAGAAGTTAAATTTAAATATGGCACTCAGGTTTCAAACAGTCCTTTAACAATAAAAATTTTTTCAAACTTTTCTAAAGAAATATCTAATTCATATAAAAGATATTTGCTTAATAATTTTTATAAATTCTTTAAAATTAAAAGTAGAAATTTAAAAATTTTATTTTCTAAATCTAAGAACCCTTATGATTAGTCATTATTGATCTGTAATTCTATAATTTTCAATAATATTATTATTATATTCAGAAATTTGCATAAGAATATTTGAATTTTCTACAAAAAATAGATGAAAATTTTTTAATATCTCCACATCATTATTATCAGTTAAATACAATACACTACTATAGATTAAATACGAAAACAGAATGCCATATAAGATTCCAAAAAATTTATCAAATATAACTCCTAAAATTTGTTTATCTAAGTCACTATTTAAAAATTTTCTTATTCTTTTTAATATAAATAAACTAATTAAGAAAATTATTGGTATTGCAATAATGATACTTAAAACGCTTACAAACTGTTCAAATCTTTGTAAAAAATTAATATTTAAGAGTTGTTCACTTAAAAAATCTGAAAGATATTGATAACTATATATTGTTACAAATACAGAACCAACCCATGTTAATAACCCTAATATAGAATTAATAAATCCTTTCCAGAAACTTAAAATAACAATTACTGCAGTTAAAATTAATACTAAATAATCGAAAAATATTAATTCAAAGTTTAAAAAAGTCATTTCTGATATTTCAATATTGATGGTAAAGTAATTAGTACTCCTATCATAGCAAATATCATTGCTAAACTAGTAAATAGACCAAAATAAACTGTAGGAACAAAGTTTGATAGACAAAGAGTAAGGAAACCAGCAGTGATTGCAATAGATGTAATTAAAACTGCATTACCTACAGTTAAATGCGTTTTTTCAATTATTTCATTATGATTTCTACCTAACTTAAGATTTTCCTTGTAACGATAGATATAATGTATTGTATTATCAACAGCTATACCAATTGAAATTGCTGCAATTGTAATTGTCATTATATCAAGTGGTATTTTAAGCAATCCAATTAAACCAAGAATAAAAGTTGAAGCAAAAATATTCGGAATTATTCCAATTAAACTTAATTTTAAGGATCTAAATAATATTACAAACATTATAAAAATAGCTAAAATTACAAAACCTAAGGATTTTATTTGTGAACTAAATAAAGATTTTAACATGTTATTATACAATACTAACAAGCCATTAACTTTGAATTCTTCCAAGTTATCAAATTCATTCAATAAAAAAGCATTGATGTCATTAATAAGATCATTTCTTTTAATATCTTTCGAATCTTTGACTCTTGTAGAAATTTTTATCATGTTGTTTTCAACATTGAGATAAGGATCAATTAAATCGGTTTTATAATCAATAGGAATTTCATTATATAATACTGATAATTCAAACATTGATAAATCACCTTTATTTATTTGATTTGCGGTATCTATAAGTGAATAAATTGAAGTAACTTTCCCAATTTCTATTCTACTTTCTAAATATTGATGAACAAATTTGATTGTTTCAATCTTTTCATTTGTGAACCAAATATTATTTTCTTCTTCAAACAGATCATCTGAGAAAATATCATCTTCAAATTCTAAATCATCATCTTCTTCTGTTGTTATTGTTGTATCAATTATTTGATCATCATTTTTGAATTTAAGAATAATGTCTAATGGTGTAGTCCCACCTAATTCATTATCTATAAGATACATTCCTTTATAAATTTCTGTATTTTTTTTAAAATATTTTATAAATGAGTTTTCAACATTCAGATTGGTAATTCCATATAGAGATATGAAAAATATTAGAATGTTTAATCCAAGAATATATTTACTATTCTTATATGCAAAAGGATAAAAAGATTTTAAAAAACTTAAATTTAGAGAATAGCTTTTTTCCTCCTTTGAAAAGAAAGAAACAATTAGAGGTAAAATTACAAATGATGAAATTAAAACTATTAATAATGCTATTATCATTATAATTCCAAAATCAATTATAGGTTTAATATCTGATATTACTAGTGATACAAAAGCAACAATTGTAGTGAGAAAAGTATAAAAACAAGGCCAAAACATCATTCTAAAATTTTCAATAATTTTTATATCTCTTTGTAAATAATTATTCATTATATGAACATTCATAGAAATAGATAAAACAAACATTAAGGATAAGAAGTTTGCTGAAACTGCTGTAATTTCAAAATTAATAAAACCGGCTAAACCTATTGACAAATAAACTGCACTAATTGATGTAAATAAAATAGCAAATACCCATTTGAATCTTCTAAAAATTAAGAAAAGAATTAAAACTATAACTAAAAGAACAATTAAACTGAATGTAAAAATGTCATTCTTTACATAAGAAATGACATCGCTAGATATCATCTCTACTCCACCTAAATAGTATGTAAAATATTGATTGCTATTAATAATAATATTTCTTATTTTTTTTATTAATTCGTTTCTTTCGTTGTCTATTTCTGTTTTTATTTTGTAATATTTACCCTGAGTTAAGTAAAAATTTTTATTATTTTTAAGATCAATTGCTTTACTATTTTCATTTAGAAATATTACTATTGAAGTTATATTTTTACTTTCATTAATGATTTGATCACTATAAATTGGACTTTTTGCAAATTCATTCAATATATCTTCAAATTGCAAACTTGAGTTCAATATTGTTTCATAATTATTATTTGCTAAATCAATAAGACTAGTATTATTTAAAAGTAGGATAGGGGCTTTATTAATTGTAAAAACAGAATAAACTTCTGGTAAATTAGATAATTTTTTACTTATTTTTTCAATTTCTTCTATTAGAACACTATCGATTTTAGAATTACTTTCGATGGCTATTACTAAGCTATTTTTTGTTGGAAACAAATCTTGGTAATATGAGAAATATTTAAAATCTTCATCATTTTGTGATACTAAACTATCTGAGGACGCATCAATTCTGAAATCTCTTATATAAAAACTAGTAAATATTAATGATGCAATGAGAAAAAATAATAAAATGATTTGTAATTTTCTACTCATATTTCCTATAAACTCTTTTGCCTATAGAGGTCATAATTTCATTAGGTATTGTTTTGCATAATTTTGCAAATTTATCTATTTTATGTTCGTCATTTATAATGTCCAAATACATTCCTATATTCAAATCATGACTAGATTTTGAAATATCTACTGTAAATGTATCCATTGAAATTCTCCCGATTATCTTAAATTTATTTTTTTTAAAATAAACATATCCATTATTACTTAATGATCTCGGTATACCATCCTCATATCCAAGACCAATAATGGCAACTTTAATTTTTGTTTTTGTCTTAAATGTTCTATTGTAACCAACATATTGGTTTTTTTGAATATATTTAATTTGTATTATTTTTCCTTTTAAACATATAACATTTTTAATGTTTTTTCCTAATTTTTTACTTTCAAAACCTCCATAAATACCTATTCCCGGTCTAATCATGTCATATAAATATGATTTATCTAAAACTGCGCCGTGAGAATTAGCTAAACTAAAAATTATTTTATTATTTTTAAATTTATTTTTCAATTTGGTAAAAATTTTCTTTTGTTTTAAATTGTAATTATTATTATATTCATTTGCACTAGATAAGTGACTTATGATTAATTGTATTTTTTTATTTTTAAAATCAATTTCATTTGTTTTCTCTATTGGAATTCCCAATCTATTTATTCCTGTATCGACATGAATAGCGAATTTTAATCCAGAATTTTTAATTCTAATATATTCTTCTATACTATTGATAACTGGAATAAGATTTGTATTTAAAAAGTTTTGTAAATTGTAATCTTGTAATCCATTTAAAATAAAAATATTTATGAATTTGTATTTATTTTTTAATTTTAAACCTTCATCTAATGTAGCAACAAAAAAATGCTTACAGCTATTCTTTAATAGGAGATTAAATACTTTTTTATCTCCTAATCCATATGCATTTGCTTTTATTGTTGGGGCAACAATTAAGTTTTTCTTTAATTTTTTGAAAAAATTATAATTATGAATTAAGTTTTTTGTATTTATATTTAAGATACCGCTTTCTTTAATCACTCAATAATATTATCATAATCTTTCGATATTAAGTCACTGAATTTGGTATAATTCGCATCAAAGTGCATTTTTATTGATCCAATTGGACCGTGTCTCTGTTTTGCTATAATTATTTCTGCTTTATTATAATTTTCATTAGTTAATTGCTGCCACCTTGATACTCTTTCATTATACTTAATATCATCTTCTTCAGATTTTCTTATTGGTTCTAATCTCTCTAAATAGTAACTCTCCCTATAAATAAACATTACAACATCTGAATCTTGTTCAATTGTTCCACTTTCTCTTAAATCTGATAATTGTGGTCTTTTATCTTCTCTTTGTTCAACCTGTCTTGATAATTGAGATAAAGCAACAACTGGAATATTTAATTCTTTTGCGATTGATTTTAATCCTCTGGTTATTTCTGATATTTCCTGGACTCTACCATCATTTCTACTGTTAGATGAAGATGACATTAGCTGTAAATAATCTATAATTATTAAATTAATATCGTGTAGCCGTTTTAGTCTCCTTGCTCTCGCTCTTAAAGTTGGAATTGTAAGTACTGGGTTATCATCAATTATTAAGTTTAAGTTTTCTAATTCTGATGAGGTTTTAGCAATTTTATTAAAATCTTGTTTATTAAGTTCAGCTTTACGCATCTTATCTCCTGAAATTTTTGTCTGCTCTGCTAAGATTCTTGTTGCTAATTGTTCGGATGACATTTCTAGAGAGAAAAATGCAACCTTACCCCCATCTAATATTGTTTTATTTTGAAATTCATCTTTTCCTTCTAAATATTTGATTGCACAATTAAAAGCTATATTGGTTCCTAAAGCTGTTTTCCCCATTGATGGCCTCCCTGCAATTATTATTAAATCAGATTTATGTAGACCGCCTAATTTTTTATCTAAATCTTTGAAGCCTGTGGGTACACCTGCAATTTTTCCCTCTCTTTTATAAGCTTCACTTATGATATCAACGGCGCCTTTAAGTGCATTACCAAAATTTATAAAAGATCTATCTGAATTTCCTGTTTGAGATAAGTTATAAAGATCATTTTCAGCATTCTCTATCAAATTTTCTACAACGCTATTATTATTTGTATTAGTTTCTTGTATAATATTATGAGCAATACCAACTAAATTCCTTTTAACATACAGGTCATAGATTATTTTAGCATAATTAAATGTATTTTGAGTAGATGGTGCACTATCTTTTAGTTGATTTAAATAATTTACTTTATTTAAATTATTTTTATCTTCAGGCAGATAATTTTTAAGAGTAATTGGAGAAACTAAAATATTTTTGTCTAATAAATTTTTAATTGTAATAAAAATAATTTTATTTGTTTCATCTACAAAATGGTTTTCATTAAGAAAATCGGATACCTTTTCATAGTTTCTATTATCCCAGAGAATACAAGATATTAAAGCTAGTTCTGCTTCAGTATTAGAAAATATATCTTCATTATTTATTTCTTTTTGGTTTGAATTTACTAATTCAAATGACATTAATATTAAATAAACTATCTAAAAAAGATCAACAAGAACAAGAGATAAAATTTGGTTAAATAAATATTAATAATGTGAATAAATTAGTTTTTATTGACAGTTACTTGAAATTCTTCGTTAATTCCTTCATAAGGATTAATTTCAATTGAATGCTCACCAATTGATTTAATTTGATTTTTTATAATTAAGTCATCTGATTTGACTTTTAAGTTATTATTTTGCAGAAAATCTATTATTTCTTTTTTGGAAATAGATCCATAAAGCTGATCTTTTTCATCAGCTTCTTTATTAAATATGATTTTTACTTGCTTTATATCATTTATTAATTTTTTAGCTGCATTAAGTTTGATCTCTTCATTCTTTTTCATATCGTCTTTAATTTTTTCGTAATATTCTGCATTTTTTTTATTTTCTCTTAGAGCCATATTATTAGGGAATAAATAATTTCTTGCATAACCAGGTTTTACTGAGACCTTATCTCCAATTTTACCTAGTTTTTTTACATTTGTAGTTAAAATAACTTTCATGATTGAATAGATTTATTTGTATAAGAGATTAAAGATAAAAAACGAGCTCTTTTAATAGCTTTTGCAAGCTCTTTTTGTTTCTTTCTTGAAACACCAGTAATTCTACTAGGAATAATTTTACCTTTTTCAGTTAGGTATCTTGACAGTAACCTAATGTCTTTATAATCTATCTCAGGCGATCCAGGTTGACTAAAAGGACAAAACTTCTTTTTTAATTCAAATGGAGAATTAGATCTTTCGTCTTTTTTTGTATTAAATTTATTTTTTCTCATGATTTAACTTTGTTGGAAGTTCCTGGTGTTTTTTAACCTTTATAAAAATATATCTTATTATATTTTCAGATTGATTTATTTCTTTACTAATTTCCTTAACTATAGAGCCTGATGTTTCTACCTGCAAAAATCTATAAAAAGCTTTTTTAAATTTATTAATACTGTAACTTAGATCTCTAAGTCCCCAATTTTCTTCATTTATTACTTTAGCGGAATGAGCTTCTAGATTAGATTTAAACTTACTAATTTCTTCATCAAGAGTATTTGTTGATAATTCAGGATTTAAAATAAGTACTACTTCAAAATTATTCATAAAACTCCATGGTTAATCTTATATTTATAAATATAAGAGAAGTTGAACTTGCATATATTAAAATTTTAAAATAAATCAAGCATTAATGACATCTATAGTATTTCCAGGCCAGGGCAGTCAAACAACTGGTATGGTAAAGGATTTTTACGATAATTTTAAAACAGCTAAGCTAATTTTTGAAGAGATTGAGGATTATACCAAAATTGATTTAAAAAATATTATATTTAACAACTTTGATGATAAATTGAATTTAACACAATTTACCCAAATTTCAATATTTGCCGCTTCCTATACAATATTCAAAGTTTATTGCTCTGAAACAAATATAGATAAAGCAACTATCAATGTAATGATGGGACATTCACTTGGTGAATACACAGCATTAGCGTGTTCTGATAGAATTAGTTTAAAAGAGTGTAGCTTGATATTAAAAAAAAGAGGAGAATTAATGAACAATGCAGTTGCTCCTAATGAAACAGGGATGGCAGCTTTAATAGGTAAAGAAGCAGATTCCATTCAAAATATAATAAATAAAAATAGTTTAAATTTAGAAATTGCTAACGACAACTCTAATATTCAAATTGTAATTTCTGGTAATATTGAAGAAATTAAAAAAAGTGAAAAAATTTTTTTAAATAATGGTGTTAAAAAATTTGTTATTTTGAATGTATCTGCTGCATTTCACAGTAAATATATGTTAAAGGCTCAGAAAGAACTATCAAATGATATTGAAAATTTAATTTTTAAGGATAACAAAATAAAAATAATTTCTAATTATGATGCAAATGTCCATATTGAAAATAAAATCATTAAAACAAATTTACAAAATCAAATGGCCAACAAAGTTAATTGGACACAAAGTATAAAAAAACTTGAAGGTATAGGTGAAAACAAAATTATAGAAATAGGGCCAAATAAGATTTTAAGTGGATTAATAAAGAGAATCTCAAATAATTTTGATATTAATTCTATAAATAATATTTCAGATATTAAATAATATGGCTATGAATAAAAAAATTTTTATTACTGGGGCATCTGGTGGTATTGGTTCAGCTATTTGTAAAAAATTTGTTGAAAAAAATTTTGTACTTGTTTTAACATCATCTTCTGATGATAAAATCTTGGAACTAAAGAAACAATATGGAGATAAACATTATTATTACAAAATTAATCTATCTAATTCAGAAAATGTCCAAAACTGCTTAGATGAAATATCAAAAGATCATAAAGATATATCTATCATTGTAAATAATGCTGGAAAGACTCAAGATAACCTAATTTTTAGAATGAAAAATAATCAATGGAATGAAGTATTACAAACGAATCTTAATTCTAATTATCAAATTATTAAATCCTTATTACCAAATATGCTCTCAAACAAATATGGAAAAATTATAGGGATTTCTTCAATAGTTGGTTCTACTGGCAACCCTGGTCAAGCTAATTACGTTGCTTCAAAATCTGGTCTTGTTGGTCTATACAAATCAATAGCCTTAGAGGTTGCAAAAAGAAATATTAATGTGAATATCATTTCACCTGGTTTCATTTCTACTTCAATGACTGATAACTTAAATGAAGAACAGAAAAAAAATTATTTATCAAGAATTCCAATGATGAGATTTGGCAATCCTATTGATATAGCCAATCTTGTATTTTTTTTATCTTCAGACGATTCTGCCTATATTACAGGGCAAAATTTCCATATTAATGGTGGAATGTTAATGGTTTAAACTGTTGACATACATTCGAATAATAATCTAAAAGAAATAATAAGGAGAAAAATATGAGTGAAATTCAAGATCAGGTAAAAAAAATTGTTATAGATCATTTGGGAATTGATGAATCCAAGGTTGTTCCTGAAGCTAAATTTATTGATGACTTGGGAGCTGATAGTTTAGATACAGTTGAATTAGTTATGGCTTTTGAGGAAAAATTTGGAATTGAAATACCTGATGATGCAGCAGAAACTATTCAAACAGTTCAAAATGCTATAGATTATATTGAGAGTAAAAAATAAACTTAAAATAATTTTATGAGAAGAGTTGTTGTTACAGGAATGGGTTTACTCACTTCTATAGGCAACGATAAAGAAATTTCATGGAATAACCTTATAAATAAAAAGTCTGGTATCAAAAAAATTAAACACTTTGACGTTTCTAGTTTACCAGCAAAAGTTGCAGGATACATTAATAATAACTCTGAAGAAGAACACTTTTTTAATGAAAAGTCATTTTTAGAACCAAGAGACATTAATAGAAACGATAGGTTTATACAATATGGACTTGTAGCTGCAGAAATGGCTATAGAAGATGCTGGATTAAAAAATATAAGTGAACATGATAAGTTAAGAATAGGTGTATCTGTAGGATCAGGTATTGGGGGACTTGAAACAATTTATGAAGGATCTCTAACTATAAATAACAAAGAACCAAAAAAATTATCTCCATTTTTTATACCATCTTCCCTTGTAAATTTACTATCAGGTCAGATTTCAATTAAATATGGTTTTAAAGGTCCAAATCATTCAGTAGTAACAGCTTGTGCCACTGGGGCACATTCCATAGGTGATTCTGGTGAAATGATCAAACGTGGTGCTGCTGATGTTATGATAGCAGGAGGTTCTGAAGCTGCTGTATGTAAACTAGGCATTGCTGGTTTTTGTGCTGCCAGAAGTTTAAGTACTTCATTTAATGATAGACCTACTGAATCATCTAGACCATGGGATAAAAATAGAGATGGATTTGTTATGGGTGAGGGTGCAGGAATTATAATTCTAGAGGAAATGGAGTTTGCAAAAAAAAGAGGCGCACACATTTATGCTGAATTATCAGGTTATGGAATGTCAGGTGATGCACATCATATTACTGCCCCAGCTGAGGATGGAGATGGTGGATATAGGGCGATGAAATCAGCACTTGAAATGGCTGATATATCAACAGATAAAGTGGATTATATAAATGCTCATGGAACATCAACAATAAAAGGTGATGCTATTGAGCTAAATGCTATTTCAAGATTATTCAGCCATGATATATTTGTCAGTTCAACTAAGTCTTCTATAGGTCATTTATTAGGTGCAGCTGGAAGTGTAGAGTCAATATTCTCAATTATGGCACTAAACAATAATATTTTACCAGCCACACTAAATTTAGATGATCCAATTGAATCAAATAATATAAATTTAATTCCAAAAACTCCTTTAGAAAAAAAAATTTCATATGCCCTAAGTAATTCATTTGGATTTGGAGGAACAAATACTGCGCTATTATTTAAAAGTATTTAGTTTAATTTTTATAACTTTTATTTTTTTATTTTTTTTTTATGTTGTTTATCTTTTTAATAAAAATATAGAAATTAAACAAAATCCTGTAAGTATTAATAAAGGAGATAGAATAGATAAAGTTTTACAAAATAATATTTATGATATTTCAATCTTAGAAATTGGATTTGTCAAAATATATTTAAAAATAAATAGTTTTATTAATAAAAGTATTTTTCATTATGGTGATTTTGATATTAAAAATGATTCATCTCTATTTGATTTTTTACATATTATTTCTAAACCAAGTAATGTTTTATATAAAATTACTATAGTCGAGGGTTGGTCTCAAAAACAATTAAATTTAGAATTATCCAAATATTTCACAGATTACCAAACTATACCTTATCAAGATATAATAGCTGATACTTATTATTTGCGGAAAGATAATGATTTTGATTTCTTTCTAAATAAACTTCAAAATTTTAAAATAAATTATTTTAAAAAAAATAAAAATAATAAATTAAATGACAAATTTAATATTAATCAACTTATGATCATCGGATCATTACTTGAAAAGGAAGGATTGGATGAAGAAGATAAGAAACAAATATCGTCTGTAATTTTTAATAGATTAGATAAAAAAATGAAGTTGCAAATAGATGCAACTGTATTATTTGCCATAACTAATGGAAAATATGATCTCAACAGAAAACTTTTGTTAAGTGATTTAAAAATAAATCATCCTTTTAATACATATATTTATAAAGGACTACCTCCAGAGCCCATTTCTTATGTAGGGAAAAATACTTTAGATATCATATTTGAAAATAATAAAAATGATTTTTTGTTTTATTTTTTTGATTATTCTTTAAATAAACATATATTTTCAAAATCTTTTAAAGAGCACAAAGAAAAATTAAATGAGTATAGAAAAAAATAGTAAATTGATAATAATTTCATCACCTTCTGGCGCAGGCAAAACTACATTATGTAAATTATTAATAAAAAAAATGAAAAATATTAATTTATCAATTTCATATACTTCTAGAAGCAAAAGGTTAAATGAAGTTGATGGTAAGGACTATTATTTTATAAATAAGAAAAAATTTCAATTACTTAAAAAGAAGAATTTTTTTATAGAAACTGCAACTAACTTTAATAATTTGTATGGTTCACCCTTCAGAAATATAACTATATCAAAAAAAAGAAACAAACATATCTTATTTGATATAGACTGGAAAGGGGCTAGGAAAATTAGAAAAAATTATAAAAAAGATGATATAATTGATTTTTTTATTCTACCACCATCTAAATCTGAATTAAAACGAAGGTTAGTCAAAAGAGGAAGGGATAACAAAAAAGAAATAAATTTACGTCTTTCCTATGCAATAGATGAAATGAAACATTATAGTGAGTACAAATATGTGCTTATAAATGAAAGAGTTCATAAAACCGTAAATGAAATAAAAAAAATAATTGAATATCACCAATTAATCATGAATCAGAAAGAATTTTTAAAAAAAAAATTAAAAAAGATCATAGATAGAAATTAATTCATCAATGTTTAGCTGATTAACTCTTTTATCAAATAAATTATTATCAAGATTAGTATTAAGATTGTTATAAATTTTTTTTCTTACATTTTTAAATATTTTAGTGCTAAAATCATTTGCTTTATTTAAATCTACAATTCCTTTATTAAATTTAAACTTAACAATAGCTGATTTTACCTTGGGTTTAGGAAAAAAAACCTTAGATGAAACATCAAAACATCTAGTATAACTTGATACAACTCTTGTTAAAAATTTATATTTATTCATTTTGGGTAATTTATAATCAAATTTAAGTGACATTTCTTTTTGAATCATGAATATCATTTCATTAATATTTTTTTTATAACTAAATAAATATAAAATTATTTTAGAGCTAATGTTATAAGGTAAGTTAGAAATAACTATAAGATTTTTAAATTGACTTAGATTAGTTAAAAAAATATCATCACCAATTATATTTACTTTATTATTATTTTTATATTTTTTATTTAATATTTTTTTTAAATTATAATCTTTTTCAATTAGATATACTTTCTTTGGATTGTGTTCTAAAATTGTATCAGTTAAAAAACCATATCCTGGCCCAATTTCGAGAATATGATTTCCCTTAGCATTAGTTTGATTAACAATTTTTTTAGAAATATTTTTGTCTATAAGAAAATTTTGACTTAATGATTTTTTAGGTTTTGTCATTAAGTATTCTATTATTATAAATTTTACTAATTAATTTGTAACTATTAATAAAAGATTTATTTGAAATTTTATTACTTCCACGTAAATTGTAAGCAGTTCCATGATCAGGGGATGTTCTAATAATATTTAAATTTCCAGTATAATTTACACCAGAAAACTGACTAATAAACTTAAAGGGTATTAACGCTTGATCATGATAAATAAAAATGAAACAATCAAATTTATCTATATTTCTTTTAATTAAAAGACTATCTGCGGAAAATGGCCCAATGATATTAATTTCTTTTTTTTGTAATTGTTTAATAATGGGATTTATTATTTGTTTTTCTTCAATTCCTATTTCGCCATTTTCTCCAGCGTGTGGGTTTAAACCAGAAATCACAAGTTTTGGTTTTTTAATATTGAAATCAAGTTTTAGACACTTGTACAAATTATATATTTGATTAAATAAAAATTTTTTATTTGAAATAGCTTTTGATACTTTTTTAAGCTCTATATGTGTTGTTAAAGGAGATATAATAATTTTTCTGTGAAATAAGATCATATTTGCATAACTTTTATTATCTTTTTTTTGAAAAAATTCTGTTTGTCCTATAAATTTTTTATTTATTTTATTTTTAATTAAATCTTTCCTTAAAGGTAAAGTAATGACTCCAATACATTTCTTATTTGCGCATAAGTTATATCCAAATTTAAGAGACTTATAGGTGTTATCTTCTAAAGAATTTGCTTTGTAAGTAAAAATATTAAATTTATCTTTATTATATATAAATCTATTTTTTTTATCATTAACTAGATTTAAAATTAATTTTATTTTTCTTTTTTTTAATATTTCATTAAAAATTTTAATATTAGATATTAGAATAAAGTTTTGTATTTTTTTTTCTTTCCAGGTTTTTATAAGTATATCTATTCCAATAC
>CACMPM010000008.1 GCA_902615625.1 uncultured Alphaproteobacteria bacterium
CATGAACATGAAAAATAAATATTATTTAATATATTAAAATTTATATCTCTTAGATTATTTTTATAAAAAAAGAAAATCACAAATATAATTAAAATTATATCTAAAAATTTAAACGATATATTTAAATAATTTTTTGTTTTATAATCATCAAAGATTGTAAGAGTGTTTTTGTCATAAACTTCACCACTGCTTATATTTTTATGATCAATATTTAAAATATAATTAAGAAACTCTAATTTTTCAATTTGTTGATTTTCATCAATACTAATTTTAAAACCATCTGTTAATCTAAAATTATATTGATTATTTTTGCTTACAATATTACCCTTTTTTGCATAAACAATATTTTCTTTACCATCATCATATTTTATAAAAATCTCCTCATATTGATTGTCTTTTTTATTAAAATCTAGAATTGTTGTTTTATTAAGATTTAGAAAATTAGAAAATGCCATTTTATTGAAGTCTAAAGTATTTCTAAGTTCTAATTCTTTAATTTTATATATTTCATATACTTTTGGTGCTACGTAAAAATTTAATAATGAAAAAACTATAACAATTATCAAACAAAAAGATACTAAGATAACTTTGAAAGGCTTTAGTCCAAATCCAAGTGATAATATAGCAATTAATTCATTATCTTTTTTTAACTTAGTAAAACATAATAGAAGACCAAAAATTAATATGAATGGAAGGATTATAGTAATTAAATTTGGAATTAAATATAAAGAAAGTAATAAAATATCTAAAACATCAATATGCAAAAAATTTGTTACTGTAAAAAGTCTTGTTATTTGAAGCAGCCATGAAACTGATAAGAAAATAAACAAAATTAAAATAAAATATTTTGTAATCTGAGAGAATAAATAAATTTTTATTTTATCAATTAACATTAAATTATAATCTATTAATCATAGAAAAATTTCTAAAATTTTATATGTTTTTATCATTGTTTATATTAATTATATTCTAAAATTTATCAAATTATAGACAAAATCAAATTACTTAATTAGAAGCTTTTTTATTATAAAAAGGAGTATGCATGAATAGAACTTTTTCAATTATAAAGCCAGATGCCACACAAAGAAATATAACTGGCTCAATTAATAAAATTATTGAGGATAATAATCTAACCATTGTTGCCCAGAAGAGGATAAAATTATCTAGAGAAAAGGCTGAGGGTTTTTATGCCATTCATAAGGAAAAACCATTTTTTAATGATCTTATTGATTATATGACCTCAGGACCAGTTATTATTCAAGTTTTAGAAGGTGATAATGCAGTTGAAAAATATAGAAAGATTATGGGTTCTACTAATCCTGAAAATGCAGAAGAAGGAACAATTAGAAAAAAACATGCTTTAAATATTCAAGAAAATTCAGTCCATGGGTCAGATTCTGAAGAAAATGCTAAAATTGAAATAAGCTTTTTTTTTAATGAAAATGAAATAATTAGTAACTAAATAAAGTAAAAATAATAACTAGAATAATTGCTACAAAAATTATTGTGTAAATTGTTAACTTGTTAAAAGTTTTCCATGTTTGAGCCTTATCTTTGGCTAAACTATCTTTATTGTAATCCATGGTATATATAATAATTATTATAAAACTGATTGCAATAATATAATGAAAATTTTTATATTAATTTTTCTTTTCATTTTAGTTAGTAAAAATGTTTATTCAAATAATATATTTAATACATTCTTCTACAATATTGAATTTTCATCAGAAAATATTGAGAATGATAAAATACAGGCAATAAATAAAATAAAAATCAAAAGTATTTTATCAATTTTTAAAAATACACTTAGTGAGCAAGATTATTTGGATGTAAATAATCAATTAACAGATGATTTAATCAATACTTTTATTAAAAATATTATCATTAATGATGAAAAAATTATTAATAATAAATATATTTCAAAAATAAAAGTTAATTTTGATAAAAAAAAAATTATAGATTTTTTTAGATTAAATAAAATACCTTATGTTGAATATCATCCTTCTAATTTTTTATTAATAATTTATGAAATTAATGAATTAAATAATAATTTATTTACAAAAAGTAATAATCATTACAAATATTTTTATGCAAATAAGGAAAATATTAATTTATTTAAAATTCCTAACTTAGACATAAATGATCGATTTATTCTGAAGGAAGAAGATATTATTAAAAGAGATTTAAATAAAATAAATAAATTTTCAGATAAATATAATTCTAATGAAAATATAATCGTTATTGCAAAAAATGATAAAGACAAAACAACTTATAATTTAATTATAAGTTCAAATGGAAATATATTGGAAAAAAAATTTATATTAAATAACAATGAAATGGATTTATTTTATAATAAGTTAGAAAACGAAACTTTAAGTTTATGGAAACAGATAAATAAAATACAAAATGAAACTCTTAATTTTCTTAATTGTGAAATAAGTTATTTTAATTTAATTGAATTAAAGGAAATAAGAAAAAATTTAAGCAATATATCAATTATTAACAATTTAAATATAAAAAAATTATCATACAAAAGTATTAGTTATGAAATTTACTTTTATGGAAATTTAGAAATATTGTTTAAAATTTCTGAATTAAATAAATTAAAAATTAAATATAACGAAGATAAGTGTAATATTAAATTAATATGATTAAGCAAAAAAGCTTTAGTTATAAATTTAATGATAAAAATGATAGTGAACTTAATTTTTTTGTAAATAAAACAAATTTTTATGCATTTAATGCTCTTATCAATAATGACACAAAGCTTTCTTTTTTATACGGACCAAAAAAATCAGGTAAGTCATATCTTTCTAAAATTTGGTTAAAAAAAAATAATGCAATTGAATATAACAATAATTATGAAGTACTTCTCAATCTACATAATAATATATTAATAGATAATTTAATATTTTATGACCAAGAAAAAATCTTTCATATAGTAAATAATTGTATATTAAATAATTCAAAAGTTTTAATCACTTCAGATAACAAAATTAATGAAATTAATTTTGAATTTAAGGATTTATCTTCACGTTTAAAAACATTTTCTAATTTAGAAATAAATCAACCTAATGATGAAATGCTATTAGCTATTTTAACAAAATTACTTGTTGAAAGACAATTTATAATAAAATCCAATGAAATATTTGAATATATTATCAGAAGAGTAGATAGAACTTATCAAGGAATTAATGATATTGTAAAAAAATTAGATATATTGTCACTTGAAAAAAAAAGGCAATTAACAATACCATTAATAAAAGAAATACTGTAGATGGATCAAATTTATGAATAAATATAGATCTCATTTATGTTCTGATTTATCAATTAAAAACTTAGGTGAAAAAGTCATTTTGTCTGGCTGGGCCGATACAATTAGAGATCATGGTAACTTATTATTTATTGATTTGAGAGATAATTATGGAATTACACAGTGTGTAATTGACGGGACTCACTCTTTATTTCAAGAAATAAGTAAATTAAGTAATGAAAGCGTTCTAACAATTAGAGGAGAAGTTGTTAAAAGATCTGATGAGACAATCAACAAAAATCTTGAAACAGGGGAAATTGAAATAAAGATTCAAGATTACAATATTTTATCTAAATCTGAAATTCTTCCCTTACCTGTTAATTCTGATATCGAATATGGAGAAGAAATAAGATTAAAATATAGATTTTTAGATTTAAGAAGAAATAAACTACATAAGAACATTATATTAAGAAGTAAAATAATATCAGACATTAGAAAAAAAATGATAGATAGAAATTTTGTAGAATTTCAAACTCCCATCCTTACTTCATCATCACCAGAAGGAGCTAGAGATTATTTAGTCCCATCCAGAATACATCAGGGTAAATTTTATGCTCTTCCTCAAGCGCCTCAGCAATTTAAACAATTATTAATGATTGCTGGTTTTGATAAATATTTTCAAATTGCTCCATGTTTTAGAGATGAAGATAGTAGAGCAGATCGTTCTCCTGGTGAATTCTATCAACTAGACTTTGAGATGAGTTTTGTAACTCAAGAAGATGTTTTTGAAGCTATTGAGCCAGTTTTATTTGAAATATTTGATGAAAATAAAAAAAATAATGAAATTAAGGTAAGCCCATATCCATTTAGGAGAATACCTTACAAGGAGTCGATGGAAATCTACGGTTCTGATAAACCTGATTTACGAAATCCACTTGTTATAAACGATTATACAAATGTATTTAAAGGTTCAAATTTTAAAATATTTAGTAATCAAATAGAAAAAGGATCAATTGTTAAGGGAATAATTGTAAGAAATACTGGAGATCAACCTAGAAGTTTCTTTGATAAATTAAACAATTGGGCAAGAGAAGAAGGTGCAGCTGGATTAGGCTATATTTCATTTATAGAAAATAGTTTCAAAGGCCCCATTGCAAAAAATTTAAATGAAGATCAATTATTATTACTAAAACTTGAAGAAAATGACTCAATATTTTTCATTTGTGATAAATTAAAAGATGCTCAATTATTTTCTGGTAAAGTAAGAGAAAAAATTTGTAGTGATTTAAATTTACTTAATAAAAATTCTTTTGAATTTTGTTGGATAGTTGATTTTCCAATGTATGAAGTTGATGAAAAAACTAATAAAATACAATTTAGTCACAATCCTTTTTCAATGCCTCAAGGTGAAATGGAAGCTTTAGAAAAAAAAGATCCTCTTGATATAAAAGCATTTCAATACGATATTGTCTGTAACGGTGTAGAGTTATCTTCTGGCGCAATTAGAAACCATAAACCAGAAATTATGTATAAAGCCTTTAATATAGCTGGATATTCGAAAAAAGATTTAGAGGATAAATTTTCAGGAATGCTTAATGCTCTCAAGTTTGGAGCACCTCCTCACGGAGGTAGTGCACCAGGTATTGATAGAATTGTTATGTTACTTGCTGATGAGCCAAACATTAGAGAAGTAATAGCATTTCCAATGAATCAACAAGCTATGGATTTAATGATGGAGGCCCCTGCAACTATCGATAAAGAAAGATTAGAAGAATTAGGTATTAAATTAATAGATAAAAATTAATCCTGTTCCAAAAATTGCTATAATTGTTCCAACCCATGCCCCATAAGAGGGTATTTTTTTTGTTAATATCCAAAGAAGAAATAATATCATTATTGGACTAGTTGAAGATAAAGTTGCTACAATACCTGCATCAGCTTTTTGTAATGCTATTAAAAGTAAACTCATACCTAAGGCCATTCCTAAAAAACCACTAAAAATTGATTGGTAAATAATTTTTGCTGTAAGATTAACTTTGGTATTAAAAACTTCATAATTTAAAAAAAATGTAAATGATAAAAGAATACATGAAATAGTAGTCCTAATTGCTGCTGAAGCTATTGGATCTGCCCCATCTGATAATATAGGTTTCATCATAACCAACCCAATTGCTTGGCACAAAGCGGCTCCAATGGATAAAATAATTCCTACATAAAGTGGACCTTCTAATTTTTCCCATCTATGCTCAGATCCTTTTTTATCTCCATAGGAAATTGCAAAAACAACACCAAAAAAAACAACAAAACATCCAATAATACTTATAGTAGAGGCAAGTTCATTTAGAAAAAAAATATTAATTACTACAGTAAAAGGAGCAGCTAATGAAAATAAAATATTATTTCTTCTCGGTCCAATTTTTTGTAAAGCAATAAACAATAAAGTATCACCTAAGAATATGCCTACAATTCCTGAAATTATAATAATTGTTAAGTAATCAGCACTAATCGTATTCCAAGTATTTATATAAAATGTGTAAGTAATTAACATTATAGATACAAAAAATAATCTAAGACGATTAAAAGCTAAACCTCCAATAGTTCTTGTAACATCTGCTGATACTAAAGATGCTACTGCCCAACAAAGTGCAGCAGCCATTGCAATAAAGTAATAATAGATCATATTATTTATTAAAATAAACTTAAAATAAATTTAATAGGTATTGATAAATACTCACCTAAGAGATGTTCTTGTAACGCAAATCTTTTAATTAATCCCGTTGCTCTTAATATTGCATATATTACTAAAGCCCATAAATAAATTCCAAAAATAAAATTTATGTATGATATTATTTTTTTAAATTTGTTATAATAATTCATATGAAACCTAAATATTGGAATAAAGGTAAGATTTATCTATCAAATAAAGATAAAGTTTTGAAGAAATTAATTCAAACTTATAGGAATGAATATTTAAATCTAAATTCTAATTATTTTCATTCATTAATTAATTCAATAATTGGTCAACAAATATCAGTATCTGCAGCAGATTCGATGAAAACTAAATTTTTTAAACTTAAAAGAAATATAACACCACAAACTGTATCTAAATTAAGTACTATAGATTTACGAAAATGCGGTCTATCAAGACAAAAGATTTTGTATATTAGAAATATTTCTAATTTTTTTTTACAAAACAAGAAATTCATAAAAAATATAAATAAATCTTCAGAAGAAGAAATTTATAATAATTTAATTGAAATAAAAGGAGTAGGGAATTGGACTATTCATATGTTTTTAATGTTTAGTTATGGAAGTTCAAATATTTTTCCAACAGGTGATTTAGGGTTTTTAAAAGCTATTTCAAAACTTTATAAGGTTCACCTTCCTATAAGTGAAAGAAAACTTAAGTTGCTTTATAAAAAATGGAGTCCATATAGTTCACAAGCCACATGGTATTTATGGAGATCATTAGACCCCATTCCAGTTAATTATTGATATTTGCTCCTTGCTCGATCCAAACTTTTAATATCTCTCTTTCATTTTTTGTAATACCAGTAAGATTATTCGGAGGCATAATTTCAGCATCAATAGCCTGAGCTTTTATTAATTTTATATTATTTACAATATCTTGAGCAGTGTCATATACAACTCCTTTTGGCGCCGCTTCAATACCTTCAAAAGTTGGGTATTTGGCATGACATGTTCCACATCTGTATTTAATTATATTTTGTACTTCATTGAAACTGACTAATTCTAAAGAAAGAGAAGCATTTGCATCTTTTTTTTCAAATATTGAAAGGCTACTTAAAGTCATTAAAAAAAACATGATTAAACCAGCTGATGGTAAAATCCAAAATTTATATTGTTTTTTATTTCTTAAATTAAAGTAATGGCGAGTTAAAATGCCAGCTATCGATATTACAGCTAAAATTAACCAATTATTTACTGCCCCATAAGTAAAAGAAAAATGTGAGCTAATCATTATAAATAAAACAGGTAGTGTAAAATAATTATTATGTATTGATCTGTTTTTTGCTTCTAATGAAAGATGTAAATTTGGCTTTTGTTTGTTTTCAGCTGATGAAACAAGATTTCTTTGTGCGGGAATAATTACTCTAAAAACATTAGCAGCCATAATGGTGCCAATAATTGCTCCAACATGTATGTAGGCAGCTCTTGATCCATAAATTTGAGTCAAAAAATAACTTAATAATACAAATAATAAAACACCAGTTGCAATCAAAGTTTGTTCATTATCTTTTAAAACATTTTTACAAAGATAATCATATAGAAGCCAAGATCCTATAAGTAAGAATATAGATATGAATATTGCTTGAAAGGGTGTTAATATAATGCCGCTTGCTCCCAACATCATAGAACTCGCATTCAAATAATAAACTAAAATCAGTAATACAAAACCACTTATCCAAGTTGCATAAGCTTCCCATTTAAACCAATGAAGAACTTTTGGAAGTTTTTTAGGAGGTCCTTTTAATTTTTCAATTCTATAAAATCCACCTGAATGAACAGACCATAAATAACCGTCAAGGTGTTTAAAATCTGGATCATCTCTCTCAAGTCTGCTATCCAGCCAATTAAAGTAAAATGATGTTCCAATCCAAGCTACACCAACAATTATATGAACCCATCTAACAATTAAATGTAACCACTCAGAATATACTGCAAATAAAGTTTCTGTTGGAACACCTAAATTATAAAAAGCTGCAGTAAAAGATATAACTATTGTAATTGCAATTACAATATAGAACCTTTGTTCTTTAGATTTTAAATTTGAAAATGCCCCGAGGATAAAAAATAATAATAAACCTAATAATGCTGATGCTGGTAGTGACAAAAGTAAATTATGAAAAAAAGTTTGGAAGTCATAAGATTGAACTGGTGCAACTATTTTAAGAAATAATTCCATATTAATATCTTATTTTATTTTCTTCTTTTTCCCAAATATTAAATGCTTTTATTGCCTCGTCACGTGATAATTGACTGATAGGAATTTTTCTCTCTTTTATTTCTAATGATAGTTCATCGTAAATAAACTTGTCATCAAATTTAATATTTGCAGCATCCTCTCTAGAATTACCATAATACACTTTGTTTATATGTGACCAATATATCGCACTCAAGCACATAGGACATGGTTCGCAACTGGAATACAATTCACAACCTTCTAAGTTAAAGGTATTTAATTTTTGACATGCATTTCTAATAGCAACAATTTCAGCATGAGCAGTAGGATCATTGTTAAACGTTACTCTATTTACTCCCTCTGCAATAATTTTATTTTCTTTTACAATTACGCATCCAAAAGGACCTCCATTATTTTTGATATTATCAATTGAAAGTAAAATAGCTCTTTTCATAAAATCTATGTTTGTCATATAACTTCTTTAATTTTATTATTTGATAAATGTTTTAAGTTATTTTTTATTGATATTATTCTTGTAATTATTGAGAAAGCTATTTCATTCGGATCTTTTGAGTTGCCAATATTAATTCCAATAGGACACTCAATTTTCTCAACTATTGATTTATTGTGACCATTATCAATCAATCTTTTATAAAACCTTTTTTTCTTAGTCATAGATCCAATTAGACCAACAAAAGTATTATTTTTTTTCAAAATTTCATTTAATATTTTTAAGTCATAATCGTGACTATGAGTTAAGACTATAAAATAAGAATTATCTTCTAGTTTTGATACAATCTCCCAAGGTTTTTTCGAAAGTAAATAATTTACATCTTTGATATTTGTCATTTTTAAATAATCTTCTCTTGAATCAATTATAAAAGTATTAAAATTAATATTTTCTAATTTAGAAATTAACGCTTGACCAATATGTCCTGATCCAAAGATATATAAGTTAGATTTAATATTATTAACAACATATTCATTTTTTAGTGCATCTTTAGAATTATTATGTAAACTTAATTTAACTTGTACGTATCCACCACAACATTGCCCAATTCCTGGCCCAAGCGGAATATTCATTACTTTATTTGCTATATTATTATCAATTAATTTTCTCGCTTCATCGATAACTAAATATTCTAAGTTTCCGCCACCGATAGTTCCAAAGATAGTATCATTAGAGATTAATATAATGTCATCTAAACTATTAGGCGATGATCCTTTAACTTCAATAATTTTAGCCTTAACTATTTTATTATTAAAATTTATATTTTTACTTAATTTTTGAAGATACATTTTAATGCAAACTTTTTAATATATTTTCAGCAGTAGCAGGTGCAATTAAATTTTCAGAATTTTTTCTTTTATTGGCATTATATACCGCGTCCTTTAATGCAATAAAACTTGAAATTGCTAGCATAAATGGTGGCTCTCCAACAGCTTTAGAGCGATTAATAACCTTTTCTTTATTAAAACCACGATCATAAATTTCGACATTAAATTTAAATGGTGTCTCACCTGCAGTTGGTATTTTGTAAGTAGAAGGACTATGAGTTGTTAGAACTCCATTTGATTTCCAAGACACTTCCTCAGTTGTAAGCCAACCTAATCCTTGAATATAACCACCTTCAATTTGCCCCTTATCAATTCTCTTATTAATAGAATTACCAACATCATGAATTATATCAACTTGAAGAATTTTATTTTCACCTGTTAATTTATCAATGATTACTTCTGTTACCGCTGCTCCATAAGTAAAATATAAGAATGGTCTACCTTGAAGTGTTTTTGTATTTACATTAATTTTGTTAGTTTTATAGAAACCCGAAGATGACAATGGGATTCTATTTAAGTAAGCAGTATTTATCAATTCTTTAAAAGATATTTTTCTTTTATCAAAATAAACAAAATTATTTTCATATTTTATTTTGCTATTTGTTTTAAAATAATCATAAATAAATTCATTTAGACCTGATTTAATATTATTTATAGCATTAACAATTGCTGCTCCATTTATATCAGTTGTAGCTGATGCTGCACTTGCTGATGTGTTAGGTACTTTTTCTGTGTCCGTTGAAGAGATTTTTATATGTTCGTAATTAAGTCCAAATTCATTTGAAGCTACTAAAGCAAGTTTTGTCATCAATCCTTGACCCATTTCAATTCCTCCATGATTTAAATGAATGGATCCATCAGTGTAGATATGAACTAAGGCACCACCTTGGTTTAAATGAGTAGTTGTAAATGATATTCCAAACTTTACAGGCGTTATTGCTATTCCTTTTTTTAAAACTTTATTTTTTTTATTAAAATTATCAATTTCTATTTTTCTTTTTTTGTAATTAGATTTTTTAATTAGTTTATTAAAAATTTCTTCAATCACATTGTCAGTAATTTTCATCCCATAATGAGTAGTATTTTTAATTTTATCTTTATAAAAATTAATTTTTCTTATTTCACTTGCTTCTCGATTTAAATTTTGAGCAATGTTTTCAATTATATTTTCAATACAAAACATTCCTTGAGGACCACCAAATCCACGAAAAGCTGTATTAGAAACAGTATTTGTTTTACATCTATATGAATTAATTTCTATATTTGGTAAGAAGTAGGCATTATCTATATGATAGATGGCTCTATCATTTATAGCTCCTGATAAATCTGGAGAGATACCGCATCTCGATGCCATCATTATTTTTAGAGCAAGTATTTCACCACTATTATTAAAACCTACTTCATAATCAAATAAAAAATCATGTCTTTTTCCAGTCATGATCATATCATCATCTCTATCGACTCTTAACTTTACTGGTTTAGATAACTTTTTTGCTGCAATGCTTGTAATAGCTGCAAACAAAAAAGATTGTGTTTCTTTTCCTCCAAAACCACCACCAATTCTTCTTACTATCACATGGATACTATTGTAATTTTGTTTAAGAACTTTACCGATAATTTGCTGTGTTTCTGATGGATGTTGTGTTGAAGAATAAACTAAAAAATTATTATCTTCTTGTGGAATAGTCATTGCAATTTGACCTTCTAAATAAAAATGATCTTGACCCCCTGAATACAATTTACCTTTTAGAATGTTGTCAGATTTTTTAAACCCATCTTTTATATTTCCTCTAGTTAGATGCTTCGGTTTTAAAACAAATGATTTTTTCTTTAATGCTTCTTCAATTGAAACGATCGGTTTAGATATTTTTAAGTCTATTTTTACTTTTAATGCAGCTCTTTTTGCTAAATTATTGGTCTTTGCTATAACTGCAAAAATTGGTTGCCCATAATATTCTATATTTTTTGAAGTAAATATTTTATCTCCCTTAAATATTGGCCCAACATCATTTATACCTTCAATGTCTTTTTCAGTAATAATGTCTACTACACCTTCTGAAGATAAAACATCTTTATAATCAATTTTTTTTATTACTCCTTTACTGCAATTACTGTACCCAATTACTGCGTGAAGTAAATTTTTAGGCTCTGATATATCATCAGTATAAATTGCTTTTCCAGTAACATGTTTCACTGCACTTTCATGTTCAATATTTTTTGTAAATATTTTATCCATTAATATAACGTTGATTTAATTTTATTATTTTCATTTAAAAACCTCTCTAAAAGGTTTTGACTAATTTTAGTTCTGTAATTTTTTGACGCTCTCATATCATCTATTGGATCAAATTCTTTTTTAATAATTTTCTTTGCTTCATTAATATTTTCTTCATTAAATATTTTATTCAATAAAAATTTTTGTGCTTTTTCAGCTATTTTTGGAGTTTCTGCCAAACCTCCACAAACAATTTTTATTTCTTTAATAATATTTTTTTCAATTCTAGCATTTATAGCCATGAAAACAGAACTTATGTCATCATCTATTCTTTTTGATATTTTATAACATTTAAGAATATTTTTTTTATAAATGGGTATTATAATTTCTTTAATTATTTCATTAGGTTTTAATTTAGTTTTTCGATAGCTGAGAAAATAATTATCCAATAATAAAGTTTTTTTAACTTTTCCTTGAATTACAATTTTACTATTGAGTGCAATTAACACAGGCAAACTATCACCTATTGGAGATGCGCTTCCAATGTTACCTCCAAGAGATGCAGTATTTCTTATTTGCTCAGATCCGTATCTTTCAAACATTTTAGCAAATCTTGGATAAATATTTTCTAAAATTGGTAAAATATCATTTATGGGGGTAGCGGATCCAATGTGTAAATTATTGTTTTTATTTTTAACATAATTTAAATCTTTATTTGATCCTAAATAAAAAATATTTTTTAAATCTTTTCTTTTTTTTGTTACTTCAAGAGCAAGATCTGTACCTCCGACTAGTAAATGTCCATTACTAATTTTTTGATAGTCTTTTATTAGAGAATTTAAATTATAATGGATGAAAAACTTAGAATCATTTTTTTTAATAACAATATCAGTTTTCTTAATTGATTTTAATAATCTAATAACTTTACTTTTTGAAAATTTATTACTTTTATAGCTATACATATTCTTAATTGCATTTTTAATTGGAAAATAACCTGTACATCTACATAAATTTCCAGAAAGAAATTTATCTATATTTTCTTCTGTTGGTTTTATTTTGTTTTCGTACATATTATACATTGACATAATAATACCAGGTGTACAAAAACCACATTGAGATCCATCACTATCAATCATTGATTGTTGAACAGGATGAAGTTTATTTTTTTTTATATGTTCAACTGTTATTAATTGCTTGCCATGGAGAGAGTACAAAAAAGTAATACAAGTATTTATACTTTTATAAGAAATTTTATTCTCTTTTAATTCTCCTACAACTGCAGTACATGCTCCGCAATCACCAGATGCGCAACCTTCTTTTGTTCCAGTTAACTCATGATTGTTTCGAAGATAATTTAAGACCGTTGTATTTGTGTTTAAATCTTTGATAGAGATTTTTTCTTCATTAAGAAGAAAATCGACATGAGCTCTAGACACTAGCTTCCTCTATATGTTGAATAACTCCACGGGGTAATAAGAAGAGGTACATGGTAATGCTCTTCTTTGTTAATTCCAAATCTAATTATTACGTCATCAAGAAAAAATGGCTCATCAAGATTTGTAAATTCCTTAAAATAACTCCCGCAAAGAAATAATAACTCATATTTTCCAAGTATAAAATTCTCTTTACTTAATATAGGCTCATCACATCTGCCATCTTCATTGAGAATAAAATTTGAAATTTTAACTTTATTTTCACCATCAATTTTGAAAAGTGACCCTTTTATACCAGAACCAGGCTTACCATTATAGGTATCCAAAACATGAGTAGTTAAATATCCTTTAGACATAATACTTATTCGTTTATACAGTATTTAGCTAAATATTAAATCAAGCATTTTTATGAAAGACGACAGAAATTATAAAGGCTACGGAAATAATGACTCTAACTTTTATTGGCCTAATAAATCAAAACTAGCTCTTCAATTTGTTCTAAATTATGAGGAAGGTGCTGAAAATTCAATAATGAATGGTGACGAAGGATCAGAAACTTTTTTATCGGAAATAATTAATGCAAAGCAAATAATAGGTGCCAGAAATATGAATATGGAATCAATATATGAGTATGGCTCAAGAAGAGGTTTTTGGAGAATACATAATGAGTTTGAAAAAAGAAAATTACCTTTAACAATATTTGGCGTTGGTATGGCTTTAGAAAAAAATCCTGATGTTTGTGAACAAATAATTAAATCAAAGTATGAAGTAGCTAGCCATGGTTATCGATGGATAGACTATCAAAATATAAATGAGGAAGTTGAAAAAGAACATACTATAAAATGTAACAACATTATTAAAGATATTTTTGGTTATTTTCCGTCTGGTTGGTATACTGGTAGAACAAGTCCAAATACAAGAAATATAATTTTAGAAAATACAAATATTATTTACGATAGTGACTCCTATGCTGATGATTTACCCTACTGGATAAAAGTAAAAAATAAAAAACATCTAATTATTCCATACACTCTAGATAATAATGATATGAGATTCTCTACCTTACAAGGTTTTAACACAGGTGAGGATTTTTATAATTACTTAAAAAACTCATTTGATACATTATACAGAGAAGCAAACGAGTTCAATAAACCAAAAATGATGAGTGTGGGTTTACATTGTCGATTAATAGCCAGACCTGGAAGATTTATGTCTTTGGTAAAATTTTTGAATTATGTTTCTGGTTATAATGATATTTGGATATGCAAAAGAGAGGAAATTGCCAATTATTGGTATGAAAATTTTAGTGATGAAAATTGAAGATATTAATAATTATAACTCCGAAAAATTTATTGATTCTTTTAAAAATATTTATGAAGAATCTAAATTTATAACAGAAAATGCTGATAAAAAGCGACCATTTAAAAATAAAAAAGAAATGATATTAATATTTTTGGAGTTGTTTGATAATTTAGATGAAGAAACTAAAATAAATATAATTAAAAAACATCCTGATCTAGCCGATAAAATAAAAATAAATAAAGGTTTGTCTGAATTATCTGATGAAGAACAAAGTAGATCAGGTTTAAAAGATTGTTCAGAGCAAGAATTTAACTTATTTAAAGATTTAAATTCAAGATTTAAAAATAAATTTAATATTCCATTTATTTTTGCAGTTAGAAATAAAAATAAAAATGAAATTATAACAGAGTTTAAAAGTAGATTGAACAATAATGATTTAAACTTAGAAATAAAAACTTCAATTTTACAAGTAAAAGAAATTGCAAAATTAAGATTAACAGAATTAATTAATGAATAAGAAATACATTCAAAAAAATTATATAAACTTATGTAGTAAGGTTTTAGGTACAAAAATTCATAGATTTTCTGATCAGTTTTTTGGATCAGCATCCAGATTGCTTAAAGAGGAGCAGCCAATTTTTAAAGAAGGAGTATATGATAAACATGGGAAATGGATGGATGGATGGGAAACAAGAAGAAAAAGAATTGAAGGAAATGATTATGTTACTATTAAATTAGGCCTTCCTGGTAAAATTAATTTTGCTGAAATAGACACAAGCTATTTTAATGGCAATCAACCTGAATACGCAAGCATTGATGCTTGTTATTTTGAAAAAAATAAATTTAATTGGGTAAACATTTTATCAAAAAGGAAACTTAATCCAAATTATCTTCATGGTTTTAAAACTCAACAGAATAATAAAGTCTTTAACTTCATAAGATTGAACATCTATCCAGATGGAGGAGTTGCAAGATTAAAATTATTAGGAAATTTAGATGTATCAAAATTAAAATTTCAAAATAAAAAATTTGATTTACTTAGCATCCTTAATGGTTCAAAAATTGTGGCATGTAGTGATGAACATTTTGGAAGGGCAGAAAATTTATTACTTCCATTTAAATCTAAAAATATGGGCAATGGTTGGGAAACTAAAAGAAGAAGAGGATCAGGATATGACTGGGTTATAATTAAACTTGGCAAACCTGGTTTAATTGAAAAGTTTAATATTGAAACTCATTTTTTTAAAGGTAATTATCCGTCTCATTGCTCAGTACAAGGTCTTTATTCAATAAAAAATATAAATATAAGCAAATTAATAAATGAAAGCAAAAATTGGAATTTTTTAATAAAAAATAAAAATCTTAAACCTAATTCATCATTAAAAATTAATTCAACTAAACACATTAAAAAAATAAATTATTTGAAGTTAAATATTTATCCTGACGGTGGTATTTCACGGATCAGGGCAATTGGAAAGTTTTTGTGAACTATAAAATAAAGAATATTAGTAAAGAGAATTTCAAAAATTATGGTGATTTAATTACAACTTCTAATAAAAATTATGAAAGTATTAATAAAGATACAACCGATAGTTTTTTTGATTTAGCAAATATTCAAATAATTGGTGATGACAAAAGATCTAGATTAAATATTTTTCAGGCAAAGAAAAGAAATTTTCCATTAAAAATTAACATGTTGGAAAATCACCCCTTTAGTTCTCAAGTATTTCTTCCGTTTAATGCTACAGGTTTTTTAGTTTTAGTTGCTCCAATAGGTAGCAAACCTAAAATTGATTTAATTGAAATATTCAAAGTAAGCGGTGGTGATGGTATAAATTTTAATCCCAAAGTATGGCATTTTCCTCTAATATCTCTTGAGAATGAAAAATATATTACCATTGATAAAAAAGATGCGGATAATAATATTGAGATTTATAATTTTGAACAATCAGAAATATTTGAATTAAATTATGAGTAATACAATATTAAATATAGAAAATATTACAAAATCTTTTCCAAGAGTAATTGCAAATAAAAAGGTTACTTTTGATATTAAAAAAAATGCAGTTCATGCAATTTTAGGAGAAAATGGAGCAGGGAAATCTACGTTAGTAAAAATTCTATATGGTCTCTTAGAGCCAGATGAAGGAAATATTAAATTAAATAATAAGGATTTTAAAGTTAATTCCCCAGCAGAAGCAAGGAAACAAGGAATAGGAATGGTATTTCAGCATTTTTCTTTATTTGATTCTTTATCAGTAAAAGAAAATTTAATTTTAGGAATTGATGAAAAGATGTCTTATTCAGATTTAGAAAATAAGCTAGAAAATATAAGCTCAAGATATAATCTTCCTTTAGATTTAGATGCTCCAATTACTGCTTTATCAGCTGGAGAAAAGCAGCGTGTAGAAATTGTAAGAATTTTATTACAAGACCCTCAGATACTTATTATGGATGAACCAACTTCAGTCTTAACACCACAAGAAGTTGAAAGTTTATTTGTAACATTAAATGCACTCGTCAAAGAAGGTCGTACAATATTATATATCACTCATAAACTCGAAGAAGTAATATCAATATGTGATACAGTTACTATAATGAGAAGTGGTGAAATTATAGACACTTCAAGTACTGCAAATCAAACTGCAAAAACACTTGCAACAAAAATGCTAGGACAAAAATTAGATGACTTAAAAACTAATTATGGACATATAAAAGACGAAGTTAACTTTGAAGTAAAAAATATTTCATGTGACTTTAATGATCCATTTTTAACAGATCTTAAAAATATTTCTTTTCAAGTTAGAGTGGGTGAAATTTATGGTATTGCTGGAGTTGCTGGTAATGGACAATCAGAATTAATGGATATTTTAACAGGAGAAAATATAAATATTAAATCTGGATCAATTACTTTTGATAATAAAAAAATTGAAAAGTATGGGCCACAAAAAAGAAGAGATTTATCTATTTCTTTTGTTCCGGAGAATAGATTGGGTCATAGTGCGGTACCTGACTTAAGTTTGTCTGAAAATATTCTTTTGAGTCAATTTCCAAAAAATAATTTTATTAGAAATGGCATAATATTGAAAAATAACGTTGATGATTTTGCTAATAATGTAATTAATGAATTTAAAGTTATTACTCCTGGTAATGATGCTAAAGCATCAAGCTTGTCCGGAGGAAATTTACAAAAATATGTCATTGGTAGAGAAATATCATCTAAGCCAAAAATATTAATTATTTCACATCCAACTTGGGGGATAGATGCTGGTGCTGAGCATTCTATAAGAGAGTCTTTGATAGAATTATCTCAAAATGGAACGTCTATAATTGTTATTTCTCAAGATTTAGATGAATTGATTGAAATTACTCATAAAATATCTGTTATTTATGATGGTAATTTATCCAAACCTTTTAAAACTAGTGAAATAGAAATAGAAAAATTAGGATTATTGATGGGTGGAAAAAATGAATAGTTTATTTCCATCTATAGTTTCTCGTTCACAGAGTTTGGGTTTAATGAATTTTTTTGTTCCTATAATATCAATAGTTTTAACTTTAATTACAGGTTCAATTATTTTTGTTCTTCTTGGTTTTGATCCACTTTATGCATTGTATACATTTTTTATTTCACCTATTTCTTCAACCTACGGTATTTCTGAATTGTTTGTAAAAGCAACGCCTTTAGCCTTAATTGCAATTGGTCTCTCATATTGTTTTAAGAATAATATTTATAATATTGGAGCTGAAGGACAACTTACAATGGGTGCAATTTTTGGCGGAGGTATTGGAATATTATTTCATGATACAAATGCTTTCTGGTTGTTGCCATTAATGATTTTTGCAGGAGCAATTGGAGGAGCATTGTGGGGTTTAATACCTGCTATTTTAAAAACAAAATTTAATACAAATGAAATTTTAACAAGTTTAATGTTAGTTTATGTTGCTTTATTTATTTTAGATTATTTAGTAGTGGGACCTTGGAAAGATCCATTTGGTTATAGTTTTCCAAAATCAAGACCATTTAGTGAATCTGGAAGAATGCCTCTATTATTTGATGGCTTGAGGGTGCACTTTGGACTAATTATAACGCTATTTTTAATTTTTGTATCTTGGTTTATATTTTCAAAAACTATTTTTGGCTTTCAACTAAAAGTATCCGGTTACAGTCCCAAAGCTGCTAGATATGCTGGTTTTAATCAAACAACTTTAGTTTTTTTTGCTTTTGCAATTTGTGGCGCTTTTGCAGGTATTGCAGGTTTAGCTGAAGTATCTGGCCCAATTGGATTATTATATAGAGATATTTCTCCAAATTATGGATTTACTGCAATTATTGTTGCTTTTTTAGGTAGGCTTCACCCAATTGGTATTATTTTTGCTTCTTTGGTTATTGCTCTTACTTATCTTGGTGCTGAAGACGCACAATTGTTTTTACAAATACCTTCAGCAGTAGGTTTTATATTTCAGGGTTTGGTTTTATTTTATTTATTAGGTGCAGAATTACTAATTAACTATAAATTAACTTACAAAAAATTATTATGAACTTAGATTTAATACTTGGAATATTACAAATTGTTTTAATTGCAACAACTCCTCTTGTTTTTGCTGGTATAGGTGAATTAGTTACAGAGAAATCTGGAGTATTAAATTTAGGTGTAGAAGGAATGATGTTGGTAGGTGCAGTGTCCGCTTTTATTGTTTTAGTGATTACTGGAAGTTATTTTTTAGCTTTTTTTGTATCTATATTATCTGGCATTATTATGTCTGGTTTATTTGCTTTTCTAGTTCTATTTTTAATGTCAAATCAAATTGCTACAGGATTGGCATTAACTATTTTTGGTATAGGTCTAAGTTCGATGCTTGGTAAACAATATATTGGAACACCAATTGATGGTCTATCACCATGGTTTTTTGTTATATTTTCCTTCTTAATAGTTTTTTTGGTTAGTTATTTTTTTTATAAAACTAAAGCTGGTTTGATTTTAAGAGCAGTAGGGGAATCTCATAATTCTGCACATGCTTTAGGATATAGCGTTATTAAAATTAGATTTTTATCAATTTTATTTGGAGGTTCTATGTGTGCTCTTGCAGGTTCATATATTTCGATTTGTTATGCTCCAATGTGGCAAGAAGGTATGACAGCTGGACGTGGATGGATAGCGTTAGCATTAGTTGTATTTGCAACTTGGAAACCTGAAAGAGTTCTTATTGGAGCTTATATATTTGGAGGCGTTACTATTCTTCAAATGAATCTTCAGGCTTTAGGCTTAAGATTTCCTGGTCAATTTTTCAGTATGGCGCCATATGTTGCAACTATTATAGTTTTAGTATTAATTTCTAGTAATAAATTAAGAATAAAACTTAGTGCACCAGCTTCATTAACTATTCCTTTTTATAAAGGCAGATAAATATCCACTTCTTTTTTTCTATAATCATATAGATTTATTGATCAAACCTATTTGTATATATTAAGTATATATTTGAGTAATCGTTATATTAGCAGGTGAGGTTAAAATGATTAGAATTATAACTTTTTTATCTACTTTTTTGGTATTTGCATTTGGTTCAGCATATGCAGAGCCTAAAAAAGTTGGATTTATATACATTGGTCCTCCAGGTGATCATGGTTGGACATATATGCATGATGTAGGTAGAAAATATATGGAGAGTCAACTTGGTGACTCTATTACTACTACTTATCTTGAAAATATTCCTGAAAACGCAGATGCAGTGAGAGCAATCCGAAAACTAGCAGACTCAGGACATGATTTAATATTTACAACGTCTTTCAACTATATGGATCAGACACATGAAGTAGCTAAGGATTTCCCTGATATAAAATTTGAACATGCTACTGGGTATATCCAAGCAGATAACGTTGCTACGTATTCAGCTAGATTTTACGAAGGTAGAATGATTGAAGGGCATATTGCTGGTCATATGACTGAAACTAATACCATTGGTTATATAGCTTCATTCCCTATTCCTGAAGTTGTAAGAGGAATCAACGCATTTTATCTAGCGGCTTCAAAAGTGAACCCAGATATCAAAATGAAAATTATTTGGGTATTTACTTGGTACGACCCAGGTAAAGAAGCTGATGCAGCTAATACATTAATTAATCAAGGAGCTGACATAATTGTTCAGCATACTGATACGTATGCTCCTTGCCAAGCTGCTCAAAAAGCTGGTGTTTATGCATTTGGTCAAGCTTCAAACCAAGAAGAATTTTGTCCTGATGCACATTTAACCTCAATTGAAGATATTTGGGGCCCTTACTATGCTGAAAGAGCAAAAGCTGTTGTGGACGGCACTTGGTCTTCTGGTGATACTTGGGATGGTATGGATAAAGGTATGGTTGTAATGTCACCATATAATACTAAACTTATGCCAGCAAGTTTAATTCAAGAAGCAGTAAATATGGAAGTTGGAATTAAAGATGGAACTATCCATCCTTTCACGGGTCCAATTTACAATCAAGCTGGTGAGCTTGTGGTTCCTGAAGGTGAAGTAGCGCCTGATGGAATGTTACTTGGTATGAACTTTTATGTTCAAGGTATTGACGGCGAAGTACCACAATAATTAAAATTCTTAAAACCTCTCTCTTTAAAGAGAGAGGTTTAATTCTTAATTTTAAAGGAAGATTTATGTCTGATTTACACATTAGTTGGGACGAATATAGAAGTAAAACAGAAGATTTAGCAAAACAAATTCATAAGGATGGATGGCAATTTAATCAGGTTGTATGCATCGCAAAAGGAGGTATGAGAGTAGGGGATGTAATGGCAAGAATATTTGATGTTCCCTTAGCTATTCTTTCTGTTGAATCATATAAAGGTGAAGGGGTAAAAAATAAAAGAGGCGCAATCACGTTTTCAAGAGATTTAGCAAAAACAAGCCCTAACATTGGATCAAAAGTTTTAATAGTAGATGATTTGGCAGACTCAGGAATTACTCTTAAAAAAAGTATTGATTGGCTAAATCATACTTATGGTTTTTATATAGATGAACCAATAAGAACTGGAGTTTTGTTTTATAAATCAGTATCTTCGTTTAAACCAAATTATTATGTTGATTATTTAGAAGATTCTCCTTGGATACATATGCCTTATGAGGTTTATGAAACTATGAAACCAGAAGAACTTGGTTAAAAAAATGAAGTAATTTCCTTAAACTTTTTCTTTTGTTTTGCAAACTTTGGAACTTTTACATCTTTATCTGGTCGTCCAACAATAAGTAAAACAAATGGTTTTTCATTATTAGGTCTTTTCAAAATTTTATTAAGAAATGTCATTGGGCTTGGTGTGTGTGTTAACATTGCTAAGCCAGAAAAATGTAAACAAGTAATTAATATACCAGTAGCTATACCGACAGACTCTTTTACATAATAATTTTTTATTTTCTTATTTTTTGAAACTGAAAATTTTTTTTCAAATATAGCTATTAAATAAGGTGCATTTTCAATAAATTTTTTATTTTCATCAGTTCCTAAAGGAGTTAATGCATCTAACCATTCTTTAGGAGCTTTGTACTTATAAAAATTTTCTTCTTCTTTTTCTGCTTCTATTCTAATCTTCTTTTTTACATTTTTATTTTTTATTACTACAAAATGCCAAGGTTGAAGATTTGCTCCACTTGGAGCTGATCCTGCAGATAAGATTGCATTTTTTATAATATTTATATCGATTTTATCTTTTGAAAATTCACGTACGCTTCTTCTTTCTATAATTTTATTATAAAATTTTTTTGAATTAATCTTCATTTCTTTGATAGTTTGATTTGAAAATTTTAAATCTTCAGCTATGTATTTTTTAACTTTATGCATTGGTTAGTTATTATTATTGGGATACTATTAATTTCTCTATCAATTAGTAATCCTTTATATAAACTAATTATAAAAAAACGAATAAGATTTAATCTTTTTATTGAGATCCTGTTTAGGATAATAATGTTTTTAGTTAGTGTAATTATTATTTTTCTAGGTTTGTACTTAGAGAGTATTTCTTAATATCTTCTTATATTTCTGTCAATTAAAGCAGCCCATGCGTCTATTCCGCCAAGTACATTAACACAATGATCATAACCTTGTGCTTTAAGCCATTTACATACAGCTTGGCTTCTTGTACCGGTATGACACATTACAAAAATATTTTTTTTCTTATCTAATTCGGTGTATCTTTTAGCTATCTCTGAAAGTTTCATGTGTATTGTACCTTTAATATGGGCATGATCTCTCTCAGTATCTTCTCTTACATCTATAATTTGAATTTTTTTGTCATCTTGCTTTAGCTCATTTAATTGATGAACTGTAATTTCACTGCTACTGTAAAGATCCATTAGATTATCTTATTATAAATACTACTAGATTTCTACTATTTTAAATAAAATTAATTTTAAAAATTAAATTTGTTATTTCTAAGTTTTTCATGTAAGAGCGCATATCATTATGACAAAGAAAATTACTTTTTCAGCTTTCGGTAGAGATTCATATTATCACAGAGATTGGTTCAAAAAAAATGGTTTCAAATTCGATAGAAGTTCTAGAAAATGGACTGTAGAAAATTTACCAATAGATAATGCAGAAGAATTTGCTAGTTACTGTAGGAAATATGGTTTAACATTTGAACGATCTGATAGAATGATTACAGAATTTGATTACGCAGATTATCTCTGGGATGGAAGAAGAGATGAATTTATGAAACCTTCTGAAAATATTGAAATTCCACAACCAAAAAATAAAATCTAATTTTTGTTTAATAAATTATTATCAAATAATTTAATACTTCTTATAATTTTAGCTGCAATTTGGGGATCTTCTTTTTTTGTTATTAAAATTTGTCTGTCTAGTTTTACACCTACAAGTATTGCTTCCTTAAGATTAATTATAGCATCAATTTTCTTAATTATTTTATATTATTCATATAACAATCATTCTAAATTAAACCTCGATTTAGTTTTAATTCTTTCTTTTATTGGCATTACTGGAAATTTTTTACCATTCTATCTGATTAGTTGGGCTGAACAATACATTCCTTCTTCTACTGCAGGGTTATTAATGTCGGTTGGTCCCTTAATAACATTACTAATGTCTCATGTTTTAACTTCAGACGATAAGTTTACTTGGGTTAAATTTTTATCAATTATTATAGGTTTTGTAGGTATTATTTTTATTTTAGATATAAGTAAATTTAATTTTCAAGATGAAAACTACATTAGTACTTTAGCAAAAATTTTTGTGATTATAGCTGCATTTGGCTATATGATTTCAAATATTGCTGCTTATAATAAATTAAAGAAATTAAGCCCTATTTCGATTACTACTTTTGCTACATTGTTTGGAGCGATAATATCATTACCTTTTTTACTCTATGATTTTATTAATTATGAGAATAATATTAATATGATTTCTTTAATTTCTATTATTTATTTAGGTGTTTTTCCAACAGCTATTGCATTTCATATGCGCTATCATATAGTTAAACAATCTGGTCCGGTTTTCTTGTCTTATGTTGCTTATTTAATTCCTGTTTTTGCATTAATATGGGGATTCATATTTCTTTCTGAACAAATAGTATTTAGTTCTGTAGTCGGAATTATTCTGGTTTTTATTGGTCTGTTTGTTGGGCAAAAAAAATCAATGAGTAAAATATCCGTAAAAAACATATAATACTAATAAAACAGCAATAAAAATAGACACATTTTTGAAGTTAAGGTATTTCATTTATGGTTGAAATTTAATTTTTTATAGTCCAATATACTTTTATTATGAGCGACTCAATTAAATACTTACTTGAAGAAAATAAAGCACCAAAGTTTTGGTATAATATTAATGCAGACTTACCAAGTCCACCACCACCACCATTACACCCTGGAACGAAACAACCAGCTGGTCCTGATGACTTTGCTCCTTTATTTCCAATGAGTTTAATTATGCAAGAAGTTTCTACCGAAAGAGAAATAGAAATTCCTGAACCAGTAAGAGAAGTATACAAACAATGGAGACCGTCTCCTTTATTTAGGGCAAGAAGGTTAGAAAAGTTTTTAGATACACCAGCTAAAATTTATTACAAATATGAAGGTGTTAGTCCTACAGGAAGTCACAAACCAAATACTGCTGTTCCGCAAGCATTTTTTAATAAAGAAGAAGGAATTAGTAAAATTTTTACTGAAACGGGCGCAGGTCAGTGGGGTAGTTCATTAGCTTTTGCAGGTCAGATCTTTGGTATAGATATAGAAGTTTTCATGGTTAAGGTTAGTTTTGATCATAAACCTTACAGAAAATTAATGATGCAATCGTTCGGTGCTAACTGTCACGCTAGTCCCTCTAATTTAACTGACTTCGGTAACAAGTTATTATCAGAAAATCCTGATAACCCCGGTAGTTTGGGAATAGCTATATCAGAAGCAATAGAAGCAACTGTTAAAAGTGGAGGTAAAGCAAAATACTCACTTGGAAGTGTTTTAGGCCACGTTCTAATGCATCAAACTATAAATGGTAATGAAGCTATTATGCAAATGGAGATGGCTGGAGATTATCCTGATATTATTGTTGGCTGTACAGGTGGTGGTAGTAATCTTTCTGGATTGATGTTTCCATTTTTAGGGCAACAGTTAAGAGGTGGTCAAAAAATTGATATAATCGGTTGCGAGCCTGCATCATGTCCTTCATTTACTAAGGGTAAATATGCTTATGATCATGGTGATATGGCAAAAATGACTCCATTAATTAAAATGCATACCCTTGGATCTGATTTCTTACCGCCGGCTAATCACTCTGGTGGATTAAGGTATCATGGCATGTCTTATCATTTAAGTCACTTGTATGAGTTAGGTCTGATGAGAGCAAAGGCTTACGGTCAAAAAGATTGTTTTGAAGCTGGTTTAACCTTTGCAAAACAAGAGGGAATTATTCCTGCTCCAGAAGGAAACCATGCAATCAAAGGTGCTATTGATGCAGCTTTAGAATGTAAAGAAAAAGGCGAGTCAAAAACTATTCTCTTTAATTTATGTGGCCATGGATATTTTGATATGTCAGCTTATGATGATTATCTAAATGGATCAATGGCTGATGATGTTATTGATGATGATGGAATAGGTAAATCTATTTCTCAAATACCAGAAGTAGCATAATTTAAGTTTAAATTTTTTTTTATTTAATTAAAAGTGTTTCTTTATTATGGTTGAAATTAAACCTTTTAAAGGAACACGTCCTTACAACGAAGATGCAAAAAATTTAATTGCTCCCTCCACTGATCATTTAAGTATTGAAAATATAGAAATATTTAAAAAAAATAATTATTGGAATTATTTAAAAATTTTGAATCCTGTTGGACAATTAAAAGAAGCAGATACTCTCTTAGAAGCTAAATCACATTTTAATGAAATGAAAGAAAATGACGTAATTAAAAAAGATAAAGAATTATTTTATTACATTTATCAAATTGAATTTAAAGGCCATACTCAACTAGGTTTTTTATCTCTTTCTAAAATATCAGATTTCGTAGATGAAAAAATTAAAGCGCATGAAAAAATTTATGAAACAAGGATGAGAGAAAGAGCAGAGCAAATGTTAAATATAAAAACACAAATTGGTCCTATTTATGTGGTATATAAAAAAAACAATAAGATAAAAGATTTATTATCCTCTATAATATCAAATACTCCAGATTATGATTTTGAAAGTTTTGATAAATCTATTCATAAACTTTGGTGTGTCTCTGATAAATCTTTCATCAAAAAGCTATCTTTTTTGTTTTTAAATGATGTAGATAATTTTTATATTGCTGATGGACATCATAGAATGGGTGCAATGAAAATTATTGGTGAATTAAATTATAATAAAAATATTATACAAGAAGATTTTATGATTGCGGCGTTTCCAAGTGATGAGGCTAAAATATTTGATTATAATAGAGTTGTTAAAGATTTAAATGGTTTGAGTGAAGAAAATTTTTTAGACATTCTTTCTGAAAACTTCGAAATAAAAAAAGAAAAAAATCCTTTCAAACCTCAATCTAATAGACAATTTGGAATGTATCATGAAAAAAAGTGGTATTCATTACATTTTAAAACTGAATTTAAAACTGATAATTTTGTTGATACGCTAGATATTAATATTTTAAATAATTTTATTTTCAAAAAACATTTAAATATATCTGATGTTAATAATGATGAAAGAATAAGATTTATTGCCGGATGTCATGGTTTGGAAGCTTTAGAAAAAAAAGTTGATGAAAATAATGACAGTGTGGCATTTTCTATCTTCCCATCCTCAATAAGTGATGTTATTACAGTCGCGAGTAAAAATTTGACTATGCCCCCTAAATCAACATGGTTTGATCCAAAACCTTTAGATGGCTTAGTAGTTTATGAGTTTGAAAAAAATGTATGAATAAACCTAATACTAAACCTAACAATCCAAATTTTTCAAGTGGACCAACTTCAAAAAGACCAGGCTGGGACATATCTGTTTTGAGCAATGCTTTAACTGGTAGATCTCACAGATCTGTTGAGTGTAAAGCAAGATTAAAAGAAGCAATAGATAAATCTAAAGATATTCTTAAATTACCTGATGATTATTTATTGGGTATAATGCCTGGATCAAATACTGGTGCTTTAGAAGCTGCGATGTGGTGCCTATTAGGTAAAACGGGAGTCGATATTCTTGCATGGGAAAATTTTGGTAAAGATTGGGTAATCGATGCAATCAGCGAATTAAAATTAGATAATTTAAATATTCATGAAGAAGACTACGGCAGACTACCTGACTTAACCAAAGTCAATTTTGATAATGATGTTATCTTTACTTGGAATGGAACAACATCTGGTGTCAAAGTTCCTAATGGAGATTGGATACCTGATGACAGAAAAGGGCTAACCATTTGTGATGCTACTTCAGCAATCTTTGGTATGCCTATAGATTATAATAAATGTGATGTTATAACTTGGTCATGGCAAAAAATACTCGGAGGAGAGGCCGCTCATGGAATGATTGCAATTTCTCCACGCGTTGTTGAAAGATTAGAAAGTTTTACACCTAGTTGGCCAGTTCCAAAATTATTTAGATTAGCTGAAAATAAGAAATTAATAAAAGGTATATTCGAAGGAAACACAATAAATACACCTTCAATGATATGTGTTGAAGATATCATTGATTCATTAAACTGGGTTTCTTCTCAAGGAGGGTTAGATTCATTAATTTCTAAATCTCAGAATTCTTTACAAAAAATTAGAGAATGGATTAATGAAAGAGATTGGGTCACTTTTTTATCTGAAATTAAAGATGATAATTATATCTCAAACACTGGAATAACTTTTAAAATTATTGAAGACTGGTTTACTAATAAAGATGAAAGTGGTCAAAGAGCTGTAATGGCTGATATATGTAAATTACTTTCTGAAAATAACGTTGGATTTGATTGTAATGGATATCCCAAAGCGCCACCTTCTTTTAGAATATGGGCTGGAGGCACGGTTCAAACTTCAGATGTAGAATTAGTTTTACCTTGGATTGATTGGGCTTATTCAGAAATTAAATCTAAACATGCCTAAAGTACTAATATCAGATTCACTAGATAATATTGCATCTGAAATTTTAATACAGAATAACATTTCAGTTGATACAAAAATAAACTTATCTCCTGAAGAATTAAAAAAAATAATTGATAACTATGATGGTTTAATCATTCGTTCTGCAACTAAAGTGCGAAAAGATTTAATTGATTCTCTTTCAAATTTAAAAATTATAGGTAGGGCAGGAGCAGGGGTAGATAATGTTGATGTGGAAGCTGCTAAAAATAAAAATATTATCGTAATGAATACACCAGGAGGAAATACAAATGCTACAGCAGAACACACAATTGGTTTAATTTTTGCATTGCAAAGAAAAATTACTGTTGCCAATGAGACAACTCATAAGGGTCTTTGGGAAAAAAAGAAGTTAAAAGGAAATGAAATTAAAGGCAAGAAAATTGGTATCGTAGGTTTTGGTAACGTAGGTAAAAGAGTTGCAGAAATATCTAATGTCTTGGGAATGCACGTTTCAATATTTTCTTCATACTTTGAAACAATTAAGGATAACTATCCTGAATATAATTCTTGTTCTATCGATGAGATTATTAAAGATTCAGATATAATTTCTTTTCACTGTAAACCCAATAAAGATGGCAACCCTATTATGAATAAAAATCATCTGTCAATAATGAAAAACAATTGCATAATTATTAATACTGCTAGAGGTAACTTAGTTGATGAAGATGATCTTAAAAATGCTCTAGAAAAAAAAGAAATTAAAGGTGCCGCATTAGATGTTTTTAAAAATGAACCTTTAGAAGAAAGTGGGTTTTATAATTTAGATAATATAATTTTAACTCCACATATTGCTGCGTCTACTGATGAAGCACAAATAGTTGTAGCAGAAATGGTTGCTAATCAGTTTGTTGAATTTTTTAATAATAATAAAATTATAAATTCAGTTACTTAATAAAAATTTCAGTTAAATTTTCTAAGTAAGCAGATGGATTTGAGAGAATGTTACCATCTAATATATTAGCTTGATCTAAAATTAAATTTGAAGCTTTTTTATGGTCAATTTTTGTTAAATTTTGAGATAAATTTACAATCATCGGATGGTTTGGATTAATTTCTAGTATCTTTTTTGAAACAGGAGTTTTTTGATTATGCATTTTCATCAGTTTTTCCATATTTATATCCATCCCTGCTTCATCAGCAACAAGGAGAATTGGGCTTTTGGTTAATCTCTTAGATACAATAACATCAGATATGGTCTCTTTAAGCTCTGTTTTAAGTATGTTAATTAAATCATTGATTTTACTATCTATTTCTTTTTTATCTTCATCTTTCTTGCTTGATTTTTCACCAACTTTTGAAACATCAACCTTACCTTTTGTTATTGATTTAAATTCTAAATCTTTAAATTTATTTACATTTTGTATCCAAAACTCATCTACTGCATCAACCATTAACAAAACTGGTATCTTTTTATCAGTGAAAACTTCTAATTGAGGGGAGTTTTTAATATGATCCTTATCAGTATTAGCAAAATAATAAATCTCTTTTTGATCTTTAGCCATTAATTTAGCGTACTCTTCAAGAGATATTTTTTTATCATTTAAAGAATTTTCAAACCTTAATAGTGGTAGGATTTTTTCATGATGATCATTGTGTTCGTATAACCCCTCTTTAAGAACTGGGCCAAAATTTTTCCAAAATGTATCAAATTTATCTTTTTCTTTTTTTGCTAAACTATCAATTTCACTTAAAATTTTATTTGTAATACCTTTTTTAATCTTTGTAATGATCGGATTATTTTGAAGCATTTCTCTACTTATATTGAGAGAAATATCTTGTGAGTCTACTACTCCTGGAATAAAACGAAGCCAATTAGGAATTATATCTTCACAATCATCAGTAATAAAAACTTTTTGAACATACAATTTTATTTTATTTTTCGTATCAGCATTGAATAAATCCATAGGTTGGTTTGTAGGAAAATACAATAAAGCCTTATAACTAATAACACCCTCAGCGTTATAGTGAATAGTTTTTAAGGGATCATCGAAGTTAAATGAAATATTATTGTAAAATTGTTTATAATCTTCTTCTTTTATATCTTTTTTATCTTTTAGCCATAATGGACTACCTTCATTTATTTTTTCTTCTTTTTCTTTATCGTCAAGGTCCTTAAGATAAATTGGAAAAGGAATATAATTTGAGTATTTTGTAACAATTGATCTTAAACGAAATGAATCTAAAAACTCATCAGCATCCTTCTTTATATTTAATGTTATACAAGTACCTCTTTTATCTTTTTTAGCTTCTTCTATGCTATAATTTTCTTTTCCATTGGATGACCAAAGATTTGTTTCTTCATTTTCAGCATCTTTAGAAAGCACTTCAACATTATCCGCAACCATATATGAGGAATAAAAACCCACACCAAACTGTCCAATTGCAGAAATATCATTGTTTTTTTTATTTTTCATTGCTTCAATAAATTTACTAGTTCCTGATCTCGCTATAGTCCCTAAATTATCAATCAGTTCATTTTTAGACATTCCAATTCCATTATCTTCAATTTCAATAATTTTTTTCTTTTTTGAAACTCTGATAGTAATTTTTAAATCCTTTTCATCTTTCAAAAGATTTTTTTTGGAGAGTGATTGATATCTTAATTTTTCACAGGCATCAGCTGAATTAGATATTAGTTCTCTTAGAAATATTTCCCTTTCACTATAAAGAGAATTAGCAACAAGATCTAAAAGCTTACTTACTTCAGCTTGAAATGTTAAATTTTCTTTAGTTTTTTCTGCCATTTTTGAAATTTAAGCATTCATATCTATAATTCAATAGTAAGCAATAATTTTTTGCCATATTTAAGACTATATAAGTAAAAGTTATGGTATTTAGCTATATAATGAAATTTGATAATTTTTTAAAATTATTTTGCATTACATTGTTATTTTTATATGCATGTACTTCAAATCAGTTAACAAATACTGCTGATAGTTGCATAATTTTTGATGAAAAGAAAAGCTGGTATAAAGCAACAAAAAATTCTTATGATAAATGGAATACCCCAATTGCATTTCAATTGGCAGTAATAAAACAAGAATCATCATTTACTCAATTTGCAAAACCGAAAAGAAAAAAATTTCTAGGTTTAATCCCAACTTCCAGGCCTTCAACTGCTTTTGGTTATGCTCAAATTACAAATCCTACTTGGGATTGGTATAAAAATAAAACAGGAAATCAAAATGCTTCGAGGGCAAATTTCAAAGATGTAACAGATTTTATTGGTTGGTACACTACACAATCAGAAAATATGGTTGGAATTTCAAAAAATGATTACTATAATCAATATTTAGCTTATCATGAAGGTCAAAATGGATGGTCTAAAGAGACATATAAAAGCAAAGATTGGTTGATTGATGTTGCTAAAAATGTAGAAAGAAATACTAAGATGTTTAATACTCAATTAAAACAATGTGAAAAAAAATTAAATAAAAAAGGTTTCTTTGGAATATTATAATGCCTATTTTAAATAGTATAAATCAAATGCAAGATCAAATGACAGAATGGCGTCAGGATCTTCATAAAATCCCAGAAATAGGTCTTCAAGAATATGAAACATCAAAATATATTAAAAATAAACTTAAAGAATTTAATATTGATTTTAAAGATGGGTATGCAGGCACAGGTATTGTAGCTTGGGTTGAGGGCCAAAATAATAATAGTGAAAAAACAATAGGGTTACGCGCAGATTTCGATGCATTGCCAATGACTGAAAAAAATGATTTTGAACATAAATCGACTAAAGAAGGAATGATGCATGGTTGTGGCCATGATGGTCATACTACTATGTTGCTTGGTGCGGCTAAATATTTAAATGAAAATAATAATTTTGATGGCAAGGTTTATTTTATCTTTCAACCTGGTGAAGAAGGCTTTGCAGGTGGAAAAAAAATGATTGAAGATGGAATGTTCAAAGATTTTAAGATAGATGAAGTTTACGCACTTCATAACTGGCCAGATACACCATTAGGAACTTTTGGAGTAAATAATGGACCTATGATGGCAGCTGTTGATGAATTTGACATAACAGTTTTCGGAAAAGGAGGACACGCTGCAATGCCGCATCAAACTATAGATCCAATCGTAATTGCCAGTCAAATAATTAATTCAATTCAAACTATTGTAAGTAGATCTATTGATCCAGTCGATAAAGCTTTAGTTAGTATAACTAAAATAAATGCTGGCAGCGCTCATAATGTAATAAGTAATGAAGCAACATTTGGAGGAACTATTAGAACATTTAAAAAAGAAACAAGATCTTATGTTGAAAAAAGAATTAATGAAATAACAGAAGGGATTGCAAAGGCTCATGGAGCAGAGGTAAAAATAAAGTTTGATTTAACTAATAAATATCCACCAACATACAATTCAAAAAAAGAATCAATCTTTGCTTCACAAGTTGCAAAAGACCTTGTAGGTGAAGATAACGTACAAACTGATATAGATCCTTGTATGGGAGGTGAAGACTTTTCATATTTATTAGAAGAAAAACCTGGTTCATATTTATTTATAGGTCAGGGGGATCAAGATCACACAGCAAGTCTTCATACAACAAAGTATGATTTTAATGATAAATTACTACCTATTGGTGTGAACTTTTGGGTAGATTTAGTTAAGAAATATTTTTCAAAATAAAAAACAAAAATTTTTAATGTTTAATTTAAGTGCAATTAATACAATTGTTGCTTCAAGACTTAAAGAATTTTTTCATGAATATCATTATTCACTATTAGCTCCCCTCACAACAAATCTATTATTTATTTTAGTATTTCTGACAGTAGAGAATTATTATTCATTATCTATAGATTCTGGATCTTTTGTTGAATTTATCGCTCCTGGATTAATTATTATGATCGTTGCTCAGGAAAGTTACGATAATTCATCTGCTACTTTAATTCATATGAAGCAAATTGGTTCTTTAGATGATTGGTTAATGGCACCTATTTACAGAATTGAAATATTAATTTCATTAGTGTTAACATCTATGATTATTGGTATTATTTTAGCATTATTTAATTTTATAATTTTTACCTTTTTTATAGATATTCAAATTTATAATTTTTTTTATTTTTTTTATTATCTTTTTTTAGTTATAATATTTTTCGCAAGTCTAGGATGTTTCGTAGGAATAATTTTTAATTCTTGGGATTCACAAAGTACATTTTCAAGCTTTTTTGTTGCACCTATAAATTTTTTATCAGGAACCTTTTTTTCAATTAATTATCTTCCTGATAATTTTAAAGCTATACTTCTATATAATCCTTATTATTATGTTGTAAGCTTCTTTAGAAACTCATTTAATGACGAATTTTCATTTAATTTAGTAGAAAATATCTTTATAATAATTTTTATTTTAATAACATTGATTATTACATCATTTATTTTTTTTAGAGGTTATAAAATTATTAAATGATTGATGTTATTTTTAATTTTTTACTTCAATTTGATTTTTTAATTAAAAATAATCTAGAATTATCTTTAATTTTATATTTTGTATTTTCATTTTTGTTTTTTACCTTTTCTCTACCTGGTGGTTTAATAATTATACTTGCATCAAGTTTCTTTTTTGGATTTATTACAGGTTTTATAATTAATATAACAACTAGTGTTTTAGGTAGCTTATGTTTTTTTCTTTTTTTTAAAAATATATTCAAAAAATATTTTAATAAACAAATTAAAAAATTTAGTGATAAACTAAACAAGATTATTAAAAAATCATCATTTGAATACTTAGTATTATTACGACTAATCTTTGGAGTACCATTGTTTGTTCAAAATTTATTTTTATCAACATTAAATATTTCTAAAACTAATTTTATAATTTCATCTTTTATTGGTTTTTTTCCTTATTTTCTTTTTTTTTCATTTATTGGTAATCAATTTTCTGATCTTATAGAAGTTAAAGAATTTCAACTTATTAATATTGTATCATTCGAATTAATTTTAATTTTTTTTATTTTAATTATTTTTATAATATTTAGAATTTTTTTAAATTTAAATAAAAAGTTTTTTAAATTTAATTGAAATGTATAATAAATAAATAGTAATAATTATTGCAGCGATAATAGTTATATCAATAATTATTAAATTATTTGCAGAAAATTCATTAGCTATTCTTGAATATATTAAAGCTGAGGTCTGTATTATGGATGTAATAATAATAACATTAAGTAATCTGATTGAGCCCTTTGTATTTAAGTAGATCAATAAAAGACCAATGAATAAAAGACCTGTTATAGCTCCGCCAAGATTTCTTAACCACGCTATATTGGTACTTTCAGCAGCAGTTAAATTGACAAAACTATATGGAAAAAATAAAAAATATATTCCATAAATTAAAGAAAAAATTGATAAAAATAATATGCTTAATCTGATCATCTACTAAAAACTATTTATTAAGATATAATTAGTATTGCAAATTAATTTTTACTAAATATAGAAAATATATGATCCGATTGTTAATTGTTTTAATTGTTATAGTAATTATACTATTTATTTTGAGATCAAGAGCCAAATCACAATATAATAATTATGGTAACTTTTATAGAAATTTAATTCTGATAGTCATAATTGGAGGTATAATCTTCTTCCTTGCAACAACTGGAAAATTCTTGATACCACAGTTATTAAATCTTATTAAAGTTGGTTTACCATTCTTGACAAAATTAATAGGAATATAATGAAATATTTTTCAACAAACGATCTACCCTTAAACGATGAAATGATTAAATTTTGGAATGATAATGGATATTTGGTTATAGAAAATTTTAACACAGATAAAGAATGTGATGAATTAATGGAACGGTCATCATATCTTATCGAACATAATAATTTTAATAATCAAAAATCTATTTTTGATACAGTCAATCAAGCTCATAATGATGATAATTATTTTTTAGAATCAGGAGATAAAATTCGTTTCTTCTTTGAAGAAAAAGCTAATTTAAATGATGATAACATAGAAGAAAATAAACATTTTATTGTAAATAAAATCGGTCATGCGTTGCACGACTTAGATAAAGTTTTTTATAAATTTTCTCATAAACAAAAACTTCAAGATATTGCTTTATCACTTGGTTTCTCAAAACCAAAATTACTTCAGTCTATGTATATTTTTAAACAACCTAAAATAGGTGGTGAAGTAGTTTGCCATCAAGATTCTACTTTTTTATATACTGAGCCAGAAAGTACTATCGGTTTCTGGTTTGCATTAGAAGATGCAAATAAAACAAACGGATGTTTACAAGTTGCAAGCGGAGGTCATAAAGGCCCATTAAGAAAACTTTTTAAAAAAGTAGATGGTAAAATGCAAATGATAGATCTAAATGATGAGCCATTTCCTGAAACTGATACTTTTGTAGAAGTAAAAAAAGGATCACTTGTTTTATTACATGGTAGACTTCCTCATTATTCATGTGAGAACACAAGTTTAAAATCAAGACATGCTTACACAATTCATGTAATTGATAATAACAACGAATATCCTGATTGGAATTGGTTACAAAGATCTTCATTACCTCTTAAAAGTTTTATTAATGATTAAAAAAATAATTTTAGATTGTGATCCAGGTCATGATGATGCTGTAGCAATAATGTTAGCTGCTTCTTCTAAGGAGATTGACATACTGGGTATCACCTGTGTTGGAGGAAATAGTGGTTTAAATAATACAGTAAATAACGCTCTTAAAGTTTGTACGTTAATTGAAAGAACTGACATCAAAGTTTACTCTGGTGCAAATAAACCTATTCATTATGAATTATTTACAGCTGAATATGTTCACGGGAAAACTGGATTAGATAAAAAAGGTGATCCTATAATAATAGATACAAATTATAAACCTCAAGAAAAACATGCAGTTGATTTCATAGTAGAAACTTGTAAATCTTCAACAGAGCAAATTTATTTATGTCCAACAGGACCTCTTACAAATATTGCCTTAAGTTTAAAAAAAGATCCATCTATTAAAGAAAATATAAAAGAAATAGTTTTTATGGGTGGAGCTGCTATGTGCTTAGGAAATACTACACCATCAGCTGAATTTAATATTTATGTGGATCCACATGCGGCTAATATTGTTTTAGAATCAGGCATTCCTTTAACAATGATGGGTTTAGATGTTACTCATCAGGTAAATGTAAATTCAAAAATTATCAAATCAATGAATGAAAATAAAAATAAAAGTTCTAAGTTTTTTGGAGAACTAATGGAATTTTATACAATATTTCATAAAGAATTATACGAAACTGAGGAAACTCCTTTGCATGACCCATGTGTTATTGCATATTTATTAGATCCATCTATTTTTAGTGGAAAAGAAGTTAATGTCACAGTTGAAGAAAATTCTGAATTAACAAGAGGGGAGACTGTTGTTGATTGGCTAGGTGTTACTAAAAGATCAGTAAATTGTTTTGTGATGAATGAAGCTAATGATGAAAAATTTTTTCAATTACTTAAAGCTAAATTATCGTTATTACCTTAACTATAAAAACTCTTTGCAATCTTTCCAGCTAAATTCGCATTATTAATTATTAAAGATACATTAGCGTTTAGAGTTTCATTTTTTGATTGTTCATTAATTTCTTTTATGAGAAACGGGGTTAATTCTTTTCCACTAATATTATTTCTGTCAGCTTTTATTGTTGCATTATTTATCCATTTTTCTACGTCATTTTTATTAAGTGCTTTTTCTAATGGAACTTTATTAAATATGAGAATTGATTTTTTATTTCCTATATTTTCATTGAGTTTTAAAAAAGAAGAAATTTCATGAATTTCATCAAATTTATTATCGACTTTATTTTCTGTTTCTTCATACCAAAAACCAGGCATATAATTTGTTTGATAACCAATTCTTGTAATTCCTAAAGTTTCAAGAAGTTCATTTGTTTTACTTAAATCTAATATAGATTTAGCACCACTACAGATAACAAAATTTGAATTCTCAGAAAGTGCATATAGATCTGCAGATACATCATTGGTATTTTCAGCATTTAGATGTACACCACCAATTCCTCCTGTTGCAAAAAATCTTATTTGAAATTTAGAAGCTATAGAAATTGTACTTGCTACTGTTGTTGCAGCATTTTCTTTATTAAATATTGATAAATTTATATTGTGGTTTGAAACTTTTTGTACATTTTTCTCTTTTGCTAATATTTGAATATCTTCGTCCGATAATCCTATTTTAACCTTACCTTTAATTATTCCTATTGTTGCAGCAATTGCACCGTTATCTTCAACAGCCTTTATAGACTCATTTGCGACTTTAATATTTTCTGGATAGGGCAGTCCATGACTAATCAATGTACTTTCTAAAGCTACTATTGGTTTTTTTCTATTTATTGCTTCTTGAACTTTTTTACTTATATCAAATATTTCATGCATACTATTGTACAATCACTCTCTTAGAAAGATTTTTAATTTTTAAAAAATCACTCTTAGTTTTTAGACTTTTACCACTAGCATAATAAGACCCGCATGCTACAGAGGTTTTCAAAATATAGTTCATTTTTTCATTTATACTGAACAAATACACCATCATAGCTGCTAGTGCGTCTCCAGCTCCATTTTCGTTTACTACTTTGATTGATGGGGGTTTTATTTTTTTTATAAATTCATTACTCCCAAAGATTACATTATTTTTTGAATTAGTAGTAATTATTTTTATTTTTTTATTTTGTTTTAATATTTTTTTTACACCTGATATTATATTTGAAGAATTTGTAAGTTTAAGTAACTCTGCTTTATTTAAGAATATAAAATCAACTTTATTTACAATCCTTTTAATTTTAATAACTTTATGCACTGATGTTGCGCACACTATAATTTTATTTTTTTTTGATAGTTTATTTATTGATTTTTCCAAATAGGTTTTAGAAAAATTTAGATCAAATATTATATTTTTATTCTTAATGTTTGGAATTTTTAAAGATTTATTATTTTCATATTCATCTGTGTTAGCTAATCCTAATAAAAATTTATTATTTTTATCTGATAAAGCTAAGTAGTATCTATCTGCATAATCTTTATTCACTTGATGAACATAGATTTTTTTTGAGATTTTTTTTCTAATCTCTTCATTGATAGCTAAACTATAAAATTTTACATTAACAAAATTCGAAAGCAATTCTGCAATATTGTATGCCACTCCACCAATTCTGCTTTTTTGTGTAATTTGATTAGATCTAAAATTAATAATATTTTTTTTAAGATTTAATAAATAATCGTGATGAATTGCCCCAATACAAACAAAAATGTTTTTAGATTTCAGCATTATGAATTATACACCTTTTATGTCAGTTTTTGATGTCGATCCACCTATTATTGATAATAAACATTTAATTAAATGGTTAAAGATTAATTTTTCTTTTTTAAGAAATAAATTACTCAAAATTAAACAACTTGATAGTGAAAGAGATATAAATTTTATTATATTCATAAATAATAAAAAAAAATATGTATTAAAAATTTCAAACCCATCAGAAAAAATAAATATATTAAAATACCAAGATAGATTAATTAATTATTTACGAAGTGATCTTAGTCTTAAATCTTTTATACCAAAAATACACCATACAAAGATTGTAAAATATTTAGACAAAAAAAATAGAGAATGCTTTGTTAGGGTCTTATCTTATATTGAAGGGCGCATGTATGGAGATACAAAAAGTAACCATAAAATTGAGAATTCTTTAGGTAAGTTACTTGGAAAAGTATCAACTAAGTTGAAAGCATTTAACGATATAGATGCCCATAGAAATTTTATTTGGGATCCTTCAAATATAAAATGGATTAAAAAAGACATTAATATTTTTACTGGTTCAAAAAAATTAATTTTATTAAAATGTTTTTCAGAATATGAAAAATTTGTAAAAAATAATTTAAATAAATTAAGATATTCAATAACTCATTCAGATCCAAATAATTATAATATTGTTATTAAAGAAAACAATGTTTGTGGTTTACTAGATTATGGAGATTCTATTTATTCTCCAACAATAAATGATTTAGCTATATGCCTTTCATATGCATTAATGAACAATGATAATATTTATCTTACACTTAAAAATATAATAATAGAGTACAATAAACAATTTTCTATTAATGAGGATGAAATTAATTCATTAATATCACTATGTAAGTCAAGACTTATGATTACTGTTGTAATGGCAAAAAAACAAAGAATTAAATATCCATCAAATCAATATTTAAGCATTAGTGAGAAAGATGCATGGTCTTTATTAGAAAAATTAGACAAAATTCCTATAAATTTTTTAATATATATTGTTCGCGAAATATGCGGCTTTGATATTATTCACCATCATAAAGAAATTATAAATTATATAAATAAATTCAACTTTGGTAATATTTTTAAATTTAATTTACTTGATAAAAATAAATCTATCTTAAAATTAAGTTCTGATTCACCTTTATTAAAAGGTAACCCAGATAATAGTTCGCTTAAGAAAAGAGTTAATAAAATATTTAAAGAAGATAATTCTCGTATAGGTATAGGTTTATACAATGAAAAAAGAAAAGTTTATAAGGGACCTAACTTTATTTCTGAATTAAATACGAATGAAAGACGTAATATTCACTTAGGAATTGATATTTTTATTGATCAGGGGACAGATTTATTTGCTCCAATAGATGGTAAAATTATAATTTTAAAAAATAATAATTTTAAATATGACTATGGCCCGACTCTAGTTTTAGAACATAGTTTTAAAAAATATAAATTTTATACTCTATACGGTCATTTATCTAAAATAATGTTTCAAAAACTAAAAATTGGAAAAAAAATTAAGAAAGGTGAATGGATTGGTAAAATTGGTAATTCTAATGAAAATGGAAAATGGTTACCACATTTACATTTTCAAATTATTTTAGATTTATTAGGACATGATAAGAATTTTCCAGGAGTAGGTGAAGAATTTTTATTCAATATTTGGAATAAAATTTCACCTGATCCAAATTTAATTCTACGAATTCCAAAATCTTTTTATTCTAATAATAATAATAATTTTAAAGATACTTTAAAGAAAAGAAGAAAAAATATTTCTGATAATTTATCAATTTCTTACAAGAAACCTCTTCATATGCTTGAAGCTAAAGATCAGTATTTTTTTGATAGATATGGCAGGAGATACTTAGATTGTGTAAATAATATTTCCCATGTTGGACATTCAAATTCCTATGTCCATGAAGCTATGACTCAGCAAAATTTAAAACTTAATACTAATACGAGATATCTATACGATACAATTAACGATTATAGTGAATTACTTTTGAGTAAGTTTCCAAAGAAATTAAATAAGATATTTTTCGTATGTACAGGATCTGAAGCTAATGATTTAGCTTATAGAATAGCCCAAACTTATACTAGTGCAAAAGATGTCTTTGTGATGGACAATGCTTATCATGGGCATACCAATGCCTTAATTGATCTAAGTCCATATAAATTTAATAGTAAGGGTGGTTTGGGTAAAAAAGATTATGTTCATGTATTAGACATGCCTGATCCCTTAAGAGGTAAGTGGAGATATCAAAATTCAAATTGGATTCAAAAATATATAGATGAAGCTAAAACGGTAATTAGAAATAAAATTAAAGAAACCAATATTGCATGTTTTTTTACTGAAAGTATACTTGGTTGCGGTGGTCAAGTAATTCTTCCAAAAAATTATTTAAAAGAAATATTTTCAGAAATTAGAAGAAACAATGCATTATGTATTGTTGACGAGGTACAAACTGGTTTTGGTCGCGTTGGAAAACATTTTTGGTCATTTGAAGAGCATGATGTCGTTCCTGATATAGTAACCTTGGGCAAACCTATGGGCAATGGTCACCCTATAGCTGCTGTTGTAACTACAGAAAAAATTGCTTCAACTTTTAATAATGGGATGGAATATTTTAACTCATTCGGTGGTAATCCTGTTTCCTGTGCTATCGGTAAAGCAGTATTAGAGACTATTGATAATAATAAATTACAAAAAAATGCTTTGTTAGTTGGTAATTATTTTTTAAAAGAATTAAAAAAAATCCAACTTAAATATAAAAAATATATTAGTGAAGTTAGAGGTAGGGGGCTTTTTTTAGGAATAGATATTATTCAGAATAGTAATGTGTCTAAACCAAATAAAAAATTAGCTAAACTGCTTATTAATTATATGAGAAATCAAGGTATTTTATTGAGCACTGATGGACCTCATGACAATGTTATTAAAATAAAACCACCTCTTGTATTTACAAAATTAAATGTTGATCAGGTATGTAAAAACTTAGAAACTTTCTTTAAAAAATTATAAAATATATTCCATAACTAATCATTAGCAGACCAATGGTTAGATCAATCCAAAACCAAGTTTTATTTGAATAAATATATTTTGACAAAAATTTTGACATATATCCCAAAGAAAAGAAAAACAAAAAACTAGCTGAAATTGCTCCAACGCCAAATGAAAATTGATCATTAAAATTTGTTGATAATGATCCTAGCAAAATAATTGTATCTAGATAAACATGAGGATTTGCGTATGTAATAAGGAATAAAGTAATTAATACTTTTCCGTATTCGTTAATTATATTTAATTCTTTATTTATATCTTTAATTTGATTTAATTTTATAACTTTATTTAATCCATAAAATATAAGCCAAATTCCACCTAATACTTTTATTATTCCTATGATACTTGGATTAATTTGAACAATATAATTAGATAGATATATTCCAATTACAATTAGTAAACTGTCAGATAGACTGCAAAATAAAGTAACTGTAAAAACATAAGATTTTTTAAGCCCTTGTTGAATTACAAATAAATTTTGCGGTCCTATGGCTATAATTAATGTTCCTCCAATTATTAATCCTTGGATAAAATCATAAATATACATATTGCCTTAAATTATAATTACACTATTTTAAAATCATGCACAAAATTATATTGTTTAGTTTGTTTATTTTATTATCAAAAAGTGTTTATGGAGAAATGATAAAACCAGACCCTTCAATTGGCCCTAAAGAAGTTATTTTAATTCAATTAAAAGCACTACAAAAAAATAATTCACCTTTTGACGATGCTGGTATTGAACAAACTTGGGAATTTGCACATCCAAATAATAGAATGTACACAGGTCCTCTAGACAATTTTATTAGGATGATTAAAAATCCATCCTACTCAATGATGATTGATCACTTAGAACACAATATAATTCCAGTTCAGGAACAAGAAAAAAGTTCATATTACTTTGTAGAGCTTACAGATAGTAATGGAAAAAAATTTGGTTTCGAATGGACAGTAGAAAAAGTAGAGCAAAACGGTGAGTTTAAAGATTGTTGGATGACCGTAGGTGTTTCTAGACCAATGCCTTTATCGCAAGCATCATAGTGTGCGGAAGATTTACAAGTACTGAAGATAAAGAAAAAATTATAAAACTTTTTCCTAACTCTGAAGTTTTAAATTACTCACATAAGTCTTACAATATATCACCGTCTAATATTGTTAATATTATTTATGAAAACAATCATAAACTTTTAATAGATACTTTTATTTGGAGTTATAGTTTTTTTAGTAAACAAAATAATGTTACTCAATTTGTTATTAATGCAAGAATTGAAACGATTAATGATAAATATTTATTCAAAGAATCATTTACTAAAAGAAAATGTCTTATTATTGCAAATGGATACTATGAATGGAAAAATATAAACAATCAAAAACAACCATATTTAATATCAATTCCTAGAAATGAATTATTGTTTTTTGGTGGAATTTGGAGGGAAGAAATAAGAGATAATAAAAAAATGAATGTTGTCTGTATCATTACTAAGGAAGCAAATGAAAACCTTTCCCATATACATAATAGAATGCCTTTTATTATGTCTCATAATGAGGGTCTTGATTTTCTTAAAGATAATGAAAATGAATTTCTACATAAAAACAAAAGTATTATCGAGGATGATTTAGACTTTTATCCAGTATCAAAAATTGTAAATAATCCAAAAAATAATGATGAAAATTGCCTTAAGGAAATATCTTTATAATATTTAAATTTTTTTATCGCTTTTATAATATTAATCAAATATATAATTTTTTTTTAAATGAGCCATTTATTTTATAAACCTGCTAAATCTAGATTACACAGAAGTGAATTGGCAGTTCCTGGCTCTAATCCAAAGATGTTTGAAAAAGCATTAAAATCAAATGCCGATTATATTTTCTTAGACCTAGAAGATGCAGTATCTCCAAATGATAAAATTGATGCAAGAAGAAATGTTATTAATGCAATAAAAGAATATAATTGGAAAGAAGAAGGTAAAACAATCTCTATAAGAATTAACGGTTTGGATACACACTATATGTATCGTGATGTGATTGAAATTATAGAAGAGGTAGGTGATAGGGTTGATACATTATTAATTCCAAAAGTAGGTTCATCATCTGATGTATATATGGTCGATTGTTTGCTTAATCAAATTGAGCAAAATAAAAAATTTGAAAATAGAATAGGTTTAGAATGTTTAATTGAAACAGCACTAGGAATGTCTAATATTCAATCAATTGCAACATCAAGTTCAAGACTAGAAGCATTACATTTTGGAGTTGCAGATTATGCAGCAAGTATGCGCGCAAGAACCGTTGTTATAGGGGGGTTAAATCCTGATTACCCTGGAGATCAATGGCATCATGGCTTATCAACATTAGTAATGACTTGTAGATCATATGGCTTAAGAGCAATAGACGGACCTTTTGGTGATTTTAATGACAAAGAAGGATATCTTGATGCAGCAAAAAGAGCTGCAGCAATTGGTTTTGAGGGTAAATGGGCAATACATCCATCACAAATAGATCTTGCTAATGAAGTTTTTTCTCCACCTAAAGAAGAAATAGATAAAGCAAAAAAAATATTATTAGAATTAGAAAAAGCAGCTGCTGAAGGAAAGGGTGCAGCTCAACTTGATGGAAGAATGATCGACGCTGCATCTGCAAGAATGGCTGAAAATATTGTAAATATAAATAAATTAATTGAGAGCAAGTAATGGATATACACGAATATCAAGCAAAAAAAATATTGTCTGATTTTGGTGTTAAAATTCCGACTGGTGGTATTGTTTATAGTCCAGAAAATGCAGAAAACAAAGCAAGAGAAATTGGTGGTTCAAAATGGGTTGTAAAAGCTCAAGTTCACTCAGGTGCTAGAGGTAAAGCGGGAGGAATTATAATATGTAATTCTCCGTTAGAAGTTGCTGATGCAACTGATAAATTGTTAGGTAAAAAATTAATTACAAATCAAACTGGTCCAGAGGGTAAGATAATAAATAGAATTTATATTGAAGAAGCAACTGATATAAAACACGAATTATATTTAGGTTTAGTGTTTGATAGATCTTCAGAAAGTATAATGGTTGTAGCTTCAACAGAAGGTGGAATGAGTGTCGAAGAAATTTCAAAAGAAAAACCTGAAACAATTATACGATCTAAAATAGAAGTAGCAGTTGGTATTCAACAATTTCAAGCAAGAGAAATAGCTTTTGGTTTAGGAATTGAATCCAAATTGATCTCAAGAGCTGCAAATACAATTATTGGATGCTATAAAGCTTTTAGTGAGCTTGATGCGACAATGGTTGAAGTTAACCCATTAGTTGTATCACAACAAGATGAAATATTAGCATTAGATTGTAAAATGAGTTTTGATAATAATGCAATGTTTAGAAGAGAAGAAATTGCAGAACTTAGAGATAAAACACAAGAAAATTCAAATGAAGTTTATGCTTCTGACAGAGGAATGAATTATGTAAGCTTAGATGGGAATATTGGTAATATTATTAATGGTGCAGGCTTAGCAATGGCTTCAATGGATATGATTAAGCTTGCTGGTGGTGAACCAGCAAATTTTTTAGATGTTGGTGGAGGTGCAACACCTGAAAAAATAGTTAAAGCTTTTAAATTAATCTCTATGGACACAAAAGTTAAGGTTATATTAGTTAATATCTTTGCAGGGATTAACAGATGTGATTGGGTTGCAGAAGGAATTGTTCAAGCTTTATCAAAAATTGAAATTAAACATCCTTTAGTTATACGTTTAGCTGGAACTAACGTCGAAAAGGGAAATGAAATACTTAAAAAAAGTAATATAAATTACATTGAAGCATCAACTTTAGAAGATGCAGCAAATAAAGCAGTGAAGGCTCTTGGATAATCATGTCTATAATCATTCACAAAAATACAAAGATTTTAGTCCAAGGATTCACAGGAAAAATTGGAAGTTTTCATGCTGAAGAAATGATTAAGTATGGTTCAAACCTTGTCGGCGGAGTAACACCTGGTAAGGGTGGCATGACTCATTTAAATCTTCCTGTTTTTAATACTGTGAAAGAAGCTGTAGATCAAACAGGAGCATCAACATCAATTTTATTTGTCCCGCCAGCCTTTGCAGCAGACTCAGCAATGGAAGCTGCTGACGCTGGTATTAAAACATGTGTGGCTATTACTGACGGTATTCCTTCTCATGATATGGTTAAAATAAAAAGATACATGAGAAGATATCCAAAAGATAAAAAAATGGGATTAGTAGGTCCGAATTGTGCAGGAATAATTAGTCCTGGTAAATCTATGTTAGGTATTATGCCTGGTCACATTTACAAAGAAGGTAAAATAGGAATAGTTAGTAGATCTGGCACTTTAGGATATGAAGCTGCACAACAACTTAAAGATTTGGAAATTGGTGTATCGACAAGTGTAGGTATAGGAGGTGATCCAATAAATGGAAGTTCTTTTAGAGATATAATTGAAAAGTTTGAAAATGATGACGAAACTATTGCAGTTTTAATGATAGGTGAAATAGGTGGCCCACAAGAAGTTGAAGCTGGACAATTTGCAAAAGAAAATATGAGTAAACCAGTAATTGCATATATAGCAGGACTAACTGCACCTAAAGGTCGCGTGATGGGGCATGCTGGCGCAATTGTTTCTGCTTATGGTGAAAGCGCAATAGAAAAAGTAGAACTTCTTAAAGAGTGTGGAGTTACAATTTCCAAAAACCCATCTGTAATGGGTGAAACTGTAAAAAAAGTATTAGTAGAAAATAATTTGAATTAATATAATTAAAAAATAATGAAATTTTTATATAAAAATGAATTCTGGATGTTAATATTTTCACTAGGTGTTCTTTATTGGTTATTTAATCCATCAGTATTAACAACCTTAGTTATGATTGTGCCATTGCTATTGGCCGTTTCTTCCCGTAAATAAAGCTAAGTTTTATACTTACTGATGCATGAACGTTTATTGTATTTATAGTTAAAAAATGAAATTATATCTTATTAGGCATGCAGAGTCAGAAGCTAATGCGGCATCAGATTTAGATAATCCAACTTATTATTATGATGCAAGAATTACTCAAAGGGGAGTTGAGCAAGCAAAAAAATTAAATAATAGAATTAAAAATCTCAAATTTGATAATTATTTTTGCTCCCCCTTAACAAGAACATTAGAGACATTCTCTATTGTTTTTCCATCTAATAAACCTGTAATAGAACCATTAATAAGAGAACATTTGTACCACTCATGTGATGTAGGAAGACAACCAAAAAAATTAAAAAAAGAATTTAATGATTTTGATTTTAATAATTTAAATGATTTTTGGTGGAATAATAACAAACCTATTAATGAAAAAAAAATTATACAAGAGTCTCACAATGATATTAAAATGAGATTAAGGTCTTTTCTGCTATCTATCAAAAACCTTAATTTACAAAAAATTGTATTAGTCAGTCATGGCACATTCTTAAGTCAAATAACTGAATATATGCTGGATAACTGTGAGGTATATGATTGTGAGTACAATGAGGTATACGAAAAATTTTTTTAATTTAATTCTTAATAAATGAAAATCTAAAACATCTCATTTATTATTTTATTTAATTTTTGTGTTACTTTATCAATTATTTTTTTTCCTATCTGTGCATTGGATTTTCTAGGATCTCCAATAATTCCACTTTTACTTAATTCTTTAGTTACCCAAGCTTTCTTAATATTTTTCTCATAAGAAATGGTTTTAGATGATAAATAATCGGGAGATAATCTATGTTGAGAAATTTTAGATTGCCTAACTAGATTTGGAAATAAATATAACATAATAGATGTTTCAAATTCTCCACCGTGATAACCAAAGTCTTTTTCTTTACTTGATATAATTCCTTTAAATTGATCAAATAAAAAATATGTGCCTTTTACTATGTTTATATTAAATTCTGATTTCAATTCTTTAGCAATAATATCTATATGGCTAATTTGTCCACCATGACTATTTAAAAGTAATATATTTTTAAATTTCAATTTACATACATTTTCTAAAATTGATAAAGAGTGCGATATAAATTCCAATGAATCAATACTTATAGTTCCATCAAAATCGGTATGTTCAGCTGCTGAACCAAAATATATTTCAGGCATAATTAAATATTTATTTGAATTATATTTTTTATTGAATTCTAACAATATTCCTTCAAGAATTTTTTTATCAGTATTTAATGGAAGATGCGGACCGTGTTGTTCTATTGATGAAAATGGGAAAATTAAAACTGTTTTTCTATTTATTTTTTTAATTTCATTTGTTGTTAATTCTTCCCAAAAGTTTGTTAGCATTTTTTTATTATACATTTATAAGTAAATTATGAAATCTTATTCTTTATGGATTGATAAAAAAAAACAACCTAAAATTTATCAAAAAAAACTTGTTTACAATAAAAACAACAAAACTGTTTTAGTTAAATCTATATACTCAGGTATAAGCAAGGGAACTGAAAAATTAGTTTCATCTAAAAGCGTAAGTCAGGATCAATTTGAATTAATGAAAGCTCCTTTTCAAGAAGGTTCTTTCAATTTACCTATAAAATACGGTTATATAAATGTTGGGAATATTATCGATGGTCCAAAGAAATATATAAATAAAAAAATATTTAGTCTTTATCCTCATCAAGATTTATATGAAATTTCTATTAAAAATTTAATTTTTCTACCAAAAGGAAATTTGAGAAAATATATTTTAACTGCAAATATGGAAACAGCAATCAATATATTTTGGGACGCTCAATCTAAAAATAATAACAAAATTCTAATTGTAGGGCTTGGCTCTGTAGGATTATTAACTGCATTTTTTTTTAAAATTAATGGATATAAAAATATTTATGTTTTTGATAATAATAAAAATAAAAGAAAAATTGCCAATTATTTAGGATTAAATTTTATTGATATAAGAAAGATTGAGAAAATAGATGTAGCGATAAATACTACAGCTAATTATAAAGTTTTAAATTCTTTAATGGAAAAATTATCTATCGAAGGAAAAATAGTAGAAGCTAGTTGGTATGGTAAAAATAAAGGAGAAGTTGCCTTAGGCGGGTATTTTCATTCTAAAAGATTAAAAATCATTAGCTCACAGGTATCTAAAATACCAAAATACATGAAAAATAAATATGATTTTGAGGGGAGATTAAAATTAGCAATTAAATCTTTAAAAAATTCAAAATTAGAAAAATTAATTACTAGTGAAAGTAATTTTTTTGATTTAGAAAAAGATTACTATAAAATCCTTCAAAATAAGGATACAATAATGCATTTAGTTAAATATTAATTATGTATTCGATAAAAGTAAGAGAAAATATTCTAATAGCTCATTCTTTACCTGGTGAAGTATTTGGGCCAGCTCAAAATATGCATGGAGCTACATATTTAGTAGATGCTGAATTTTTCACTGATAAACTTAATAAATACAATATAATTATGGATTTAGGGATAGTGTCCACGACTTTAAAAGATATTCTTAAAATATATAATTATCAAAATTTAGATGAAATTGATGAATTTAAGGGAAAAATTACCTCAACAGAGTTTTTAGCAGAGGATATTTGCAATAAGATCTTGAATAGACTAAGAAATGAATTCTCTGAAGATTACAAATCTTTAAAAAAAATTAAAATAACCTTGCAAGAATCAAATGTTGCATGGGCATCATATGAAAAAGAGGTTATCTAAAAATAAATCTGATATTTATTTTGTTTATCCAGGAAATATTAATGCAAAAACTGGAGGATATATTTATGAAAAAAATATCCTAGAATATGCAAAGATAAGAGATATAAATATTAGACCAATTGCTCTAAGTGAAAATTATCCTTTTCCTACAAATAACGATATAAAATATTTTCAAAAAATTTTAAATAAAATTGATCCTGACTCAAAAATTATAATAGATGGATTAGCTTTAGAAGGAATGTATTCCATATTTAAAAAAATACTTACTTATAATGTTATCGCACTAATACATCATCCTTTATTTCTTGAATTTAAAGGTCAAAGGTCAAAAAAATTCTTAAGATTAGAAAAAGAAAATTTCAAAAAAATAAATAAATTTATTGTGACATCTAAAAATACAAAAAATTTATTAATAAATGAATTTAAGGTACTAAATAATAAAATTTCTGTAGTTGAACCCGGTATAGAAAGACTTGCAAAATATAATTTTAAAAATAATAGTAAAATTCATCTTTTAACATGTGGCAGTATAATAAATAGAAAAAATTATCTTTTTTTGTTAAAAGTTTTAAAGCCCTTAGATAATTTTATTTTAGAAATTGTTGGTGATACTACAAGAGATATAGGTTATTACAAAAAACTCAAAAAATTTATTTCTAAAAATTCAATGAACAGAAAAATAATATTTCATGGTACTATTTCAGATACAAAATTAGCTAAACTATATTCTAAAACAGATTGTTACATTTCAGTAAGTAAATATGAAGGTTTCGGTATGTCTTTAGCAAATGCATTAATAATTAAAAAGCCAATTATAACTTTTTTTACTCATACTATCTTAAATACACTTGGAAAAAAGGGTGTTATTTATTTTAAAAAATTTGAAGTAAATGACCTTAGAAATATAATTATTAAAAATATATTAAATAAAAAAAATTTTAAAAAACTAAAAATTAATATTCATAAAAATAAAAGATATCTTCTTACTCCTCTGGAGTCAGCTAAGAAATTTGTTAAATTAATTTAATATGCATGAATTTCAAAATAAATGGTTAAATCTTAGAGAGACTGTTGATAGAAATTCACGAAACAAAAGAATATTATATTTAATAAATAAATTTTTTAAAAATAAAAAAAATATTAGAATAGTTGACTTAGGTTCAGGCGCTGGATCTAATTATAGATTTCTTAAGTCACGATTATTAAATAATCAATATTGGTCTTTTGTAGATATATCACATCAATCAACAAATTATTTTAAAAAAAATATAAAATTATCATCTAAAATAAAAAAAACTAATTTTAAAATTGTTGATGTAATTAATAATCTAGAAAAAATAAATTTTAATGATTATAATTTAGTCACAGGATCTGCTTTTTTAGATATTTTACCAAAAACATGGTTTAAAAATTTTTATAAATTAAATGTTGATACGGAAATTGTCTACTTTGCCTTAAATTATAATGGTAATTTTAAATTTTTTCCAAAACACAAGGATGATAAAAAAATTCTTAATATTTTTAATAAAGATCAAAAATCTGACAAAGGAATAGGGGAAGTTGCCGTTGGACCTGATTGTACTGAATTAATAAATAAAGCATTTAAAAGGACTCACAAAAGATATGTTTTAGACTCTACATGGGATGTAAGTCAAAATTATAAATTTCAAATTTATTTCTTAAATTTTTGTAGAGAAATTATTCAAAAAAATAAACTTAACTTTGATGATTGGTTAAAATTTCGTTTAAAATGTATTAATGAAAAAAATTCTAGATTTATTTTAAATAATACAGATTTTTTAGCTATTAAGAAATAAATTAACAATAATTTCATTTTCTAATTCATTAAAATTATGTTTTGGTCTGATAGCTTTATTGAGATTTGAAATTTCTTTTAAATTTAATGAATTAATCCCGGAACCTATTAATATTGGGGCAATCATAAATTGAAGAATATCAATATAATTATTATTTATTAATTCTGAAATAGTTTTTGATCCTCCCTCTACTAAAATATTTTTATATTTAAGTTTTTTTATTTGCGTAATTAAATTTTTAGTAAAATTTATTTTTTTTAATCTTATTATTGTTGAATTATTCAATCTAATATTTTTATTACTTTTTGTAAAAATTATATTTTCATTACCGTCATTAAATATTTTATATTTGTTATTTAGTGAAAGACTACCATCGATAATAATTCTTTTTGGATTTGTGCCCTTTATTTTTCTTGTGGTTAATAGGGGGTCATCTTTTTTAATGGTATTTGAGCCTACAATAATTGCATCACTGATACTTCGTAAACAATGTAGATAAATAATACTCTTTGGATTATTTATGTAATGTGAATTACCATTATTTAATGCAATTCTACCATCAATACTTTGTCCTATCTGAGCTATAACTAATTTTTTGTTTTTTCTTAATATTGGGAGAAGAATATTTAAGATTGATTGATAAAATTTACTTATATTAATTTTAGATTCCAGATTATTATTTTTTATGTAAAAATTACTTTTTCTTTTTGATGATAAAGAAATACTATTTTTTTTAACCAATAAATATAAATCACTATTCTTTTTAGAATTTTTTATAAAATCTAGTAAAATTCCTATATTTTTTGATGTAATCATTTGTTTTTATTTCAATTATATCTATATAAAGTTTTCATGAGTTTCAAATCTAATACAGGAACTATAATAGATAGGGCAATTAACGAACTCAGGACCGGAAGACCCTTAATAATTCAGAATAACAAGGAATATTGGATGTTCTTTAATATAGAGCATTCCCAAAGTAAAATTTTTAATCAATTCAATAAGCACTTAATTGATGAAAAATATCTACTTATTACTAAACAAAAAGCTCAATCAATTTTTAATAAGAGTATTAAAAGTAATATTTATTTTGAGATAAATCCCAAAACTGATGTAAATCAAATAATAAATTTATTTGTTAATCCTCTTAGCAATAATAAAGTAATTAAATTTACCAATATTAAAAAATTCAAATCTAAAAATTTTCATAATGTTTGTATTGATCTTTCCAAAAATGCTAAAATGATACCATCGCTAGTTTTTAAAAAAATTAATAAAAAATATTACAAAAATATAAATGAATTTGGATTTAAGAATGGAATTTTAATATTCGATTACAAAGATTTATTGAAGCAAAATGAATTAATTTGTGAAAGTATTAAATTAGTTTCTAGTGCAAAAGTTCCACTACCAAAAAACGAAAATTCTAATTTTAAAATATTCAAATCATATATTGGATCAGATAAACATGTAGCGATAATTGTTAATCCAAAAAAAATAAATAAAAAATCTGTCAATTTAAGAATACATTCAGCTTGTTTTACAGGTGATATTTTTCATTCTTTAAAATGTGATTGTGGTGAACAATTAAATCAATCAATCAATTACATGGTTAGAAATAATGGTGGAATTATATTATATTTAGAACAAGAAGGTAGGGGAATAGGATTAGCTAATAAAATGAGAGCTTATTCTCTTCAAGCTAGAGGTATGGATACAATAGACGCCGATCATAATATTGGTTTTTTAGATGATGAAAGAGATTTTAATATTGCAGCAAGAATACTGAAATTATTAAAAATAAATAAAGTTAATCTTATTACAAATAATAAAAATAAAATTAATTCTATTAAGAAAGCTGGAATTAAAGTTGAAAATCAAATAAATACAAAGCCAACCTTGAATAAATTTAATAAAAATTATTTTAAAACAAGAGTAAAAAAAGCTGGGTACGGTCTTAAACTAGTAGTATAATTATGAAAAAAATTCCTAAGATAAAACTTCAATTAACAAACGATAATGAGTTTGATTCATCTAAATTAAAGAATAAAACTGTTTTATTCTTTTACCCTAAGGCGTTAACTGGTGGATGCTCAGTAGAAGTTGCAGATTTTCAGAAATATTTAACAAAATTTAATAAAATTGGCTTTGATGTAATAGGAGCTTCTAAAGATCCTGTTGATCGGAATAAAAAATTTTCAGATAAATATAAATTGAAATACCCACTTGGTTCAGATGAAGGAAAAAATTGTGATAAACTTGGTATTTGGATAGAAAAATCTATGTATGGTAGAAAATATTTTGGGATAGATAGATCTACATTTATAATCGATAAAAATGGAAAAATCCTAAATTCTTGGCATAAAGTTAAAGTTAAAGGTCATGTTGAAGAAGTTTATAGTTTTTGTAAGGATCAGTAAATTTTTATTGAATTTTACCTATTTCTTTTTCTCTTTTGATTACAAATAAACCACTTAACGTAATAATTATTGCGCCAATAATCATATTATAAGTTGGAGTTTCACCTAGTATTAAATACCCAAAAATCATACCAAATATAATTACACTGTATCTTGCAGAGGCCGTTAATGAGAGTGGTGCATAAAAAACTGTTAATACTGAAAATAAATATCCGAATAAAACAAATATACTAGAAGCAAGAATATAATTTACATCTTCACTGCTTACTTGATACCCAAAAATTATTGAACCCAACCCTGCAAACCCAGTAATTAACAATGCTGTCACAAATGTAATTTCAACACTATTTGATTTAGTTGCTAAACTTTTTGTAGCAATATCTCTAATAGTTAAAAAAATAGCAGCTAAAATTGGTAACACTAAAAGATAATTAAATTGAAAATTTTGTGGATTTACAACTACTAGCACACCTAAGAACCCAATAATAACTGCACACCATCTTCTTATTCCAACCTTCTCTCCCAAAAAAAGAAAAGCAAATATTGTGACAAAGAAAGGATTAGTCATTAAAAGTGTATAAACCTCAGATATTGGAAGTAATATTAATCCAACCAAAAAAAATAATGCTGTTAAAACTTCATACAAACCTCTCATATGAAAACTTTTGATTGATAATATTTTAATTAAATTCTTTTTTTCAAAAAAGATTAAATATAATCCTAATAGACTTGATGTAACTAAACCTCTTAAAAAAATTACAGAATATAATGAATTGTCATCACCTATATTTTTTACAACAAGTTTGACATAACTATCATTTATAGAGAATGATAATTGGCCAGCCATCATAAAAAGTACACCTATCGTCCCAACTGAAAATAAAATCTTGCTTTTCATTATAAAAAAAAATATTTAACTGATATGTTACAAAGAAATACTTCCAGTCATTTATATGGATTTACTGACTTGAAGTCATTAAATGAAAGAGGTCCTTTAGTTATTTCTTATGGAAAAGGAATATATGTTTACGATACTCAAGGTAATAAATATCTAGATGGGAATTCTGGTCTATGGAATCAGTGTGCTGGTTTTGACCACCCTGGATTAATTGAAGTTGCAAAAAAACAGTATGAAAAATTTGCTGGTTATCATTCTTTATTTGGAAGATTGTCTGAAGAAACGTTGCAGCTATCTGAAAAAATTATTGAAGTATCACCTTTTGATCAAGGTCGTGTATTCTTTTGTAATTCAGGATCTGAAGCAAATGACACCATGGTCAAAATGTTATGGATGTTAAATGCAAGAATTGGAAAACCAAATAGACGAAAAATTATAACAAGAATTAATGGATATCATGGCGTTACTTTAGGAGCTTCTTCAATGACAGCCAAACCATATAATAAAGAATTTGGTTTACCATCTGAAGAATTTATTCATATTGAATGTCCTCATTATTGGAAATATGGATTAGAGAATGAAACGGAAGAAGAATTTTCTCTTAGGATGGCCAAAAATTTAGAAAAAAAAATCATCAAAGAAGATCCAGAAACTATTGCGGGTTTTGTTGCAGAACCTGTTCAAGGTGCAGGAGGTTGTATACCTCCTTCAAAATCGTATTTTGATTTAGTTCAGCCTATATTAAAAAAATATAATATTCCTTTTATTGCAGATGAAGTGATTTGTGGATTTGGTAGAACTGGAAATTTATGGGGTTGTGAAACTTACAATATCAAACCAGATATAATTATATCATCTAAATGTTTAACAGCCGGGTACTTTCCTATGGGAGCAGTTATAGTTAATAAAGAATTTTCAGATAAATTTGTTGAAATATCAGAAGCAGCAGAAGAATTTCCACATGGTTTTACAGCTGGTGGTCACCCTGTTGGATGTGCAATTGCTTTGAAAGCAATAGATGTAATTATGAATGAAGGTTTATTAGATAATGTAAAGTTAATGGAACCCTATTTTTTTGAAAGATTAAATGAATTTAATGATTATGAACACATTGGAGAAACTAGAGGTATAGGTCTTATGGCTGCATTAGAGATGGTAAAAAATAAAGACACTAAAGAACCATTTGAAGGTCATCTTAACATGGGAGATAAGGTTGCTAATTTATCAATTGATAATGGATTAATTTGCAGGCCTTTAGGTCCTGCAATTGTTTTGTGTCCTCAATTCATAATTACTAAAAATCAAATTGATGAAATATTTGATTCTCTTCATAAAACTATAAAGCAAGTTTTTAATTAAGTTTCGTATTTAACTATAAAACCTGAATACTTAACATTACTAATGATACTATTTGGAATAACCCCTTCAACTAGAGCTAGTGATGGCCCATCTTTAGCTTTTTCAGTAATAGATAGTATACTTTGCATATCTCCTTGAATTATGGCTTCTACTTCATCTTTACTTTCTTTATTTTGAATATAACCATTTAATCCCAAAGATATTGCTAAATCACTAAACCAATGTCTAAAGCCCACTCCCTGAACTTTTCCTTTAATAATAAGTCGATAAGTTTTTATTTCATTTGTATTCATTCAAGTATCAATATAAGTACTTTTTTTTATCATACAATCCTTCAATTTATTATATGAAAAAAAGTATAGTTTATTCTTCAATTCTTTTATTTTTTGCTGGAATTTTTTTTGTAACAAATGATGCAATAATAAATTATCTATCTCAAACAGATGTAAAATTTTATCATTTCATCTTTTATGGGATACCAATATTTTTATGTTTCCCTTTATATTTATTAATTAACGGAACTTTAAAAAAAAATATAGAATGTACTAATTATCTTCCACCTATTTTCAGAGGTTTTTTAAATATTCCTTTACCTTTTATTGCTTTTATAACACTCGAACAAATTAAACTTCCAGAATTCACAACATTGAATATGACTGCACCATTAATGGGAACAATATTTGCTATTTTTTTACTAAATGAAAAATTAAATATTTTGACTTATCTTTCTCTATTTATTGGTTTCTTAGGAGTTTTGTTTGTTATTCAGCCAGGTTTTGAAAGTTTTAATATTTATTATTTAATTGTCCTCATTGGAGTATTTTTAATTACCGTAACAACTTTTATAGTAAATAAATATAGTCATGTAACAACAAATATTGGTTATTTTTTATATGGCGGTTTTTTTGTTCATTTAATTTCAATACCTTTATTTTTAATGAATCCATTAAAAGTGACTTTTTTTGAGTTTTTTTTAATTTTAACTGCTGCATTATTTATCAACTCAGCTATGTTTTTTGCGACAACTGCATTTAAAATTGCGCAAAAACATTATGCATCAGTATTTAGCTTAGTTTACCTTCAGGTATTGTGGTCATCATTAGTTGGAATATTTATATTTAATGAATATATGAATTTATATGCTTATATTGGAGCAATATTTATTGTTTTAAGTGGAATTGTTTCATTACCTTCACAAATAAAACAATTAAAGGAAGTTTAATAATGATCAAAATCTTATTATTCTTATTTATTTGTATTTTTAGTTACAAATCTTTTTCTAATGAAGTTCAAATCGTAAACGAAATCATAGGAAATGGTTTAGAGGTAAAAAATCACTCAAAAGTATCTGTTCATTACATTGGTAAATTAGAAGATAATACTGTTTTTGATAGTTCCTATGATAGAGGGCAATTGTTTGATTTTCAAATAGGTGTAAGACAAGTAATCTTAGGTTGGGAAACTGGGTTACTTGGAATGAAAGAAGGAGGTAAAAGAACAATTTTTATTCCATATGAGTTAGCATATGGAGAAATTGGTGCAGGCAGTTTGATTCCACCAAAATCAAATCTTATTTTTGAAATTGAAGTAATAAAAGTAATTCCTCCAGGGTATAAAGAAATAGATGGTTATCAACTAAAATTAGCAATGACTAGTGATTTTAAAATTATAGATATTAGAACTAATGATGAAATCATTAATTCAAATAAAATACCTGGTGCTATTCAAATAACTGCATTTGATAAAAATGGGAATTTTTTTCCTGATTTTTTCGATAAGTATAAAGAAAATGTACAAATTGGAGAAAAAGTTATTTTTGTAAGTCAGAACGGAGATATATCATCAATTTTAGCTAATGGATTTGTTGAGCAACTAAAGCAGATTAATATTTATCATTTAAAAGATGGTGTTTCTGGTCTAGAAAATATAAATTTTGATTTTGAGTAAATTAAAAATCTATTTTCTTATTTTTTTCAGCTGCATAATTAATAATAAATTGCCACGCTGACCTAC
>CACMPM010000009.1 GCA_902615625.1 uncultured Alphaproteobacteria bacterium
GAAGTACTGATTCTATCTTATAATTTTTACATTCTTTAATTAATGATTGTATTTTTTTATCACTAACTGTGTTTGGTCCATTCAAATTTTTACTTGCAAAACCCAATGATTTTATTTTATTTTTATGTGCCACTTCAACAGATTTTACATTTGTTATGCCACAAATCTTTAGAGGTATATTTTTCATTAAATTTTATTTTTAAAAATTATAAATATATGTAAACTATTTTTTTTTATATATGTCATTAAATTTTTATAGACGAGTAGCTTTTGGCCTGTCGCCAAATGAAAAACCAGATAAAGATCCTCTTAATTGGGCAATAAATCAATTAGATACCATACCTGATCTGTTGTGGCCTGGAACAATCCCAACAGAAAAAGATTTAAGAAAAAAATATGGTGAATGGGTCTACGGAGATAGAGAAGTTTTAAGAAAAAAATTTAAAAATGATAAACATGCCTATAGAAAAGCAAAAGATGAATTAAGAATAAAAACTGGAGAAAGATATTTTGAATTAAATGAACATGCCATTCGTCATTTTCAAACAAAGTATTCCAAACAACCCGTTTTTGAGCGTTTCTGGCTTTTTTGGGGAAATCATTTTGCAATAAGTGAAAAAGATTTTTTAGCAGAGTTTAGTACTGGACCTTATCAACGTGAAATTATTAGACCTAACATGGTTAAAACTTTTGAAGAGATGGTTCAGTCAGTTACAACTTCATGGTGTATGATTCACCACCTTGATAATTCAGAATCTTTTGGCCCCAATTCTAAAAAAGGAATGGAATGGGGAGAAACGATAAACGAAAATCATGCAAGAGAATTATTAGAATTACATACAGTATCTCCAAATGCTGTATACACTCAGGAAGATGTGATTCAGCTAGCCTATATCATGACAGGTTGGGCTCACAAATGGGATAGAAAAAACTTAGAAACTGGTGATATATGGTTTGATCAAGAAATGCATCAAAAAGGAGATAAAGTAGTTTTAGGAGTTAAATACAAAAATGATGCAAAAAGAGAACTTGCAAAGGTAATTCATGATTTGGCAACACACCCAATCTGTATCAAATTTGTTTCAACAAAATTATGCAGGCATTTTATTACAGATGAACCAACAGATGAAATGATAAACCCAGTTATAGCAGCATGGAACAAATCCAATGGCAGCTTAATTGAAATTCACAAAGCAGTTATAACGCAAGCTTACAAGTATAATGAGATTACACATAAATTTCATCCACCTGAAATATGGTTAATGCAATTATCAAGAATGTTTGATTTAAATATTCCACTTTCTTTTGAAAAAATGAATTATACTTTCAAGTCAAAGCCAAATAACAGACAAAGACAATTATCATGGATACTTAGAGAAATAGGGCATTCACCTTATCGTGCCAAACAACCTAATGGTTGGAGTGATTTGGAGGTAGATTGGGTATCGCCAGAATTATTATTACGCCGCTTTTGGTTTGCTTCAATTGAACTTCCAATGCTTGTTAAATCTGGAAACAGATCCCATGGTTTTATTTTATCTTGTCTTAAAAATAATTTTGAAGATCATAAAAATATGGCATCTCTTATTGATAATTTTAGATTTGGCACATCAGATTATGATTTAGGGCAAAAGTATGGAGTCATTTGTAATTTGCCAGGAGTATTAAAAATATGAACTGCACAAGAAGAAATTTTTTAATTGGAGGATCAACAACATTGTTTCTTTCTGGATATTTTCCAAAAATAAGTTTCGCTGCAATGCAGAAAAAAAATCTAATTATTATATCACTTCGTGGAGGAATGGATGGTTTAACAGCTGTTCCTGTTATTGGAGATAAACGTCTCAAAAAATTAAGAAAAAAACTCATTTTGGAAGACGTTCTTAATTTGAACAGCGACTTCGGCCTTCATCCTAAATTAGAAATTTTTCATAAACTCTGGCAAAAAAATCAAGCGGCATTTGTTCATGCAACAAATATTCCTTACACGGGCAGATCACATTTTGATGGACAAAATTTAATGGAAACTGGAGCACACATTCCATACAAAGAAAAAACGGGATGGCTTGGTAGGGGATTACTAGCTTCAAATATTATAGGAAAAGGTTTGGCAATATCTTTACCAATGCCACTCTTATTAAGAGGTGTGCCACAGAATAATAACTTCTTCCCATCACCAGATTTTGTTGAAACAAAGTTAATAGATCAAATTTATAATGAATTTAAGGGTGAGCATAACGAGCTAATTAAATCTACACTTGATACAATTAGACAAAGACCATTGTCTATGCAAATAGCTACTGACTCTGATGATAGAAAAAAACTTGCTCTTGAAGCTGCTAAACAATTAAAAGATCAAAGTGGTCCTCGAGTTGCTGTATTTGATTTAGATGGTTTTGATACCCATGCTGCTCAAGGAGGCGTTGATGGAGCGCATGCTGATGAACTAGAAGAAGTAAATAAAATTGTTACTATTTTACATGAAAATCTTGGTCAAGCGTTTGATAATACTCTTATTCTTACTCTAACTGAATTTGGCCGAACTATAAAACAAAATGGAGGCTATGGAACTGAGCATGGATATGGAAGTGCAATACTAATGGCTGGAGGCTTGCTAAAAAAATCTCAAGTTTATACAGATTGGCCTGGACTAAAAAAGAAAGAATTATTTGAGGGAAGAGATCTAAATTCGACTATTGACTCAAGGGCTGTTTATAATTCTGCAATGTCTGTTTGTTTTAACCAAGATCCAGAATTTTTACGTAAAGAAGTTTTTTGGGGAGACGAACTTCCTGATTTGTCTCAAGAATTGTTTAAGATTTAGAAATAAATAATTTTTTTAGTAATTTCATGTTAAACAACAATATGGTTTCAGAAAATTTTGATAGTTTATTCAAGGCTGCAAAAAAAGTTAGAGAGCAAGCTCATGTGCCTTATTCAAATTTTAAAGTAGGAGCAGCTTTTCTAACAGAAGATAGTAAAATTATTACTGGTTGTAATGTTGAAAATGCTGCCTATCCTCAATCCCAGTGTGCCGAAGCAACTGCAATTGGAAATATGATATCTAATGGAAACAAAAAAATTTTAGAAGTTGTGGTTATAGGTTCAGGTGAATTATTATGCTCACCCTGTGGTGGTTGTAGACAGAGGTTAAGAGAATTTGCTACTTTAGATACAAAGATTCATATGTGTAATGAAAATGGTCATATGAAAACATCTACGCTCGAAGAATTACTTCCAGATTCTTTTGGCCCAGAGAATCTTTAATGTTACCCTCGGCAAAAAAATTTTTAGAAATAACAAATAATACTTCACCCGATATTGCCGTAATTTTAGGAAGTGGACTAACTAATTTTTTTGAAGAAAAAGATATTCAAGAATCAATCTCATATGAACAGTTAGCTGATTTTCCACAGCCAACTGTCAAAGGTCACGCAGGTAAATTAGTTTTAGGAAAAATAAATACTTTAAATGTTGTTTGTATGTATGGAAGATCACATATTTATGAAGGGCATAATCCTCAAAGTTTAGCTTCACCCATAAGAGTATTAAAGGACATTGGGTCTAAGTTATTAGTTGTTACAAATGCAGCAGGTAGTTTAGATGAAGCTATGCCGGCTGGCAGTTTAATGGCAATTAAAGATCATATTAACTGGAGTGGTTTTAATCCACTTATTGGACCTAATGCTGAAGAGTATGGCCCTCGCTTTCATGATATGAGTGATGGGTATCACAAGTTTTATAGAGATCAGTTAATACAAGTCGCTAAAAAAATAGATCAAAAAATTTATGAAGGTATCTATTGTATGTACTCAGGACCAAATTTTGAAACACCTGCTGAAATCAATGCCTTAAAAGTAATAGGTGGAAATGCAGTTGGAATGTCTACAGTACCAGAAGTTTTAGTTGCTAATCATTGCGGACTTCCCGTTATTGGTATCAGCGTAATCACCAACTTAGCTGCTGGTATGAATAAAACAAAATTAAGTCATCAGGAAACTTTAGAGAATGCAAGTTTAGCAGAGAACAATGTTTTAAATTTAATTAAACAATTTATACAAGAAGTTCAATTCGATGATACCTCAAGAGATAATTAGAAAAAAAAGAGACAACAAAGATCTATCAAAAGAAGATATCAACTTTTTTGTAGACGGTTTAACAAATGGATCTTTTTCAGATGCGCAAATTGCAGCAATGAGCATGGCAATATTTTCAAATGGAATGACTCCTGAAGAAACTGTTTGTTTAACTGAAGCGATGACGAACTCAGGCGATACACTAAATTGGTCTGAGATTGTAGATTCTGAGTTGGTTTGTGATAAGCACTCAACTGGTGGAGTTGGAGACAAGACGAGCGTTATTTTAGCACCAATACTTGCAGCTTGTGAACTATATGTACCTATGATTTCAGGTAGAGGTTTGGGTCATACCGGTGGTACTCTAGATAAATTTGATTCAATACCTGGGTACAATACAAAGCCTGATTTAGAAACTTTTAAAAAAGTTGTAAAAGACGTTGGTTGTGCAATTATTGGTCAAACCTCTAATTTAGCACCAGCTGATAAAAAATTATATTCTATAAGGGATATTGTAGGTACAGTAGAATCTTTACCTTTAATAACATCATCTATTCTTTCAAAAAAAATTGCAAGCGGTCTTTCATCTTTAGTACTTGATGTAAAAGTTGGTAATGGATCTTTTAATAGCACTATTGATATAGCAAGAGATTTATCCAACTCCTTAGTAAGAGTCGCTAAAGGAGCAGGTTTACATTGCGAAGCTGTATTAACGGATATGAATCAGGTCCTAGGTAAAAGTGCTGGTCATACACTGGAGATATTAGAATGCATAAAATATATTAAAAATGATTTTAAAGATCATCGATTAGAGAAGATCACTAATGAATTAATATCTTCGCTATTAGTAAACATTTATAAAATTTCAAAAGAAGAGGCTTATAATAAAATTAATACTGTTATTAATAATGGACTAGCTGCAGAAAAATTTGAAATGATGGTTGCAGCCTTGGGTGGACCAAAAAATATTTTAACATCTTATGAAAAAGATCTATCCAATACATCTATTCAAAAAGATATATTTTCTATGGAAGGCGGGTGGATAGAAAATATTCATACCAGAGATTTAGGCCTTATACTTATTGAACTTGGAGGTGGAAGAAAACAGGTTACCGATAAAATAAATTATGGAGTTGGATATGATAATGTTCTCAATATAGGCGATGAAGTAAATTCCTCAACTCCTCTGTTAAGTTTATACTCAAGTAAAAATATAGATGATAATTTAATAAATAAAATAAAAGGCTGTTTCATTATTTCAGATAAAAAAACTCAAAAACTACCTGAAATATTTGAAACCATAAATTAATGAGCACTCAAACTGAAATTAATGAAGCACTTGTGCAATACTTACAAAGCGTAGGTTACCGAGAAGATAAAATAATTACTGAACTAGAAAATGAAACTTTAAAACTTGGTAGTGTTTCCCAAATGCAGATTGCAAAAGAACAAGGTCAGTTTTTAGAAATGATAACTAAAATTTCTAATGCTAAAAACTGTTTAGAAATTGGAAGGTTTACAGGGATGAGCACTTTGTTTTTGGCTAGAGGTATACCTGAATCAGGAAAAATCGTAACTGTTGATAATTCAGATGAATTTTTATCCTTAGCAAAAAAATATTGGGAATTAGATAAAATTAGCTCAAAAATTGAATCGATTATTGGAGATGGTGTTGAGGTAATGCAAAGCATGATAGACCGTCAACAGAGTTATGACTTAATTTTTATAGATGCTGATAAAAATAATTATCCAAATTATTATGAATTGTCTCTGAATTTATTAGTCTCTAATGGGATAATAATTATTGATAATATGCTTTGGCATGGTGATGTGGCAGATGAAACTAAACAAGACTCTCAAACAAAAACTATCCGTGATTTAAATTTAAAAATACAAAATGATACAAGAGTGGAATTCTCTCTTTTACCACTCTCTGATGGATTGTCGTTTATAAGAAAAAAATAACAAAGACTTGAATTAAACACAATCATCCCCACATAATATTTGTCTGTATGCCATTGTGGGTGCGGGCAAAATAAACTTGCTTAATAAAGGAGTTATTATGACTAGAAACCTATCCGTTTGGAACTCTCTAAGACCATTTTCTGTTGGATTTGACTCAATTTTTGATGAATTTGATAGAATGTTGGAGTCTACGGAAAGATACAATACAAATTATCCACCCTACAATATTCATAGAGTTGATGAGCATAACTATAAAATTGAAGTTGCTCTCGCTGGATATAGTAAAGAAGATATTGAGATTGAATTAAAAGAAAACAACCTAACTGTTAGAAATAAACCTAAAGAAAAAGTGGTTAATGAAAATGGTAATGGTGTAATCCATAAAGGAATCTCAACAAGACAGTTTGAAAGATCGTTCACAATTTCAGAAGATATCAAAGTTAAAGATGCTGAATTGAAGAATGGACTTTTAGCGATTGATTTGGAGAGAATTATTCCAGAAGAAAAAAAAGCTAGACTTATTTCAATAAAATAGTTTTGATAGGGGCCCAAAGTGGCCCCAACATTTTTAACTTTAAATTTAGAATAAATCTAATTTTATGAATTTTAACAACACTGATATTAAAAAAAAATTTATATAGATCTACATTCGTATTCTGATAATTTTTAATAAGATTCTTAATCATAGAACGTGGAGATATTTATTATCTCCACAAAAAAAGAAGGTTATATGAAAATTATTTTTAGATTACTTTTGATACTAATTGCATCTACCATTTCACTAAACTTGTTTGCCAAAGAGGTTAATGTTTATTCTTACAGGCAGCCGATTTTAATAGATCCTTTCTTTGAGGAATTTACAAAATCGACTGGCATAAAGGTAAATGTTTTACATGCAAAAAAAGGATTACTAGAAAGAGTTTTAGCTGAGGGTGAAGATACACCTGCTGACTTGGTATTAACAGTCGATATAGCAAGATTAAACCAATTTGTTGAAAAGGATATTTTGCAACCAATTAATTCAGATATTTTGAATATGAATATCCCAAATCATTTAAGAGATAGTAATAATAAATGGTTTGCACTTTCAAAGAGAGCTAGAATTGTTGCAATCTCAAAAGAACGAGTGTCAAAAAACTCAATTAAAAGAATAGAAGATCTATCTGACACAAAATGGAAAGGTAAAATTTGTACAAGACCTGGCAGCCATGACTACAATAGATCACTTTTAGCTTCAATTATTGCTGCAAATGGAGAAGCTTTTGCTGAAGAATGGGCAGCAGGCATTGTTGCAAATTTAGCACGTAAACCTGAGGGCAATGATAGAGCTCAAGCAAAAGCAATTTATGAGGGTGTCTGCGATATTGCTGTAATGAATACCTATTATTTTGGAAAAATGAAATTTAATGAAAAGAATTCAGAACAAAAAGAATGGGCTAACTCAATAGAGTTAGTTTTTACTAACCAAGAAGACAGAGGTAATCACATAAATGTTGCTGGCGGTGGTGTAATTAAGTACTCTAAAAATAAAGACAACGCGATTGCACTACTTGAATTTTTGACTCAGCCAAAAGCACAAGTTCTTTACAGTTCTATAAACTATGAATATCCGGTTAATCCAGATATGCAATTAACTGATGAGTTAAAATCATGGGGCGCGTTTAAAGAAGATAAACTGCCTGTTGAAAAACTTGCAGAACTTGCTCCCGTAGCTCAGAAAATCATTGATAGAGTAGGCTGGTAAATTATAGGTTAACTGTTTTGATAAATTTTAATTTATGGTCCAATTCTGTGGCGATAATTGCTTTGATAATTATCGCCCCTATTTTTTCAATATTTTATTACGCGATTTTAGGCGATACATCACTATGGCCACATCTATTTTCTACTGTTTTGCCCAGATATCTAACCAATACAATAATTCTAATGTTTGGTGTTGGAGGATTAAGTTTAGTCTTTGGTGTGACCACTGCTTGGATAGTGACAAGGTATAATTTTTTTGGGAAAAAATTTTTTGAATGGATGTTATTATTACCAGCTGCTGTCCCAGCTTATATTATTGCCTATACTTATACCGATTTTTTTGAATATGCTGGTCCTCTTCAATCATTGCTAAGAGACATATTTGGTTGGACGAGCTCAAAAGATTACTGGTTTCCAAATGTGCGATCAATGGAAGGTGCAATTTTGGTAATGTCTTCTGTATTGTATCCATACGTATATTTAATGACTAGAGCATCATTTATAACGACACCTATATCTTTTTTTCAAACTAGTTCTATTTATGGAAGGAATTCCTTCTTCAATGTTGCTATTCCATTTGGTCGTCCTGGTATAATTGCTGGCTTGGCCTTAGTACTAATGGAAACAATTTCTGATTTTGGGACAGTTGATTATTTTGCAATTGAAACATTAACCTTAGGCGTATTTAATGTTTGGTTAGGAATGAATAGTCTATCTGGCGCATCACAGATTTCTAGTATTTTATTTATGATTGTTATAGTACTTTTAACTTTAGAGTATTTGGGTAGGCGTAGCAGAAAATTTCATGAAAAATATAGTGGTGCATCTTATACACCAACCCAAACAGTTTCTGGTGTCAAAAATTCTTTATTGTTTTTAATTTGCCTAATACCTTTAAGTCTTGGTTTTATAATACCTGTTTCAATTTTATTGAATTTTGTAATTAAAGGTTATTCTATAATAAATTTTTTTGAAATTTTTCAAATAACACTATCAAGTATATCTTTAGCATTTATTTCTTCATCATTCATTATGTTGCTATCCTTATTAATGATTATAGTTGGGGCATATAAATCAAATAATTTCCATAAAATTTTAATATTTTTTGCTTCTTCTGGTTATGCTTTTCCAGGAACAATTCTTGCTGTTGGAATAGTTGTCTTTGTTGGGTGGCTTAATGATTTAATTTATTTTCGTATGAGTTATGCTGTTGGTGGATTTATAATTTTATTATTCGCGTATAGTATAAGATTTTTAGCTGTTGGTAATGGAGCAATTACATCAGGTGTTTCAAGAATTCATCCAAACTTATTAGATGCATCAAGAACAATGGGTGTTAGCTTTTTCAAAAGTATAAGAAAAATTATATTACCCTTGCTGTATACAAATTTATTAGTTGGAGGAATATTAGTTTTCGTAGATATCTTAAAAGAACTTCCAATAACACTTTTATTAAGACCATTTAATTTTGAGACACTAGCAACCTATGTTTATCAATATGCCTCTGATGAAATGTTGGAGGAGTCAGCATTTGCAGCTCTAATTATCGTTATTGCTGGATTAGGACCGGTAATTTTTCTTAACAGAACAATTACTAAATCAATAAAAAACTAAAACTTAATTCTTAAAAATATAAGCCTGATCATTATCAATTTCTATCTCGACTGCAGACGATTGTTTTGGATTAAAGTCAGCAGGCATGTGGCTATGAACATGAACAACTTCATTATTATTATCTAACACAGATAAATGGATAAAACTAAATGACCCCATTAATTTTGACGCCATAACAGTTCCCTTAATTCCATTAACTGGTGTTGGTTGTTTGTTGAGTTTTATACCTTGAGGTCTTATGTGTACTACAACTTTCTCACCTTCTAAATTTCCAGGTGTTTTAATTTTACCAACTGGTGTGTAAATGTGAGATTCTTTAACAACACCTTCAAATTTATTTGTTTCACCAAAAAAACCTGTAACATATGAATTTTTTGGATTGTTGTAGAGATCATTCGGAGTTCCTGACTGTACAATCGAACCTGATTTATCAAAAATATTTATATGATTTGAGATAAACATTGCCTCGAAAGGATCATGAGTGACTATAATTACAGACACATTTGATTTTTGTAATAGATGCAGCGTATCATCTCTCACCTCTTCTCGAAGGCTTAAATCTAAACTTGAAAAAGGCTCATCTAATAAAAGTAAATCGGGTTGTGAAATTATAGATCGTGCAAGTGCAACTCTTTGTTGTTCACCACCACTTAACTCGTGTGGGTATTTATCTAGTGAATTAGGTAATTTTATTAATTCAATAATTTCATCAACATTATTAGTTAAATTTTTAGCGTTAGTTGGAAATCTCAAATTTTCTTTTACTGTCAAATGTGGGAATAGAGCGTAATCTTGAAATAAAAAACCAATTTTTCTTTTTTCTGTAGGTAAGTGTTTTGCAGTACTGCTTACTTCTTCACCATTAATAATAATTTTACCTGATTGTACTTTTTCAAGACCTGCTATGAGCTTTAATAAAGTAGTTTTTCCACTACCTGACGGTCCCAAAATACAAGAGATACTATCTTTATTGAGATTAAAATTAATATTATTTAAAATTTTTTTATTATTAATTGAATGAGTAAGATCTTTAACTTCAACAGCAATCATAAAATACCTATTACACTAAAATTAAACTTGGGGAAATTTATCTAAAATTTCACTTTCCCATTCAAGAAACTTTTTTGATCTATTATCAGGACTTGGATGTGATCCCATAAATTCAGGCACCCTCCCTTCTTGACCTGACATCATTCTTTGCCATAATTTAGCTGGTTCTTTAATATTAAATCCAGCAAGATTCATAAATCCCATGCCTAAGTAATCAGCTTCACTTTCCATCTTTCTACTAAATGGAAGAAAAATACCATACTTTACAACGGAGTTGTAAACATTACCTCCTACATTTCCTACTCTAAAAGATTTATTAAGAAGTTCTGCATATTTACTTCGCGATATTCCAATTGTTGCCATTTGCATCATAGATGCTTGAGTTAATTTTTCTACTGTGTGTCTAGCAAATGCATGTGCAATTTCATGACCCATAACTGCAGCAATCCCATCATCATTTTTACAAACAGGAAGTATGCCAGTATAAAAAGCAATTTTACCACCAGGCATACACCATGCATTTTTTGTATCAGATTCAATTAGAGCAAATTGCCAGTTAAAATTTTCTACAGGATTTTTTTCACGCTTATTAATATAAAATGTATCTAGAGAGGTATAAATTTCCTTTCCGATTTCTTCAATTTTTTTTGATTCATCTGTGTTATCTAAAAGAATTTTATCTTCTTTAGCTTTTGATAAAAATCTTGAATATGTTTTATCAACTTCTTGATTAAGAGCTTTTTCATTAGGATAAATCTTTGGAAGACCTGCCACGCCACCACCCATTAAAATTATAGGTAGATTGCTATCATATAAGTTTAACTGACTTCGATTTGTTAATGGTACTTGTGTGCAAGAAGGTAAAATCATCGAACCACATAAAGAGCAACTTGCGCCAAAAACAAAGCTTCTTCTATTTATTCTTGCTTCCATATTATTATTATATAGGTATTTTTTTTATATGAATATTTTTAATTCAGTCAAAAAAGCAGAAATTCATGTTCATTTAGAGGCAACCATTACGCCAGATTTATGTAAGAAATTTGCCAAACGTAATAATCATGAAATACCTGATGAAATGTTTGGTTCAAAATACGCATACCAATGGGATGATTTTTATGATTTTATAAAAAAGTATGACATTGTTACTTCTGTCATACACACGCCAGAAGATTATTTTGAATTAACGTATGAATATTTAAAAGATTGTGCTGCTAATAATGTTCTTTATGTCGAAGCGATGATTTCATCTACTCATGCTAAAGAAAAAGGTATGACCTATCATTCATTTATTGAAGGAGTTTATGAAGCTTCTAAAAAAGCTGAAGAGGATTTTGGTATTGTTTCACGTTACATAATGAATGGGATCAGACATTTAGGGCCAGAGTCAGTACAAGGGACTGCAGAGGAAGTTTTAAATAATCCTCATCCTTGTTTAGTTGGTTTTGGTTTGGCTGGGGATGAATTGCATTTTCCTCCAAGCTTATTTGTTGAAACATTTGATATGTTAAAAAAAGAAAATTTTCCAATTACTGTTCATGCAGGTGAATGGGATGGTCCTATAAATATAAGAAATGCTATCAACCTTCTCCATCCAACAAGATTAGGTCACGGAGTTCGATCAATAGAGGATCCTGATTTAGTCAAAGAAATAATTGATAAAGATATTATTCTAGAAACTTGTCCAACAAGTAATATTGCAACTAAGATTTATGAAGATTATGTAGATCATCCTGTGAAAGCGTTATTTGATCAAGGAGTAAAAGTAACAGTCAATTCTGATGACCCTCCTTTTTTTAATGCAACCATAAATGGTGAATACAAAGTCATGGAAGATTTAGGTTTAAATGAAAAGGAACTAACCTTCCTTACTCATAACGCAATTAAGTATTCTTTTTGCGATGATAAAAATAAAAATAAATTATTAGCTAAATTAAACTAGACAATTTTACTAAAGGTCTTGCACCATAGTGCGAAATAATTTCTGCAGCAGCAATCGATGCGTAATTACCGCATTCATCCATTGCTTTACCTTTAGAATAACCAAATAAAAAACCAGCTGCAAATAAATCACCAGCTCCAGTTGTATCTACAACTTTTTCTACTTTTTTTGCAGCAACTTCAGTGATGTCATTACCAGAAACAATAACTGATCCACTACTTCCTTTAGTAATAGCAGCAATTATATTTAATGATTTTGCATATTCTAGACCTTCTTCAAAACTTTCTGTTTGTGCCATTGCTTTGATTTCATCTTCGTTAGCAAAAAGAATATCAACATTCTCAGTTATTAATTCTTTAAAAGAGTCTCTGTGTCTATCAACACAAAAAAGATCAGATAAAGTAAATGCAATTTTTTGATTATCAGCCTTGCAAATATCTACCATTTTTTTCATAGCCTTTTTTGCATTTTCATTGTCCCACAAGTAGCCTTCTAAATATGCAATCTTATGATTTTTAATATCATCTTCTTTTATATCTTCAGGACCTATTAATGTTCCAGCACCAAGAAAAGTACACATTGTTCTTGTTCCATCTTCTTCAACAAAAATTGTACAACATCCAGTTGAAATATCAGGAGATGTAAATCCTAATGGAAATTTTAGTCCTTCTCGGATCATATCTTTTTGAAGGTATACTCCAATTTCATCATTTTTAATTTTTCCAATAAAACTTCCATTACCGCCAAAAGAGGTGACGCCAAACATGGAGTTACCAAGGGAACCTCCACCAGCCATTTCTCTGATGGAATAACTTTCATGCAAATTATTTTTTAAATTTTCATCAATAAGATTCATAGAATCTCTATTAATTTCATGTTTTTCAATTTCACTTTGATTGGAAGGAATTATGGCATCTACCATAGCATTTCCAATTCCAACTACGTCTAATTTATCACTCATTTTTGTTTAATAATTATTGGTACTAATTGTACTATAATGACTCCAACAAATATTGCAAGGCATCCAAGTATTTTTTGTGTGTCTAAAACTTGATTTAAAAGTATCCAACCTGCTATGGCAGCAAAGACTGACTCCATTGATAAAATAATAGCGGCAGGAGCAGGATTAGCTTTATGTTGAGCAATAATTTGAAGTGTATATCCAATGCCAGCAGAAAAAATACCCGTATATAAAATTTCAAACCATTCAATTTGCATATTATAGAGCTTTGGTTCTTCCCACATAAAAGCTAGGATCATAGATAAAATAAAAACAATAAAGTACTGAATACTTCCAAATAAAAAAGGACTGTTAAGTTCTTTCATAAAAATATCGATACAAATAATATGTAAGGCAAAAAACAACGCAGCAATAAACAAGAGTGAATCTGATTGTTGAATTTCAACTGATTGATTAGAGGACAAAAGATATGATCCATACAAACAAAGTAAAATGGCAATCCAGATTATCCAGTGTACCTGTTTTTTAATTATGAATCTTGAAATTATACCAACAAAGGGAACGTAAAGAGTACTGAGAAAAGCAGCATTTGATATTAATGATTTTTGTAAAGCGTATTGTTGAAGGCCCATACCACCAAAAAGAAAAAAACCTGTAGCCAAACAAAGATAAACTTTTTTTCTATCACTTAATATTTTAAAAATATTTTGTTGTTCTATATAAATCGCAAATGGAATTACTGTTAAAAAAGCAAAAAAGAATCTTCCAAAGCTAAACGTAAAAGGACCTATGGCTCCCATTCCAGTAGTTTGGCTTACAAAAGCTGTTCCCCATATAAGTGAGGCAATTAACATGAGTATGTTAGCTCTTGTATGACTCATAAAAATATTTGATTACTTATTTTATTGTTTATCTTTATTAATCCACCAAGATTCAATTACAATTCCGTAAAGTGGAATTTCGTCTGGGTATTCAAAAAAATCCCAATAAGCAATTCTGTCTTTGTTGCTATGATAAAGAGGAACTACATAGTGACCCCATAACAATACTCTATCAAGTGCGTGGATCGCCGTTGTTAATTCTTCTCTATTTGTTGCACTAATTAGTTTTTCAATTAATGCATCAACTGCTGGACTATTGATACCAGGGTAATTTCTGCTTCCATCTTTTTGACCAACTTCTGATCCCCAATAAAATTGTTGCTCATTTCCTGGGCTTAAACTGACTCCCCAATATCTTTTAATCATATCAAAATCATAACTTAACAAACGTTCTTGATACTGGGATGAATCAACAGTTCTTACGTCCATTGTAATGCCAAGTTTTTTTAAATTACTTTGATAGGCTAAGGCAATTTTCTCATCAGATGGACTGACAATCAAGAACTCAAACTTGAATTCTTTTCCATCTTTTACCAGTTTTCCATTTTCAACAAACCATCCCTCTTTTTCGAGTATTTCTTTTGCTTTCAATAAATTTTTACGGTCATTACCACTGCCATCCGTAATAGGTGGAGTAAATGTTTCCGTAAATACCTCTGCTGGAATTTCATCTTTCCATACATTCAATAATTCTAACTCATTTTTTGACGGTAAGCCTGAAGAAGCTAATGGGGAATTATCAAAATAACTATCTGTTCTCACATATGCATTTTGGTATATTGTTTTATTAATCCATTCATGATCATAGGCATAACTTAAAGCAAGTCTTACATTTCTATTATTAAATATGTCACGTCTTGTATTCATCACAAGACCATTCATTCCAACAGGTCTATCGTTATTCATTTCTGTCAGTATTACCTCACCATTCTGGACAGCTTTGAAATCATATTCTGATAACCAACGTTTAACGTTGTATTCTCTTCTAAAGTCGTATTCACCAACTTTAAAAGCTTCAACTAAGACATTCGAGTCTTTGTAATAATCATAAATAATTGTATCAAAATTATAGAGACCTTTATTTACCGGTAAATCTTTTGCCCAGTAATCTTCAACGCGTTTATATTTTATTTGACGTCCTGGATCGAGACTATCAACTTGGTATGGACCACTGCCTAGAGGGATATCTAAAAATGTTTTTGTAACATCAAGATTTTCATAAAACTTTTTTGGAATGATAGGAAGAAAGCCTGCAATGATAAGTGGCAATTCTTTATCTTCATTATTTTCAAAAATCATTTTTATTCCATCATTTCCAATCAATTCAGTTTTAATAACTTTGCCATATGTTTTTTTCTGATTTGGAGTACCTTTTGTTTGAAACGTTTCTAGACTAAACAATACGTCATCACGTGTTATTGGTGAGCCATCATGAAAGGTTGCATTTGAATTTAAATAAAAAGTTATAGACGATCTATCTTCAGGCAATTCTACCTTTTCAGCTATTAAACCATAGAGAGAGAACGCTTCATCCCATACTCTTCTCATTAACGTATCATTAACATACCCTAGACCAGCAGCTTTAGAACCTTTAAAAGCTACTCTATTTAGATTATCAAAAGAACCATATGATCCAAATTTTACTACCCCACCTTTAGGTGCATTTGGGTTTACATAATCTAGATTTTCAAAATCACCGGCATATTTTGGTGTTCCATGCATTGCAATACCGTGAACTTTTTCACTGTACGCATGTTTGTTAAGTGCAATTATTAAAGTTAAAATGGCAAATGCGATTAGAAATTTTTTCATAGATATATCCTATCAAAAAAAAGATAGATTTGTAATGAAATATAAATTTAAAAAATTATATAAATAGAATGCAAACCCTTAAATTAATTTCGGTACTTATAATATTATGTATTGGACATAGTATTCATGCAGCAGAAGTTGATATTTTTAAAGGTATGAAACTATATGCAGAAAATTGTGCAGGGTGTCATATGGGTAATTTAGCAGGTCATGAAGAGTGGGATAAATCGTTAGATGAAGATGGTCATAGAAGAGCACCTCCTCTTAATGGCACTGGGCATACTTGGCACCACTCTCCTGCACAATTATTTCATGTCATTAAATATGGTTTTAAAAAATCAAATCCTGATTATGAAGGTAAAATGCTTGGTAATGATGCGTTATCAGATGACGATGTTTGGTCTATTCTTGAATTTATCAAAAGTACATGGCCAGAAAAAATACTAAATAAATATAACTCCCATTTTAAAAGCTAAGATTATTAAAGCAAATCTTCAATTTTAATATTTAAGATATATATTATTATTATGAAAATTTTAGGATCTGAAATCACACCCTATAGGACATATTTAAATAGACGTAAGTTTATAAAGGGATCTTTAGCTAGCGCCATGCTAGCAACGGTTACCTCATCAGCATTTGCAAACCACGATAGTGATCTTTCAATTTATACTAAAAATCTAAATGAAAACGACAAACTTAATTCTTACGAAGAAATCACAACGTACAATAATTTTTATGAGTTTGGGACTCATAAAAAACATCCCCATTTAAATTCTGGAAATTTTAAACCTAGACCATGGACAATAAAAATAGATGGTCTTGTGAAAAAGCCTCAAACATTTGATTTAGAAAAAATTTTATCAAATGTAACAATAGAAGATAGAGTCTATCGATTAAGATGTGTTGAAGCATGGTCCATGGTTATTCCTTGGCAAGGCTTTCAACTATCTGAACTTATAAAAATGGCTGAACCTTTAAGCTCGGCAAAGTATGTTCAATTTGTAACTGTCTTCAGACCTGAAGAAATGCCAGGTCAGCAAAAGAGAACAATCATTTGGCCATATAGAGAAGGGCTTCGAATGGATGAGGCAATGAATCCTCTAACAATATTAGCAACTGGATTGTATGGCCATGAAATGCCTAATCAAAATGGTGCACCCATAAGATTAGTTGTTCCATGGAAGTATGGTTTCAAATCAATTAAATCAATTGTGGAAATTAGATTTTTAGATACTCAACCTGAAACATCTTGGGAAACTTTAGCTCCTTGGGAATATGGTTTTTATGCCAATGTTAATCCTAACGTAAACCATCCAAGATGGAGTCAAGGAACAGAAAGACGAATTGGAGAATTTAAAAGAAGAGAAACACTAATGTTTAATGGCTATGAAAAAGAAGTAGCACATCTCTATAGAGATTTAGATTTGACTAAATTTTATTAATGAATGTTTTCAACAAGAAATTTCAATCGCAGTAAACCTGTTTTATTTATTTTAATTCTATTTCCTAGTCTAGTCTGGGCGTACCAATTTGTTACTGGGAATCTTGGAGTAAATCCAATTGAAAAACTAATGGATGAGTTAGGTCTAATGGCACTTAGATTAATAATAATAACTCTTATGATTACTACTCTATCAAATATTAAACCTTTAAAATCGATAGTTGTATTACGAAGAATGATTGGACTTTTTGCTTTCTATTATGTTTGTTTGCATTTCTCCACTTACATAGTTTTAGATCATTTTTTAGATATGAAATTTATCATACAAGATATTATAAAAAGACCATTTATAACTTTTGGTTTTATAAGTTTTCTTTTTTTAATCCCACTTGCTAGCACTTCAACAAACAATATGATTAAACGATTAGGTTTTAAATTATGGAAGAAAATTCATTATTTAATTTACCCAGTAGCCATTCTGGCTAGTATGCATTTTTATGTTTTAGTTCGTGCCGATAAAACTGAACCAGTCATTTATATGGGAATAATTATCCTCTTATTACTTCACAGAATATTTAAAAGACTTACTCGTCCTCAGTTGGCTCAGTAACGGGGTTCATTTCCATACCGGCAGGACTAATATTTCGTGGTAAAGGATTATATTGTGATTCAAGATCTCGAGGTTTAGTTCTTTGAGTCATTCTATACAAACCAAAAAGTCCTAGTAGTCCGTGTATTAAAAATAAATAGATATAAAAACCTACCGCTCCCAAAATTTCCATGAAAGTAGAAACAAACAAAGGTCCGATAATTGATCCAATACCAATAAGTATACCAAAGGTTGCACTTGCTGATACTATCTCATTAGGCTGTAAGAAGTCATTTGTATGAGCAACTGTAAGTGAATACATTGGCAAACATGCAACTGAAAAAAGACCAGTAAAAATTAAGAATAATGTTAGCGGCATAAAGTTTGCAAAAACAAAAAATAAACTCAAACCTGAAGCCATAAAAGAAACACCAATAAGAATAACACGTCTATCAATTCTATCTGACAAATATCCAATAGGCCATTGAGATAGAGCGCCAGCTGATGTTATAATCATCATATAGAGAGAAATTTCAAATAAGCTTAAATTAATAGATGAAGCATAAATTGCACCGTACCCAAAAACTGCACTATGCGATAAACCAGTTGCTAAGGCACCAACAAAACCTAAAGGTGAAACAGTATAAAATTCTCTTAAAGAAAAAAATTTAGGACTTTCTGTATTTGGCTGTTCTGTTGAAGATAAAAGAATAGGAAGAAGTGCGAATGATAATAAGATCGATACCAAAATAAATAAATCAACTTTAGCTGGATCGCCTAAATTTAATAAAAATTGTCCTGCTCCAACAAATACAAAAGTAATAATCATGTAAACGGAAAGTAATTGACCTCGAGTTTGATTAGTTGATTTTTCATTTAACCAACTCTCCATGATTACATAAATCCCAGCAAGACTTAAGCCAGTTAATATTCGTATAAACATCCATGAATAGGGATGAACAAATACTGAATGTAATAATATAGCGATAGAAGCAAGCGAAGCTAAAGCAGCAAAAACTCTTATGTGACCAACACGTTGTAAAAAAATTGGAATTGTTAACGCACCAGTTAAGTATCCAACGTAATAACCAGCTATAATAAGTCCTGATGCAAAAAAACTAAAACCTTCTAAAACAGAACGAACACCGATGAGTGTTCCTTGCAAACCGTGACCAAGACTAATTAAAGCAAAGCCAAAAAAAAGGGCCCAAGTGTTTTGTAGTACCTTAAACATCTTCTAAATTTTTATTGAAATTTTAGTATTCTTCTTCGCCGTCGTCTTTAGGCTTAATACCTTCAGCTATTGGATCAATTTCTGTTTCGTCTTCTAATAAAACAGTATCATCCTCAAGATTGTCTTCATTGTTATCTACATCAAAACTATCAATATCAAGATCATCATCTTTTTCTTTTGGTTTTGGAGGAATTGGATTTGCGAGAGGCGCCGCATTTGTACTTCCTGGTTTTCTACCTCTACGTGGTCTGGCTAAGGTTGTTACTTCAATTTCTTTACCACATTCAGGACAATCCATTTTATCTAAATTAAGATCATAATATTGTATCTTATTACACGGACACGTTCTTTTTACACCCCAAGATTCTTTGTACATTTCTACTCTTCTTTTTTAATAAATGTTTTACCGCAATAACCACAAACAATTTTGTTCTCATTATTGAAGGTATAATAAACTGCGGGATGTCCTAAACCATCTTCACCACCATCGCAAGAGATAGTTTCGGTTTTTGGATCTACTTCCACAATATCCTCAGTCATAAAAATTATATAAAATTTTCGTGCAAAAAGTCTATATTTTTTCCTTATAGAATTTGAAAATAAACAACCGAAATACCACTCACTATTAAAATAGAAGGTATTATTCGAGATTTTGCATTCTTCTCAAATAAAAAAAGCATTCCAATAATTGCAGCAAACACAATGCTTATTTCTCTAATACTAGAGACATAAGCTATTTCTATAAATTGCATACTCCAAACAACAATTGCGTAACTACTTGTTGCAAAGACACCAGCAGCAATCCCCGATATAAAAGTGTACGTTTCTTTTTTTCGTAAACCATCTTTTGAGATCAAACCAATAATTAGTAAAGGTATTCCATTAAGTGTGAAGAGCCAGTAAATATAGGAAAAACCATTTTCAGAAAGTCTAACCCCGACCCCGTCAACTAAAGTGTAAGCAGTAATTAGAATAGCCGTTGATATTGCGAGAGCAAAACCTCTGAAGTTAAAAGATAAATTTTTAGCATAAGAAATCAAAAATAATCCAATACAAACAATTAATATTCCTACAAAACCAGCAACACTAATATCAGAACTTAAAAATAAAATACTAATGATTGCTACAAACAAACATGAACTTCCTCTAGAAATTGGATATATGTAAGAGAGATCACCGTACCTATAAGAATAAATTACATTTAATCTATAAATGACATGAATGATAACGGTTGCAATTAAAAAATACCAAACCTCTAAAGTTGGAAATGGAACAGTAAATGTTAAAGGTAAAAAAATAGTAACTTCTAAGACAGATGTTATACCCATTAACGATAAAGGGTTCTTACTTGATTTTATTATAGCACTCCAAACTGCATGACATAGAGCAGAAACAAGAATTAAGATAAAAATAAAATTTACTGACAATGTCATCAGTAGATAAGAATTTACTTCATGCCTGTCAAAGTAATTCCTTCAATAAATCGTTTTTGCGCGATTATAAAAGCAACAATAAGAGGAACTGTTACTGTAACTATCGATGCCATCATTGGACCAAATTCGTCACTATCAATTCCACCTCTGAATTCTCTTATACCAAGCGGTGGAGTAAAGAGATCTCTATTTCCTGTTATTACCATACGAGGCCAGAAATAATCATTCCAGTGCGCAACAACTGAGAATATTGCAAAAGCAAGTAACGCTGGTATTGCAGTTGGAAGCATTACTTTCCATACAATTGCGTACTCTCCCATGCCGTCCATCCTGGCGGCATCAATTAATTCATCGGGCACAGTCATAAAGAATTGCCGCATTAAAAAGATTCCAAACACCGATATGGTCCAGGGGAGTATTAAGGCGGAATAGGTGTCAACTAATCCTGCCTGGGCCAACATAACATACAATGGAAGCGCAATTCCATGAACTGGAATGAGCAAGCAAAATAAAACCATTGAGAAAACAAATTCTCGCCCGTAAAACCGTAACTTAGCGAGTGCATACGCGCACGGTAAGGCGACTAAAACCTGAATAATGAAGATTGATAAAGTAACAATGACACCATTCATTAAGTATCTAGGAATAGGCGCTTTTTCAAAAGCAAACCAATAGTTGTATTGATATGGCTTCATTGTACATGTTTCTTCTGAATAACCAGTTTTAACACATACAGGAAACGTTTGAGTTTCTTGCGCACCAATAAGACCACCAGAAATTGATTGGATTTCTTGCTGAGATTTTAATGACATTGAAACCATCATATAAAAAGGGAGCATCACTACGATAGCACCAATAATTAAGATTGCATGCTTCCAACCTTCCCCAATATATTGTTTAGCTTCCATTAATAATGAACCCTCTTCTCAATGACATATCTTTGGAAAAACGTTAACACAAGAATAAATCCAATAAAGACAACAGTGATTGCTGCACCGATACTTGTTAAGTTTTGTTGAATAGCTTTTTCAAAGATTGCATACATCATGACATACGTTGTTTTTGATGGACCACCCTTGGTGAGTATTTCGATGGTATCAAATACTTGAAACGTTCTAATTGTAGTAATAGTGACAACAAACAACGTTGTTGGACCAAGCATTGGCCATGTAACAAGCTTAAATTGTTCCCACGTAGATTTAGCACCATCCATTTCTGCAGCTTGGTATAACTCTCTTGGTATGCTTGTTAAACCAGCTAAATATAAAACCATGTTAAAACCAAATGCCTGCCAAATTCCTATGAAACATACTGTCCAAATCGCAGTATTCTTTTGTTTTAACCAATATGGAAAATCCATGTTGTTTGCACATGCTACAGCGTACCAGCTTTCTTGTGAGTCTACCCATGGTAACCAATGAAAACCAAGAATGAATTCTCTTACTCCTCCACACCCATTTGCTAAAAAACTATTTACAATTCCTAATGTTGGATGAAGAGTAAATTCCCATGCAATTGCCATTGCAAGAAGAGTTGCCATAACTGGAAGAAAGAAAATTGTTTTATATATATCAGCGCCAAACCTTAGTGAATTTAAGAGCATAGCAGCACATAATCCAAGTACAACAGAAATTGGAACGACAACAATAACATACGTCGCTGTGGCCCAAATCATTTTGACATATGTTTTTCGATTGAACATCTTGTCATAATTTTCTAGTCCAACCCACTCGAATGTTTTGTTTCCTAAATTATAGTCAGTAAAAGAAATTCCTCCTGCAAGAAAAAGAGGAAAAATTAAAATAATTATCATCAGTATAATTGCTGGTGCAATAAACCATAAGTGAGCTTTTGAATTATGCATTAGTAAATTGAACTCTCATTCCTACTTGATTAAATAGTAATGCTTTATCTGAAACTCTTTTAATATTCACACTAGAACCGTTTGAAATTTGGTGTGTCAATTGTGGCAAGCCCCTTACAATTATTTTATTTGAACCGTCTTCAATATTTACATGAAAGAAAATATCTGAACCTAAATTTTCTCTATATGCAACTGTTCCACTAAATGTATTTTCATTACTTTCATTTGTAATTTCTAAATGTTCTGGTCGAATACCAATATGTAAATCTGTATTACTTTCAGAACTTTTTCTTTTTAAATTAACGTTGAGAAAACTTACTGTCCCACTTGAGTCCGAAGTTCCTTTAAATATATTTATTTTTGGACTTCCAACAAACTGAGCCACACTTAATGAGGAAGGATTGTCATATACTTCTTGAGGTGTATCAAGTTGTAATAAATTTCCATCAATCATAACAGCCATTCTAGAAGACATAGTTAATGCTTCTGCTTGATCATGTGTAACGTACACAAAAGTAGTTTTAAGTGAATTATGAAGTTCAGATAGTTCAGATCGCATGTGAACTCTCAAAGCTGCATCTAAATTTGAAAGAGGTTCATCCATTAAAAAGGCAACAGGCTCTCTAACCATAGCACGACCAAGAGCAACTCTTTGTCTTTGACCACCTGACAATTGTCCAGGTTTTCTATCTAATAGTTCTGAAATTTTTAGAGTTTCAGAAGTTTTATTTACTAATTGATTTATAGATTCTGTTTTCTCTTTTTTGCTTGGTGAAAAATTACCAATTAAGGGAAGTCTTTCAAATGCATTATAATCTCTAAGTCTTAATGGAGTTTCCAAATTTCTTCTTACTGTAAGATGAGGATAAAGAGCATATGACTGGAATACCATTGCCAAATCTCTTTCACTGGCTCTAACTCTATTTACATTTTTATTATCTATTAATACATCACCTGAAGTCTGCTGTTCCAATCCTGCAATTATTCTAAGTAATGTAGATTTACCACAACCAGATGGACCAACTAACGTTAAGAATTCTCCATCGTTTATATCAACATTCAAATTATTCAGTACTTGGGTAGACCCAAATGACTTTGAAATATTTTTAAGTGATATTGTCCCCACTCATTCCCCCTGTATCTTAACTTTAATCTACAAAATTTTATTAAATTTGAGAATATTTTAAATCTATTTATTTCAGTTTTATTTCAATTTTATTAACAAATATTCAAATTATGATTGAGTTTAACTAGCAGATAACTATAAATTCGTATTTTTAATAATATATATTAGTTGAATTCGTGTCCGATAATTTAGAAATTAATAAAAGAGAATATCCAAGCTCTTTCTCAAAAACTGCTATTGTTATATGCCTTGATGGTAGTCAAAAAGAGTATCTCGAAGAAGCATCAAAATCTAATCTTACACCAAATCTTGATAAATTAATTGCAAGTGGTGAAAACCTACTTGTTCACAGCGCTATTCCAAGTTTTACAAATCCAAATAACATTTCGATTGTAACAGGCCAACCAAGTTCTGTACACGGTATATGCGGAAACTTCTTTTATACACCTGAGACGGGTGAAGAAGTAATGATGAATGACCCAAAATATATGCGAGCACCAACTATTTTTGAAAAATTTTACAATTCTGGTTCTAAAATTGCTCTTGTTACTGCAAAAGACAAGTTGAGAACACTTTTAGGAAACGGATTAAGTTTTGATGATGAGAGAGCTATTTGTTTTTCTGCTGAAAAATCTGATCAAGCAACAAAAGATCTCAATGGTATAGATAATGTAAACGATTGGTTGGGGATGCCAGTTCCAGAAGTATATTCTGAAGGACTTTCTGAATTTGTAATGGCTGCAGGTGTAAAACTTCTTGAGGAGTTTAAACCAAATATTATGTATTTATCGACTACGGATTATATTCAACACAAATATGCACCGGGAAATGAAACAGCAAATAAATTTTATGCAATGTTTGATAAATATATTGGACTTTTAAATAAGGAGAATGTTTCTATAATCATCACAGCAGATCACGGAATGAAACCAAAATCAAAAGAAGATGGTTCACCTAATGCAATATTTTTACAAGATTATTTAGATAAAAAATTTGAACCAAACATGGCTAAAGTCATCCTACCAATTACAGATCCATATGTCGTTCATCATGGTTCACTTGGTTCTTTTGCAACAATTTATTTAGAAGACAAGAGCAGGGTAGATTCAGTTGTAAATGCTATTAAAGAAATAAAAGATATAGAAGTTGTTTTAACAAAAGATGAAGGATGCTCTACTTATAATTTACCTCCTGATAGAATGGGGGATATTATATGTATGTCTTCAGAATTTATGACTATTGGTTCATCGGAAGATAAACACAATCTTTCTGGATTAAATGAACCTTTACGTTCTCATGGAGGACTCCATGAAAGAGAAGTGCCATTCATATCAAATTTAAAATTACAAAACTTAGATACTAGCAAACAATTATATAACTATGATGCATTTTATTATGCAATAAATGGAGCCCTATGATGCACAAAAAAATGATTAATGAAGCAATGCGCATTGCTGGAGAAAAAGTTACTTCAGATAAAACAATAAATGTTGAGTACCCTTTTACAGGTGAAGTAATCGGAACGGTTCCAGCCGGTACCGCAGAGCATGCAAGAAAGGCTTTAGATATAGCTGCAAATTATCAACCAAAACTTACAAGATATGAGAGACAAAAAATTCTTCAAACTGCTGCAGAAGTACTTGTTAAAAGAAAAGAAGAAATTTCTGATATTATTACTTTAGAACTTGGTATATCAAAACAAGATTCTTTATACGAAGTAGGAAGAGCTTTCGATGTCTTTTCTTTAACGGCTCAACTTTGTATTCATGACGATGGAGAAATATTTTCTTGTGATTTAACTCCGCATGGAAAAGCGAGAAAAATATTTACCATAAGAGAGCCTTTAACGGCAATCTCAGCAATCACCCCATTTAATCATCCTTTGAATATGGTAGCACATAAAATTGCGCCTTCAATTGCAACTAATAATTGTACAGTATGTAAGCAGACAGAATTAACACCATTAACAGCAATGGTACTCGCCGATGTTTTATATGAAGCAGGTTTACCACCAGAAATGTTTTCAGTTGTAACTGGATGGCCTCAAGACATTGGATCAGAAATGATCAAAAATCCAAACATTGATCTCATTACTTTTACAGGCAGTGTAGGTGTAGGAAAATTAATTGCTGAACAAGCTGGATACAAAAGAACAGTTCTTGAGCTAGGCGGTAATGATCCTTTAATTGTTTTAAATGACTTAGATGGTGATGATCTTAAAAAAGCTGTTGAGCTAGCTGTTACTGGAGCAACAAAAAATTCCGGTCAACGTTGTACAGCTGTTAAAAGAATACTTGTTCAAGAATCCATTGCAGATCAATTTGTTGAAATGGCTCTTGAGCGTGCTAAGAAAATTAAATTTGGTGATCCTATGAATATGGAAACAGACTTAGGTACGGTTGTTAATGCTCAAGCTGCAGAACTTTTTGATAAAAGAGTTTCTATGGCTGAAGAAGACGGTGCAAAAATTTTATATCATCCAGGAAGAAAGGGTGCTTTGTTACCTCCAATAGTTGTAGATCATGTTGATCCTAAAAGTGAATTAGTTTTAGAAGAAACATTTGGTCCAGTTATCCCAATCGTTCGTGTGCCTAATGACGATGAAGCTGTAATGAAAATATCTAATTCAACCGCATTTGGATTATCATCTGGTGTATGTACAAATAACTTCATGCGAGCAAAAAAATATATTCAAGGTTTAAATGTTGGCACTGTAAATATTTGGGAGGTTCCAGGCTATAGAATTGAAATGTCTCCTTTTGGAGGAATTAAAGATTCAGGTCTTGGTTATAAAGAAGGAGTAATTGAAGCAATGAAAAGCTTTACTAATGTAAAAACTTTCTCACTACCTTGGTAAAAAAACAAGTTTTTCTTTAATTTTTTTATTTCTGTGGAAAAATAAGCTTATTTTTTAGTAATATTTTCGTAATAAAATTGTAACCCTTTCTAGCTACATGTTAGATTAAATTATTATATTCAATTGGGAGGATTAAATGAAAAAATTAATTACAGGATTGGCAGCCGTATTAGCTTTCGGTTTTTATGGTTCTGTTAATTCAGCTAAGTCTATTGAAATAGAAGTAGCTTATCCTTATTCAGGATTATTCGATGTAACGTTTCAAGCTATTATGCCAGAGTTTGAAAAAGCGCATCCAGATATTCAAGTTAAATTTAGAGCAACTTATGAAAACTATGAAGATGCAACTGCAACAATTTTTAGAGAGTCTACTTCAGGTAACTTACCAGATGTAACGATGCAAGGTCTTAACAGACAAGCACCTCTAGTAGATAAAGGTATTGCAAAGTCTTTAGAGCCATTTATCGCAAAAGAGGCAGCTTTTGAAAAAGATGGTTACCATTCTGCTATGTTAAGTCTTTCAACATTCGGTGGTGAAGTTTATGGATTACCATTTTCTGTATCAACACCTGTTGGATATTATAACATGGATTTATTAGCTGAAGCAGGTGTAGATAGTATTCCAACTAACTGGGACGAAGTTATTGCAGCATGTAATAAATTGGAAGCAGCAGGTAAAGGAACTCTATACTTTGGTTGGAACATCACAGGTAACTGGTTCCACCAAGCATTAATGCATACTCAGAACGTTCCAATGGTTAAAGATGGAGCTGTAAATATGGGTGGTGATGCAGGACTTGCAACGTTAGAGCAAATGAAAGCAATCATGAGTGGATGTAATATGCCAAACTATTCAATTGCTGATGGTCAAGCTGCGTTTAACGCAGGTACTATTGGTATGATGTTCTGGTCTACTTCAAGCTTGGGTTCAGTTAATGCTGCAAAGGCAGACTTTGTTTTAAAAACTGCACCGTTCCCTGGAATGGCTGGAGTAAACAATGGAACACCAGCAAGATTGCCAGCAGGTGGAAACGCTGCAATGTTAGTGTCTACATCTGATGATCCAGCAAGAGTTGATGCTGCATGGACTTTCTTAAAGTTCATAACATCAGGTATTGGTGCTGCATTAGTTGCTGAAACAACTGGATATGTTCCACCAAACAAAGCAGCGAATGAATTATTAGGTGATTTCTATAGTAAAAACCCTAATAAACTTACTGCAGTTGAACAACTTCCACTTCTTGCAGATTGGTTTGCATATCCTGGAGAAAATGGATTAGCTGTTACACAGGTAATCTATGATTACACAGAAGAAATTGCTACAGGCGACGCTGATGATATGGGTGATCTCCAAGAAGAAATGATGGAAGAAATAAACGATCTTATGTAATTTGAGATTATTTATTATTAACTTTTTATTACAGCGGCTTTATAAAAGCCGCTGTTTTATTTTAAATTTAAATGGGAGTAAAAATAGATGCCTCTTAAAACAACTACAATAGGTGCTTATCCAAAACCGAAACAAACACCTATTCAAGATTGGTTTTTAGGGACAAAATCAGAAGAAGAGAGAAAAGCGTCAAAAGGATTATTATCAAATTGGTCGCCTGGCGCATATGAAAAAGCATTAGAGTCTGCAGGTGCAGATGCTGAAAAATTATTTTTAGCAGCAATTAAAGAAGTTATAACTGATCAGGTAAATGCGGGTATTGATGTTCCAACAGATGGAGAAGTCAGACGTGAGAGTTACGTATTATATCAATGTCGATTTTTAAATGGAGTAAGCTTTAAAGAAGTTACACATAAGTCAGTAAGACAAGGCGCGTTCGAAGCTGATCTTCCAACTATTGTTGCACCGATTTCAAGTAAAGAAATACGTATGCATCTAGACTGGAAGAGTGCACAACAATTTACAAAAAATCCAGTTAAAATTACCCTACCTGGACCAATGACAATAACAGATTCAATTGCTAACAACTACTATGATGACATGAAAAAACTTGGTTTTGATTTAGCATTAGCTCTCAATAAAGAAATCAAGGCACTTGTAGATGCAGGTTGTCAGTATATTCAAATTGATGAACCAGTATTTGCTAGAAAGCCTGATGAAGCTCATTCATATGGTATGGAAAATTTAGAAAGAATGATGCATGGTATTCCTAAAGAAGTGCAACGCGTTTGCCATATTTGTTGTGGTTATCCCAATTCACTAGATTCAGAAGGGTATAAAAAGGCTGATCTAGATGCTTATGATAGAATTGCATCACTTGTAGATGATTCAACTATTGATGAAGTATCTTTAGAAGATTCACATAGGCATAATGATTTAAATCTTTTAGAAAAATTTACTAAAACAAAAGTAATTTTTGGATTTATTGATATTGCAAAAAGCAGAATGGAATCTGTTGAAGAAGTAAGAGTTCGTATCAAAGATTCACTTGAACATATTGATGAACACCGCTTAATAGCTGCACCAGATTGTGGTTTAGGTTTCTTTACTCGAGAACAAGCAATTGAGAAAATGACAATTTTAACTAAAGCGGCAAAATCAATTTAATGTAATGTGGAATTATTTTAATCCTGTTGAAATTATCTTTGGAGAAAATAGATTTAAAGAAGTACATGATGCTCTTAAAAATAAGAACTACATCATAATCACTCATCCAGAAGAAATTTTTAAAAAATATAGCGATGAATTAAAATCTTCTTCAAATCCACCACTATCCATTATGACGGATGTTCAGCCTAATCCAGATTATAAGGATATTTTAGAGCTACAAAAAAAATTTTCTTCAATCAATAAATCGGTAGATTATATTTTAGCTATAGGTGGTGGCTCTGTTACAGACACAGCTAAAGCAATTGCTGCTTTTAAAGATAAACAAGAATATCTAACAGATTTCGTTCGCAATAAGAAAAGTCCAAGAGTCGAAAATCCAATCAAGATTATTGCAATACCTACAACTTCAGGAACATCAAGTGAGCTTACGTGTTGGGCCACAATTTGGGATAAAGAAAAAAACAATAAATTATCTTTGGCGCATAAATCTCTTTATGCAGAAAAAGCAATTATCGATCCATCAATTATGGTTGATAAGCCTTTAGGCTTGACCATTTCAACAGGTTTAGATGCTCTCTCTCATTCAATGGAAAGTATTTGGAATATTAATGCAAACCCAATTTCTGCTTCTCATGCAATACAAGCATCAAAATTAGTATTAGAAAATTTACCACTTCTCGCTAAAGATTTAAGAAACGTTGAATTACGTTCAAACATTGCACTGGCATGCGTTCATGCTGGCTTAGCGTTTTCCAATACAAAAACTGCTATTGCGCACAATCTATCTTACCCTGTGACGCTCAATTATGGCATTCAACATGGTATTGCTTGCTCATTTACATTACCCATGATTACTAAAAGTATGGTTGGAATTGACAGTGTCGCTGAGGAAAGACTAAAATTAATTTTTAACGATAATCTAGAAAATGCTGCAAATCATCTGAGTGAATTTATGCGTTCTTTAGAGGTTCCTCTAAACTTAAATGAAATAAAAGTTCCTGTTCATGAATGGAATAATATAGTAGATGATGCGTTTTTAGGGGAACGAGGTAAAAACTTTATTGGCAATAAAGAAGCCTTCATATCTTCTGCTAAATCAATGGGACTTTATTAGTAATGAAAAAAAATTTCAGGTTTTATGATAACAGACAAAAATACTTATTATTTGTCACAACAACAAATGAAAAAAATCAAATTGCTGATGCGATACGCCCTCACGTAAATAAAATTAAACCGCAAAAACCTGGCATAAAAATATTTGATGCTGGTATGGGAGATGGCTCTTTACTTATGAATGTTATGCGTCAGTGCCACGAGGCTAGGCCTAACGTACCTCTATTAGTTTGCACAAAAGAAATAAGCATAGAAGATGTAAGATTAGGTTTAGAAAAGTTACCCGATAGGTTTGTTGAACACAAGAATACTGTTTTTGTCATTTCAAATCTACACTACGCGGAAGCAGCAAACCTAAAATCAAAAAATGAAGTTAAACAGAAAAAAATTAATTGGAATATTATTAAATTAAAAGGTGACACCTCTCTTGAATTTGCCCAACAATTAAGAAAACAAAATGAATTTTTAGAAAAAAAATGGAATATAGAAATTAATAAAAAGTCAGGTAACCATACTTATAAAGAGCCTTCAGTCATGGTTATCTACCGCGAAGATCAAGAATTTAATGTAAATGAATTAATCCCTACCAAAAAAAAATCAGATAATAAATTTGATCTTATTATTGCTTCACAGCCTTATCGTTCAAGAATTTCAGCAGAAAAGAAATCAAAATATGTCATCGAACCAATGATTCGAGCGTTAAAATCAAAAGGGAAATTGTTAACTATTCATGCTTCAGGAAAAGATCCTGCTAATGAAATAATTCGTAAAATTTGGCCAAAAGAGGACCCATTTCCTTCTCTTGGAAATAGTATCATTTCTTATCTTAAGAAAAATTTAGATAAAGATTTATTAAGCAGCTTATCTTTTGGAGAAAAAAGAATTATTAAATGTAAATTGAGAGCTCTACCAACAGAAATCAGTGGAGGCATAGCTACATCATTAGTTTTTTCTGCTTGGAATGCTTCCATATATGTCAATCAAATGGATGATGATAAAGTAATGAAGGTAGAAAAAACAAAAAATTACGAAAAAGTAGTTCAAAATATTGTTGCTAAAAATAAAGGCCTTTATTTTAACAATGAAATATTTGTAATCGAAAAAAAATAATTTTTTATTTAAACCAATTAACTTCTGTTTTTAAAAAATCCTCTGTATGAATAATTAAGGCGTCAGATCGAATTATTGCAACATTATAATTTGTATCTGTATTAGCCGTTCCTAAACGATATTCATTTGAGAAGTTAGGTATTAGAGGAGACCAAGTACTTCTTGGGGAGGAAAAAGTAATACCACAATAAGAGCCAGAACTTGTAATGTGTTGATGACCAAAAAAAATATGTTTTATTATATTATTATTTTTAGTTAAAATTTGTTGAAACTCTTTTTTTTGTTGTAATCCTATTCCATCACTTTCCTCTTTTACTAATGCCAGTGGATTATGATGCATAAAGATGTACGTATCCGTATTAGTCTTACTTAAAATATTATTTAACCATTCTTGCCTCTCTTCACAATAATGTCCTTGGTGAGTGTTAATCAGATTAGTATCTATAAAAATTAAACGTTTATTATCTATATCCTTAAAGTATTGAATAAATCCATTTGGATCGGTTTCAATATTAGGAAAGTTTATTTTAAATTCATCTCTGTTATCATGATTACCTATAATTAGTTGAGGATTTAAATTCTTCGGCAGACCTGCTTCATCAATTATTTTTAAAAATAACTGATAAGAATCTTTATCACCTAAGTCTGTAATATCACCAGTGATGGCAAATAAATCTGCATCACCATGATTATTTTTTATATGAGTTAATGCTTTTTTAAATTTACTGACAGGATCTATGCCATGAATCTTATCTATATAAATATGAGGGTCTGAAAGGTGAATAATTTTCATTATTAAATATAAATTTATAATTAGATCGCAGTTTTAAAATAAATATACTTATTAAATTCCTCTTTTAAGTCGATGCTAACTCTTGCATGTACTTTACCTTGTTTTCCTTGAAACGATTGTTTTTCTGTAACTGGAAACACCCCTTCATGCCAAATATTTGGATGAATATACAAACCTTTTGATCCGTCACAATAAAATGCTTTAAAATGTTCTGGTTCAATGTCGTCTGTAGGTAAGGCTAAAGGACAAATAAATGGTTTATTTTCTTCAGGAAAGAAAAGCTGACCTCCATCAGGATGATAATTTGCATGCCATAAAAAAATTTTTGTTGGATCTGAATATTTATCTTTTTGTAATCCTTGATCAGGATTATTGGCATAACCCAGTATATATTTTCCATCTACTTCATAATCGCTCTTATGTTGAACAGCATTATTTTGCCCATAAAGCACGTCACCTTGCCACCAGGTATCAAAAGAACCTTCGGTAGTTCCACCTTCATTACCAGTTCCCTCTTCTATGTCACGCCATCCTTGTTTTGGCCAAGTAACAATTTCAATATCACTATTTTCAAAACTATCGATTAAATACCCATATCCTTTAAGATTTTCATTTGTTGCTTTAACTAAAGGTATTTCAATTTCTTTTGTCATTGTTTTGTTAGTTTAATGTTAGTCCCAACTCAGTAACAACTTCTTTTACAGCTTTTATTGTATCCATCATGTCTTGTTCATTTAAATTACCAATACACCCAATTCTAAAAGTTTCTGCCACTGTTAGTTTTCCTGGATAAATTAAAAAATCTTTTTCACTAAGAGCATTATAAAATTGCTCAAAGTTAAATTTAGGATCATTAGGTTGTTTAAAAGTAATAATAATTGGTGCTTGTAAATTATCAGGAAGTAGTTGCTCAAATCCCAACTCTTTCATTCCATTACAAATAATTTCACAATTTTTTTTATATCTTTTACCTCTTCCTTCTACACCGCCTTGTTCTTTATGTTCTTCAATAGCTTGGTTGAATGCAGCTAATACGTGTGTTGGAGGTGTAAATCGCCATTGTTTATTTTTTTCCATTGCTTGCCATTGATCATATAAGTCTAGACTTAGTGAGTGACTATTGCCTTTTGCATTTTGAATAACTTCATTTTTAACAAGAATGAAACCAACACCTGGCACACCTTCTAAGCATTTGTTTGATGAAGCGGCTACAGCATCAAAAGTAATTATTTTAGAACTTAAGGGTAATGCACCAAAGGCACTCATTGCATCGATGAATAACGATAAATTTTTCCCTTCAACCAATTTCGCAATGTCTTCAATAGGATTTAAAATACCCGATGTTGTTTCACAATATACGGCAAAGACGTGTGTTAAGCTGTTGCTATCAATTAACTCTTCAATTTTATTGATGTCATGAACTTCATGTTCAGCAACTTCATATTCAATAAAATCTCTCCCTAAATATGTGCACATTTTTTTCATTCTTTGTCCGTAAGCACCATTGATCAGAATCAGAATTTTAGAATCTTTTTGAGTAAGAGAGCTCACCATCGACTCTACAGCAAAAGTTCCACTTCCCTGCATTGGAACACATTGATATTTATCTTCACCATCTATTAATTTAACAAGGGAATCTCTAATTGATGCATTGAGATCAATAAATTTTGTATCTCTCGAACCCCAATCATGAAGCATAGCCTCTTTTGTTGACATCGATGTCGTGAGAGGTCCAGGGGTTAATAATTTTTTATCCATTAAATATTTACTTAATAAATATTATTATAAATTTGATCAATCTTATTAAAGTTGGAATTGAATTTATTTTCTAATAAGTTAATTATAAATGAGAATGGAAGAAAATATTGTAGATTATCTCTTAGATCTTTTGAAAACAAAAGGTGCTGATATTCAATATGGTAATGAGGATGTGACTCAGCTTGAGCACGCACTCCAATGTGCTGAACTTGCTGAAAAACATAAATTACCAGGACCAACAATTGCTGCAGCATTACTGCATGATGTTGGCCACCTTATTTATGAGGACGGCGATCCCATTCATGAAGGGAAAGATGGTCATCATGAAAACTTAGGTGCTGATTTTTTAAAAAAATATTTTGGTGAAGATGTTATTTTACCAATAAGAGCACATGTTGATTCAAAAAGATATTTATCAAGTGTTGAAGAGGGTTATTATGATAGCCTATCAGAAGCATCGAAACTTTCGTTAAAAGTTCAAGGCGGTCCTTTCACAAAAGAAGAAGCAGATGCGTTTATAAGCAAACCTTTTATGGATGAGGCAGTAGAGCTTAGAAGATTTGATGATCTAGCAAAAATTCTAGATAAAAAAACTCCCGATGTTGAGCATTTTCGCCCCTATTTAGAAGAAGCAAGACAGTCTTTTTTAGCTAAACAAGCGTAAATGCAATTTAGCAATTATGATTTTATTGACTCTAAGTCATTTGCAGGAAAAATTATATTAACTTCTTTTCCAGGTCTTAACTCTAATGGTTTATTTGAAGAAACAATTTTAGCAAACGAATTAGAAATATTTAAAAATAATAATTGTAGTTCTATTACTTCTTTTGTTGAAGATAGCGAATTTGAAAAATTGTGTGATAAAACTTTGTTTGTCAAAAATATTTATGAACATAAATTACATTGGTACCATTTACCCATTTATGACATGGGAGCACCAGATAAAGATTTTAAATATAAATGGGAAACAACAAAAGTTTTATTAAAGAACGAATTGATAGATGGTAAAAACATAGTTTTACATTGCCGTGGAGGAAAAGGAAGAGCTGGCACTATAGCTGCTATTTTACTTGTTGAATTTAATTATGAAAAACAAGAAGCTATTGATCTAGTACGATCAAGAAGAAAAGGAGCTATTGAGTCAAAAATCCAAGAAGATTTTATTTTTTCTTATCGAGCAGTTAATTAAAAAGAGACCGTTAAATTAAAAATATTTTCTAGAATAAATAAAACAATTAAAGAAATTAAAGCTGCAATTATAGGTAGCGTCATCCAACCCAAAGAAATTCTACCTGCAATTGACCATTGAACCTCTTTTCCTCCTTTTAAAAGACCAATTCCAATTACGCCGCCGACAACAGCTTGGGAACTTGATACTGGTACCAAAGGTATAGAGGGAAGATTTATAGATTGTAAAAAAGCACTTATACCCTGGGATGCAAATAAAAATAAAACAATAGAATGCGATATAACAACAATAAATGCTGCCACTGGTGTCATTTTTAAGAGATCATTACCCACGGTAAACATAACTCTTTTCGAGTAAGTAAAAACACCAACAGCTATTGCTAAACCACCCAGCAGAAATAATTGTTCTTTTGAGGAAAAGACAAATAAATTTCCAATAGTAACATCAGTAAACGGTGATATAGGTACGAAGACACCCATTACATTGGCAATATTGTTTGCACCTAAACTATAAGCACCAAAAGCACCCGCTAAAAGTAAAGCTGTTCTTGTATAGGCATCAAGTCTGAGAATATGTAACTTTCTATTGAGTATAACTCTTTTTGTAAAAGTAAATAAACCCATTGCAATAACTCCTGCAATGATAGGACAGAGTACCCATGTTCCTAAAATAGTAATTAAAACTTGAAGATTAGTTGAAGATCCCGTGTATAAATTCCAACCAACAATTGCTCCAACGATCGCTTGCGTTGTAGAAACAGGCAAGCCAACTTTGGTCATTAAATAAACGGATATGCCTGCAGCCACACATGCTGCAAAGGCACCAGGTAATGCATTAATAGCACCTAACTTACCTAAAGTTTCTGTTGTTCCTGCTCCACTAATAATTGCACCTAGAATAACAAAGACACTACAAATAATTGCTGCACTTGTGAAACTAACCATTCGTGTTCCAACAGCAGTTCCAAAAACATTTGCTGCATCATTGGCGCCAAGTGACCAACCTAAAAAAAGACCACCAAATAAAAAAATTAGAATTGTAATTTCCATTGAAAATTAAACGGAGCGTTTAATAGCGTAAATTTGAACCTCGTCAGCTATGTCTTCTGCTTGATCACAAATACGATCAATCTTTTCTACAAAATATCGAAGATGCATTTTTTGATCTAGAGGTAATTCAGAATCAAAAATTCTTCTTGCAAGTGAACTAAATTTTATATCAGATTCTTTTTCATAAAAAGTTACTTTATGAGCATTATCTCTAACAGATTTAATATCTCTAAAAAATGATCGGACAGTCAAACAAAGTGACTCAACACAATTTACAACAGTCTCTGTTAACTCAATAAGATCTTCATGAAATTCTTTTGGAAAATTAGGTTTTTGAATAGAGAAGTGATAGCAATTTCCTTGGTACATTCCAATTAATTCGTCGATGTGTTCTAGAAGTCGTAACACATCACTTCTTGCATCTGGGATTAGTGTTTCTTCATAAAGAGTATGCTCAACATCTTTTGTAATTTTGTCGGCCTTACTTTCCATTTCTTTAACTTTTTCAACCATTTCCTCAAATTTACCATTGGCGGAATGATTGAGATAAGTTGGAACTATCGATTTAAATACTAAGCCCACTTCAGAGACAATATCAACAAACTCATCAATTTCTCTTTCAAGCTTTTTGGTATCACCAAATAATGATGCACTTTTTAATCCAAACATGGCGTGCTTATAGAACTTTTCAAAAAAAAAGAAAGAAATGTTAAATTTTTGTTACAATTTGATTAATATCTTTATCTTTAAGTAAAGTGTAATATTCGCAATATATAGAATTTAGGAGAAGATATGACAGATTTATCAATTAATAGAATTAAGTGGTTTAGCACCGCGTTAATTTTATCAGGAATATTATTAACCAATTTAAATGCGTATCCAATTAACATAATTATTCACGGTACAGGTGCTGTTGGTTGGTCAATTGTTGGTTATATGACAAAAGATAGAGCTCTGCTCACAAACTTTGGTTTACAACTCCCACTATTTATTTTTGGATATATTTATTTGCTGACATGAAAAATAAAAATATTCTTTTTATGTGTGTTGCTAATTCAGCAAGAAGTCAAATGGCTGAAGGAATTGCAAAAAAATTATATCCTAATTGTATTATTCAAAGTGCAGGATCAGTGCCCAAAGAAGTTAATCCCAATGCTATCGAGGTTATGGGTGAAATCGATATTGATATATCAAAACATTATTCAAAAGATTTTGAAAGTTTAGACAAAAAATTTAGAGATGAATTAAATACCGTTTTTACGCTTTGTAAAGAAGAGGTATGTCCAGTTTTAAATTTCAAAGCTCAGATATTTTCAATACCATTTGATGATCCAGCATCAGATCATTTTAGTTCAAACCAATTAGATAAATTTAGAGAAGTAAGAGACTCAATTTTTATTAAATTGAAAGAACTAAAAAATTTATTTGAAAACTAATAAATTTAAATATTAGTTTAATTTATAAAAATTTAATATTCTATTAATACGTCTGTAAAAAATAAAATTTAAATACTTTTTACCACTCACAGTATTATTTCTTCCTGCTTATGTCCAATTATTGTGAGTGGGATTAAATTCTATTTTCCAATTTTTAAATTAGACTTAGCTCTAGATTTAAGTTTTGCTGAACCCCTCCCAGACAAGCTTGGATTTTTGATAAAAAAATTGTGAGAGGAAAATTTTTTCTCTTTGCTTGATATTTCTTTTTTCTGATAATTGCCATTACTTAACATTTGCCAAGAATTTGTATTATCTGTCATACTGGCAATTAAGATCTGATTTAATATTTGTTCATGTACAGTTTCATTTTCAATAGGAATAAATGTTTCAACCCGCCTATCTAGATTTCTTTGCATTAAATCGGCAGAAGAAATAAACAAGATATTTTTTCTATGAGGGAATTTATGACCGTTATAAAAACAATATATTCTCGTATGTTCTAAAAAACGACCAATTATACTTTTAACAACTATATTTTCCGATAGATTTTCTTTACCAGGTATTAGAGAGCAAATTCCTCTTATTAACAATTCAATTTTTACATTTTTTTGAGATGCTTTATAAAATTCATCAATAATTTGTTTATCAACAAGAGAATTACACTTACAAACTATTCCAGATGGTTTATTTTTTCCAGCATTTGTAATTTCATTTCTAATTAGTTCATTTAATTTGTTTCTTGCAGTTATTGGAGAATATACTATTTTTTTTATTGTGGTTGGTTCTGAATAACTAGTTAAATAATTAAACATTTTTGCAGCATCATTTGTTAATGTTTTGTCACAGGTGAAGTAAGATAAATCCATATAAACTCTTGCATTTCTCGGGTGATAATTACCTGTTCCATAATGTGCGTAATTTACAACAGAATTCATTTGCTTCCTTGTTACAAGTGTAATTTTTGCATGAGTTTTCATATCAATATTGCCAAAAACAACTTGCGCTCCAGCTAATTCTAATTCTTTTGCCCATTTTAAGTTACGCTCTTCATCAAAACGTGCTTGCAACTCTATAATGACAGTTACTAATTTTCCTTTTTGTGCTGCTCTAACTAAACTTGCTTCTATTGGTGAGTCATCAGTAGTTCGATATAAAGTATGTTTTATTGATAAGACTTTTGGATCATCTGCAGCTTGATCAATAAACTGAGTCACTACTTCAAAAGATTCAAAAGGGTGATGAATAACAATATCTTTATTTGCTATAGCTTTAAAATAATCATTTTTAAAATCTTTAATTCTTTCAGGAAACCGTACCTTAAATTTTGGAAAAAATAATTTTTTAAAATCTTTCAAGAAAATTGACTCTATACTCGAAAGATTAACGGGTATTGGCAGTTTATATGTATTTACATCCTTATAGTTAAGTTTTTTATTTATGAATTTAATTAAGTGACTAGATATACTTTCATCAAAATCAATTCTTATTACCTCTTGTCTTCTTCTCTCAAAAATAGCTTTTTGAAATACTAAAAATAAATCTTCTCCTTCACCTCCTAATTCTAATTCACTATTCCTAATTGGTCTAAAAACACCTTTATCCAAAACCCTATCACACTGGAAAATTTCTTTTAAAGAAATAAGTAGGGCTGTCTCCATAGATACAAAACGTGTTTTTTTACCAGGTAATTTAATAAATTTTTCTAATCCCTCTGGCACTCTCAGTATTCCATAAAAAGTTTTTTTATTATTTATTAAACGACATACTAAGGTTGTTTCTTTATTTGGTATAAAAGGAAATGGGTGAGATGGATCAATAATAATTGGCGTTAAAACCCCCCAATTATTTTCTTCTAAATAATTTTTAATAAATGTTTTATCTTTTGTTTTCAGTGTTTTTTCTACATCTATATGGATTTTGTTTTCTGAAAGCTCTCTTAGTAAATCTATCCATATTGATTTTATATTTGAAATCATCTTCGATGTTTCTTTATCTATCAGCTTGAGTTGTTGTTGTGGTGTTAATCCATCAAAACTTTTATTTCGTGAAAATTTTTGAACATTCAATCCTGCTACTCTAACCATAAAAAATTCATCTAAATTAGAGAATGCTATTGATAAAAATCTAACCCTTTCTAAAAGTGGAATTTTACTATCAGATGTCTGACTTAAGACTCTTTCATTGAATTTTAGCCAAGACAATTCCCTGTTTGCATAGTTATAAGCAGTATTTTTTTTTAACATAATTTTTTTTTATATTTTTTAGGTATAAAAAAAACATGTTCATAAAAAATTCATATTTCTTTAATAATTTTTATTTTTTGGTTTTAAAATTTTATCAATAATCCAGTTTTTTTTAAAGGATATTATAGCAAAAGCACAGGTTGGAAAATGTTCAATATTTGAATTACATAAAATATTAATTGAATCTATCAAACTAGGGTTGTGTCCAATGATAAGAGTATTTTTTTTTAATTTTTTAATTTTGCTTACAAGTATATTTGGTGGGCATTCATAAATATCGTTATCAATTGTAAATTTTACTGAGCGATCAAATGAATTAGAAATTATATCATATGTGCTAGTTGTTCTTTTAGAAGGAGAACATATTATCTGACCAATTTGAAATTTTCTTTTATCTAATATTTTAGAAAATTGTTTTGCGTTTCTCACACCTCTTTTATTCAGTGGCCTATCAATGTCATCAAGTTCTAAATTATCCCAACTAGATTTGGCGTGACGTAATAAATAGACTTGTAGCATTCGAGTTTAATACTTTAGATGTATACATTTCCATGGCTAAAAAGAAAAATAAAAATCCCATAACAGTGATTGATCTAGGCTCTAACACATTTAGACTAGTTATATATGCGCAAGCTATTCATCCTTTTCCAATACTTTATCAAAAAAGAGAATTCTTAAAATTAGGTGAAAGTATTAAAATAGGTAAACTCCCATCGATAAAAATAAAAGAAGCTATAAAATGCTTAGAAGAATATATTAAGATTGCAAAAGATTATGAGTCCTTAGATATTCATATAATTGCAACGGCCGCAATTCGTGAAACAATAAATGGAAAAGAAATTATTGAACCTTTCAAGAAAAAAAAGTCAGTTAGAGTAGAAGTGCTCTCACCAAAAAATGAAGCTAAATGCGGATCTCTAGGTGTAATTAGTTCAATAAAAAATCCAATCGGTTTAGTTGCTGACTTGGGAGGTGGAAGTTTAGAACTTAGTACTATAAAAAATGAAAACATACTTGAAACTAAAAGTTTAAAAATTGGCATCTTAAGAAGTGAATCTGAGATGTACAAAACTACTAAAATTAAATTTGGTAATTTTTTATTTTCTAAATTTAAAAACCAATCTCTTAAATTTTCTAAAAACGTAGGAAATATTTATGTTATTGGAGGCATGTGGCGCAACCTTGCAAAACTTCATTTGCACCTAAATGGAATCAAGAAAAATAAATTACATGGGTACATGATACCATTTTCAGAGTTAGAAATATTTTATCACAAATTATACTCTATGGAAAAAAACAAATTCAAAAATTGAATGTTGTCCAACCCAATCGATTAGATAAATTAAAATTATCTACATATATTTTATTTAGCCTTGCTTCATTTTATAACATTAAAAATATTATTTTTGTAAGATATGGAATCCGTGAAGGCTACTTGTACGATATGTTGAACTAATTTTTAAAAAACAATCTAACAATAAATGTAGCAATAAGAGCACCAATAATCTGAGCTAAAATAAAACCTAGAACACTTGATGGACTTATTCCACTAAAACTATCTGTAAACATTCTTCCTATGGTTACTGCTGGATTTGCAAAACTTGTTGATGAAGTAAACCAATATCCTGCGGTAATAAATAGAGCTACACCAATAGCAATTCTTTCCTTGTTTACCTCTTTTAATATAAAAATAGTTAATAATAATCCAACAGTTGCAATTATTTCTGAAAAGAATTTAAATACACCAACTCTTTCATTTAGTGACCATTCAATTATAGGATATTCAAAATACCAATTTGCAGTTAAACAACCAAATATACCAGCAATAATCTGAGTAAAAATAAAAATTATTCCGTAATTAATAGGAATATTTTTTTGGATAATATCACTTAATACAACAGCAGGATTAAAGTACGCTCCTGAGATATTAATAAACATAGAAATAATTACATATAAAATGGCACCTGTTGCGATAGTGTTTCCTAGTAATATTATACCAAGGTCATTTGACATTAACTCTCCCATAATTCCACTACCTACAACTGTTAGTACAAGAAAATATGTCCCAATAAATTCTGCTAGTATTTTTTGTCTTAAAGAAAATGTCACTATAAAATTACCTTAAATAACTAAACTTTTACCATGAATTCTAAAAATTCATTCACACATTTGTCCCAAGTTAATTTAAGAGTAAAATTTCTACAATCAACTCTTTTTACTTTAAGTGCCTTCTTAACTGATTGTAACAAGTCATTATCTAAAGTGTTAATCTTTTCATCTGTTAATACATCTATGGGCCCGGTTACTGGATATGCAGCAATTGGTGTTCCACTAGCCAATGCTTCAAGTATTACATTTCCTAAAGTGTCTGTTTTAGAAGGAAAGACAAATACATCTGCGTTTGCATAATATTTCGCTAGTTCATCTCCAGTTTTTACACCGACAAAATTTATTTCAGGATATTTATTAATATATTTTTGTAATTCGGGACCATCACCCACAACAGTTTTATTATAATTTCCTTTAAGTTTTAAAAATTCTTCAATATTTTTTTCAATTGCTACTCTACCAACATAAGTCAGTTGTCTATCTTTACTGTTTGTGTCTCTTTTATTTGGATTAAATAATTCTGTATCAACACCTCTATTCCAAACTACTAAATTTTTAAAATTATATTTTTTTAACTCATTTAGCATTGAAACTGATGGAACAAGAACTCTTTCTGAATCACTATGTAGTCTTCTTAATATGGAGTATGTAAATCTCTTTGGGATAAAAGCTCTTTGCTTAATGTAGTCAGGAAAACGGGTGTGAAAGGAAGAAGTGTATTGTAGTTTATTTTTAAGACAGTACTTACGACCAGCAAAACCTACCGGACCTTCAGTCATTATATGAACAATATCTGGATTAAATTCTTTAAAAAATTTTTCAGTAATTTTTTTAGTATTGTAAGAAATTTTTATTTCTTTGTACCAAGGATAACTAAAATTATTAAACATCTCAGGATGTAATATTTTAATTTCAAAACCTTTTTTTTCTAGAATAGGTATAACGCTTTGAAATGTCGTAACTACGCCATTTACCTGAGGAACCCACGCATCACTAATTAACGCGATTTTTTTAGGCTGCATCCTCTTTTATTTTTCGTCTTTCTTCAAAAGAAATTAATTTTAATTTTTCTCTTTCTTCGGGCCAATTAAGAATAGATAAATTTCCAATTTCATCTTCAACGAGTGCTGTGCAACTTTCAATCCAGTCACCATCATTACAATAGAGAACACCATTTAATTCTTTTATTTCAGGTCTATGTATATGCCCGCATACAACAACATCGGCTTTTTCTCTTCTTGCCCTATCAGATACAGCAAACTCAAAATTACTAATAAAGTTCGTTGCATGCTTTGTTTTCTTTTTTAAATATTGAGACAGTGACCAGTAAGATAAGCCCATCTTTCTTCGAATAAAATTAAATACATTATTTAACTTTAGTAAATATTCATAAAGTGCTGATCCCACTTTGGCTAACCATCTTGCATTAATGATCACAGCATCAAACTCATCTCCGTGTGTAATCAGTACTTTCCTTCCATCAGCTAATTGATGCGTATCTTCATTTTTGATTGAAATTTCTCCAAAGGAAAAATTTGTAAAATCTTTTAATACTTCATCATGATTTCCTGGGATAAGCACTACCTTAGTTCCATTTTTCGCTTTTTTTAAAACTTTTTGAACTACGTCGTTATGTTCTTGAGGCCAATACATTTTCTTACGCATGCGCCATCCATCAACAATGTCGCCTACTAAAAATAAATATTCTGAATCTGTTTCTTCTAAGAATTCTAAAAGCATTTTGCTTTTACAACCACTGGTTCCTAGATGGGTATCCGAAATCCAAATTGTGCGGTAAAATTTTTTATTACTTTCAAATTTCATTAATTAAAGATTTGTTCTTATACATAAAAGTATCATTTTATAATACAATTTATTATTATATGTGTGTATTGTATAAAAATAACAGTATGACGCAGAAAATTTGGTTTAAAAAAAAATCACCCCTTCACGGTTCTGGATTATTTGCAAAAACTAATATTAAAAAAGGCCAGAAAGTAATCCAATATATTGGTGATAAAGTTACTAAAAGAGAGGGTGACAAAAGAGCAGATAAACAAATTCGTAAAGCAAAAAAAGATAAAAATAATGGCATGGTCTATGTTTTTGAACTAAACAAGCGATACGACATTGACGGTGATGTTGATTATAATTTTGCAAAATTTATTAATCACTCATGTAATCCTAATTGTGAAGTAGACATCATAGATAATGAAATTTGGATTTCTTCCATTAAACGAATAAAAAAAGGTGCCGAACTTTTTTATAACTATGGTTATCCTTTTGATACAGATTTTGTGGATCACATTTGTAAGTGTGGTTCTAGAAATTGTGTTGGTTATATTTTAAGTGATAATGATTGGCCTAAACTAAAAAAATATGAAAAAAAAACTAAGACTAAGTCTAAGTAAGATACCTTCGATTATTATTGCAATTGATACAAATAAGGAAATAATTTTTTACAATAATGCAGCTAAACAAAAATTTTTATTTATCGATGAAGGAAGAGATCTCAATAATATTATTAGATCAACAGAGTTAAATACTTTTATTGATAAAGCCTTTAGGGAGAAAGAAGATTTTAAGTTTGAATTCACCCCATCTAATTTTAGTGATATGTATTTTATTGCTGACTTAATATTTGTTGAAAAAGATTATGAAGAATTATTAATATCACTAAATGATCAAAGTCTTCTTAAAAACTACGAACAAATGCGAACAGATTTTGTGGCTAATGTAAGCCATGAATTGAGAACTCCTCTTTCCTCAATTCTAGGCTATGTGGAAACAATTAAAAATTCACTCAATGAAGATAAGACAAATGACAAAACGGTTGGTAAATTTTTAGACACAATGGAAGATCAGGCTTGGCGTATGACTAGACTAGTCGAAGATTTATTATTACTAAGTAAATATGAGACTGAAGATAAACCTATAGAATTTCAAGAAGCGAATATAAGGCAATTAATTGAAGGCGTAGTAGATAATTTACAAAACAAGTTAATGGCCAAAAAAATTGAAGTTCAAATCAAGGATGATTTTGATAAGTCTACAATATCAGCAAACAAAGATGCTTTGATCCAAGTTTTTTTAAATCTAACTGATAATGCAATTAAATATAGCAGAGAAAATTCTACTATTGAAATTGAGCTTGAGAGTGTAATTGATGACAATACCACCTTTTGCCAAATAAGTTTTATAGATAAGGGAGAAGGCATATCGAAAGAGCATTTAACTAGACTTACTGAAAGATTTTATAGAGTAGATAAAAATAGATCTCGAAATCAAGGTGGTACGGGTTTGGGTTTATCTATTGTTAAACATATAACTAATAGGCATAATGGTAAATTATCGATAAAAAGCAAGGTAGATAAGGGTTCAACATTTACTATTTCTTTACCAGTATTTCAGCAAACTGTAATAAATACTTAATATATATTCTGTAAGGACAACCTTATTTTAAATGAGGCTTAATATGAAAAATGTAATCAAATTAATTGCTGTCCTTGCTTTATTTGGAACTACTTCAGTTTCAGCAAGAGACTATATTTCAATTGTAGGATCTTCTACAGTTTATCCTTTCGCTACTTTAGTTGCTGAAAAAATGGCATCAGAAGGAATGAAAGCACCCGTAATTGAATCAACTGGTTCTGGTGGAGGACACAAATTATTTTGTGCAGGTGTTGGAGTTGAACATCCAGATATCACTAACTCTTCAAGAGCACAAAAAGATAAAGAATTCAAACTTTGCCAAGAAGGCGGTGTAACTGATATCATCGAAGTTAGAGTTGGTAATGATGGTATAGCTTTTGCATACGCTGCAGATTATGAATGGAAATATACTAACGGTGCTACAATGAAAGGTGGCATTGATTTAACTAAAGAAGAAATCTGGCAGGCAATGGCTAGAGATAATGCAAATGCTCCAACAACTTGGTATGAAATAGATAAAAGATTACCAAAAGTTGAAATTTCTATCATGGCACCTCCTCCAACTTCTGGAACAAGAGATGCATTTGACTCACTTGTAATGAAAAAGGGTTGTGTTAAAGATATGTTAGTTGCTGACGGTGATTGTCAAGCGTATCGTGAAGATGGCCATGTTATTGAAGGTGGTGAAAATGATGAACTGTATGTTGAGCATATAACTAAAGAACAAGGTGCATTCGGTATCTTTGGTTATAGTTTTGTATCTAATAATTCTGATAAAGTTAAAGCGTCAATGATTAACGGTGTTGAAATCTCTATGGAAGGTATCCAAGATTATTCATATCCAATAGCAAGACCTTTATTCTTCTACATTAAAAAAGCACACATTGGTGTTATTCCTGGTTTAATGGATTATGTTAATGAGTTTGTAAGTGAAGAAGCAACAGAAGGTTACTTACTAGATGCTGGACTTGTTCAACTAAGTCCTGAGGATAGAGCAACTGTTCTTGATGCTATTTCTAATCAAACAAATTATAAATAAAAATCTTAAATTTTTATAAAATGGGGGCATACAAGCCCCCTTTTTTTTAATACTAAGTTATAAATGTTTTTTTGGTCTTTAGTTTTAATTGCAGTCGGAATTTTCTCATCCTTTATATACGCAAGATCAAGAATTAAATTAAATTCTAAAAAACAAGGCACGAAAAGCAAATCTCTTCCCAATTATTACGCACAATACGTTTTAATGTGGTGTTTGTTTCCTGCACTAATTGTTTATTTTTCATGGGCTATTTTTCAAGAACAGATTATTCAAAACATAGTTATTAGTAACTTTGAATTTATTGAGGGCGCAGTTTACAACGAAGGATTATTGTTAGCAGAGATTAGAAATGTTGCTAATAACCCTTCTTTTGCTGATGGTAAATCTATAGAAATAATTAATGCTGCATCTCATTATTCTTCCTTAAGACAAATAAGTCAAATATCTTTTTATACCTCAATAATCATTATAATGTTACTTGGAGCCTTATACGCTTCACAAAAATTAAAACCAGAATTTCATGCTCAACATACAATTGAAAAATATATTCAATATATACTTATATTTTGTTCATCTGTTGCTATTTTCACTACAATAGGAATAGTTTTTTCACTAATATTTGAAAGCCTTCGCTTTTTTGCAGAAGTATCAATATTTGAATTTTTATTTAGTACTGAGTGGTATCCTTTTATTCCAATTAGAGAAGGTCAAACAGCTGCAGAGGGATCCTTTGGTGCAGTACCAATATTTGCTGGAACATTTTTAGTAATGGTAGTAGCCATGTGTGTTGCGGTACCTCTTGGATTATTAACAGCAATTTATTTAGCAGAATACGCAAGTCAAAGAGTTAGAAAAATAGTTAAACCTCTTCTCGAAATTTTGGCAGGAATACCAACAATAGTCTACGGTTTCTTTGCTTTTGTTAGTGTTGCACCTTTCGTTAAAGCATTTGGACAATCAATTGGAATTGATGCTTCACCAACAAGCGCCCTTGCAGCCGGCATGGTAATGGGGGTTATGATTATTCCTTTTATTTCTTCTTTATCTGATGATGTAATAAACTCTGTCCCACAAAGTCTAAGGGAAGCATCTCTTGGTATTGGCGCTAATAAAGCAGAAACTATTAAAAAAGTAATTTTACCAGCAGCTTTACCTGGAATTGTTGGAGCATTTTTATTAGCAATATCCAGAGCGATAGGGGAGACTATGATTGTTGTAGTTGCAGCAGGCACAGCCCCCAATCTTACGGGCAATCCTTTTGAAAATGTAACAACAGTTACAGTTCAAATTGTTGTGGCCTTAATAGGTGATCAAGAATTTGATAACCCAAGAACATTATCAGCATTTGCTTTAGGATTAGTTTTATTTGTTATTACATTATTTCTTAACATTATAGCTCTACAAATAGTAAAGAGATACAGGGAGCGTTATGAATAACTCTATTGCTAAAGAAAAAATTATTTCTTTGAGAAAAAAGAGAAGTTTAGAAGATATGCGATTTAAGTATTACGGCTTCACAGCTATGTGTTTATCTTTAGCAGTTTTAGTTTTTCTTTTGTATACAATATTTTCTAAAGGATACACTGCTTTTCAAAAAACAATTGTTCTCCTAGAAGTTGATTATAATCAAGAGGTTTTAAAACTAACACCTGACTCTTCAGATGAAGATATGGAAAAAGGAAAATTTTTTAGAGTTAAAAAACAGGCTATTGAAAATTTTTTCCCTGATCTCTCAAAATCAGATATTAAATTAGTAAAAAAATTATTTTCTATAAATGTAGATAAGGAAATTAAAGACTACTTCTTAGATAATCCTGAAGTTATTAATACTAAGCAACAAATTTGGGTAACTGCCCATAGTGATGTGGATCAACTATTAAAAGGTAATTCAAGAAGGGATGTGCCAGAAGATAGAAGAAAATTAAATGATATTCAATTAAGTTATGTTGATCAATTAGTTGAAGAAAATAGAGTTAAACAAGTTTTTAATAATTTCTTTTTTACTAAAGCAGATTCAAGACATCCTGAAATTGCTGGTGTAGCTGGTTCATTTATGGGATCATTATTTACTCTTTTTACTGTTTTTATTTTATCTTTTCCAATTGCTATAGGAGCGTCTGTTTATCTTGAGGAATTTGCTCCAAAAAATAGAATAACTGAATTAATAGAAGTAAATATTTCAAATCTAGCAGCAGTCCCATCAATAGTTTTTGGACTACTTGGGTTGGGGGTATTGCTTAATGTTTTTGGTCTTCCAAGGAGTACACCGTTAGTTGGAGGGTCCGTATTAGCCTTAATGACGTTACCAACCATTATCATTGCCTGCCGAGCTTCATTGAAAGCTGTTCCTCCTTCAATTAAAGAAGGAGCACTTGCAGTTGGAGCAACAAAAACACAAGCGGTATTTCATCATGTCGTACCCCTTGCACTACCAGGGACTTTAACAGGGACTATTATTGGATTAGCACAAGCATTAGGAGAAACAGCACCACTAATAATGATTGGCATGATTGCATTTATTCCTAATATTCCAACTGGTTTAACAGAACCTTCAGCAGCACTACCTGTTCAAATATATCTTTGGGTGGAAAGTGCAGAAAGAGGTTTTCAAGAAAAATCAGCTGCAGCCATAATGGTAATTTTAATATTTTTGTTTATGATGAATGCCATTGCAGTGTTCTTAAGAAATAGATTTGAAAGGAAGTGGTAAAACATGAGTAACTCTAAAATATTGGCAAATGGTGTAGATGTATATTATGGATCCAAACAAGCCCTTTTTGGAATCTCAATGGATATCAAGGAGAAAGAAGTTACGGCATTAATCGGTCCTTCAGGATGTGGTAAATCAACTTTCTTAAGATGTATAAACAGAATGAATGATTTAATTGAAATATGTAAAGTATCGGGATCAATAAAAGTAGATAACGAAGAAATTATTAGTGAAAAAACCGATGTTGTAAGTCTAAGATCTAAAATTGGAATGGTATTTCAAAAACCAAATCCTTTTCCTAAATCTATTTTTGATAATGTTGCTTATGGCCCAACTATACATGGTTTAGTTGACTCAAAAAATGAATTAGAAGAAATTGTACATTCATCATTAAAAAAGGCAGGTCTATTTGATGAAGTAAAAGATCGATTAAATGAACCTGGAACAAGTTTATCAGGCGGTCAACAACAACGATTATGTATTGCAAGAGCAATTGCTGTTAATCCTGAAATAATCCTAATGGATGAACCTTGCTCTGCTTTAGATCCAATAGCAACTGCTATTATAGAAGAATTAATTGATGAGTTAAGATTAAACTATACAATTATTATAGTAACTCATTCTATGCAACAGGCAGCCAGGGTTTCGCAGAAAACATGTTTCTTCCATTTAGGGGAATTAATAGAAACGGGTGAGACAAACAAAATTTTTACAAATCCTGATAATACAAAAACACAGGATTACATTACAGGGAGATTTGGATAATGAAACAAGAAGGACACATTGTAAAATCATATGATGAAGAAATTAGAGACATTAAAAATAATATTGTTGATATGGGCAGTTTAGTTGAAAATCAACTAAAAGACTCACTTCAATGTTTAAAGGATAAAGATACAGAATTTGCCGAAAAAATTATAGAAAACGATAATGTAATTGATAAAGCATATAATACTCTTGATCAAAGCTTAGTTGAAATACTTGGCAAAAGACAACCGATGGCTGCAGACTTACGAACAATTTTTTCAGCAATTAAAATCAATAAAGATCTAGAAAGAATAGGAGATCATGCAACAAATATTGCCAAAAGAGTAGCAGTAGCAGAAATAGTTTTGCCAGAAAAACCTTCGAGAGATATTATTAATATGGGTGCACAAGTAAATATAATGATTAGTGAAGTAATAAAAGCTTTTTTAGAATTTTCAGATCAAGCCGCAAAAAAAGTTTGGTTAATGGATAGACAAATTGATGAAGAATATCTTGGAATATTAAGACAACTATTAACCTACATGATGGAAGAACCAAAAAGAATCACAGCATGTACAAGTCTTTTATATATGGTTAAAGACCTAGAGCGAATTGGTGATTATGTACAAAATATAGCTGAAGATATTTATTATGCAGTTTCTGGTGAGCCCCTATTTGATGGTAATCCAGACCCAACCTGGGAAGCAATTCTTCCAAAGAAAAAATAAATTGTAATAGAATTGTAACAAAAATTTAATAGTAAAGATTCATGAAACTAAAAATGCTTATCGTCGAAGATGAAGAAGCATTACTAGATCTTCTTAAATTTAATTTTAACAAAGAAGGATATAAAATAGATACTGCAACGGACGGTGAAACTGCTTTAGAAAAAATATTATATAAACCACCTGACATAATTATTCTTGACTGGATGTTACCTAAACTATCAGGAATTGAACTTTGTAGAAGAATTAGAAAAAATAAAGAACATAAGAATATTCCTATCATAATGTTAACAGCAAAAGGTGAAGAAGAAGATAAACTTCGCGGCTTAGAAACTGGAGCAGATGATTACATAACAAAACCCTTTTCGGTTAACGAATTAGTGGCAAGAGTAAAAGCTGTTCTTCGACGAATTAGACCAATGTTTGTAGATGAAGTTTTAACTTATAAAGGAATAGTAATTGACCTTGTATCTCACTCAGCATCACGAGATGGAGAAACTCTTCATCTTGGTCCAACAGAATTTAATTTATTAGCTTTCTTCATGGAAAATATTGGTCGTGTCTTTAGCCGTGAACAATTACTAAATCATGTTTGGAAAAATGATGCCTATGTAGAACCTCGAACAGTTGATGTTCATATAAGAAGACTGCGAAAGGCCATTAATAATGACGTAAAAGAAGATTTTATAAGAACTGTGAGATCAGCAGGATATTGTTTTGGCTCGTAATTAAGCCATAAATTTCACTTATACAAATCACTTACCAAACTATAAAATCACCATATGAAGAGTCTTTTTAGATCATTCTTTACTGTCAGCTTTTATACATTTTTAAGTCGAGTATTTGGTTTTATTCGTGACATATTAATAGCAAGATATCTTGGATCGACAGTAATTGCTGATGCCTTCTTCGTAGCATTTCGTATTCCTAATTTCTTTCGCCGTGTCCTAGCAGAAGGAGCATACAGTGCTGCATTAATCCCTGTTTTCTCAGGTGTTGTTCTCAATCCAAAAGATGAACGCGAGGCTTCTGATTTTGTTGAAAACACAACCTCCATGTTACTATTTGCTACGGTCGTTTTAACGATCCTTTTTTTCTTTGGAATGCCTTATATCATCCAAGTTTTAGCACCTGGTTTTACTGATAATAAAGAGGCCTATGAACTTGCCGTGCATTTTGGAAAAATAATTTTCCCCTATATTATTTTTATTTCCTTAGCTGCTCACTTTGCCTCAATTAATAATGTTCATGAACGTTTTGCGGCTGGTGCATTTGCTCCTGCTATTTTGAATATTAGTTTTATTCTGTCGTTATTCTTTTTAACACCTTTTGTAACTACTGCAGGTCACGCATTATCGTATGGTGTATTGATTGGTGGCATATTACAATTTCTATATTTATACAGAGCAGTTTTAAATTTTTACCGACCACGTATTTGCATTCCCGTTTTAAATGAGAAGTTAAAAAAGTTTTTCAAATTATTTTTACCCGGTGTTGTTGGTTCAGGAGTCATTCAATTAAATATTGTCATTGGGACAATCATCGCTTCGTTCTTACCTATTGGTGCTATTAGTCATATTTATTATGCGGATCGTCTTAACCAACTACCACTTGCGATCTTTGGAATCGCTCTTGGTATTGTCCTCTTACCAAGTTTATCAAAAGCTATTAAACAATCAGATCAAGAAACAACAAATAATATTCAAAATCGATCTATTGAATTTTCGTTATTAATTTCTTTACCATCAGCCATAGGATTATTTATTTTAGCAGAACCCATTATCCAAATTTTATTTGAACGGGGTGCCTTTGTAGCAGAAGATACTTTTTATACTGCTAAAGTTCTCAGTTACTTTGCCTTAGGTCTCCCTGCTTACATTATAATTAAAGTTTTAGTTTCCTGTTTTTTTGCAAGAGAAGATACTAAAACACCTCTTTATATTTCTATTGTGAGTGTGATTACTAATGTTGTGTTATCGCTTCTTTTAATTGGAACAATGAGAGAAATGGGCATTGCACTTGCAACAGCAATTAGTGCATGGGTAAATGCATTATTATTGTACCTCTTTTTAGCTATTAGGAATCATATACATTTTGATGACCTATTAGTTAGGAATTTCATCAAAATTTTACTAAGTTCATTTCTATTATTTGTAGGAATATACGTATTTAATGGACTGTTCTTTACAAATATTAGTGGTAATTCAGTGATATTAAACTCGGCACTTTTACTTCTGATGATCTTTTTAGCTATAATTATTTATTTTGGATTAGTAATTATGTTAAAAGTCCTATCGGTAAATCAGTTAAAAGAATATTTAAAAAGATAATATGGAAAAACCAACAAAAAGAATACTATCCGGTGTCCAACCATCCGGTGATCTTCATTTAGGAAATTATCTTGGTGCCATAAAAAACTTTGTTACTCTTCAAAAAGAATACGAATGTTTTTTTTGTGTTGTTGATTTGCATGCGATTACTGTTTGGCAAGATCCAAAAGTTTTAGCAAATAAAACACGAGAAGTAACCGCTGCCTTTATTGCTTCTGGGATTGATCCAAATCAAAATAATATTTTTGTTCAATCACAAGTTCCTCAACATACACAACTTGGATGGTTATTCAATTGTGTTGCGAGAATGGGATGGTTAAATCGTATGACGCAATTTAAAGATAAGGCTGGAAAGAATAGTGAAAATGTTTCTGTTGGTTTATTTTCTTATCCAACATTGATGGCAGCAGATATATTAATTTATTTAGCCACGCATGTTCCTGTAGGTGATGATCAAAAACAACATTTGGAATTAACTAGAGATATAGCACAAAAATTTAATAATGATTTTAAGACAGATTTTTTTCCTATTCCCGAACCATTAATTTTAGGCGAGGCTACAAGAGTTATGAGTCTCCGCGATGGGTCAAAAAAAATGAGTAAATCAGATCCTTCTGATTATTCGAGAATAATGTTAACTGATACAGCAGAAAATATTACGCAAAAGATTAAAAAAGCAAAAACAGATCCTGAACCATTACCACAAGATAAAACTGGTTTAGAAAAGAGACCAGAAGCTGAAAACTTAATCTCTATATTTGCCTCTTTACAAGACACATCTATTGAAAGTGTTATTAAGGATTATGCAGGGAAAGAATACTCCACCTTTAAAAAAGATTTAGCAGATTTATCTGTATCTAAATTAGAGCCTATTACAAGTGAGATGAATAAACTTATGAGTGATGTTTCTTACATCGATTCTATTTTAAATCAGGGTAAAGAGAATGCTATAGCAGTAGCAGAACCTGTTTTGCAAAAAACTAAAGAAATTATTGGTTTTTTATCCTAAAAATTCCCCAAATTTTAAATTTTTTTTTAGAAAATTCATACTAAAGACATATTAATAACTATATATAGTGCATATGTTTATACAAACTGAACAAACTCCTAATCCACAAACATTAAAATTTCTACCTGGGAAGGTTGTTATGGATGATGGAACGGCCTTTTTCCAAAATGTTGGCGAAGCTGCTGACTCACCATTTGCAAAACGATTATTCGACGTAGAGGGAGTTGAAGGAGTTTTTTTTGGAAGTGATTTTATTACTATTACAAAAAATCAATCCTTAGATTGGCAAGTTATGAAGCCGCTGATCCTGGGTTCAATAATGGATCATTATAACTCTGGCGATACGACAATTAATAATAGTAAAAAGGGTGATGATAAATCTTTAGAGATTGATGAAAACGATACCGATATCGTAAAACAAATTAAAGAATTACTGGATACACGAGTAAGACCTGCTGTTGCAATGGATGGAGGAGACATTATTTATGACAGTTTTAAGGACGGTGTTGTGTATCTTCACATGCAAGGTGCTTGTTCGGGCTGTCCAAGTTCAACTGCTACTTTAAAAATGGGTATTGAAAATATGTTAAAGCACTATGTTCCAGAAGTACAAGAAGTAAGGCCCATTGATGGATAGACTGTATAATTTTTTTTGCTTTCCTTTATTACTTCTTGGGTTAATTTTTTTAAGTTATGGCTTTGTTGGATTTGTAGAGACTAACACTGTTGATACTAAGAATAATACTCAAACCGCAAATCAAATAAACAAATTATATTTTGAAAAAGAAATTACACCATCTGAAAATGAAATTACACTTAAAGGCCCTCCTATTACAGAAATAGTGAATGAAAAATTAATTGTTAAAATAAGAATTAAGCCTATAAATCCTATCATCACTTCAAAGATTGAGGAGAAAATCAATCCTAGTATTCAGTTAACATTATTAGATAAAGATTTTGATTATCTTGATCCAAACAAAAAAGAATTTGTAAAAACGGTTTTACCAATAATTATTAATGAAAATCAAAATATTTTAATGATCAGAAGTTTTGTTAGTGAACTCAAAGGTAAGTTAGAAACCTATAGAACACTAAACAATAATGAAGTAAGAAAACTTAATGATATTGCTAAAAAGTATAACATTAAATATCATAACAAGCACAAATTAGATTTAGTTGACGAAATACTTTCAAACGTTGATGTAATACCAAATTCAATAGCATTAGCCCAAGCGGCGATCGAAAGTGGATGGGGTAAATCTAGATTTGCAAAAGAATACAATGCACTTTTTGGTGAATATACCTATGATAATTCTAAGGGTGTTATTCCACTTGAAAGAGAAAATGGTGATACCCACTTAATCAAAGCATTCAGCTCATATAGTAATAGTGTTGAATCATATTTTAATAATATTAACTCTCATTATGCTTATGAAGATTTTCGTAATATCCGAAATATCATGAGAAATAGAAATAATTTTTCAAATGTTAACTTACTTGTTAGCAAACTAAGTACTTATGCAGAAGATGAAAATTATATTAAGACAATAACACAAGTTATTAAAACTAATAACTTTACTATATTTGATCAAAAAACTATTTCTTATTAATTAAAAATAGAATTGATGCCCAAACCATCTCCAATTTCCATCACTATCTTTAACAGTACAATTCATTCTAGACCTTCCAGGTGATAATTCTCTTGCAAGTCTTATTTCAATTCTCTCATTAAATTTATAAATTTCTCTATCCACCTTACCTTTGCTATCAAATATAAAACAATCTAGAGATTGAGCCTTTTTTTCATCAAGAAGAGAAAAACCTATGAATGGTGGGTTTTGTTTAATAGTTGGGTTTTGAGGTATAAAGTCATACACTCCCAATCCTTTTGAGGAAGCGGCAAATTTTACTCTATCTATTTCACCATATCTTTCATTTAATGAAAATCTTGGGAGATAATACATATTAGAGGTTTCATTAATTATTCCGGAATGCTGTCCAAAAGCAACTTTAAATTTAAATTCTTTTACCAGTTCAATTATTTCATCTGTTGTCTCACCATAAGGAAAAGCAAACAAAGTTGGTATCTCTCCAAGTTCTTTTAAAAAAATTTTATTAGCTGTCTCTATTTCATTTCTTACTTCTTCAATACTAATATCTGGCATGTGAGCATGTGTATGAGAGTGTGCACCAATTACTACGCCTTCTTCTTTAAGTTTTCTTATTTGATCCCAATTAATATATTTTTTACTATTTGAAATTGTCCCTGTTGTTACAAATAACGTTACCGGAATATTATTTTTTTTAAATAACGGCCATCCAACTTCTAGAAAAGATTTATCAGCATCATCTACACTTATACCAATAGTTTTTTCTGGAAGATCACCATCATTAATAATTGTATCAATAATAAAATCTAATGATTTTATTGTATATTTTTCTTTAGTTAATTCTTCAATATGACTATTAAGTTGATCAATAGTAACACTTGTTGAAGGATATTTTGCAACTCCAAATTTATGATACATAAATACAGTAGCTGAATTTTTCACTTCATTTGCAAAAGTTCCGCTTACTAATAAAAAAGTTAAAGAAATACTTTTTAATAATAGCAATAGAATGTAGTGATGTAATTTCATATGTTGTTATTTCTAGATATTATATCATCCATACCAGAATTTTGTGTAATTGATGACAATAAAATAATATTACAACAGAAAATTACTCAATCTGAAACAGATAAGTTGAGTGATAATATCATACAATCATATATAGAAATAGATAAACAATTAAATTTAACTAAAAATCTCAAAAAAATTTCTACAACAATCGGTCCTGGATCTTATACAAGTTTAAGAGTTGGTTCAGCATTTATATCTGGTCTTATGATTTCTCGTAATATTCCTTATTACCCACTAACTATTGAGGATATCATAAATTATAACACAATAAAATATTCCAAAAAA
>CACMPM010000010.1 GCA_902615625.1 uncultured Alphaproteobacteria bacterium
CAACAATAGCTATATCTAGTGATAACTCACAAATATTAATTGGCGATATGAAAGGTTCTATTCTTTTATCATCCTTATGGGCAGACAATTAAGAGAGAAAATATGTTTAATCGTAAAACTCAAAATGTTGAAAAAATTGGCGAGTCGCAAAATCAATAGAAGAAATAGAGGAGTCAGATATTAATAATCTAACAAATCACACTCATTAAGTTATTAAATTTAAAATAATTTATTAACAGCAATCTCCACCTTCACAAGTACAGCAACAGCTACAACTGCAACCACACTTTGGTGGGTTTGGATTTTGATTTTTCATAATGATACCTATATCTATATCTGAATAATATTTAAACAAATTTATGAGAAAAATAATAGAAATTAAAGAGTGTATGAAGACTTTTGAGGGTGACGGGATACCTGTAACGAGAGCTTTCCCTGTCCCCGGAATGAGAGAAAATGATCCATTTCTTCTTTTTGATCATTTTGGCCCAATTAATTATGAGCCAGGAGGTGCAACTGGTGTACCAGCACATCCTCATTGTGGATTTGAGGCAATTACTTATATGCTTGGTGGTGAAGTAGAGCATAGAGACTCATTTGGAGGACAAGCAGAAATTGAAACTGGTGATGTACAATGGATGACAACTGGTTCAGGTTTAATCCACTCTGAATTAGTAACAGAAAAATTTAAGAAGAGTGGTGGTATCATGCAAGGATTACAAATTTGGGTAAACCTTCCACAAAAAAATAAAAAAGTGAAACCTTGGTATCAACATATTAAAAGAAACACTATTCCAACAGTATCTGAAAATGCAAATATAGAAATTAAAGTTCTTGTGGGTGAAATAAATGGAACCAAATCCAAAGTTCAAACATATTCACCTGTATCAATATTTGATATTCAATTTTCAAAACCAGATATGACAAAGTTTAATGTTGATAAAGAACAAAATCTTATGATCTATATTATTGATGGTCAGTTGCAGTTCAATGAGCAAGATAAAATTGCTAATAAAGGTGATATGATTTATTTTGATCAATCAAGTGATGAGATTCAACTTACATCAATATCAGAAAAAGGATCCTACCTAGTTTTAGCAGGTAAGCCACTTAAAGAACCTGTTGCACGTTATGGTCCTTTTGTGGCGAATTCTGAAGGAGAAATCAAGCAAGCAATGATGGACTATCAAGAAGGAAAGATGGGGAGCTTAGCTTAAGTTAATTGGCGTAACATTTCACCAGCTACAATAGCAACTGAACTACTAAGATTAATCGATCTAGGCCCCTTTATCATTGGTATCATTAATCTTTCATCGACAGAGCTATGAACAAAATCAGGTGCTCCTGCACTTTCTCTGCCAAATAAAATAATATCATTTGATTGAAATTTATAATCGAAATAACTTTTTTTACTTTTTGTTGTTAGAAGAACGAGTCGATATGAATTATCTTTTGACCACTCATAAAATTTTTCCCAACTTAAATGTTTTTTTAATTTTAGATAATCATAGTAATCCATTGATGCTCTTTTTAATCTCTTATCATCAATCACAAAGCCAGCTGGCTCTATTATGTCTACTGGTATTCCAAGACAGGCACCTAGTCTAAATATGTTTCCTGCATTCTGTGGTATGTCGGGTTCAAATAGAGCAATTCTCATGTTTTTTTACTATATTATTTTATTACTTGCGTCACGCTGGCACATATTTAAAAAGTATTTTTTTGAGTAATTAAGATATAAGAAATTCACAATAAATGGCTAAAAAACCCAAAAATAAGAGAAGAGATTTCCTACAACTTAGCACCGTAACGCTTGGTGCTGTTGGAACAGCTGCTTTTATATGGCCTTTTCTAAAAAGTATGAGTCCAGCAGAGGACACATTAGCTGCAGGATCAACTGAAGTAGATATTAGTACTATTGAAGAAGGTCAAAGTATAACAATAAAATGGCGTGGAAAACCAGTCTTCATTAAAAAAAGAACAAAAGAAGAGATAGATGCAGCTAAAATGGTTCAAGCTTCTGATTTAAGAGACCCACAAGATGATGCTGATAGAGTACAAAAAGAAGAATGGTTAGTTTTAGTGGGAGTGTGCACACACCTAGGTTGTGTTCCGCTTGGTCAGAAAGTTTCTGATATGAAAGGTGAGTACGATGGTTGGTATTGCCCATGCCATGGTTCACATTATGATACGTCAGGTAGAATAAGAAAAGGGCCAGCTCCCAAAAACTTGGACGTTCCGCCCTATACCTTTTTAAATGATAATACTATAAAGATAGGATAACATGGATAAGAATCGAAAAGTACATCAGTTTAAAAACCCTGTCCTTAATTGGATAGAGTTTCGTTTACCAATTATTTCTTATTTCAAAAAAGAATACGGCGATTATCCGATGCCTAAAAATTGTAATTATTTTTGGAGTTTTGGTGCATTGGCAACAATTACACTTGTTACAATGATAGTAAGCGGAATTTTTCTTGCGATGAATTACACACCACATACTGATATGGCATTTGATAGTGTTGAAAGAATAATGCGAGATGTCAATTACGGTTGGTTAATGCGATACATCCATTCCAATGGTGCAGCCTTTTTCTTCATCATAGTTTACATTCATATAGTAAGAGCAATGTATTTTGGTTCTTACAAATATCCAAGAGAGCTTAATTGGATTTTAGGTGTATTTATATTTTTATTAATGATGGCAACTTCTTTTCTTGGTTACACATTACCGTGGGGACAAATGTCTTATTGGGGAGCTACAGTTATAACAAATTTATTTAGTGCAATTCCATTTATTGGTGAGGGATTAAAGACATGGCTTCTTGGTGATTACAATGTTGGAAATGCTACTTTGAACCGTTTCTTTGCTCTTCATTATGTTTTACCATTTGTTATTTTTGGTGTTGTAGGATTACATGTTGCTGCAGTCCACGTTCATGGTTCAAATAACCCTGATGGGATCGATATTAAAACTAATAACGATTCAGTAAACTTTTTTCCATATATGTTAATTAAAGATACAGTAGCTATGTGTGCTTTTGGTGTCGCTATTTCTGCAGTAATATTCTTTGGACCAAATCTTATGGCTGAAGTTGATAATTATATTCCAGCAGATCCACTTGTTACACCAGCTCACATTGTTCCAAACTGGTATCTTGCACCTTTTTACGCAATTTTAAGAGCAGTACCTGATAAATTGGGAGGAGTTCTTTTAATGTTTGGTGCGATAGTAATTCTATTCATTTTACCTTGGTTAGATAGATCAAAAGTAAGAAGCTGTAACTATAGACCAATATATAAATGGTTTATGATGGGCTTTTTTGTTAATTTTTTCGCATTAGGTTATGTTGGTATGCTTCCTGCTGAAGGTTTATATCTTTTAATTGCAAGAGTGGGTTTACTTTACTACTTTGGTTTTTTCTTCATTATCACACCATTTGTTGGTTGGATAGAGAAGCCAAGTAAGCTACCGCTCAGTATTAGTGATGTTTATGCTAAAAATATAACTCCTAATATTGGTGGAGGAGAAAAAGGAATTCCTTCACCAGCAATGCAAAAAGATACAAATCTATAATGCGCCTATTACTTATTATTTTTCTATTCTTCTCTTCAAATTTATTTGCTGCAGAAATGAGTACTGAAAAAATGCCAAAACATGATTGGTCTTTCAAAGGTGTAACGGGAACTTTTGATAGAGCCGCAATTCAAAGGGGCTATAAAGTTTATAGAGAAGTATGTGCAGGATGTCATTCAATGAAACTGCTATATTACAGAGATCTTATTGATGTTGGTTTTTCTGAGGCTCAAGTAAAAGTAATTGCATCTGAATATACTGTATTAGACGGTCCAAATGATGATGGTGAAATGTTTGAAAGACCGGCTAGACCGGCAGACAGATTTGTCAATCCATATGCTAATGATAATGAGGCAAGAGCAAATAATAATGGAGCTTATCCTCCAGATTTGAGTGTAATTACAAAAGCTAGAAAATATGGGGTTGATTATATTTATAACCTTCTTCTAGGTTATGTTGAACCTCCAAAGGGAATGGAGGTCGGTAATGGAATGTGGTACAATAAATGGATGGCTGGAAATCAAATAGCTATGCCAGCACCTATAGCCGATGGAAGTGTAGAGTATGATGATGGCACTGATAATAATGCAGAACAGTTATCGGCTGATGTAACACATTTTCTTCACTGGGCTGCTGAACCAGAAATGGAAGAAAGAAAAAATTTAGGAATCAAAGTAATATTATTCTTTATTATTCTAGGAACAATTGTATATTTAGCAAAAAACAGACTTTGGCGAGACGTCACTTAAACATTAAATAAAAAGTTCATTACATCACCGTCTTTAACGATATAATCTTTACCTTCTTGTCTTAACTTTCCTGAATCTCTACTTCCAGCATCACCATTATTTTCTATATAGTCATTATAAGAGACAGTCTCTGCTCTAATAAATCCTTTTTCAAAATCAGTGTGAATTTTTCCAGCAGCTTGTGGTGCAAGTGTTTCTTTTTTTATTGTCCAAGATCTTGTTTCCTTTGGTCCACATGTAAAATAGTTAATTAAACCTAAAAGTTCATATCCTGATTTTATTACCTTATTTAAAGTTGTTTGGTCTAAATTAAGTTCTTTTAGAAATTCAAGTTTTTCTTCTTCATTGTCTAATTCTGCTATTTGTGCTTCTATTGATGCAGAGATTAAAACTACAGAATGATTATTTTTTTTGGCAAATTCAATGACTTTTTTTGATAATTCATTTCCAGTATGAATCGATTCTTCATCTACATTACATATGTACATAGTTGGCTTTAGACTTATTAAGTTAAGACTATTAACAAAGTCAATTTCATTACTAGCAAATTCCTCAATTTTTAAGATACTATTAGCATCTAGTATTTGTAAGATTTTATTGATTATCTCAAATTTATGTTTAGCTTCTTTATCGTTTGCTTTTAATTTTTTTTCTAAACTAGTTTTTTTATTATTTAAGCTTTCAAGATCAGCCAATTGTAATTCTAAATTTATTGTTTCAATATCATCTAATGGATCAATTTTTGATGATACATGAGTAATGTTAGTATCTTCAAAGCATCTAACAACATGTGCTATTGCGTCAACTTCTCTTACATGTCCTAAAAATTTATTTCCTAAACCTTCTCCTTGTGAGGCTCCTTTTACTAATCCTGCAATATCAACAAAATCCATGAAAGATGGGATTATTTTTTCACTTTTTCCAATGATTGCAAGTTTGTCTAATCTGTCATCGGGCACTGCAACTCTTCCTATATTTGGTTCTATAGTTGCAAATGGATAATTTGCCGCCTCTGCTTTATTTGATTGGGTAAGAGCATTAAATAAAGTAGATTTACCAACATTTGGTAATCCAACTATCCCGCACTTAAATCCCATAATTAATTTTGCTCACTTATTTTTGTTAAAAATAGAGGAATATCTGAAAATATTAATTCTATATTTTTTACTATTTTATCAATTTTTTTATTTATTATTTCTTCTTCTGATTTTAAAAATTTATTTAAAACATAACTTGAAACTAAATCTTTATGTCCTGGATGGTCAATTCCAATACGTATTCTAAAATAATTTTCCCCTATAAATTGGTCAATACTTTCCAATCCATTATGACCTCCGTTTCCACCACCTTGTTTTATTTTTACTTTCGATAATTCTAAATCAAGATCATCATGTATAACAAAAGTACGGTCTAGTTTTATTTTATAAAAATTTACAATTTCTGAAACAGCTTTTCCAGATAAGTTCATGAATGTAAGAGGTTTTAACACAAAGATTTTTTGATTATTTATTAGACCTGAATATAATTCTTTCATTTTATCTTCTTTGATTTTATCAAAATTAAAATACGAGATTATATTATCCGCTAAATGGAAACCTACATTATGTCTGGTATTTTTATAATTTACACCTGGGTTTCCAAGTCCACAAATTAAAAACATAAAATGAAATATAAAGTAAAGTTACTTAGATTCTTTATTTTCTTCTTTATTATCGGAAGATTCTTCCTTCTTTTCTTCTGATTTCTCTTCACCACCTTCTGTTGCACCTTCTTCAGTTGCTTCTTCAGTTTTAGTTTCAACTTCTACAGTTGGCGGAACTAGAGTAGCTATTACGAAATCTCTATCTGAAATAGTAGGAGTAACTCCCTCAGGTAGTTGAATATTACTAATTTTAACTGCATCACCTATTTCACTTTCAATTAAATCAAATTCTAGTTTGCTAGGTATATTATTTGCATTACACGTTAGTTCAACAAGTCTTCTAACAGTATTTAAAACTCCACCTTTTTTCAATCCAGGACATTTATCTTGATTTAAAAACTCAACAGGAATTTCAACATTTACTTTTGTATTATCTTGTACTCTTAGAAAATCAAAATGTATTAGTCGATCACTTACAGGATGATATTGTAATTGTTTGGGAAGTATTTTTTCTTTCTTTCCATCGACATCAAGATCTATAATTGTTGAATAAAAAGAACCAGTACCCATTAATTTTTTTAGTATTTTATCTTCTAAAGCAATTTTCTTAGGCTCAGTTCCTTTACCATAAATAATACCAGGGACTAATCCCTTCGTTAAAAGACTATGATTTGAACCTATATCTTTATTTCTTTCTATCGCTTTAAAATCACTCATAAAATAAAAAAAAATTAATCGAAAAGGGCGGACACTGAAGTATCAGTGTTAATCCTTTTAATCGCATCACCCATTAAAGGAGCAATACTAATATGTCTAATGTTTTTTGTGCTTTTTACCTCTTTAGAAGGCTCTATTGTATCTGTTAATACCAATTCTTTTATGCTTGAATTTTCAATCTTTTTTAGCGCATCTCCAGATAATACACCGTGAACAATATAGGAATAAATTTCTTTAGCCCCATTTTTACTCAGAGCTTCAGCAGCATTACATAACGTGCCTGCAGAATCAGCTATATCATCTAGTAAGATACAAGTTTTATCTTTTACATCTCCGATGATATTCATTACTTCAGACTCACCAGCTTTTTCTCTTCTTTTATCAGCAATTGCCAGTCCAGCCTCTAATCTTTTAGCAAAAGCTCTGGCTCTAACAACACCACCAACATCAGGTGAAGCAACAACTAAATCTTTGTTTCCATTAAATTTTTCTTTAACATCATCGATAATCGGCCTTACAGAAAAAATATTATCTAAAGGAATGTCAAAAAAACCTTGAATTTGACCAGCATGTAAATCCATTGTTAATACCCTATCAGCGCCCGCGGATGTAATTAAATTTGCTACAAGTTTAGCAGTGATTGGTGTTCTAGGCCCTGTCTTTCTATCTTGTCTTGCATATCCATAATATGGGATAACAGCAGTAATCCTTTTTGCTGATCCCCTTCTTGCAGCATCTATTGTAATTAAAAGTTCCATTAAATGGTCATTAGCCGGATGTGATGTGGATTGTATAATAAACACATCTTCACCTCTAATATTTTCATTTATTTCCACAAATATTTCTCTATCATTAAAAGTTCTAACAGAGGCATCTGCTAATGGCACATTAATATGTTTAGAAATTTTTTCTGCTAGGGATTTGCTACTATTACAGGCGATTATTTTCATATAATCAAATTAATTACTATATTAGAATAATAATAGATCAACTAAAATTAATCATTAAATGCAATGATATTGAGCATTCTTCCTGTATCTCTGAATTTTTGTGATTCTCTTCGATGACTAAAAAAAACTCTCTTATTTGTGAAAGTATCTTTATTAATATTATATATATTTTTAATACCCAATTCCTTAAATTGATAGTTAATCAATTTTCTTAAATTAAATAAATCTTTTTCTTTATTTTTGTGTTTGAAGAAAATAGAGTATTTTTTATTTTTGCTTATAAACTTACTTTTAAAGTCTTTTGATACTTCAAAGTTTTTAAAGCTCAAACAAGGACCAATAAGAACAACAATATTTTTTTTAATTATTTTTTGTTTAACAAAATATCCTATACCTTTAGCGGCTATATTTTTTAATGCCCCTTTCCATCCTGAATGAAGAGCGCAAATATATTTTCTATTTTTATCAAAAATAAAAATTGGACAACAATCTGCAGTTAAAACTCCTAAAGCTATTTGCTTATTGCTTGTAATTAACCCATCTCCAGAATATTTTTTATCTATATTTTTTTTATTAATTTCTACAATCTTGTTGGAGTGTATTTGGCTAATAAATTTAATTTTTTTTTTGATATTTAAATTCTTTAGACAAATATCAATATTTTTATTTACATTTACTTTAGTATCTTTGCTGTTTAAACTACAGTTCAATGAATAGTTTTCTTTTTTTGATACTCCACCTTTTCTAGTAAAAAAACCAGCTTTAACAAAAGATCTAATGTTCGCATGTGTAAAATAATTTTTAGAAATCATAAGTTAGAAACAACAAGACATTTAAATAAGTTTCCCATCCTTTCAATATTAATTAATCTATCCACTTCTTCATCTAATAAATTTTTATTTAAATTTGAATTTTTAGTTAGCAATTTTTTCTTTCGTTCTAGTATTCCATATTTTATTAAAAAATCTCTTTGTGTAACAAATTCGTTGATTTGTAGTTTATTTTGTTTTGCTATTTCAATTAATTCATTGAAATTTACATGACTTGAAATGTCTTGTTGGCCTATATTTTCAAATATACTGGTTTTTTTATGATTATATATTGCTTGTAATGTAAAGTTTTTTAATTTTTTATTATATCCATAATCGATTAAAATACAAATACCTCTATTTTTTTTTAGATATTTACAAATTTGCTCAAAGTATTTATTCCTTGAATGAGAAACTTCATAAATTTTTTGTTTTTTTAATTTATTTAAATAGTCTAATATTTTTTTACTAATTACTCTTTTATTTATAGAGTAATATTTATTTTCCATTTCATTAAATTTTACATATCTTTCAAACCAATGATTATTAACATTCAAAAATTGCCTAACTGGAAAACAGTCAAAAAATTCATTTGAATATATTATTGAAGGTAATTTGGATCTGAAATTTAAAGTTTTAGACCATTTAATTTTTGATTGTCTAAAATATTTTAAATTCTTTTTTTGTATTTCTCTTAATTCCTTATTTATTTCTATAAAATTAATATCAGCATTTTTAAAAAAGTTAGGAAATATCTGTGCTGTTCTTTCTATATCTTTAAATAAGGTTCCATTTCCTGGACCTAATTCAATTAAATTAAATTTTGACTCAATTTTTTCTTTCCAATGATAAATTAAATACACACCAATAATTTCTCCAAACATTTGTGAAATTTCTGGAGATGTAACAAAGTCAAATTTTCTTCCTATGGGTTTTTTTCTTAAGTAATAACCATTACGTGCGAAAAGAGCCGATTCTATAAATTTATCTAAACGAAAATCTTTTTTATTGTTAAGAAGTTTTATTTTATTAATTTTTCTTTTGCTTAACATTTTCAATTATCAATATTCCAAAAATAAAAAAAGGTATACATAGTATTTGACCCATTGAAATAAAATTAAAAAATAATCCTAGGTGCAAATCTGGTTCTCTGACATATTCAATTAAAAATCTAAATATCGAATATAATATTAAAAATAGACCACTAATTACTCCGTAAATTTTGTATTTTTTTATCTTATAAAAATAGATTAATAATATAAGAAATAAAATAATTCCCTCAAGAAAAGCTTCATATATTTGAGAGGGGTGTCTTGGTATATTATCTATTGATGGATAAATAACCGATATATAAAAATCGGTTGGCCTACCTATTAGTTCTGAATTAATAAAGTTTGCAATTCTACCAAAGAATAATCCAATAGGAGCAACGATTGAGACTAAATCAGACAAATAGAAAAAACTTTTTCCATTAATTTTTGCAAATATTAAAGTACTTATTATTATGCCCGTCAACCCACCATGAAATGACATTCCTCCATTCCAAATTTCAAATAGATAAAAAGGATTAGTTAAAAATTCATTAAGTTGATAAAAAATTACATAACCTGTTCGTCCTCCGATTATTACACCTAATACTGCCCAAATAAGAAAGCTATCTATATTTTTATTACTGTATTGATTCCCATAAATTGCGTTTAATCTTTTAATAATATAAATTCCTAATAAAAATCCCAAGATATATGCTAAACTGTACCATCTTATCTCAATGAAACCGATTGATAAGATGACAGGATCTATTGATGGTTGAATAAAATTCATTTATCTATATTTAATATTATAACATGGTTGATAGAAACAAAATACTTTCCGATTTATCAAAATTTGCAGTTGATGCCATGAGTACTTTTTCAGGTGTTAAAGAAGAAATTGAAACAATTGTATCTTTACGAGTTAACAAAATAATAAAAAAAATGAATCTTGTTAAAAAAGATGAATTTGATGCGCTGAAAAAAATGGTCCAAAAAGTAATGATAGAAAATGAAAAATTAAGAAAAACATCTTCAAGATCAGTAAAATCTAAGAAAAAAACTGTCAAAAAGAAAAAAACTATTAAAAAGAAATCAAAAAGGTAGGAATCCTCAACTAATTCACATTTTTTATAGATTTTACCTTGCAAAATACGATCCCAATTTAGTAATCAAGATATAGTACTAATTATATGTAACATGACTACATAGTGTATGGAAAATGAGAATATATTGTTAAATCCTATAGATATCATTGAAGATGTTATTCATCAAAAAAAATGGAATTTTAGTAGAGCTGCTGATCATGAATTAGTTGCTGAGATAGCGTCCCATTGGTGTGCTTACAGATTATATTTCACATGGTCTGAAAATATTAATGCGCTAAGTTTTTCAATAACTTTTGATATTAAGTTTCCTCAAACTAAAATTAATAAGGCGTATGAATTACTAGGACTTATAAATGAGAATTTATGGATTGGGCATTTTGATATAACAAGTAAAAACGGTATCCCAGCTTTTAGACATACTTTATTATCCAATAATTCAACAGAAACATTGCACAAAAAATTTGAAGATCTTGTTGATATTGGAATTTATGAATGTGAAAAATTTTATCCAAGTTTTCAGCAAGTTCTCTTTGACGATATTCCACCTAAAGAAGCTATAAAATTCTCCAATTTTGAAGTTATTGGTAGAGCTTAAATTTTATTTTAAAACTGCTATATTATAGATAGATGAAAAATATCTTATTAATCGGATGTGGTCACATGGGCGGATCTCTAATGTCTGGATGGTCTAACTCTAAAAATTACACAATCAGTGTTATAGATAAAAAAAAATATGCAATTCTTAAAAAAAGAAATAGAAATAAAAAAATTAAATTTTTTAAATCAATTAACGATATAAACGATCAAAATAATTTTGATTTTATAATATTTGCAACACGACCTCTTGAATTAACAAATGTCTTTAAAGAATTAAAAAATGTAAATTTTAAGAAAAAATCTATAGCAATAAGTGTAATAGCTGGCAAAAAAACAGAAATATTTAAAAATAATTTATTAAATATAAACAAAATTGTAAGAGTGATGCCAAATATGCCTGCATTAATAGGAGAGGGAGTTCACTGCATCTATATAAATAAATCTATTAATAAAAAAGAAATTAATGAGATTGACAACTTGTTTTCTCTGAGCGGCAAAACTCTTTTTTTTAATAGTGAAACTTTTATAGATAAAGCAACTGCTGTATCAGGAAGTGGTCCAGGTTTCATATTTCAGTTAATTGATATTATGGAAAAATCTGCAATTAATTTAGGTTTTTCCAAAAACACAGCTAAAATTTTAATTAATGAAACTTTTAGAGGTTCTATAAATTTATTAAACTCTAATAATATTTCTGCTGAAAAAATGGTTGAAACTGTTGCAACTAGAGGAGGTACAACCGAAGCAGGAATCAAAAAAATGAAAATAAATAAGGTTGATAATATCTTTAATCAAGTTTTTAAGGCAGCATACACAAGAGCAAAACAACAAGGTGAAGGTAAGTGAATCAAAATAAAATATCTCTAGCAAAAAAGACTTTACAATATTTAGAGAAAAAAAAATTAAAAGACATTAATATTAAAAATATTTTACTTAATAGTAAAGTGCCAAATATTAATAATAAAATTGATTTAGTCTTAAATATTAATGATTTCTTTGATTTTCAATTTAAAAAAAATCTTGTTAATATAGAAAAGTCATCACAGAGAGATATGTTATTTGAAATTATGATGGCACGTTATGATATATTGAATGAATATAGAGCTTCTGTAAAAAATATAATTAATTATTTTATTTCTAGACCACAAGGAGTATTAAAACTTATTCCTAAACTAATTGAGAGCCAAATTTTAATAGCTACTTTTGCAAATATTAATCCTAGTGGTATTCAAGGTGTTATAAAAATAAAAATTATTTTTGCGCTTTATTATATAACTCTATTTACTTGGTTTAATGATGAAAATGAAAGTTTAGAAAAAACAATGAGTGTCTTAGATAAATATTTAAACAATATTGAAAAATTTATAAAATTTTCATGAGCTTTCATAATATTATAAATTACAAACAATTTGAAAATGTAAATATAAGAATAGGAACAGTAATTGAAGCCTATGAATATAATGAACTTAAAAAACCATCCATAATTTTGAAAATAGATTTTGGTGAAAAAATTGGTATAAAAAAAACTTCTGCACAATTACAAAAATATTATAAAAGTGATGAATTAATTAATAAGCAAGTTATCGCTGTTGTAAACTTTGAACCTAAACAAATTGGTAAAATTATTTCGGAAGTATTAGTTCTTGGCGTGCCAGATTTAGAAAATGAACCAGTTTTATTGTCTCCAGATAAACCAGTAAATAATGGGGGTAAACTATTTTAAAATTAAAGAGGAAGCAAAACTTTAAGTTGAAGACCTCCTAGATTTGAGTCAGATAATTTAACATCACCTCCATGTGATCTAATAATATCCCTTGTAATAGTTAATCCTAAACCACTTTCTCCTTTAAGTTTGTTCCTGGAGGGATCTAAAGTAAAAAATGGTTTAAATACATCTTCATATTTATCTCTTGGTATACCCTCACCATCATCATTGAATTCAATCACACAATCTTTTTCATTTTTATAGAGATTTATCTCAATTTTTTTTGCATATCTTTGTGAATTATCAATTATATTATTGAACGCTCTTTTAAGCTGAATTTGTCTTCCTGATGATTGAATTATGGTCTTTTCATTTAAAACTAAATCAACATTATTTTTGTCAAATGTCTTAATAATATCAGCAATTAATTCATTTATAACAATAGTTTCAATTGGTTCAGGTGATTCTGTTTTTACAAAACTAACATAGCTATCCAACATTGACGTCATTTCATTAACATCTGCTTCGAGTTCAGATTTTGCCTTTTCATCTTTCATCAATGAAATTTGAAGTTTCATTCTTGTTAATGGCGTTCTAAGATCATGACTAACTCCTGCAAGCATTTCTGTTCTTTGTTTTAAAAATCTTTTAATTCTTGTTCTCATCTGATTAAAAGCATTAGCTGTTTGTCTTATCTCATGTGCTCCTGCAGTCTTAATATCTGGTGCATCTAAACCTCTTCCAAAAGTTTCGGCAATTATAGCCAACCTTTTAAGAGGCCTTAATTGTCTGCTCATTAAAAAATAAGACATAAAAAAAAGAATAATAGAGGCAAATATCATCCATAGAAGAAACACAAATGCAGATTCACTGTACAGTCTATCCTTATCTACAATAATTTCTAAAATATCTTTATCAATTTGAATATATATTAGAACACCTTCTTCAAGATTAGATAAATCATAATCAAATTTTTTTTTTAAATTACTTAAGGATTGATTTAATCTTTTAGATAATATGCCTGAGTTTAGATTAAATTTTGAAGACAATAATTGTTTATCATTAATAATATTGATTTTCATTTTAAAATCCTGATTTGCTATATTAATAGCATTATCAGTAAGATCATTATTAATTAATTTTACTAAAACATTAATATCTGCAGCCACAGATTCCGTTAGTCTTTTAGAAATAATACTCCATGAGGTTTGATAGAAAACGAAAGAAGTAAGTAAGACTATAATAATTATAGGGACAAATATAATAATTATTGATCTCCCAATCAAAGTAGAAGGTATTATTTTACTAAGCATTAAATTTCATTACAAATTAATTTATATCCTTTTCCTCTCACGGTCTTTATAAATTGTGGTTGTTTCGCATTAGTTTCAATTTTTTGTCTTAAACGTGTCACTTGCACATCAACTTTTCTAAGTTCGGTTTCATCAAATTCTTGATTTGCTAATTCTTCTCTGAGTACAATGTCATTTCTTTTATTAATTAACTTTACCAAAAGATTATTTTCACCTTCTGTTAAATAAATTAATTTATCATTTTTTTGTAATTTAAAATTTGATGTATCAAAAATAAAATTACCAAATGAAATCTTAATTTTCCTATCATTGAAATTTCCAAATAAATCTAGTAATTTTTTAATTCTTAAAAATAACTCTTCTGGTTCAAATGGTTTTGATAAATAATCATCTGCACCAATTTTCAAGCCATCGATTTTATCTTTATCCTCACCCATTGCTGTTAGCATTATTACAGGAGTATTAGAGAGCTTCTTTATGAATTCAACAAGTTGAATTCCATCACCACTCGGCATCATTCGGTCAAGAATAACTAAATCAAATATAGCTATTGATAAAATTTCTTTTGCTTCATCATAATCTTCACTTAAATAAATTTCTAATTTTTTTTCTGTTAGATAATCCTTAAGCAATCCTCTTAATCTTTTATCATCATCAACAATTAAGATATTTTTAGTCATTTTATCTATTTATTTCATTAAACTTTTCTTTGTTTGTATCATTTACCATCTCATACAGAATTTTTTTGAAACCATTTATGTCTATTTCATTAAAATTTAATAAAACATTTCGGATTTTTTTAATTTGAATTTCAGATAATCTTTTCTCTAATTCTTCACCTTTTTTTGATAGGATTAATTTCTTTGTACGCTTATCCTCACCAACAGATAATATAATATACTTTTCATTTACTAGTTGATTTAACACCCTAGACAGACTTTGTTTAGTAATTTTTAATATTGAAAGTAGTTCTTTAATTGTGAGATTTTTTTGTTTACCTACAAAATATATCACCCTATGATGTGCTCTACCAAAATTTATTTTTTCTAAAATTTTATCAGGACCCTCTGTAAAATCTCTGTATGAGAAAAATAAAAGCTCTATAACCTTTCTTATTTCACTCTCATTTAAAAAGAGAGGTGTTAACAACTTATTTAGGTCAGCCATATTGACTTAATTATGCATCACTGATAGTCAATTGTCATTAAAAAAGTTAATTAAGAATATGCTTAAATCATTTGAAAACAGAGATGGATGGATATGGATGAATGGTAAAATAATTCCATGGCAGGATGCAAATTCCCATATAATTTCCCAGGGACTTCATTATGCAAGTGCAGTATTTGAAGGAGAAAGAGCATACAATGGAAAGATTTTTAAATCAGAAGAGCATACTAAAAGATTTTTTAAATCTGCTGAAATAATTGGAATGGAACTTCCTTTCACGCATGATCAAATTAATAAAGCAAAATATGCACTTATCAATAAAATGAATTATAAAAATTGTTATGTAAGACCACTTGCTTGGAGAGGTGGAGATCAAATGGGTTTATCAACAGGTAAATCAAATATCAATGTAGCCATTGCTGTATGGGATGATTGGGCAACTTATTTTAAAATTGAAGATCAAAAAGCAGGTTTAAGATTAATTACATCTCCTTGGAAAAGGCCTGCGCCAGATACTGCTCCATATGAAGCAAAAGCTTCTGGACCCTATATTATTTGTACTCTGTCAAAAGAATTTGCAGAAAAAAAAGGATATCACGATGCATTGATGCTAGATTATAGAGGTTATGTTGCTGAAGGAACAGGAGCAAACATTTTTTTTATTAAAGATAACAATATCCATACTCCTATTCCAGATTGCTTTCTTAATGGGATTACGCGTCAAACAGTTATTGAAATGGCAACTAATCTAGGTTTTGAAATAATAGAAAAGCATTTAATGCCTGACGAAATTGGAAAATATGATGAAGCTTTTTTAACAGGAACTGCTGCAGAAATTACACCTATTAGATCCATTGATGATTTTAAATATAATACTGGTGATAATACTACTACTTTTAAATTTATGAATGATTTTAGCGATATAGTTAAAAAAGCTAGCTAGAATTTTCTAACCATGTATTGTTTTTGTAATAAAATTCATTTTTCCAGAATGGAGCGTCTTTTTTTAAATAATCCATAATAAATTCACAAGCTTCAAAACTATTTTTTCTATGTTGAGAAAAACAACAAACTAAAACAATTTTTTCATTAACAACTAATTTTCCATATCTATGAATTATCAAAGTATCAATTAAACTCCATTTCTTAGTCGCGTTATGTTCAATTTTTGATAATTCTTTAAATGCCATTTCTTCATAAACTTCTAGATTTAAATATTTAACATCTTTATTGTTATTTAAATCTCTAACATAACCAACAAAAGAAGTTAGCGCCCCTACGTCTGAATGTTCTCTTTTAATTTTTTCAATTTCTTCTTCTAAATTAAAATTTTTTTTTTGTATTTTTATCATTACCCTCCACTAACTGGTGGAAAGATTGCAATTTCATCAATTGGTTTTAAATTTAAATTTTCTGAAACATATTCCTGATTAACTGCAAATCTTAAAACATCTTGTAAAAAATGTTTTTTTAGGTCAGGATATAAACTTTCTAAATATTTTTTTAATTCTTGTATGGTTTTAGGGTGATTTATATCAATTATATCGTCATCTTTATTTGTTATATCCTTAATCCAAGCAAAATATCGAATTCTCATTTTAAAAATGTTTTATTGATCCTTTAATATAATCATAAGCTGTATAGAGAGTTAAAATTCCAGCAATCCATAGAAAAGTTTTACCTAAATAGATAATAAATAATAAACTTAGATTACTTTCGGATAATATAAGTAATCCAAGTGCTGCTAGTTGAAGGAAGGTTTTTGCTTTTGCAATTCTTGACACTGGTATACTAATTTTTATCCCCGCTAGGTATTCCCTTAAACCTGATACTGTTATTTCTCTTAATAATATTATTAGGGCTGGAATAGTATCCCAGTCTTTAATTACACCCTTAGAAGTTAAAATAAGAATAACTGCTGCGACTAATAATTTATCTGCAATTGGATCTAAAAATGTCCCAAAATTCGTCACTTCATTTCTTAGTCTTGCTAAATAACCATCAAAGTAATCTGTTATTCCAGCTAAACAAAATAAGATAAAGGCAATCCAGCCAAAATATTGATTTGTAAGATATATACAAAGAACTATAATTGGGATTATAGCTATTCTAATTATTGTTAGAATATTAGATATATTCATTAATATTCTTTGTAGATTAAGAATTTTTTAAACGCTATGAAAATATTCATAAATTTTTGTTAGAATTGACTCAGGTATAGATTTAACCTCTTTTAATTCATCTAAACTAGCTAATTTTAATTTTTCCACTGTACCAAAGTGTTTTTTTAAAATTTTCTTTCTTTCAGGACCTACTCCATCAATTTCATCAAACACAGATATAAAACTCATCTTTGTTCTTTTTGATCGATGTGTTGTTATTGCAAATCTGTGCACTTCATCTCTAATATTTTGTAAAAAGTGAAGAAGTGGATTATTTTCATTTAATCTATGTGTAAATTTATCATGTATCAGAATTTCTCTACCTGCATCTCTTTCTTCACCTTTTGCCATAGAAATAATTGGTATATCTATTTTTAAATTATCTAAAACTTTTTTTGCAGCATTATATTGTCCTTTTCCTCCATCTATAAGCAACAAACTTGGCAAATCTAACTCGTCTTGAAATTTTAAGTTTCTAAATCTCCTAGTAAGCATTTCTTTCATCATATAATAATCATCAACTTTATTTTTGTTTTCTTCAAGATCAAATCGAATATTAAATTTTCTATAATTTGATTTTATAAATCCATTTTGATTATAGGCGATCATTACACCTATTGGATGTTTTCCAAATGTATGACTATTATCGTAAGCTTCTATTTTTATAATTTCATCTTTGATTTTGAATATTTTTTTAATTTCTACATTAAAATTATCAAAAGATTTAAGTTTATTTAATTTAATATCTAAATTTATTTTAGAATTTTTTTCTGCAAATTTAAGTAAATTTTTTTTAGGTCCTTTTAAAGGCGTAATGAATTTTGTTTTATCAAAATTTTTTCCTAAAATTTGTGAATTATTATTTTTATCAATAGTTATGTTAGTAATAATTGTTTCAGGAATATCTTTTTCTACATAAAATATATTTAAGAAACCTAACATTATTTCCTCGTGATCCAATAAGCTGTCATGATCTGGGTAGAAAGCTTTACCGCCATAAGAAGTATTATTTCTAAAAAAACTTCCATAAATACATGTTTTACCTTCATTTGATGTTATTGCAAAAATGTCAGCATTTTTAATATCTTTAATCTTTATTGAATTATTTTGCTCAATATGTTTTAAAGCTTTAAGCCTATCTCTTAGAGATGCTGCTAATTCAAAATTATTTATTTTTGAAGCCTTGTGCATTTGATCTGTAAAATTTTTTTGTATTTTTTGAGAGTTACCACTACTTAGAAAATCGTCTGCTGCCTCTATTAATTTTGAATAGGCTTCTTTTGTAATTTTTCCTCCGCAGGGACCAGAACATCTTTTAAGATAATAATTGAAGCACAATTTATTTCCTGCATTAACCTCTTTATCTGTGCATGATCTTAAAAGAAATATGCGTTGTATTGTATTAATAGTTCTATTTACTGCATCTGGACTTGCAAATGGTCCATAATATCTTCCCTTTTTCGTTTGTGGACCACGATGTTTTTCAATTCTAGGAAAATCATGTTCTGAAGAAATAAATATATAAGGGAATGATTTATCATCTCTTAAAAGCACATTAAATCTTGGCTTATGTTTTTTAATTAAATTACATTCAAGAATGATTGCTTCTAATTCTGTATTTGTAACAAAAAAGTTCATTGATTTAGTTAGACTAACCATTCTTTGAATTCTTCTGGTTAGGTTATTTAGAGATAGATAATTCTTTACCCTATTTGATAATACTTTTGCTTTTCCAATATATAAAATATTACCTTTATCATCCTGCATTTGGTAAACACCAGGTTGATTTGGTAAAGTTTTAGATGTAGCCTTAATAATTTCTTGCCCAAGAAGCGTCATTTTATCAATCGTAAATAATTAATTTTTCTTTAAATAGGATTTTATAAAATTAATAAATAACTAACAAGATTATTGTAGTTCATTTAATAATTAATTTAATGTAGTTAAGAATAATATATTAAGGGTTTTATTATGGCAAAAATGACAACAGAAGAGGCTTTCGTAAAAGTTTTACAGAAACACGGTATTCAACACGCTTTTGGAATAATTGGATCTGCATTTATGCCGATATCTGATCTTTTTCCTAAGGCTGGAATAACATTTTGGGATGTTGCTCATGAGTCAAACGGTGGAATTATGGCTGATGGTTATACTAGATCAACTGGCAAAATCGCAATGTGTATTGCACAAAATGGACCTGGTATAACTGGCTTAGTTACACCTATAAAAACTGCTTTTTGGAATCATACTCCAATGCTCTTAGTTACTCCTCAAGCAGCTAACAAAACTATTGGTCAAGGAGGCTTCCAAGAAGTTGAGCAAATGAACTTATTCAAAGATATGGTGTGTTATCAAGAAGAGGTTAGGGATCCATCTAGAGTTGCAGAAGTTTTAAATAGAGTTATTTCAAAAGCTATTAAAGGATCTGCTCCTGCTCAATTAAATATACCAAGAGATTTTTGGACTCAAGTTGTTGATATTGATTTGCCACCTATTATTAAATTTGAAAGACCCTCTGGTGGAATTGAAGCAATTAAGGAAGCTGCAAATCTTTTATCTAATGCAAAATTCCCAGTTATTTTATCTGGCGCTGGAGTAATTTTAGCTGACGCTATTGATGGTTGTAAAAAACTTGCAGAAAAATTAAGTGCCCCCGTTGCTTGCGGATATCAACATAATGATAGTTTTCCAGGCAAACATCCTCTTGCGGTTGGTCCTTTAGGATATAATGGATCTAAAGCAGCAATGGAAATAATCTCCAAGGCAGATGTAGTTCTAGCACTTGGTACAAGATTAAATCCCTTCTCAACTTTACCAGGCTATGGAATAGATTATTGGCCAAGAAATGCAGATGTCATTCAAGTTGACATCAATTCTGATCGCATTGGCTTAACAAAAAAAATTAGTGTTGGTATTTGCGGAGATGCAAAACTGGTTGCAGAACAAATTTTAGAAAATCTTGCAACAAATGCAGGTGATCAAGATCGAAAAGAACGAGAAGAGTTGATTCATAAGACAAAGTCAGCTTGGCTACAAACATTAACTGGCCTTGATCATGAAGAAGATGATCCTGGTACATCTTGGAATAAAGACTCACGAGATAGAGAGCCTGAGAAAATGTCACCAAGAATGGCATGGAGAGCTATTCAAGCAGGTTTACCTGAGGATGCAATTATATCGAGTGATATAGGAAATAATTGTGCAATTGGTAACGCTTACCCAACATTTGAGAATGGTAGAAAATATTTAGCACCTGGTTTATTTGGACCATGTGGTTATGGTTTTCCATCTGTAATCGGAGCAAAAATAGGCTGTCCCAATACACCTGTTGTAGGCTTTGCAGGTGATGGCGCATTTGGAATTAGTATGAGTGAAATGACTTCTTGCAATAGAGATGGATGGCCAAATATTACAATGATAATTTTTAGAAATTATCAATGGGGAGCGGAGAAAAGAAATACTACACTGTGGTATAATAATAATTTTGTCGGAACTGAACTTGATCCTAAGTTAAGCTATGCAAAAATAGCAGAGGCTTGTGGTTTTAAGGGAATTAAAGTCAATACTCAAGAGGAACTAACAGAGGCTTTACAACAATCTTGTAAAGACCAGATGCAAGGAATAACAACCTTCATTGAAGTGATGCTTAACCAAGAATTAGGTGAACCTTTTAGAAGAGACGCAATGAAAGCTCCAGTTGAAGTAGCTGGAATTGATCCTAAAGATACAGTAGTTCAATAATCATTTTTGATCTTTAATTATTAAATCAGAACCTTTTTCAGCAATCATCATTGTTGGTGCGTTAGTATTTCCAGATGTAATAGTAGGCATCACAGATGCATCAACTACTCTTAAGTTGTGTATACCTTTTACTTTGAGATTATCATTTACAACTGAGTTTTCATCATTACCCATTCTACATGTGCTAACTGGATGAAAAATAGTATTCGCAAATTTACCTGCTTCTCTTGCTAACGATTCATTATCTTTAAATTCTATTCCAGGCCTGTATTCTTTTGGTTGATATTTATTGTATGCCTTTGACTCTAAAACTATTTTTCTAACTATCTTAATTGATTTCGCTGCAATCTCTCTATCTTCGAAAGTAGACAGATAGTTCATTTTTATTTTTGGATAAATTCTTGTATCAGAAGATTTGATTTCTATAGTTCCTCTACTCGTTGGGCGAACATTTGTAATCGTAGGTGTAAAAGCTGGAAATTTATGTAGTTCAGCTTTACCTAATAAATCTGTACTAGCAGGTGAAATATGAAACTGTAAATTAGGATTTTCTAAATAAGAGTCACTTTTAATGAAACCACACAAATAGCTAGCACCAACTGTTAACGGGCCTTTTCTGTAAATAAAATAATTTAATCCAGTTAAAAATTTTTTTGTAAAACTGTGATATATATCATTTAATGTTTCTAGATTTTTAATTTTGTATACAGGTCTTAACATTAAATGATCAGTCAAATTTTTTCCAACACCATTAATTTCTTTAACGATATTAATATTATTCTTATTTAATAATTCTCCTGGTCCAACACCTGATGCTTGAAGTATGTGAGGGGAACCGATAGTACCTGCACATAATAATACTTCTCTATTTACAGAATAAATAAATTCTTCATTACCTCTCCAGACATTTACATTTTTTACTTTAAAGTTTTCAAAGGTTAAATTTTTTACATGTGCATTTGTAATGATTTTTAAATTTTTTCTATTTTTTACAGGATTTAAAAAACCTACAGCGGAACTACATCTAAAACCTTTATCAATTGTCATTGGGAAATATCCCATACCTTCATTATCACCATCATTAAAATCAGAATTTTTTTTGTAACCAAATTCTTCCGCAGCATCTAAAAATAAATCTAATAATTTAAACTTTGATCTAATTTGTTCTACTTTGATAGGACCACTGTCCCCATGAAAATCACTTTTAGAGATTTTATAATTTTCAGATTTTTTAAAATAAGGCAATACATCATCCCAAGACCAACCAATATTTCCTAATTGTCTCCAGTAATTATAGTCATTAGCATGACCTCTAATATAAAGCATACCATTTATTGACGAACTGCCACCTAGAGTTTTTCCTCTTGGAATAAGCATTTTTCTATTATTACAAAATTCTTCTTCTTCAGTAGTAAAACACCAATCCGTATTTGGGTTATGCATTGTTTTGAAATATCCTCCAGGAATATGTATCCAAGGATTTATATCCTTACCACCGGCTTCAATTAATAAAACTCTAATTTTTTTGTTTTCTGTGAGTCTATTTGCTAAAATACAACCAGCTGTCCCAGCACCAATTATAATATAATCAAATTGTTCATTCATTATTAAGAATTTTTTTTTATTATATACTAATTAAATTAAACATATAACTAACTAAAATAATTAAAATTATTAATGGATATTTTTCTCGCAATAATAGGATTGGGTCTTTTAGTATTAGGTGCAGAAATTGTTATTAGGGGTTCAATTAGTTTTGGAAAAAAAATAAATATTTCATTATTTGCTATTGGAGTTGTGATTGTAGCTGGGGGTACGTCATTGCCTGAGTTGGCAAGTAGCATTAATGCAGTCCTAAATAATTATTCTGACCTTGCTTTAGGCGCAGTAGTTGGGAGTAATATAGCAAATCTAGTACTTGTTATGGCTGCTACGACAATAATTTTTCCAATTGTAAACATAAATAAGAATCAAATTAATCAAGCATGGATCAATATCTTCTTAGGCATTGTTTTAATTTTTATGACTTTTTTTTATTTCAATTATATTTTTGGAATAGTAGCTATTCTTACTCTTATTTATTTAATGTACATTCAAATGAAAAAAGGAGAAATAGATAATACAGAAATAGATAAAAATGATTACTCAACGATAATTTCATTAATATTAATTGTACTAGGTATTATTTTTTTAGTTTTTGGTTCAGATTTATTAGTTAGTTCAGCAATTGAAATAGCAAAAAAATATAATGTTTCTGAGGCAGTTATAGGGTTATCATTAATTGCATTTGGCACATCACTCCCTGAATTAGTTGTTGGAATTTTATCTGCAATTAAAAAGAAAGTTGATTTTGCTCTAGGGAATATTTTAGGATCGAATATTTATAATGTTCTTGGTGTTCTAGGTATTAGTTCTTTGTTTGGTAATTTTACATTACCGGAAATATTCTTAAAACAAGATTTATTAATTATGGTTGCTATTACTTCAATAGTTCTAATCTTTATGCTCTCAATGAAAAAAATTGGACGAATATATGGAATTTTAGGTTTATCTATCTATGTTTCTTATTTGTACTATATTTTTTAATTTATATTTAAAATTTAGTTTAAATTTAAATTAAATTGGTTAAATAAAACTTAATATGTTTATTGATAAATTAGAAAAATTACAACATCAGCTTATTGAAAATAATTTAGATGCATTCGTAATTATTCCAGGTTCAAACTTTAGGTATTTAACTGGTGGCGATTTCCACTTGATGGAAAGACCAACAGCGTTAATTATTTCCAAAAATCAAAAACCTCTAGCAATACTTCCAGTACTAGAAGTTGATAGTTTTAGAAAACTGAATATTGATGCTGAAATTTTTCAATGGCAAGATAGTGATGGATATCAAGATGCATTTAATAAAGCATTTGAAAAAATTAAAAATTGTAAATCTTTAGGTGTTGAGGGCCAAAGGATGAGGGTTTTTGAATATGAAGCTATAAAAAACGCAAATAAAGATTTAAATATCAGTAATGCTCAAAGAATAATAAGTAATATACGATTACGTAAAAATAGTGATGATGTAGAAAATTTACAAAAAGCTATCAAAATTGCAGAAACAACGTTAGCTAATACTATTAACTATGTAGAAATAGGAAAGTCGGAAATAGAAATTAAAAATTTTCTACTCCAACAACTTTATGAAAATGGTGCTGAAGGTATTGCATTTGATCCTATTGTTTTGGCAGGTGCTAACTCAGCACTTCCTCATGGTCATTCAAGTAATGATTATTTTTTAAAAGATGGTGATTGCCTCCTTTTCGATTTTGGAGCAGTAGTGAATGGTTATAATTCAGATATAACGAGAACTTTTTTTGTTGGTTCTGCTTCAGATGAGCAAAAAAATTTTTATGATGCAGTTTTGAAAGCAAATAAATTGGGATTAAGTGTTTCAAAACCTAATTTAACTATGCATAATCTAGATGACAGTGTACTCAATTCTCTAGAAGATTCTGGTTATAAAGATTATATTGTCCACAAAACAGGACATGGTCTTGGATTAGATGTACATGAAGATCCATATATTATGAGAAAAAATAATGAGCTTCTTGAGGAGGGCATGGTAATCACTATTGAACCCGGTCTTTATAAACAAGGCGATCTTGGTGTTAGAATTGAAGATGATGTTTTAATTACAAATGATGGATGTAAAAGTTTAACTACCTTTTCTAAAGAATTAAGAATTATTTAGTTTTCATATTTTGCTGATGAAATAAAAAATATCCAGATAGTAAACTAGCAAAAGGTTTAGCAAGTTTTACAGTATCTGAATTATAATAAAACTCTTTATGTAGTATATTCATTGTTCCTAATATTATGTTATTATTAATAACAGGAATATTGATTATAGATCCACAACCTAGGCTTGATATTACCTCATGATCAAAAAATAATTTTTTTATTGTCTTTATATCTTTTCCAAGAAAATTTTTTTTATTTAAAACAACTTTTTTTGTCCACTCGTTTTTAGGAATTGGTTTTGTGCCAAGAAGAGGATACGCTTTAATGTTGCTAGAGTATACTCTTTCAACATACCTCAATGATTTATCTACAACCATCAGTGTAAATAATTTATGCCCTATAATCTTTTTAACTTTTAAATCTAATTCTTTGAAAAATTTTTTGGAATTTTGAGAATTTGTTTTATTTATTAATTCTACTAAAATTTTATTATGGTTTTGTTGCATCTTCTTCATCAGTTACGGTTGGTATAGCTCTTATAAGAGTTTTTGTGTATTCACTTTTTGGGTTTTGGAAAATTTCTATTGTATTTCCAGTTTCTTCAATTTTACCTTTATTCATTACAACTACTTTATTAGCAATATTTTTTACAACACTTAAATCATGGGTAATAAAAATGTATGTAAGATCAAATTTCTTTTTTATGTCTAATAGTAAATTTAATACTTTTGATTGAACAATAACGTCCAAAGCTGAAGTCGGCTCATCAAGAATTAAAACTTTTGGTTCCGTTGCTAAAGCTCTTGCTATTGCAACTCTTTGTTTCTGTCCTCCAGATAATGTATCGGGATATCTATCCATAAAATTGCTTTCTAAACCAACAAAAGATAAGAGTTCTTCAACTTTTGTTTTGTACTTATTATTTTCTACAATTTTATGAATCTTTAATGGCAAGGCTATAGTGTTGTAGATAGTTTTTTTGGGATTTAATGTCGACATTGGATTTTGCTGAACAAACTGGATTAGTTTCCTAAGTTGAAGACTTCTGTTTTTAACTAGTGTTTTATTTTCAAATAAAACTTCCCCCTCATCCTGTTGATAGATACCTAATATAATATTAGCTAATGTTGTTTTGCCAGAACCTGACTCTCCAACAATTGCAAAACAATCTCCCTCTAATATTTCTAAGTTTATATTTGATAGTGCTTTCACTATATTATTTTTAATTGTAAATTGTTTTGAAATATCTTGTATCTTAATCATTTTGGATGAGTAAATTTTGGAATTTCAGCGTAGTCAGGAGCATTATCATTGTGAATTGGTATCCTATTGCCATTTAATTTTGGAATAGATTGTAACAATGCTTCAGTATAGGGATGACCTGGATTTTTAAATACTTGAGACTTAGTTCCTTCTTCTACAATAACACCTCTGTAAATGACATAGACTTTCTCTGCAAATCTTCTAACAACTCCCATGTTATGAGTAATTAAAAGTACAGCTGTATTCGTTACCTTTGTTAAATCATCCATTAAATCTAATGCCTGATTTTGTACAGTTACATCTAAAGCAGTACTGGGCTCATCTGCTAAAAGTAAGTCAGGATTATTTATCATTGCCATTGTAATCACTACTCTTTGAGCCATTCCACCACTTAGCTGAAAAGGATATGACTCCATTACTCTTTCAGGATCTCTTATTGAGACCTTAAGTAATGCTTCACATGCTTTATCAAATGAATCTTTTTTACTAATTTTTCCACCATTACAATTTACTTCAAAAAATTGTTCTTTAATTTTAAATACTGGATTTAATGCAGCGATTGGATCTTGAAATATTATAGAAATATTATTTCCTCTTATTTTTTTAAATTCTCTTTGGGATAAATTGATTAGTTCTCTATCTTTGAAAATAATATTACCATTTTTAAAAACATTTTTTTGATTTAGTAATCCTAAAATTAATTTAGTTGTTACTGATTTACCTGAACCTGATTCTCCAACCAAGGCTACTTTTTCACCTTTTTCTAAGTCTAAATTAATTTTTTTTAGAACATTAAGCGTACCTTCATACATTTTAAAAGATAGCTCTAAATTTTTGATTGATAATAATTTATTAGACATCAACATCAAACATATCTTTTAGACCGTCTCCAACTAAGTTAAAACCAAGTACTACAATTAAAATTGCAAAACCAGGAAACAACGAAAACCACCAAGTGTCAGGTAGAACTGATGCTCCTTTTGCCACCATTGTACCAAGGTCAGGAGTGGGGGGTTGAGCACCTAATCCCAAAAAACTTAATGAAGATCCAACAAGAATTACAAAGCCTAAATCAAGAGTTATCTTTGTAAGTAGTGAAGGAAGGCAATTAGGTAAAATTTCTCTAAACATAATATGCATTTTAGATGCGCCCATGATTTCAGCCGCTGCAATATAACCCTCAGTTTTTACTGAACGAGTAATATTATAAATCAATCTTGTGTACCATGGCCACCATGCCATAGATACAGCTATCATTGTATAAAATAGATTGGGTCTGTCTAAAAGACCTATAATAGATAGTGCTAAAACTAAAGCGGGGATTGCTAAAAAAACATCTGTGATTCTCATTAAAATCATTTCAGTTTTTCTACCAACATATCCTGCGCATAATCCCATTGTAACTCCAATTGGGACAGCAATCGCAAGAACGACAATTCCTAGTGTTAAAGAAATTCTGTAACCAAAAATTACTCTTGTAAAAATATCTCTTCCAATTTTATCTGTACCAAAAATATATGTAGAACTAGGCGGCTTGGATTTGTTTGCAAAATCTGTAAATGGCCCAACATGTTCTGGAAAAGGTGTTATAAATGGCGCAAATATTGCTAAAATTACAATAGTTGTTACAATTACAAGACCAACTACAGATAAAGGATTTCTACTAAATTTATAAAAATATTTTGATTTAAAAAAATTCATATCAATCCTTAGTAGTTATTCTAGGGTTTAAGAGTAATACCACAAAATCAACAATCATATTAATAATTAGAAAGAATGTCGTAATAACTAATGCTGTTGCAATTATACCATTAAGATCTTTAGCCAGTATAACTTCAACACCATATTTGGCCATACCAGGCCAAACAAAAACAGTTTCAACTAAAAATGCATTTCCTAACATAAAAGCAAAATCCAAACCGATTATTGTAACAGTAGGTATTGAAGCTGGTTTTAATGCATACTTAGTTGCAATTCTATACTCACTAAAAGAGTATGATTTTGCAAACTCAATATATTGTTTTTCATAAACATCACTTAAATTTGTTCTAGTTAATCTAGCGACATTACCAATAGCAGGTAGTGCTATAGCTAGACCTGGTAAAATTAGATGCAAAAAAGCATCACCAAAAACTTTGAAATTGCCCTCAAGAAGAGAATCTACCAAAAGCAAACCAGTCACAAGTGTTGGAGGATCTAAAGCTTCATTCATCCTTTCTGAAACTGGTAAAATTGGAAACCAAAATGCAAAAATTAACATTAGTATTATTGCCCAAAGAAAACTTGGAGTTACAACTCCTAAAAGTGAAATTAATCTTGCAATATTATCAATAATACTATTCTTAAATTTTCCAGAAAGAATTCCAAGAGGCATTCCGATGAGAATCATTAATAAGCCAGACATTAATACTAATTCAAACGTAGCTGGAAAATAAGAAACAATATCAACTAATACTGGTCTTTTAGTATAAGTAGAAATCCCTAAATCACCTTGAAATAATTTTTCAATAAAAATTCCATATTGAATAAAAATTGATTCATTTAAGTGTAAAGTTTCTCTTAATTGTTCAACCATTTCATCAGTAGCAAATGGTCCAAGTGCTATCCTAGCCGGATCTCCAGGTATCAGTCTTGCAAGACAAAAAATTACAATTGAGACACCGAAAAATACAATAATCGAAACAAAAATTCTTCTTAAAAAATATTGTAGAGTGTTCAATTTTATAAATTTATAAAAAAAAGGCCGGTCTATAAAGACCGGCCATCAAATTTAATTTACTGCCATTTCTCTAAATGACAAGTTTCTACCCATTGTACCATACTGTTGTTGTGTACTAATTGTATCTGAATTTGATACATTCTTAGATATTGGTTGAAACCCAACAAAGTCTGTTATGAATAAAGTAATAGCATTATCAATCATTACCTGATTGGCAGCTTGATAAATTTTTATTCTTTCAGCTTCATTTGTTTCAGTTCTTCCTTTTTCTAATAGTGCATCAAGCTCTGGGTCATTAGCCCATTCAGCTGACATCCACGTACCACCTCTTGAAGAGTGGAACTGAGCGTACATTAGTGCGTCAGGATCTGGTACATTCGCAAGAACTGAAACTACAGTTGCATGCGGAGTATTTTCCCAACTTGATACTTGTTCAGTAAATTTAGCCCAAGGTAAACCAGTTACTGTAGCATCATACCCTAGTTCCATAGCATTTGCTTGTAATTGTAAAGCCCATGGCTCTTCATATGGAACTTCAGCAATCCAAGCTAAATCAAGTGTAAAATCAGAAGGATTATACTTACATTTTGCTTGTTCAGCTTTAGCCTTCTCAATATCTCTTTCAATTGGAGCTTTGTTAGGATCGTATCCTAAAACTCCAGCAATTAAAGCTCCACTTGCTTTTTGACCAGCAACTAAATCATCAGTAATTGCGAAAGATTGATAAAGAGCATCATAGTCATAAGCTAATTGTATTGCTCTTCGGCAATGAACATCATCAAATGGCGCTCTTCTATTATTTAGCTTGTTCATCCAAGATCCTGGACGATTAATTTTTACTAAATCAACACTATCTTCTTTTGAAAGTGCAGCAAGAACTTCATTTGGAAGCCACATACTTGAGATCTCATGTTCACCTCTGAGTAAAAGTGCTTTAATTGTAGCTGCTTCAACACTGTATTTAATAATTACTTCATCTGGTGCCTTTGCATTATGACCTTGAAAATAATCATCATTTTTAACTAATACAGTTTTAACGTTTGGATCGTGTTCACTTAATTTATAAGCACCAGTTCCAGCAGAAGTTGATAATAGATATGCTTCACCGTAATCGCCATTATCACCATAATTACCGTCAACAGTATTAGCTTGAACATCATCTTTATCAACAATCGCCAATCTCATTAAACTTGCAACTAGTGGCGCAAATGGTTCTGTTGTTTTAAACTGAACTGTACTTGCATCTAAAGCAGTAACACTTTCAACTGAACCAAAAAGGAATGAAAAACCCTGACCCATATCCATTAATCTATTAAATGAATAAACTACATCGTCAGCATCAAGTGTATTTCCACTATGAAATTTTACACCACTTTTTAAAGATACATTCAATGTGTTTGCATCTGGATATTCCCAACCAGTTGAAAGTAATGGTTTAAGTCCACTTCCATTTTTCCCTTCATCAACGAGAGCGTCATAGACATTAAATATAATTACAGAATCTATGTTATCAGAGAATTTAGCTGGATCAGCTTCTCCAATTGCTGCTTCGTCAGTTCTGATTACCGTTTTTGCACTTACAAATGAAAAAGATAATACAGATATTATTAGGGATAATAAAATTGTTTTAAAAAAACTAATTTTTTTCATTTTATTCCTCCTAAAAAAAATTAAATATTGATAAATCTTAGAGGAATTAAAAAAGAATTCAATTGTATAATATTGAACGTATATATGAAAAAATTGCTATTTTTTTTTGATTATTTAATTAAATTTGAAATGTTTAAAGTTTTCTTCGACGTATTTTTTAGATAAATATTCTTGTTTTAAGTCATACTCAATTTTTTCTATTTTTCGAAACTCGGGATTTCCATACCCACCACCGCCACCAGTTAAAAAAATTATCTTATCACCTTTATCTAATTTATATCCTGATTTCTTTGGCATAAAAAATTTATCTCCATTTTTTTTAATTACTTGTACGTTATTTGCTCTTCCAGCTTTCCCATCTTTTATACCCCATGGAGGATTCTTTGTTCTTTCAACAACAGTCGTAATAAATGTTTCTTCAATCATTTCGAATTCTAAATCTAAACCTAAACCACCTCTAAATTCACCTGCACCACAAGAGTCTTTAGCTAATTCTATTTTATTTATTAGCCAAGGATTTTTTGACTCCCAAATTTCTGTCGGAGAAATTCTAGTGCCAGCTGAATTGTGATGCATTGAAGTAACCCCATCACCATTGTAAAAACCACCTTGGCCTACAGGATGAGGAGCTCCGTCTGCCCAAGGTTCACCATCTTTTTCTCTTTTGCCCCACCAAACTGCTGCAGCTAAACACCCACCACTACTTGCAGGAAATGCTTCAGGTAATTTTTCAGATAGAATTCTGTAAATAACTTCAATTACTTGTAAACCAGGCCATCCATTTAAAAAACAAGGAGCTGGAGAAACCGGATTAAACATAGTTCCTTTTTTTGTTTTAACAATTAATGGTCTAAAAAAACCTTCATTTGGCTGCTCCCCATTTCCTGCCATCATACTAAATGCAACACGGGCTTTAGAAACAGTTGATGGTAGAGGACAATTGATTGGTCCATTTTGTTGATCTGGTGCATCTGTAAAATCTAGAATTAAATCTGAACCTTTTACTTCAATAGATATTTTGAATTTCACAACACCTTCATCGACGCCATTACTATCCATCTGACCAAAACCAGAATATGTACCATCAGGAATTTTTTGTAAACTTTTTCTAACTAATTTTTCACCATGTTCATATATTTCTAAGACAGATGCATAAAATAATTCGTAACCAAATTTATTTACAATTCTTTTTAAAGCATTTGCTCCTGCAATTATTCCATTTAGTTGAGCATTTAAATCACCCTCAATAGCCTTAGGTACTCTTGAATTGGCTTTGATTAATTTAAAAATATCTTCTTCTAATTTTCCTTTTTTATAAAGCTTAAGCCCAGGGTAAATTGTTCCTTCTTGAAAAACATCTACTGTATCTGTTGAATAAGGTTCTTTACCTCCTGTATCAAGCCAGTGAGCTTTAATTGCTGTATATCCTATTAGTTTGTTTTCTATAAAAACTGGCTTAACTAGTGCAGCATCCTGTGAATGAGAACCTGAACCATATGGATTATTATATATAATTATATCTCCATCAAAGATATTTTCTTCTCCCCCAACTTCTTTAACTGCTTGTTCTACACAAAAACTCAGTGTCCCCATGAAACCAGGTAAACTTGGTGACTGTGAAAGCATACAATAATTTTTATCGTAGATAGCACTAGCAAAATCAAGAACCTCATAAATGATGGGTGAAAAAGCTGATCTTACCAAAGCCTTTTTCATTTGCTCTGCTGCTGAATTGAGACTATTTCTAATTATTTCAGAAGTTATTGGATCAGTTTTAATTTTTTTATTTTTTTTTAATTCTTTAGATTGAAAAATATCAATACTCATAACTATATTTCGATAATAATGATTTTATTCTACTTTTAATAAAAAAATTTTCAAAATTAATAATATTGTCTGTTAATTATTCTTGAATTCTAAATAGCATCTGATAGCTTACTTTCTATTATGTCATCAAGAATAGGAGTAGATATAGGGGGTACATTTACTGATTTTATTGTTTATGATGAAAATGACAACAAAGTAATAATTGATAAAATACCAACGACTCCAGCAGATCCTGAAAAAGCAGTTATTGAAGTAGTTAAAAGAAATTTAAATAAGGAACAGTTAAGTAATATTGATTTTTTCTTACATGGTACTACTGTTGGTTTAAATGCTTTATTAGAAAGAAAGGGATCAAAAGTAGGATTACTTTGCACAAAAGGTTTTAGAGACATTATTGAGATTAGAAGAGGTGATAGGGATGAAATGTACAATTTATTTTGGCAACCACCACCGCCATTAGTTCCACGTTATTTAAGACTAGAAATTGAAGAGAGGTTATTTGCAAATGGGAAGGTTCACACTAATCTAAACATAAATGATGTTAACGAGTCTTGTAAACATTTTATTGATGAAGGTGTTAACAGTGTTGCTATAGCTTTTATGAATGCTTATTCCAATAAAGAGCATGAATTACTTGCTAAAAAAACTTTAATAGAAAATGGTTTTAAAGGTGAAATTTCATTATCGTCTTTGGTTTCAGGTGAATATAGGGAATACGAAAGAACAACAACCACAATAATAGATGCTTTCGTAAAAGCTAGAATGTCAAATTATTTAGATACTTTAAAAAATAGTCTTAATGACATTGGTTTTAAAGGTTCGTTTCTTTTAACTCGATCTGGAAGTGGTTCAATGACCTTTGATGAAGCAAGTGAAAGACCTTTTGAGACAATTATGTCAGGTCCAGTTGCAGGAGCAGAGGGTGCAGGAGAATTATCAAGGAAGCTTAAAAATACAAACATGGTTACTGCAGATGTTGGCGGTACAAGTTTTGATACTTGTTTAATTTTAGATGGAAGACCACAAATACAATTTGAAGGAAAAATAGTTGGTTTACCTCTCCAATCTCCTTGGGTAGATGTTCGCTCAATTGGTGCTGGTGGTGGATCAATTGCCTACTTGGATGATGGAGGTTTGCTTAGATCAGGACCTCAAAGTGCTGGGGCTGTTCCGGGTCCAGCATGTTATGAAAGAGGTGGAAAACAACCAACAACTACTGATGCTGCTTTTTATTTAGGAATGCTTGGTGAAGGTAAACTAGCATCAGGATTACAATTAAATAAAAAACTAGCGGAAGACGCCCTGAATTCTGTTGGTTCAAAAATTAATTTATCAGCTTTTGATACTGCAAAAGGTATTCTAAAAATAAGTAGTGCCAATATGGCTGATGCGATTAGAGAGATTACAATTGAACAAGGTATTGATCCTAGGGAGTTAAAACTTTTAGCTTTTGGAGGCGCCGGTCCTTTAATGTCTAATTTAATAGCTGAAGAACTTGAAATAAAAGAAATAATTATACCTCCTTACTCTGGTAATTTTTCTGCTTGGGGACTTTTAGGAGCAGATTTGCTACAGATGAATGCCAAAACTAAAATTCTACGTCTATCAGATGATGCATTAACTGAGTGTAACACCATTTTAGAAAATTTATTCAAAGAATTAGAGGAAAGACAAAAAATAGATTTTACAGCTAATGAAAAAATAAAAGAAGTTGCTCTTGACATGAGATGGATGGGTCAAGAACATACAATTACTCTTAAAATTGATGATCATTCAGATGGAAAAATAAATTTAGATTCTGAAACGTTAAAACAAAACTTTATGAAAGAATATGAAAAAACTTTTGGAAGTAAATTAGATACTGTAGTCGAGGTCGTATCTACTAGAGCATCAATACGCGTTAATCTACCTAGAAAATCAGAGTCAGGAAAAATAGAAGAAGATAATATAGAAATATCTTCAAGTACAATTAGTTGTTTTTCATTTAATGCTGATAAAAATTTAGAATTTAAAATTATTCCTAGAAATGAAATAAAATCTGGAATGTCAGGACCTATGATAATTTTGGAAAGTACAGCAGTTACTTATGTTGATGAAAATTATAGTATTAATACAGATGGATTAGGAAACCTAATTCTTAATAATAAGGAGAATTAATTTAATGAGTAGTGAACTTCATCATTATAAATGTGGCGTAGATAGAAAATCAAATAAAGCAGAGGTTGATCCAATTACAACCCAGATAGTAAGAAACTCATTAAATTCTGCTGCTGAACAAATGAAAAGAGCGCTATGCAGAACTGCAATGTCTCCTGTAATTTACGATGTATTAGATTTTGCTGGTGCTATTTATGACAATCACATGAGACTTTTAGCTCAGGCACCAAGCTTACCATTGTTTATGGGAACTTTAAATTTTTGTATTGAGGAAGCAGTTAAAGGCGTTGGGGGAGAGTCCAAACTCAATGAAGGTGATATAATTATATATAACTCACCTTATGGTACTGGTTCACACCCACAAGATGCTGCATTAGTTATGCCAGTTTTTTTTGATGGAGAATTAATAGCATACACCGCAATTAAAGCTCATTGGCTTGATATAGCTGGAAAAGAACCATACTCAACAGATACAGTTGATGTTTTTCAAGAGGGAACCGTTTACCCAGGTGTTAAACTTTATAATAAAGGCGAATTAGTTGAGGACATTTACAAAATGTGTATTGCTAATACACGAGTTCCTAACTCTGTTGCAGGTGATATTAACGCTCAAGCAATTGGAGTAAGAGCTGGTGAAAGAGCATTAAAGAAGATTGTCGCAAAATATGGTTTAAAAAAATTTAGAGATACTACTGAAGCAATCTTTGATGCTGGTGAAATGATAGTTAGAAACTACTTAAAGAAAATTCCTAATGGTGAGTATGTTGGATCAGGACAAATGGATAGTAATGGTGTTGAAGAAGGTACAGTACCATTTGATTTGAAAGTAATTATTGAGGATGAAAAAGTAATTTTAGATATGTCAAATGCACCACCTCAACAAAATGGACCTATAAATTGTCCTTTACCTTCAACTGTATCAACAGCTCGTGTATCTATGAGTATGTTAGCCGGAAGTAATGAGCCACCTAACGAAGGTTTTTTTAGACCAATAGAGGTTATCACTAAACCTGGAACGCTGTTCCATCCTATTTCTCCTGCCCCATGTTTTTTATATGGTTGGCCTGCTTTACAAGCAATAGAAGTTTTTTATAGAGCTCTTGGAACAAAGTTCCCTGAAAATGTTCCAGCAAGTAGCGGAGGTTGTATAAATGGTATTGTCTGGTGGGGCATACGAGAAGAAACTGGTGAGCCTTGGGCAGATGGGGCTCCTCATCCAGTTGGTCAAGGTGCAAGTCATTTTGGAGATGGAGCAACATGTCTTCATCATGCAGAGTCAGCAACTAGATTTGCTCCAGCAGAGGTTTGGGAAAATAGAAACCCTTGGTTGATAAATAAAGTTGAACTAATTCAAGACAGTTGTGGAGCCGGAAAAAATAGAGGAGGTTTGGGAGTTAACTTTGAATTTGAAATGTTAGAGGATTCTTTTGCAACCACAGTTTGTGAAAGAAGTAAACTACCTCCTTGGGGTTTAAACGGCGGTCTTGAAGCTCTGCCGAATAATTGTTTTTTAATGGAAGATGGAAAGACAAATAGAGAAGTTCCAAAAGCTACTAGAGTTCCAATTAAAAAAGGTAACAAAATATTACTTCAATGTGGAGGTGGTGGCGGATATGGAGATCCAAAAGAAAGAGATCATAGCAAAATTATTGATGATGTAAAACAGGGTTATTTATCTGAAGAATATGTAAATAAATACTACCCAAATGTTAAATTATAATAAATGTTAAGAGTAGCAACAGATGTGGGCGGTACTTTTACCGATTTAGTATATTTTGAAATTGATGAAAAATCTGGAAAAGCACTTTCTATAAAAACTGCAAAAAGCGACACTACTCCTAGTAGTTATGAAAAGGGAGTTTTTGATGCAATTGAGAAAGGAAATGTAGATATTGCTAAATCTACTTTTTTCGCCCATGGAACAACAGTAGTTATTAATTCGATAACTGAAAGAAAAGGTGTATTAACAGGATTAGTTACTACTAAAGGTTTTAGGGATAGTCTAGAAATTGCAAGAGGAGACAGACCTGACTTCTTTAATCTCAGATATCAAAAACCAAAACCCTTCGTTCCTAGGTATTTAAGAGCAGAGGTTCCTGGTAGAATTGATTTCTTAGGAAAAGAATTAACTCCTCTTGATTTATCAGGTTTGGATAAAATAATTGAAAAATTCAAAAAACATGATGTGCAATCTATTGCTGTATGCTTAATTCATGGATACGCTAATTCACTGCATGAACAAAAAGTAATTGATTATATAAAAAGTAAGTGGGCAGAAATTGACATTGTTGCCTCCCACCAAATTACAAGAGAATGGAGAGAGTACGAAAGGACTAATACAACTGCTTTATGTGCATATGTTAAACCCATTGCAAGAAGTTACTTGGACAAACTTAATGATAAATTAATAGCTGCTAACTTTAGTGGCAACCCTTATGTTATGCAATCTAATGGGGGTATTGACACTTTTGAGTCAACAAAAGCTATCCCTTTGACAATGATAGAATCTGGACCTACTAGTGGAGTGTTAGGTGCAGCAGAGTTAGGAAAATTAATTAAAGAAAATAATTTAATTACCTTAGATGTTGGTGGTACTACAGCTAAGTGTTCACTCATCGAAAATGGTAATGTAAAAATTAACACAAACTATTGGATAGAAAAAAATAGACAATCTGCAGGATATCCAGTTATGCTTCCAGTTGTTGACATAGTTGAAATCGGCAATGGAGGAGGAAGTATAGCATGGGTAGATAATTATGATAAATTACATGTTGGTCCACAAAGTGCAGGAGCTGATCCAGGCCCAGTATCATATGGGAAAGGCGGCACATCTATTACTACAACTGATGCAAATTTGATTACAAATAGGATTAATCAGAATTATTTCTGCGGGGGAGAAATTAAGGCTGATATGGATGCTGTAAGTAAAACAATAGCACCTCTTTCTAAAAAATTAAAATTTACTAATGAAGAAACTGCACGTGGCATCATACGTATTGCTAATAATAATATGATAAATGCACTTAAACTTGTATCTGTTAATAAGGGATACGATCCAAGAGATTTTAGTCTTGTAGCTTTTGGAGGTGGTGGTGGAATGCATGCTACATCGTTAGCAAAGGAATTAAATATTCCAAAAGTGATAATACCAGTTAATTCTTCTGTATTTTCTGCTTGGGGCATGTTGATGAGTGATTTGAGAAGAGATTATATTCTTACTAAACTTACTACTATGAATGACCAAGCAATTGATATTTTGAATAAAACTTTTAGTGAAATGGAAAAACAAGCAGAAGAAAGTTATAAAAAAGAAAATATTTCTAAAGAATTAATATCATTTAAAAGATTTGGAAGTTTTAGATACTTGGGTCAAGATCATTCTGTTGAAATTCCAATTACAAATTCAAAATTTGATGAAGATTCAATAAAGAAAATTATTGATGATTTTCATACTCAATATGAAAAAGAATTTACTTATAAATTAGAAAACCAAGTAGATATGATTCAATTTCACCTTGTAGCTTTTGCCAAAATTGAAAAGCCTGAGTTACAAGAGAGAAAAATTACAAATATAAAAGTTGAAGATACTATAAAAGAGACAAGAGAAGTAGATTTTGATGAAATGGGAGTGCATAAATCAAATATTTATAATTTCGATCTTCTAGAACCTGGTATGGAATTTACTGGCCCAGCAATAGTTGAAGATCCAAGCACTACGGTTGTAATTTTTCCTAGACAAAAATGTAAAGTAGATAAGTTTGCAAATTTACACATCTCAATAGGAGGAGAAAATAGTGAATAGTATAAAAAATGATCCAATAACGACCGAGATTATTCAAAGTTCACTACAAGCTGCTTGTGATGAAATGTTTGTAGCTATGAGAAAAACTGCAATGAGCTCAATTATTTATGAAGTTCTTGATTTTGGAACAGCCGTAACAGATTCTAACGGTAACATAGCTGCTTCTGGTGCTGGTATACCTGCATTTATTGCAATGTGTGATAAGGCCGTGCAAGCTGTTATAAAAAAATATGATTCAAATCATATTAAAGAAGGTGATGTTTTTGCTACTAATGATCCTTACAATGGAGGAGTAACTCATTTAAATGATGTTATTGTTGTTATGCCAGTTTTTTCACAAGGAGAAAGAATAGCATGGACGGCAAATATTGCTCATTGGCCTGATTTAGGAGGGATGGCTCCTGGAGGTATTTCAGCTGATGCAAAAGAAATATTCCAAGAAGGTTTACAACTTCCAGTAATCAAAATGATTGAAAATGGGAAACCTATCCAATCAGTAATAGATATTATAACGGCTAATAGTAGAGTACCACAATACACACTTGGAGATATGTGGGCAGCTATAGCTTCAATAAGAGTAGGGGAAAAAAGAATTAAGGATATTGCAAATAAATATGGAACAGAAATATTTAAAAATTCTGTTCAACAATTTATGGATTATGGTGAAAGAACTTCTTTAGATGCGTTATCAAGTCTTCCTCATGGAACTTATCATGGAGAAGATTTACTTGATGATGGCAGAAAAATTCAGGTTGATGTTACTATTAACGATAAAGAATTTATTGTAGATTTAAGAAATAATCCAGAGCAAGATGATGGACCAAATAATGCTTCATATGATGGAACAGTAGTATCTGCGCAAATGGCATTTAAAGGGATCACTTCAAGTGATTTCATTTGTAATGCTGGAACGTTTAGACCTTTAAAAGTTTTATGTGATGAAGGATCTATGTTTAATCCAGTAAGACCCGCTGCTCAAGGTATATACTACGAAACAGATATTAGATCCTATGATTTAATTTGGAAAACTATTTCCCATCTAAATCCAAATAAATCATCTGCTGGAAGTTTTGCTTCTATATGTGGTACATTTATGGGTGGTCAACATCCGGATACTGGAGCTACCTTTATCATTATAGAACCACAAGTTGGTGGTTGGGGAGCAAGTAGCGTAAGTGATGGCTGTAGTGCAAACTTTTCTGCTTTTCACGGTGATACTTTTAATACCCCCGCAGAAATATCTGAAGCTAGACATGGTGTTTATGTAGATCAAATGAGACTTACTGACGAAGATGGTGGTGAAGGTAAATTTAGAGGCGGCAAAGGAATAGTTATGGATTACAGAGTTAGATCAAAAAATGCATGGGTATCAGTAGCTTATACAAGGTCTAAAAGTTTACCATGGGCATTAGATGGGGGTAATGAAGGTGGATCTAATTATATTGAGGTAATTCGTAAAAATGGAGATCTAGAAAAATATTCTGTTGTAACTGGATTAACTCTTGAACCAGAAGATGTCGTGAGAATTCATACTGGTAATGGAGGAGGGTGTGGTAAGCCAGAACTTAGAGACAAGTCTTTGATTGAAGAAGATTTACTGAATGAATACATCACTTTAGATCAAGCAAAAAAATTTTATAAATACAAGTAGTTTAAATTTTAAAAACTGGATTTTTTATTTTTTTTGAATTTATTTCAATTCCAAGACCAATATTATTTGATGCCTCAAATTTACCTTTTTTTCTTTGTGGGGAACCCTTAGAATAGCTCAATGTGTTATAGCTATTAAAATCAGTTGATGAAAAAAGATATTTCGAAGGTGTACTATGAGCTAAATGTGCAATTGCTGATGTTGCAATATCACCACCCCATGAGTCTTCAATAGTCATTCCAACTCCTAACTCAATACATAAGTCTCTTAATAATTTACTTTTTGTAATTCCGCCAAGTTTACTTATTTTTATATTAATTATATCCATAGCTTTATCTTTATAAGCTCTTAAAAAAGCACTTATAGAATCAATATTTTCATCCAAAATAAATGGGTTACTGCATTTATCCCTAACAATTAAATTTTCCTCGTAAGTTAAGCAAGGTTGTTCAATATAAATATTTAAATGATTAGTTTCTTTGACTACTTTAAGCGCATCATGCATCAGCCAACCAGTATTAGCATCAGCAACTAATATCTCATTATTCTTTAATTTCGATCTAATTAATTTAATTCTTTCAATATCCTCTATTGGGTCCCCACCAACTTTAAGTTGAAATTTTTTATATCCCTCTTCTTGATATTTAATAACTTTCTTTGTCATTGCTTTAGGGGACTCTTGTGAAATTGCTCGGTATAGATCTACGCTTTTACCAAATTTTCCTCCAAGTAATTTCCATAATGGGACTTGCATTACTTTTGATGTTATATCCCAGCAAGCAATATCAATTGGTGATTTAACATAGTTGTGACCCTTTAAGTTTTTATCCATTTCTAAATTAATTTCTTGTAGATCTGTTGGATCTTTATTGATTAGGTATTTACCAATCTGCTTTATGCCCGTTCTTACACCTTCAGCATAAGCAGGTAAATACGCAGGACCAAGCGTACAAACTTCTCCAAGTCCACTAATTCCAATATTGGTATTTATTTTTACAATTGTTGAATCAAAAGAGTTTACTGAATTACCATGAGACCAACTATAATTTCCTTCTTTAAGTGGAAGATCTATTTTAAAAACTTCAATTGATTTTATTTTAATCATTTTCATCCGATAGCATTAATAAAGAAGTATTTCCACCTGACGCTGTAATATCATTTGATAATGTTTTTTCATTTAACAGATTAAGCAAATAATTTGGTCCTCCAGCTTTCGGACCTGTTCCTGACAATCCTCTCCCTCCAAATGGTTGTGATCCTACCACAGCTCCAGTAATGTTTCTATTTATATAAATATTTCCTACATTAACATTATTTGAAATAAAATTTATCGTGCTGTCAATTCTACTATGTATTCCTAAAGTTAATCCATAATTTAAATTATTTATTTCATCTACTAAGTTATCAATTTTATCAGAAGAATATCTTACGATATGAAGAATAGGTCCAAAAACTTCTTCATCAATTTCTTTTAAATCATTTATTTCAATTATTGTAGGTTGAACAAAAAACCCGTCTAAATTTTTATCTAATTCAGAGTTAAATAAAATTTTTTCTTTAAATCTATTTAAGTGTTTTAAAATTCTCTTTTTAGCTTCAATATCAATTAAAGGCCCAATATCTGTACCTAATAAATAAGGTAAACCTACTTTTAATTTTTTGGTTGCACCAATTAACATGCTTAGAGTTTTGTCGTAAACTTCATCCTGAATTGCAAGAACTCTAAGTGCAGAACATCTTTGCCCGGCAGAATTAAACGCTGATTCTATTACATCATCAACAACTTGTTCTGTTAACGCAGATGAGTCCACAATCATAAAATTCTGGCCTCCTGTTTCAGCAGTTAAAGATATTATTTCTTTTCTTTGGTTAAGATTATGTTGAATCTTATTCGCTGTTTCAGAAGAACCTGTAAACAAAACTCCTTTTATGTGTTTATTTTTAAGAGCTTCATCACCAATACTTTCTCCATCTCCTAATATTAATTGCAAAGCCTCTGTAGGAAGCCCAGCTTCAAATAATATTTTGATTAATTTGTATGCAATAATTGAAGTTTGTTCAGCAGGTTTAGCAATAACAGTATTTCCTGTTAAGAGTGCAGCAATTATTTGTCCTGTAAATATTGCTATTGGAAAATTCCATGGACTAATACAAAACAATACACCTTTACTCTCATATTTTAAAATATTTTTTTCACCTGTTGGTCCAATTAAAATTTCATCCTCCAAAAATATTTTTTTAGATTGATTAGAATAATAATAACAGAAATCTATTGCCTCTCTTAAATCGTCGATAGCATCTTTTATTGTTTTTCCAGCTTCCTCTACACAAATTCTTATTAGTTCATTTTTGTTAACTTCTAATAAATCAACAAATCTATCTATGATTTTGCATTTATCCTCAATACTTACTGATTTCCAATTTTTTAGATAGTCATTAGCTGTTTCTATTGCATCATTAACCAATAAATTATTAGCAAAAGTTACTTTTCCAATCATCTCATCTTTTAAAAATGGTGAAAAAATATTTACCTCATTATTTGTGGTTTTTTCATCTCCATTTATTATTGAATTGGCTAAATATTGTTTTTTGTTTTCATCAAATATTTTTTTTATATCTAAAATAGTATTTTCACTTTCTAGATTTATGCCTTTAGAATTTTTTCGAACTGGTAAAAAAATATCTTTGGGTTTAGGAATATATGGATTTCTATATTCATTATATTTTTTAATTATTTCAATAGGATCAATAACAAACTCTTCTACTTTAAAATTTTTGTCATTCAGTTTGTTAACAAAGGATGTGTTTGCTCCATTTTCTAATAATCGTCTCATCAGATATGGAAGCAGATCTTCATAATCGCCAACTGGAGCATAAATTCTACATTTAGTTTTTTCTAGATTTGAATTTTTATTAAAATAATTATGTAAGATATCAGCCATTCCATGAATTCGTTGAAATTCAAATTTACAACCTCTTGCTATTTCTTCAATAAAGGCAATCGAATAAGCGTTATGTGTAGCAAAAGCAGGAAAAATATTTTTTTGATATTTAATTAATTTTATAGCACAAGCCATCCAAGACAAATCAGTTAGAGGTTTCCTTGTAAAAACTGAATAGTCATCAAAACCAGATACTTGCGCATATTTTATTTCACTATCCCAATACGCTCCTTTAACTAAACGTACTGGTATCACTTTATTATTTTTATTAGCTAAATTATTCAACCAATCAATAATATAGAAGGCTCTTTTTTGATAAGCTTGTAAAGCTAGACCAAGCCCATTCCAATTTTTTAGTCTTTCGTCATTAATCAATAATTCAAAAATTTTTAACGATAATATTAATCTATTATCTTCTTCCGCATCTATACATAATTGAATATTATATTTTTTTGCCAATAGTCCTAATTCAATTAACTTTGGTAAGAGTTCTTTTTTAAGATGATCAAATTTATGTCTTTCATATCTTGGATGTAATGCTGAAAGTTTAACAGAAACTCCATTTGAAAGCGTAGGGTCTAAATTATTTAGTAGTTTTTTTCCTGTAAACTCTATACTTTTTAAATATTCTAAATAATACTTATGCGCGTCTTCATCAGTTCTTGCTCCTTCTCCAAGCATATCAAATGAAAATAAATTTCTTTTATATTTTTCTGAATTAGTAAATTTTACTGCTTCATCCATCTTTGCTTTAAATACAAACTGTTTTGCTAAAACCATTACAGCTTTTCTTACAACAGTCCTAAATACTGGTTCAGAGTTTTTTTTAATAAAACTTTTGTAATTTTCTTCTAATTTATTTTCATCTAATTTATTTCTTTTTAAAATACTTCCCGTTAAGAAGAATGCCCAAGATGATGCGTTAACAAAAAGACCTTTATCGAAACCAGTATGCTTTTTCCAATCAGTCGATGTAAACTTATCTTCTAATAATCTATCAATAGTTTTTTGATCGGGTATTCTTAAAAGTGCTTCAGCCAAACAAAGCAGTACAGTTCCTTCTTCACTATTTAATTGATATTCTTGAAGTAAGTTATCAATTGGACTTTTTATTATTCCTATTGATTTTCTAGATTCATTTACGATTTGTACAGCTCTCGCTTTAATATCTTTTCTTTTATCAACATAATTTGGCTCAAGATATTTTATCAAATTATCTACAATTATTGTTTCATCAAACGATACTACTTGATCAATTTCAAATAATGTATTTACGGCAATATCTGTCATATTTTAAAATTAATAATTAATGAAATTATCATTTTAATAATATAATCACAAATTGTTTAAATGAATAAGTAAACCATGAAAATAAATAAAAATATATTACTGCAATTGTGTAATGCAGCTATAACTGCAGGAAATAGGGTTCTAGACTTTTATGAACTTGACACTGAGATTATTTATAAAGAAGATGAATCTCCATTAACTAAAGCAGATTTAGATTCTAATAAAATATTACTTAGTAGTATTTCTAAAATTACTCCAAATGTGCCAATATTAAGTGAAGAAGAATTTATTGAATGGGATACAAGAAAAAATTGGGAAACATATTGGTTAATTGATCCTCTAGATGGTACAAAAGAATTTATAAAAAAAAATGATGAATTCACAATTAACATCGCGCTTATTGAATATAATCAACCAGTCTTAGGTATTATTTATGCACCAGCGTTTGGAAGTTTATTTTTTTCTAAAAAAAACAATGGTTCTTATAAAATTTATACGAAAAACAATCTTAATACTTTTAAAAAATCAGAAAAAATTTCAGTAAAATATACAAATAATGAAAAAATTAGAGTTATAGGTAGTAGGTCACATTCAAACATTGCTTTTGACAATTGGGTCAAAAAAAAATTTACTAACTTTGAAATAATAGAAAAGGGAAGCTCACTCAAATTTTGTGAGATCGCTGAAGGTAAAGCTGATATTTATCCAAGATTTGGACCAACTTCTGAATGGGATATTGCTGCTGGTCATATAATTTTATTAGAAGCAGGTGGAAAACTTAAAACTATAGATAATAAAGATTTAGTATATAATAAAAAGGAAGATATTCTTAACCCACATTTTTTTGCATATGCTCATGATGCTTTGTTATAAAATAAATGAAACATAATCATCTTAAAAAATTAGAATCTGAAAGTATTCATATTATTAGAGAGGTTGCAGCAGAGTTTTCAAACCCTGTTATGCTTTATTCAATAGGGAAAGATTCATCAGTTATGCTTCACTTAACAATGAAAGCTTTTTCGCCAAATAAAATCCCATTTAAACTTTTACATGTAGATACAACGTGGAAATTCAAAGAAATGATAAAATTCAGAGATGAAGTTTCTAAAAAATATAACTTGGATTTAATTGTTCATATAAATCAAGAAGGTCTTAAAAAAAATATCGGTCCAATATCTCATGGATCAAAAACACATACAGACATAATGAAAACGCAGTCTTTAAAACAAGCTTTAAGTAAATTTAAATTTGACGCTGCATTTGGTGGTGCAAGAAGGGATGAAGAAAAATCTAGAGCTAAAGAAAGAGTTTTTTCTTTTAGAAATGAAAATCATCGTTGGGATCCTAAAAATCAGAGACCTGAATTGTGGAATCTTTTCAATACAAAAATAGGTAATAATGAGAGTGTAAGAGTATTTCCACTCTCAAATTGGACAGAACTTGACATTTGGCAATATATTTATGAAGAAAATATTCCAATTGTTCCTCTCTATCTAGCAAAAAAAAGACCGGTAATATTAAGAGATAACATGCTCATAATGGTAGATGATGATAGATTAAAAATTAAAGAAGAAGAAAAGATAGAAACAAAATTAGTCAGATTTAGAACTTTAGGATGTTATCCATTAACTGCTGCTATTGAATCAAATGCTGCTAGTATTGAAGAAATAATAATAGAATTACTTGAATCCAATAATTCAGAGAGGCAAGGTAGACTTATTGATACAGATCAAATTGGATCTATGGAAATAAAAAAACGAGAAGGTTATTTTTAATGGATATAAATACCTTTTTTAAAAAACAGAATACAAAAAATCAGGTTAAAATTCTTACATGTGGATCCGTCGATGATGGTAAATCAACATTAATTGGCAGATTGCTATTTGATTCAAAAAGTATTTTTCATGATCAGATTTCGCAAGCTGAATATGAAAGTGAAAAATATGGAACTCAGGGGAAAGATATTGACCTTGCATTATTAATTGATGGTTTGCAAGCTGAAAGGGAGCAAGGAATAACAATTGACGTAGCTTATCGATATTTTGAAACACAAAAATGTAAGTTTATTATTGCTGATACGCCAGGTCATGAAGAATATACAAGAAACATGGCAACAGGAGCATCAAATTCTGATGTAGGGATTGTACTAATTGATTCAACTAAAGGTATATTAGATCAAACAAAACGGCACACTTTCATTTTATCACTTTTAGGAATTAGACATATTGTAATAGCAATCAATAAAATGGATCTTGTAAATTATGATAAAGATATTTTTTCAAAAATAACAAAAAAATTTGAAATAATTTCAACAAATTTTGACTTCACTTCAAAAGATTATATTCCAATGTCTGCTCTAAAAGGAGATAATGTTTTTAGGGTTTCTAAGAATATGCCATGGTATAAAAAAGAAACTTTAATAAATACATTAGAAAATTTAAAATTAACTAAAGATAATAAAAATGATAATTTCTGTATGCCTGTTCAATGGGTTAATAGATCTACTTCTAATTTTAGAGGATATAGTGGAACAGTAGTTTCTGGTTCCATTAATATTAATGATAAAATTTATATTACAACTTCAAGTGAAGTCGCAAAAATAAATCAAATTATTGCTCCAGAAGGAAGTATTAAAAATGCTACGAACGGGCAAGCTGTTACTCTTACTTTGGATAAAGAAATTGATATTTCTAGAGGTGATTTAATTACAAGTAATTTAGATAATATTAAAATTACAGATCAGTTTGCAGCTCATATTATTTGGATGAATAAAGATAAGATGTTACCTGAAAGAAATTATATATTTAGATTTACAAACTCATACATAACAGGAAAAATTACTGATTTAGTTCACAAAATAAATATTAATTCGTATGAAAAAATTGCCTCAAAGTCTTTGAAATTAAACGATATTGGTTATTGCAAAATTGCGTTGAGTAGAAAAACATTTATTCAATCATACAAAGACAATAATCAACTTGGAAGTTTTGTAATCATTGATCAATTTAATAATTTAACTGTTGGTGCTGGGGTTATTGATTATGAACTAAGAAGAGCAAGTAATATTTCATGGCATGAAATGTCTGTTGACAAAGTGAAGAGATCAAAAATGAATTCTCAAAAACCTTGCGTATTATGGTTCACTGGTCTTTCAGGATCAGGTAAATCTACTATTGCTAATATTTTAGAACAAAAATTACATGATCTAAATAAAAGAACATATTTATTAGATGGCGATAATATCAGACATGGTCTTAACAAAGACTTAGGATTTACAGATGAAGATAGGGTAGAAAATATAAGGAGGGTTTCAGAAGTTGCAAAATTAATGACTGATGCTGGATTAATTACTTTAGTTTCATTTATATCCCCTTTTAAATCAGAAAGAAAAATGGCAAGAGATTTATTTAAAGATAATGAGTTTGTTGAAATTTTTGTGGATACACCATTGGAAGAATGTCAGAGTCGAGATCCAAAAGGATTATATAAAAAAGCTAGATCAGGAATATTAAAAAATTTTACAGGAATAGATTCTGATTATGAGGCACCTTCTGATCCAGAAATTAAATTGAAAACACTTTTAAAAAATCCTGAAGAATTAGCTGATGAAGTTTTAGATTTCTTGAAAGTTAATAATATAATTTAATTTTAATTTTTAATTTTTGATGCAGGTTTTCCATACTCTACATTTAAGCCACCATATCTTCTCACTCTAACATTGCATTGTTCTGCGTGACCAATAAATCCCTCAAGGTAAGATAGTCTTGATCCATATTCTCCAATAAGTTTAGCTGCTTCATCTGTCATAATTTTTTGATAGGTGTGAGTTTTAATAAATTTACCAACCCATAAACCACCAGTGTATTTTCCAGCTTTTTTAGTAGGAAGAGTATGATTGGTGCCTATTACTTTATCACCATTAGCAACATTAGTTCTAGCTCCCAAAAAAAGAGCTCCATAAGATGTCATATTTTCTAAAAACCAATCATCTTTTTTTGTCATTACTTGTACGTGTTCTGATGCTATTTCATTTGCTTTAGATAACATCTCCTCATAGGTGTCACACAAAATAATTTCCCCATAATCCCTCCAGCTTGTACTCGCTGTTTCTTTAGTAGGTAATATTTCTAAAATTCTATCAATCTCTTTAAATGTATCTTCTGCAAGTTTTCTTGAGTTTGTTATCATTATAGCAGGAGAATTATATCCATGTTCAGCTTGTCCTAATAAATCAGTTGAACATATTTCACCATCAACAGTTTCATCAGCAATAACCATTGTTTCGGTTGGACCAGCAAATAAATCGATACCAACTCTACCATACAATTGCCTTTTCGCTTCAGCAACAAATGCATTGCCAGGTCCAACAAGCATATCAACTGGTTTAATCGTTTCTGTACCAATTGCCATTGCGCCAACTCCTTGCATTCCTCCTAAGACATAAATTTCGTGAGCACCGCCCATTTTCATTGCTGTTACAACTGCTGGATTTGGTTTACCTTTAAAAGGTGGAGTTGTGGCTACAATTCTTGGTACCCCAGCAACAGAGGCAGTAACAACTGACATATGTGCAGAAGCCACCATTGGAAATTTACCTGCTGGAACATAGCAACCAACTGCTTGTACAGGTATATTCTTATGACCTAGAATAACACCTGGGTGCGTTTCTACTTCTAATTCACTCAAAGTTTTTAGTTGTGCTTCAGCAAATGTGCGCACTTGTTTCTGAGCAAATTTAATATCTTCTTTATCATCATCAGATACTTCACTCATTAATTGATTAATTTGATCTTCATTTAACCTAAAACTATCTGGAGAATAGTTATCAAATTTTTGAGATAACTCTCTAATATGTTTATCGCCTTCTGTTTCAATTTTACTTAACGTTTCTTCAACAATTTTTTTTACTTTATCATTATCTTCAATTCTTTGTTTTTCGTCTAAACCTTTTTTTAAATATTCAATTGCCATAATTATTTTTTATGAATTAATTTAAAGATATCAACACCTATTTGATCTAGTATATGTGCTATATCGATTGGTACCCAATTTTCTCTAATCAGCCCTTCATGATGTAAATAAAAATCCATAACTCTTATTGTAATTTTTTTATTAGTTGGCTCATAACCTAACCATTCTTTTGAACCATGAATGCATTCTATGCTATGCCAACCTCCAGTCATTGAATAATTACCATCACCAATTTCAATATAATGTCCAATTTTCCAATAATCCCTTTCTTTAAATGTAAGTCTAAATGGAAGTTGATGATATTCTACATATCCTTTTAAACCTCTTGCAGTTCCTATTCCTGCAGGTCCGTGCCACATCATTTTTGGATGCCAATAATTTTTTTGAGGATGATTAAGTAATTTATCTCTTATATAATCTTTGTTTGAGTTTGGATCACTTTCGGGCTTAATATTTAAACTTCGCTGCATGGTTAATGCTTGATTTAAAGATACTAAAGATAATTCGTTGTCAAAATTTTCATTATTTTCTCCATCTCCAGTAATAGGCGCTGACCACATACCTTCTGCTCCTAAAGATTTATTAATTGGCCAGTGTCCAGCTTGTCTAATAAAATCAACTGTATCAATTAAAACATATGATTTTATAATTTTACCATTAGAGATTTGATGAGCTTCGCAAGTTCTAAGATAAATATTTTTTTTTGTGGGTGTAACACCGAGCCATTCGTTGACAAATGTTCCAGTTAGATAGCTAACAAACGATACAAATACTTTGTCTCTATAAGATCCTCCAATTACAATTATATTTCTTCTTTCGAGATCTGGAAAAGCTTCTTTTAGAGGTATCCAAAGTTTATTTTTTATATTCTCAACACCACTTATTTCATTTATTGGATGAAAAGCATTTAATTCAGCTTCTTCATGGTATAAGTTTTTTAAATTAACTCCTAATTCATCTAAAGGAGATTCAGCAAC
>CACMPM010000011.1 GCA_902615625.1 uncultured Alphaproteobacteria bacterium
AGGTAAATCTCCTGGTGCCTTTGCTGCTTCTACTGTTCCATCAGCTCATCCGTTTATACTTGTAAATTACCAGGGTAAAGCAAGAGATATAGCAACTCTTGCTCATGAACTTGGACACGGAATTCATCAATATTTAGCAGGACAAAAACAAACTTATTTTAACTCTTCAACACCGTTAACTCTTGCTGAAACTGCAAGTGTTTTTGGGGAAATGTTAACTTTTAAATCTCTTTTATCTATTACTACAAAAGAAAATGAACGTAAGGGACTTTTAGCAAGCAAAGTTGAGGATATGCTAAACACTGTAGTGAGGCAGATTGCATTTTTTGAATTTGAAAAACGTATTCATCATCAAAGAAAAATTAAAGAATTAAGTGTTGACGAGATTTGTGAAATTTGGATTGATGTTCAAAAGAAAAGCTTAGGACCTTCAATAAAATTTAATGATGATTACAAGTATTTCTGGAGTTACATACCCCATTTCATTCATTCTCCATTTTATGTTTATGCATATGCTTTTGGTGATTGTCTTGTCAATTCTCTTTTTAATGTTTACGAAAACAAACTCCCTAAATTTGAAGACAAATACATTAGGTTGTTAGAGAGCGGTGGAAGTGACACATATGATAAACTATTGAAGCCTTTTGGGTTAAATCCGAAGAAAAAAGATTTCTGGCAAAAAGGAGTTAATGTTATTGAGAATTTGATTGACCAATTAGAAGAATAAAATTGATGAAAGATAAAGAAGCCAAATCTCTAACAAAACAACTTACCAGGTATGCGAAAGTTGGAGGTGTTGTTGGAAAACTAGCTACTAAACTTGCAAGTCAAAGATATTTAGGTGTTAAATTAGATAAAGAAAAACATGCTTCAGAAATAAGAGCTGCTCTTGGAAGTATTAAAGGGCCATTAATGAAAGTGGCACAACTATCAGCAACTATACCTGATTTACTTCCTGATGAGTACGCACAAGAGCTTATGCATTTACAATCTAATGCTCCACCTATGGGATGGTTGTTTGTTAAAAGAAGAATGGCTGCAGAATTAAAACAGGACTGGCAAAAAAATTTTATTGAGTTTGATAAAGAAGCTACAAGAGCAGCTTCTCTTGGACAAGTTCATAAAGCTAAAATAAAAAATAATGATATAGTCGCCTGCAAACTCCAATATCCAGATATGGCTTCAGCAGTTAGTGCTGATCTTTCACAATTAAAAATGATTTTTTCAATTTATCAGTCTTATAATAAAGCGATCAAAACTGATGAAGTATATAAAGAAATCACTGACAGACTTAAAGAAGAGTTAGATTATGAAAGAGAAAAAAAATTAATGGCTGTATTTAGAAATATATTTTCAAATATAAATTTTGTTCATGTTCCAAAAACTTATGATAAATTATCTACAAAAAGATTACTAACCATGAGTTGGCTTGATGGTGAGCCTATTTTGAATTTTAAAAAATCTCCTCAAGAAACAAGAAACACATTAGCGGCTAATATGTATAAAGCATGGTATAAACCATTCTTTGAATATGGAGTGCTTCACGGAGATCCTCATTTAGGAAATTATTCTGTACAAAAAAAAGACCTCAGTATCAATATTTATGACTTTGGTTGTATGAGAATTTTTAATGGTCATTTTATTCAAGGTGTAATTGACTTATATTTTGCTCTTCAAGAAAAAGACAATTCAAAGGCAGTTCATGCATATGAGCAATGGGGATTTACAGATATTACCAAAGATAAATTAAAAGTATTAAATAAATGGGCAGGATTTTTATATTCACCTTTGATGAAAGATACAGTTCAAAAAATACAAGAAAGTGATAGTGGTATATATGGAGCACAAATTGCATCTGAAGTTCATCAAGAACTTAAAAAGTTAGGTGGTGTCAAACCTCCAAAAGAATTTGTGTTCATGGATAGAGCAGCAGTAGGATTAGGTTCAGTATTTATGCATTTAAAAGCTGAAGTTAATTGGTACAGAATATTCCATGAGCTCATTGAAGATTTTAACTCAAAAAAATTAATGCAAAACCAACAAAAAGCTTTAAATTTAGCGAACCTATCAATATAAGAACTCATGCTCTTATCTGCTATTAAAGAAAATGATAACAATGAGACAAGAGTCTCTATCTCCCCTGAGTCCGTAAAGCTTTTTTCTAGACTAGGTTTTGAAGTTATAATTGAAAATGGAGCGGGCGAAACTTCAGGATATCAAAATTCAAATTATGAAGAAGCTGGAGCAAAAATTGTTACTAGATCAGAGTGTTTAAAAGCTGATGTTTGTTTATGTGTTAGAATGCCAAGCACTAATGACATAAATAACTTAAAAAGTAATTCATTACTTATTGGGACTTTAAATCCATACGAAAATAAATCTGAATTTGCTAATTTAAACAAAAACAAAATTTCATCATGCTGTATGGAATTAATTCCTAGAATAAGTAGAGCCCAAAGTATGGACGTTTTATCATCCCAAGCTAATTTAGCAGGGTATAGAAGTGTAATTGATGCAGCAGAGCAATTTGGAAAAGCTTTTCCAATGATGATGACTGCAGCAGGACGAGTAAATCCAGCAAAAGTTATGATACTCGGTGTAGGTGTTGCAGGTTTACAAGCAATAGCAACAGCAAAAAGACTTGGGGCAGTAGTATCTGCTACTGATGTTAGAGCTGCAACTAAGGAACAAGTCGAAAGTCTTGGTGGTAAATTCATAATGGTTGAAGATGGTGAAGCTCAAAATGCTGAAACCGTAGGTGGTTATGCAAAGGAAATGAGTGAAGATTATAAGAAAAAACAAGCTCAATTGATAGCTGAAACAATTTCAAAACAAGACATTGTAATTTGTACAGCTCTTATCCCTGGAAAAAAAGCACCGGTATTAATCACAGAAGAAATGGTTTCTTCGATGATACCAGGTTCAGTAGTAATTGATTTAGCTGTAGAAGCTGGTGGTAATTGCCCTTTAAGTAAAATAAATGAAATAGTAATACATAATGGAGTTAAAGTTGTTGGTTATGGCAATGTTCCTGGAAGAGTTGCAAAAGATGCATCAGCTTTGTACGCTAAAAATATTTTTAACTTTTTAAGTTTGTTAATTGATAAAGAAAATAAAAAGATAAATTTTGATTTTGACGATGAAATAATTAATTCTGTTTTGCTAACACATGACGGGGATGTAAGATTGGAGCAATTTAAGTAATATGGAAGCGCATTCTTCAGAGGTATTTGTTATTGGACTAACTGTATTTTTCTTAGCTTGTATTATTGGGTATTATGTTGTTTGGTCGGTCACTCCTGCTTTACATAGTCCTTTGATGGGTGTGACAAACGCAATATCAAGTGTAATTATAGTTGGAGCAATATTGGCAGCTGGTCCTCAAGGTTTTGATACTTCTAAAATATTTGGATTAATTGGTGTAGTATTAGCTTCAGTTAATATTTTTGGAGGTTTCCTCGTAACTTATCGAATGCTTTCGATGTTTAAGAAAAAAACAAAAAAAACAAAGGAAAAAGAATAATGTCTTCTAACATGGTTGCGATATTATATTTAATTTCTGCGTTATTATTTATCTTTGCTCTAAGAGGTTTATCACATCCTGAGTCTTCAAGAATGGGTAACATCTTTGGTATAATCGGAATGATTATAGCGGTGTTTACAACTCTAATGTTCAAATCAGTTCTTAGTTATTATGAAATTGGGGCTGCGATACTTATTGGCGGTGCTATAGGTTCCTTTATTGCTCTCAGAATTGAGATGACAGCATTACCTCAATTGGTAGCAGCTTTTCATAGCTTAGTAGGATTAGCAGCTGTATTTGTTGCTGCTGCTGCATTTTATGATCCAGTAGCCTTTAGTATTGGAAAAGTTGGTTCGATTAAAACTGCTAGTTTAGTCGAAATGAGCATTGGAACATTTATTGGTGCTATCACTTTCTCTGGTTCAGTTTTAGCTTTTGGAAAATTACAAGGTACAATTTCAGGAAAGCCCATAGTATTCAAGTTCCAACATCTTATAAATGCACTAATTTTCCTCTTAATTATTTTCTTGATTATATTATTTGTAATTAATCAATCTCCAACAATCTTTTGGACAATAGTTATTGTTTCAATATTATTAGGGTTTCTTGTAGTAATTCCTATTGGCGGAGCTGACATGCCTGTTGTCGTTTCTATGTTAAACTCTTATTCAGGTTGGGCAGCCTGTGGCATAGGATTTACCTTAAGTAATAATCTCTTAATTATAACTGGTGCTCTTGTCGGAGCGTCTGGTGCAATATTAAGTTATATAATGAGTAAAGGGATGAATAGATCCATTATTAATGTTGTTCTAGGAGGTTTTGGTGGTGAGCAAGACACTAGTGTTAATAAGGATAACTCAGATAAAATTGTTAAACAAGGTAATGCAGAGGATGCGGCATATATAATGAAAAATGCAGACTCTGTAATTATTGTACCAGGATATGGAATGGCCGTAGCGCAAGCTCAACATGCTTTAAGAGAAATGGGTGACATATTAAAAAAAGAAGGAATAGAGGTAAGATATGCAATACACCCTGTTGCTGGAAGAATGCCAGGTCATATGAATGTTTTACTAGCTGAAGCTAATGTTCCATATGAAGAAGTCTTAGAACTAGATGAAATTAATCATGATTTTCCAATGACAGAGGTTTCTTTTGTTATTGGTGCAAATGATGTAACTAATCCAGCTGCAAAAACTGATGAGTCCTCTCCTATTTTTGGTATGCCTATTTTAGATGTAGAAAAATCTCAAAGTGTTTTATTTGTAAAACGTTCAATGGCAACTGGCTATTCTGGCGTTGATAACGAATTATTTTATAGAGATAATACTACTATGCTATTTGGGGATGCTAAAAAAATGTGTGAGGATATAGTAAAAAGTTTGTCTGCTTAATCGTTATTTCTTTTTGCTGATTTTCTTGCTCTTCTAATATTTTCTTCTTTTTCTCTAGCACGTTTCAAACAAGGTTTTTCATAATGTTTGCGAAGCTTCATTTCTTTATACAAACCTTCACGCTGCATTTTCTTTTTAAGTGATCTAATTGCTTGTTCTACGTTATTATCTTTTACGTTTACAAAAAGTGTCATTGAGTCGGGCTAGTAACATAAACTCATATTATTTGCAAACGGATATATTAAATTAATCTATTGGTATATTAGAAAAAATACATATATTTATTGTGTGTCTATTCTCAAAATATCAAAAATTGGTCATCCTATCTTACTAAAAGAATGTTCCGAAATAAAAGAATTTTCATCAGATTCTTTAAAAAAAATAGTTTATGATATGTCTGAAACTATGCTTGACTATAATGGTATAGGTTTAGCAGCTCCACAAGTACATATTTCAAAGAAAATAATTGTATTTCGTAACCCTGATAATGAAGATAAAGATAAGATTGAGATAACACCATTAATTAATCCTAGTTTAACACCTATAGGAGAGGAAACTGAAGATGATTGGGAAGGATGTTTATCTATCCCTGGTATGCAGGGTTTGGTTAGAAGATTTAAAAAAATTAAATATTCTGGTTTTGATCTTGATGGTAAAGTAATTGAAAATAACGTTGGAGGTTTACATGCAAGGGTAGTACAACATGAGGTAGACCATTTAAATGGCATTTTGTATACATCACGCTTAGCACATAAAAATGCTTTTGGTTTTGAAAAAGAAATAACTACTTATTGGAAAAATGAACAAGATAGAAAATAAAACTATAAATAAAAAAAAAGAAGATATTCTCAAAAAAGCAAAAAAAATTGTATCAATTGAAGGTTGGTCATCAGAAATATTTTCAAGATTACAAAATCAAAACATAGAAAAAAATGATTTATTTTATTTTTTTCCAGATGGATATAAAGATTTATTAGAATATGCCTTACAAAATATTAATGAAAAACTTGAAAACAAAATAGAAAAAATTAATTTAATTAACTTTCCACTTAACAAAAGAATAAAAAAAATATTATTATTACGATTTGATATATTAAATGAAAATAAAGAATTTTATAAAAAAACCTTTAACCATCTTTTACTACCTACAAATAATAAAATTTTGAAAAAGAGCTTATATAATTCAGTAAATACAATGTGGTATTTAGCTGGAGATAATTCAACAGATTTTAATTTTTATACAAAAAGACTTATTTTATCAGGAGTATATACTAATGCCTTATTTGTTTTTTTTTCAAAAGAAATGAAGTATGTTGAAGAAAATATCGATAAAAATCTCAAGAGAATATCAAAAATTCCAAAAATTAAGGAAAGATTATCTTTTATCAAGGATAATGCTCCTAAATTTTTAAAAAGTTTTCTAGCTTAAGCTATACTATCTGGGTCTAATTTGTTTTGAATTTCTAAAATTTTATCTTTTAGGATTAACTTTCTTTTTTTTAACCTTTGAATTTGTAAAAAATCTACAGTATTTTTTTCTTGAAGCCTAATAAGAATTTCATCAAGATCTCTATGTTCTTGTTCAAAATTTTTTAAAATTTCTATAAGTTTGTTTATGTCATCCATGAAAATAAATAAGTAAAAATATAATAATAGTATATAAACACCCTGTGGTAAAAAAAATAGCAATTTTAACAAGCGGCGGAGATTGTGCAGGTTTAAATGCAGTAATTAGAGCTGTTACATTAAGAGCACATAATAAGTATAATTGGGAAGTTTATGGAATTAAGGATGGAACATTAGGCTTGTTGAAAGAACCACTTGACGTAATAAAATTAGATCCACAAAATTTTGAGGGTAGCTTAATGAGAATGGGCGGAACTTTTTTAGGATCAAATAATAAAGGCAATCCTTTTAAAAAAATTATAAGGAATGGAAAAAAAATTAACTCAACCGATTTAGTTATAGAGGGTTTTAAAACATTAGGAATAGATGCACTTATAGGTATTGGAGGAGATGGAAGTTTGAAAATTCTTCAAAGTATTACAAAAAAAGGAAATATAAATTTTGTAGGCATTCCAAAGACTATAGATAATGATGTAAAGGATAATGAACTATCTATAGGATATGACACTGCAGTTGATGTAGCAACAAATGCTTTAGATATGCTTCAACCAACTGCAGCAAGCCATAGAAGGGTAATGATTTTAGAAGTAATGGGTAGAGATGCAGGCCATATTGCTCTGAATGCAGGTATTGCTGGAGGAGCAGATATTATTTTGATTCCTGAGATTCAATATTCAATAAAATCTATTGCTGATCACATTGAAAAACTTAGAAATAAAGGCAGAAATCATGCATTAATTGTTGTTGCAGAAGCTGTAAAAAAAGAAAATGGTAAAAAAGCTACAGTTAAATATGTTGATGGAGAGGTTCGCCTTGGAGGAATAGGAAATTATCTTGGTGATGAAATTTATAAAATAACAGACTCTGAAACAAGAGTAACAGTTCTTGGACATGTTCAAAGAGGCGCTCAACCAACCCACAGAGACCGTTTGATCGCAAGTGCATTTGGAGTTTATGCAGTTGATTTAATTGCAAAGAAAAAATTTAATAGAGTGGTTGTATGGAAAGACAGAGGAGTACAAGATTTGATGCTTAGTCAAGTTGCTGGATACTCAAAAACTGTTCAAAAAAATGATCCTTTAATTAAAGTAGCTGAAGGTCTTGGAATTTATATTGGTGAACTAAATTAGAAATTTCCTAATTTTTTCCAGATAAATGCATAAATTTTTAAAGGCAAATATCTCATTATTTTTACTGAAAAAACCAAAATAAAAGGAAAATATATTTCAAATTTGTATTTCCCAGTTAATCCTTCAAAGATTTTTTTTGCAGCATAACTTGCAGGTTTTAAAAAGGGCATTTTAAAAGAATTTAATTTCGTTGACTCAGTATCTATAAAACCCGGATTAATGACTGAAATTTTTATATTTAATTTTTTAAAATCAAAATATAAACTTTCTGCTAAATTTAATTGTGCTGCTTTAGTCATACCATAAGCACCTGCTGTTGGCATCCCTCTGTATCCAACTGGTGAAGAAACTATAGATATTAAATTATTTCTACCCTTCATATAATTTTTCAAAACATCAATGCAATTTATTGTTCCGTTCAAATTAACATCTATTAATAAATTGTAATTATTTATATCAAATTCTTGTTTCTTATTGGGTGAGTAAGCGGTTGCATTTAGCAGAGCAATATTAATTTTTGATATCTCGTTTTCTATGTACGCTATCGTGTCATAAACTTCTTTGTACTTACTTACGTCACAAGCTTTATAGTAGATTTCTTTATTACTTGTTATATTTTTTAATTTTCCGACAGCTTTTTTTAATTTGTCTTCATTTCTTGAAGAAATTATAACTCTCCAATTTTCTTCTAAGAACTTTTGTGCAACAGCAAAACCAATTCCAGAAGATCCACCAGTAATCCAAATAGTTGGCAACTATTGACTCCAATCATTACGAATTATTGATATAATATTTTTTTTATCATTTGGGTTTTTGAATTCCATTTTCATGAGTTCTTTTTCGAAATACCAAAGTGTATACTCTGGAAATGGACCTTTATCTTTTGGATTTTTTGATGCATTGAAAACATACTTGTTAGCTAGTACTTCAATGTCATTGATTTTAATTTTTTCATCTTCAAGTTGCTTTACTTCTATAGTTCTTACAATACCTTTTTGGGTATCAAATACTTCTTTCTCATTTAACATTTCAAGATTCCAATAATTTAAAGGCACTATATTTTTATCTAATTTTAATTGCCCATCCATACCACTAGCAATAAAAAAATTGTCTTCATCATTTCCAATTATTTTATATTCCCTATCATCTTCAAAGTCTGTAAATCCATCAATTGATATAAATTCACCATTTTTCCAAGTTTCTTTAGTTTCTTGAAAAAATTTGTATGCTGGAATAAATAAAACTTTAACATTTATCTTTAAGACTGAATGTATAACAACACTATCTTCTTTTTCTATAAATTTTGATATTAAGCTCCCTATATTTTTCTTTTTTCTAATAACATCAAAGCTAACTTCTTTATCATCTGGTATTGGAAATGGCTGACTAAAAACGCTAAAAGAAAAAAGAGATAAACAAATTACAAAGATATATTTCACGATTTTATTCTTAATGATGATCTTCCCCCATCTATATGAAATATTTGTCCAGTTATCCAACTATTTTTCTCACTTAATAGAAAATTTCCAATGTCAGAGAAATCGTCACCAGATCCAATTTTAGGTAGAGGATGCATATTTTCAATAGCTTTTTTAATATTTTCATTGCTAATTAGCTTTTGTGTCATTTTTGCGTCAGTTAAGCTTGGTGCAATACAATTTACTTTAATTTTTGGAGCAAATTCTGCTGCTAAGCTCAAAGTAAGCCCTTCGATAGCACCTTTTGCAGTCGAGACTATTGTGTGATTAGTGAATCCCTGTTTTACAGCAATAGTTGAATAAAGTAGAACACTACCATTATTTTTTGCTAGAGTTTCTTGATTAAACTTTATTGCATTTATAGCACTAAGTGTATTTATTTTAAAAGAATCAATAAAATCCTCATCTTTAGTCAATTTAAGAGGTTTTAAATTTATAGAACCAACACAAAAAGCAATACCGCATAATCGATCTTTGTATTCTTCTGAAATACTTTTAACTTTATCAAAATCTAAAACATCACAAACTTTATATTCGCAACCAATTTCTTCAGATAATTGTTTTAATTCTGTCTCATTTCTAGAAATAATTATTGGATCATAGTTATTGCTCTTCAGTTTTTTTGATAATGATTTTCCAATAGAACCCGTTCCCCCAAAGACAAATATATTTTTATTAGACATTTTTTTTAACCTTTCTAATTTTAATTTGATGATAACTAATTAATAAAGTTGATAATAACAAAATTGAATTAGTTTGATGTAAACTTGCGAATGGTATGTAAACATTACTTAAAAGAGTAATGATACCTAATAATACTTGTAAAGTTAGAAAGAATATAACCAAATATACAAGAGTACTTGAAACGTTTTTATTATCAAATTTAATAAATTTAAAACATACAAATAGGATATAAAAAAAAACAAAGATTGATAACCAACGGTGATTGAAATTTATTGCAACTGTATTTTCAAAAATATTATAAATACCTAAATCATCAATAACGTAATCATCAGGTATAATTTTGCCATTCATAAGCGGAAAAGTATTAAAAGATTGCCCAGAGTTAGTTCCTGCCATAAATCCACCTGTTGCAATTGTTATAAATATTAAGATTAAAGCAATTAAAATATAAAATTCATTTGTTTTTGGGTTAGATAAAAAACTTATAGTAGAAGAATGCCTGTAATCCATTGCTATCCATAATAGTATAGAGAAAATTATAAGAGCATTTAAAAGATGAAAAGTAAGTCTATAAGGGCTTACATAGGGATTTTCAGTCAAACCACTTTTTACCATCCACCATCCAATAACTGCTTGAAACAAACCAAACAAAAAGACAATACCAAGCCTTATATAGAGTGAAGATTGAATTTGCTTTTTAAAACTGAAGTAAACTAAAGGTATTAAAAAGACAATTCCAATGGCTCTTGCAAATATTCTATGAAACCACTCCCACCAAAAAATATATTTAAACTCAATTAACGTCATATTTTTGTTAACTATTTTGTATTCTGGTGTTTGTTTATACATCTCAAATACAACTAACCAACTTTCTAAACTCAGTGGAGGAATTATACCTAAAATTGGACGCCAGTCGGTCATAGAAAGTCCAGAGTCAGTTAATCTTGTTAGACCTCCTATTACTATAATTAACAAAACCATTGCAGTTATTGTTAATAGCCATATATAAATCGCTGGATTATAATATTTTGAAGTATTAGCGTATTTCATTCAGAATATATATAATCCCTAGAAATAAGAAAAAAAGTTGTTATTTTTCACATATGACTGAAAAAACTGATGTAATAATTATAGGTGCTGGTCCTGTAGGCTTATTTGCTGTATTTGAATTAGGTCTCTTAAACATAAATTGTCATTTAGTTGACAATTTAGATAAGGTTGGAGGTCAGTGCGCAGAATTGTACCCAGAAAAACCAATTTATGATATTCCATCAAGACCAGTTGTAACAGGACAACAATTAACTGAAGAATTAATTAAACAGATTAACCCTTTTAAACCTAAATTTCATCTTAACCAACAAGTTGAGAATATTGCTAAAACCGAATATGGCTGGATCGTAGAGACTAATATAGGCACAAAAGTTGAAGCAAAATGTATTGTTATAGCCGCTGGAGCAGGAAGCTTTGTACCTCGAAAACCTCCAATTGAGAATATTGAGAATTTCGAAAACAAAAATGTTTTTTACGCAATTCGAGACAAATCAATATTTAAGGATAAAAAACTCTTAATTGCAGGAGGAGGAGATTCTGCTTTGGATTGGACAAATGAATTATCCAAGGATTCTAATGTGACTCTAATACATAGAAGAAAAGAGTTTAGGGCAGCACCGGATTCTGTTTCAAAAATGCAAGAATTAGAAACAAAAGGAAAAATTAAATTTTTAAAAGGTCAAATAAAAAAGATTTCAAAGATTAAAGATAGTAAATTAATGATTGAATACGAAAACGATAATGAAAGATCAAAAATTGAAGTAGATTACCTTTTGCCATTTTTTGGCTTAAAAATGGAACTAGGTCCAATTGCTGAATGGGGTTTAAACTTACACGAGAACTTAATTAAAGTAGACACTGAAAAATTTGAAACTTCTACACCGTCAATCTTTGCGATTGGTGACATAAATTGGTATCCAGGAAAACTTAAGCTTATTCTATCAGGATTTCACGAATCCGCTTTAATGGCTCAAGAAGTATTCAAGTATTGCTTTCCTGATAAGAAAAATATTTTTAGATACACAACATCTTCAAAAGAACTTCAGAAAAAACTAGGCGTTTAATGCCAAAGTTAATAATCACAGATAGATCAGGTACAAAGTCCGAAATCGAATATGATAGTAATTTTACATTAATGGAAACCCTCAGAGACAATGGCTTCGATATTGAAGCTTCGTGTGGAGGATGTTGTGCTTGTGCTACCTGTCATGTTTATATTGATGAAAAATGGACAAATAAGCTGAAAAATATGGATGATGATGAACAATCTATGTTAGATCAAGCTTTTGATGTTAAAAATAATTCGAGATTATCTTGTCAAATTGATCTTTCCGAAGAATTTGATGGTTTAGAGATAGAAATTGCACCAGAATAGTATTGACATGAATTATTAATTTGTATACAAACAGTTTGTATAAAAACTATGGCAGACACTTCTCTTAATGAGAATAGATTAGCATTATTAATTTGGCAAACATCAAACTTATGGCAATCTAAAGTAAGACATAAATTAAAAGAGAGTCAAATCACATTAAATGAATATCTTATTCTCGAGACAGTTTATTTATTACAGCAAGAAAACATAAATATTACTCAACAGGATATATGTAAAAACGCATCCATTGATAGATCAGTTGTTAGTTTACGTGTTTCTAAACTAGAAGAAAAGAAATTAATATCAAAACAACAACCACAAGATAAAAGATCTGATAGTTTAATTCTAACTTCAGCAGGGAATGATTTAATTAATAATATTATTGATAATATTGTAGATTTAGAAAATGAATTATTTAATAAATTAGGAACTGAAATTTTTAATTTCACAAATTCATTAAAGTTGTTATTGGGTAAAAAAATTAGAATTAGAGCAAAATTAAATGATTGATCAAAAATTAGTACAATCCTTAAAAGCTTGGCCTTTTAAAGAAGCATTACAAATCGTTAAAAAAAATGGTGGTTTACAAAATTTTAAAATGCCATCTAAGGGATATGTATTACTAGAAACTGGTTATGGTCCTTCAGGTTTACCTCATATTGGAACTTTTGGTGAAGTTGTAAGAACATCAATGGTAAAAAATGCGTTTAGCTCTATAATAGATTGCCCAACAAAACTAATCACATTCTCTGATGATATGGATGGATTAAGAAAAGTGCCTGAAAATGTTCCAAATAAAGAAATGTTAGAAAAATTTATAGGTAAGCCACTCACTTCTATACCAGATCCATTTGGTAAATTTGAAAGTTTTGGACATCACAATAATGCAAAACTTAGAAGTTTTTTAGATGAATTTAATTTCGATTATGAATTTGTTAGCTCAACAGAAAAATATCAAAATGGAGATTTTAATGAAACAATATTAAATATATTTGAAAACTATCCAAAAATATTAGATATTATTTTACCTACCTTAAGAGCAGAGAGAAAAGAAACATATAGCCCATTTCTCCCAATAAGTGAAAATTCTGGTGAGGTTCTTCAGGTAAAAATTGAAGAATATAAAATGGACTCAAAAACAATTATTTACAACGATCCATCTTTAAACAAGTTAGTTGAAACAGAAGTAATTAATGGAAAATGTAAGTTACAATGGAAAGTCGATTGGGCAATGAGATGGATGTCGTTTGATGTTGATTATGAAATGTGCGGTAAAGATCTTACAGAAAGTGTTGATTTAGGATCCAAGATTTGTAAAGCATTAAATAAAAAACCACCAACTAATCTAATTTATGAAATGTTTTTAGATGAAAAAGGTGAAAAAATTTCCAAGTCAATTGGAAATGGCATTAGTGTAGATGAGTGGCTGCGTTACGCATCTCCTGAGAGTCTTGCACTCTATATGTTCCAAAAACCAAAATCAGCAAAGAAGCTTCACTTTGATGTAATTCCTAAAACTGTAGATGATTATCTTACTCATTATAATTCTTACTCAAAATTAGATAAAAATAAACAGTATGATAATCCAATTTGGCATATTCATTCCGGAAAACCAAAAAAATTCAAATCAGAACTAAACTTCAATACCTTAATAAACCTAGTAAACGTTTCTAATTCAAAAGATAAAAAAGTAATATGGTCTTTTATTAATAAATATGATGATCAAATTAACGCTGATAACAACCCTGAATTTGACCGTCTCATAGACTTTGCACTAAATTACTATGAAGATTTTATTTTACCTAAAAAGAAATTTTTAGAGATTAATAGTAGTAATAAAGAGGTATTTATTGATATTATTAATGTTCTAGAAAATGAGATTACTGAAAGTAGTTCATCTGAAGATATTCAAACATTATTATATGAAGTTGGAAAAAAGCATAAATTTGAAAACTTAAAAGATTTTTTTAAACTTGTATATCAAGTTATGCTTGGTCAGGATCAAGGCCCTAGACTAGGATCATTTTTTAAATTGTTCGGTTTGAGAGAAACTATTGATTATCTAAAAAAATTAATAGATAATTAAATTATTGTACAATATTTCATTAAAAATATTAAGATTATTACCTCCTGAGTTATCCCATGATATTACAATTAATTTTTTAAAATACTTCAACGTAAGACAAAAAAAAATTGAGGACTCTATTCTTTCACAACATTTAATGGGTTTAGATTTTCCAAATCCTATAGGACTCGCTGCAGGTTTTGATAAAAATGCTGAAGTGATGCATTCCATGTTTTCATTTGGTTTTGGTTTTCTTGAAGTTGGTACAATTACTCCGCAACCTCAAAGTGGTAATTCTAAACCTAGAGTATTTAGATTAAGTGAAGATAAAGCTATCATCAATAGTTTAGGTTTTAATAATAAAGGTATTAAAAAAATAAAAAAAAATTTAATCAAACACCAAAAGTCTTACTCAAATAATAAAATTATAGGAGTTAATATTGGAAAAAATAAAAATTCAAGTGAAGCCATTGATGATTATCTAATTGGGTTAGAAGAGTTAGGTGATTTGGCAAGCTATATTACTATAAACATATCTTCACCAAATACTGAAGGGTTGAGAGATCTACAATTGAGAGGCAAGATAGAAAAATTAATTAAAAAAATTATAGATAAAAGAGATGAAATAAAAAATATTAATAACAAGCCAATATTAATTAAAATTTCACCTGATTTAAATGAAGATCAACTTAGAGATATAGCTTTAATTTCCTTAGCTAACAACATAGATGGATTGATACTTACAAATAGCACTATAAAAAGAGAGAGAAATTTAATTTCTATAAACAAAGGAAAAAAAGGCGGTTTAAGTGGCAAGCCTCTGTATGATAATTCAAATATAATTTTGAAAAAAATGTATGAATTAACAAATGGTCAAATACCATTAATAGGAGTAGGGGGTATTTCAAGTGGAAAGGACTGCTATGAAAAAATTAAATCCGGTGCTTCTTTAGTTCAACTATATACAGCTTTAGTTTATTCTGGTCCAAATTTAATCAATAGAATGAAAAGTGACTTGATTGACCTTATTAAAACTGATGGGTATAAAAATGTATCTGAAGTTATTGGAAAATCTGTATCGTAGTGAAAGAAATTAAATCCATTGAAGAAATTATTTATGATTATGACAATTTTATAATTGATCAATGGGGGGTAATGCATGATGGAGCATTTGGATATGATCATGCTTTTAATACTATAAATATTCTTAATAATAATAAAAAAAATTTGTTTATAATTTCAAATTCATCAAAAAGATCAAAATCATCTATAGATAGATTGCCAAAACTTGGTTTTAAAAAAAATTCTTTTATAAATACAGTGACAAGTGGAGAAATGATTTGGCAATTACTTAAAAAAAATTTTTTAGATGGTAAAAATAGAAAAAATTGTTTTCATATTTATGATGAAGAAAAAGAGGATGGCCTAGATTTTAGAGATGGTTTAAATTTTAATTTTGTAGAAAAAATAGAAGAAGCAGATTTAATATTAGCTTGTACCCCTTTTGTAAATTCACAGCCTATTGATTACATTCCATTATTAGAAGTAGCTTATAAAAAAGAAATAACAATGTATTGTGCAAACCCTGACTTTGAAACTGTTGAAATTAACAGTAACAATAATGTCTTTTGTATGGGTGCTATTGGTGAAATATACAAAAATATGGGTGGAAATATTATTATAAAAGGTAAGCCTGATGTAAGCATATACGCTGAAACCACTAATAAAATTAATTTAGAAAAAAATAGAACATTAGCTATTGGTGACTCATTATTTCATGATATTCAAGGAGCTAATAATTTTGAAATAGATAGTGTTTTAGTTAAATCTGGTATCCATAAAGATTTAAATAAAATAAAAAATTTAATTAAAAATCATCAAATAACCCCAACTTATATCATAGATAAATTTAGTATTTAGAATACTTGACAAAGTAATATTTATATTTACATGCAACTTCACTATGTCAATGCGATGTGAATTAACTGGAAAATCCTTTCAAACTGGTAATAACGTTAGCCATGCTAAAAATAGAACAAAAAGACGTTTTAAACCAAATCTTCAGAATATAACTTTTGTTAGTGAAGTTTTAGGTCAAAAATTCCAATTGAAAGTTGCTGTTAGCACAATTCGAACAGTTGAAAAAAAAGGTGGTTTAGATGAATTCCTCATTAATACACCAAACTCTAAATTGCCCTTAAAAGCTAAAAAATTAAAAAAAACTATTCTATCAAAATCTAATTAAATTTTTGTTATGGGATTTTTCTTTGAATTAACAACAATACTTAATTCCCTTAGCACCGAACTAATGTGGTTCATAATGCTACTTTTTTGTTTTTTTTCTATTCTTATTTTTTTAAGGATATTTGGATACATAGGAATTTTTATCTATTCTGCACTTGCTGTAATTGCAGGAAATATTCAAGTTTTAAAAACAGTAGACTTTTTTTATTCACCCGAACCGGTAGCTTTAGGAACTATTCTTTTTGCATCAACATTCTTATGTACTGATATTTTATCCGAATATTATGGAAAGGAAAAAGCTAGAATTAACATTTTAATAGGTTTCTGTGCATTCTTATTTATGACTTTGTTAATGGTAATTACTATTGGTTTTCAACCATCAGATGCAGATTGGGTACAAGAGAGTTTATCAAATGTATTTACTCCCATGACAAGATTTTTCATCGCTAGCATGATAGCATATTTAATAAGCCAATATTTTGATGTTTGGTTCTTTAACTATATTAAACAAGCTTTATCAGGTAAGTCTCTCTGGTTAAGAAATAATTTATCTACAATTACCTCCTCTTTGGTTGATAATACTGTCTTTAGTATATTTGCTTGGATTTTATTAAATCCTGAACCAGTAAGTGTGTATAATGTCATAATGATTTATATTTTAGGTACTTATCTTCTAAGAATATTTATAGCCTTACTTGACACTCCTTTTATTTATATAGCTAAGTTTTTTGTCCCAAAAACTAATGACTAACTTTTCTTGGAAAGTTAAAAAAACAAATAAAAACAATAAAGCAAGAACAGGAAAAATTTCTACACCACACGGTGATATTGAAACTCCAGCATTTATTTTTTGTGCAACAAAAGCTGCACTAAAATCTTTTACTACCCTTGAGGCAAAAAAAAATAATTCACAAATTATACTATCCAATACATATCATTTAATGCTTCAGCCAGGTAGTGAACTAATAGCTCAACATGGAGGTCTTCATAAATTTATGGGTTGGAATGGACCTATGTTAACAGATAGTGGTGGATTTCAAATTTTTTCTCTTGGACATGGCTCTGTTGCTGATGAAATAAAAGGGCGAAAAACAAATTCAAAAAATAAAAAAACTTTAATAAATCTGAATGAGGAGGGCGCATTATTTAAGTCTTATATTGATGGTTCTACTCATATGTTGTCTCCTGAAAAATCAATAGAGGTTCAAAGAAATCTTGGAGCAGATTTCATTTTAGTTTTTGATGAATGCACCCCATATAATGTAGATAAAACATATACATCTGATTCTATGTTAAGAAGTCATAGATGGTCTTTAAGGTCCATCAATGCATTTAACTCTAAACTCAATTTTAATCCTAAAATTGGTTCAGCAGGTAGACAAGAAATGTATGGGATCATTCAAGGTGGGATTTACAAAGATTTAAGAGAAGAAAGTATTGAATTTAATACAAAAAAAATCAACACTTTTGGAATTGCTATTGGTGGTAGTTTAGGATCAAATAAAGATGAAATGAAAGATATAGTTCATTTTACTTCTTCTAAATTAGATAATTCTCGCCCAGTGCATTTGCTAGGTATTGGTGATCCAAGGGATATATGGGATTTTGTTGCAGATGGAATCGATACATTTGATTGTGTAAGCCCAACTAGAATTGCTAGACATGGATCAGCTTTAGTAAAAGGTAAACAGGGAAAAATAAACTTAAAAAATGTTAAATATAAAAATAATTTAGACCCAATTGATAATGATTGTAATTGTTATACTTGTAAGAACTTTACACTGGCATATTTATATCATCTTTTTTCTGCACAAGAATTACTAGGATTACAACTTCTAACTAATCATAATATATATTTTATGAATAATCTTATGAAAGAAGTTAGAAGCTCAATTGATAATAATAATTTTGATAATGCAAAAACGAAATGGTTAAATTCTTAATTATCTAAATGAAAAGTAGTAGATAATTGATTTAGTAATACCTCGCCTAACTGATCGACATCCATTATTGTTACAGCCTTACTATAGTATCTTGAAACATCATGCCCAATTCCTATAGCAATTAATTCAATTTCATCTTTTTTTTCAATTTTACCAATTATCTCTCTTAAATTTTTTTCTAAATAATTACCTGGATTTACAGAAAGTGTTGAGTCATCAACTGGAGCACCATCACTTATAACAATAAGAATTTTTCTTTTTTCCTTTCGAAAAGATAATCTATTATAAGCCCATGATAAAGCTTCTCCATCGACATTTTCCTTCAAAATTCCCTCTTTTAACAATAAGCCCAAATTTTTCTTTGATCTCCTCCATGGTGAGTCTGCAGATTTATAGATAATATGTCTTAGATCATTTAACCTGCCTGGATTAGAAGGCTTTCCATTTTTAATCCATTTTTCTCTAGAGTTACCCCCCTTCCAAGCTTTGGTTGTAAACCCTAATATTTCAGATTTAATTAAGCATCTTTCCAATGTTTTTGCTAAAATATCTGAACAAAGGGCTGCAACTGTAATTGGTCTTCCTCTCATTGAACCAGAATTATCAATTAGAAGACTCACAATAGTATCTTTAAATTCAACTTCCTTTTCTATTTTGTAGCTTAATTTATTATTTGGATTAGCAATAATTTTAGCTAGTCTTGATGTATCAAGAAAACCCTCTTCCATATTAAAATCCCAATGACGATTTTGCTGAGCTAAAAGTTTTCTTTGCAGTCTATTAGCAATTTTAACAATTAGTGGTTGAAAAGAAAATACTTGTTGATCAAGATTTCTTCTTAGTTTCTCTAATTCTTTAATATCACAAAGTTCTTCAGCATTAATAATTTCATCAAAATTATAATCATAAACTTTATAATTCTCTAAATTCTCTAAAATTTTTTTTTCTGGTAAATAATCTAGTTCACTATCCCCGCTTTCTTCTCCCATATCATCATTTTCTTCTAATGAAACTGACTGCTCAACAGCTGTTTCACTTTTTTGCATTTCAATATTTGACTCAGTTTGTTCATCATTTTTTTGTTCATCATTATTTTCATTTTCATTATCTTGATCTTCTTCGTTTTGATTAATATCTTCGTTCTGAGTATTGTTTACACTGTTATTAAGTAATCCAAGTTCATCTAGTTTTTCAACTATTGTAGATGTATATTTTTCCTGATCATGTAGACATTTCTTTAGATCAATAAAAAAGTTTGAATAATTTTTTTTTAATTTTTCTTTTACAATATTTTTAAATTTACTATTAATTTCACCTAAATCTACGCCAACAATTTCTTCAAATGCTACGTTTTTAAATGCTTTAATTAATAAATTCTGATCTTTTTTTGTATTTTCAATTTTAAGATCTCTAATATACTTATTCTTTAGATTTTTTTGTATTCCCTTAAATTCACTACTACCTATAGCTTCTACTCGTGCTTGTTCCAAAACATTAATTATTTCGTTTGATAACTCATCTTGATTTAAAAAGTTTTGGTGTATGTCCTTTGAATGTAATCTGAACTCTAATGCAAAAGAGTCCGCTTCAGCTCTTAAATATTCTAGATTATTTTTGAAATTTTCAATTTTTGGTTCAGTTAGATTTATAGTGTTACCAATAATTGAAGGATTTTCTTTAACAAAATTAATCTCTATATCTTCTTTTTTACCTATTGATTTTATTGTAGCACTTAATGACTTTTTAAAATCTTCAATAATTTCACTATTCTTTGACATTAGCTACCTTAGCATCAGTAATATCAATTCCAAATGACCTTTGAAAATATTCCTGTAAGATAGATCTTTCCATTTCATCGCATCTATTTAAAAAAGATAGTTTAAAAGAATATTCTATATCATTGAATAGAAGATGATTCTCTGCCCAAGTCAATACAGTTCTTGGACTCATAACAGTTGAAATATCACCATTAATGAAACCTGATCTAGAAAGATCTGCAGTAGCTACCATGCATTTAACGATATCTTTGCCATCCTTATTATTAAGTTTTTTTACTTTACTTAAGATAATATTTATTTCTTGCTCGTTACTAAGGTAATTTAAGGTTGATACAATATTCCATCTATCCATTTGACCCTGGTTTATTTGTTGAGTGCCATGATACAAACCAGATGTGTCACCAAGACCGACAGTGTTTGCTGTGGCAAACAACCTAAAAAATTTGTGAGGTTTGATTACTCTTGATTGATCCAGTAGAGTTAATTTACCTTCTGACTCCAAAATACGTTGAATAACAAACATTACATCAGGTCTGCCTGCATCATACTCATCAAACACTAAAGCTACAGGATTTTTGTATGACCAAGGAAGTATGCCATCCTGAAACTCTGTCACCTGTTTATTATCATTGAGTACGATAGCATCTTTGCCAATCAAATCTATCCTACTGATGTGACTATCTAAATTAATTCTAATACATGGCCAATTAAGTCTGGCTGCTACTTGTTCGATATGAGTAGATTTACCAGTTCCATGGTATCCTTGAATCAAAACTCTTCTATTAGAAGAAAACCCTGCCAGTATTGAAAGAGTTGTAGCTGGATCAAAAATATATGTTTGATCTATTTCTGGTACGTGTTCAGTTTTTTCTTTAAACTTATAAACCTCAAACTCACAGGAAACCCCAAATATTTCTTTAGGATCAATTTTGATACTAGGAGATATTTCTATATTTTTTTTATTTGTCATTTTTAAATTTTTTTAAAAGTATTTTGTATGAGTTATTTATTTCCTTAAACTTCTCTTCAGCTTTTTTATCGTTACCATTTACATCAGGGTGAAATATTTTCACTAGTTTTTTGTAAGTTTTTTTAATTTTATCCAATGTTAATGGTAAATCTAAATTGAATGATGATAGAGCTTTACTTTCTTCTTTTGTAAGATTTTCATCAACCAGCTTATTTCTGAAGTAATTGTTCTCTCGTTCATTTGGATTCAAATCGTTCATTTCTTCATTAAAAAAATTGTTAATTTGATCCATTACTTTATGATAATTTCCCTTTAATGGCCAAGATGGTCTGTTCCAAATAATATCTTCTCTCATTGAATTCTCAATTTCATTAACTGATAATCCTTTATAGAAATCCCATGATTTGTTGTATTCCTTAATATGTTCCAGGCAAAAAAAATAATATTGATTCAACATTACTCTTGATTTTGGTGCTTTAAACTTACCTTCACTATTACAATCTTTGTGATCACATTTTCTAAAAAATGTTTTTTCCCAAGAAAGACTATTTTTATTAATATCTATTTTATGTTTACCCACACCTATTATATAGTTTAAAAATAATGAATCGTAAGCAAAGAATTGATAAAATACTATCGAATAAATTTGATAATTTTTTATTAGAAATTATTGACAATTCAAATTTACATAAAGGGCATAATAATTTTACTGGTAGTGGTGAAACTCATATTAAGATCATATTGACAAAAAAAGATAATTCCTCACTTAATAGATTGAATATTCATAGGATTATCAATAGTTTACTTGAAGAGGAATTTAAAAGTGGTTTACATTCTTTAGAAATTAAAATTAATTAATTTTTGAAATTTCAACCTTAGATATTTGTTTTTTTGAGTGTGATAAAATCTTGTAAGTAAAAAAATTATCTTTAAATAATTCTCCATATGAAGGTATTTTTTTTGACATATCTAAAATATATCCTGCTATAGTTGATGACTCAACTTCTGGCGGATCTAAATCAAAACTTTTATAAAGATCTCTAATATTTTTTTCACCATTAATAATCATCTTGCCATAGTTATTAAGTTTAAAATCGTTTTCTGGAACATCAATTTCATCTACAATTTCTCCAACTATTTCTTCAATAATATCCTCTAAGGTAATTAATCCTAGTAATTCACCAAATTCATCTACAATAAAAGCTAGGTGCTCCTTTCTTTTTTTGAATTCAACCAGTTGTTCTAATAGGTTTGTTGTCTCAGGAATAAACCAGGGATTAGAAATTTTATCAAAAATAATTTCTTTTGACTCATTATGATTTTTTAAATCTATATTTAAAGTTCGTACATTTAATAAGCCTATTATATTTTCAGGGTTATCTTTCCAAAATGGAATACGAGTGTATCTAGAATTATTAATCTTATCTATAATTTCACTTGTTTTTAAAGATGAATCTATAGAGTAAATATTTTTTCGATGTGTAAAAATTTCTTCAACAGTTATGTCGTTTAACTGCAATATGCTTTGTAACATATCTTTTTCTTGCTCATAATCCGGATTCGAAGTTTTATATAGATCAATAACTCCTTTTAATTCTTCCTCTGACTGAAGATCGTTATTTTTTATATCATTATCATTTTTTCTAAAAATTAATCTTACGATTAAATTAATTACAAATACAAAAATAAATAAAATTTTATTTAAATAATAAATAATTGGAGCAATTAATAATACAGTCCTATTTGGTCTATTAATGGCATAAGTTTTGGGAAGAACTTCAGCAAATATAACAATCACAACAGTCATTATAAGTGTTGCATAAAAAATACCTTCTACTCCAAAAAGATCATAAAAAAATGCTGTAGCAAGAGAAGATGCTAAAATATTAACTAAGTTATTTGAAAGTAGTAAAGTTGATATTACGTTATCTTTCTTATCAAGTAATTCAAGCACATAAACCGCTCTTTTACTGCCCTTTTTTTTCTTATATAAAATTCTTGCTTTAGAAGTGGCAGTAATTGCAGTTTCAGATCCTGATAAAAAACCTGAGAGCACTACAAGAATTATTAGTAAAAAAAGAAGAAATAGACTTGTCATTTAAATATTTTGTAAAATTTTATAAACTTTATCTTTATCTAGTTTTTTATAAAATATAGAGCTTCCAATCTTATTTATAAGAGAAAAGTTTATACAATCATTAAAATTTTTTTTATCTTTATTTATTATATTAATTATTTTTTTTTCTTTTATAAATTTGTCAAAAATTTTTAGCTTACATTTTTTAAAATGTATTAATATTCTATAAAGTTCATTAGAAGAGAGCAAACCGAGATAATTAGATATTTTTGCTTCAGTAATCATTCCTATAGAAATTGCTTCTCCATGGTTAAATTTTTTATAATTATAGTGACTTTCTAAAGCATGACCTATTGTGTGTCCAAAATTTAACATTGCTCTAGATTGACTATTTACCAAGGATTCTTTTTCATCTTTTCTTACATAAAAAAGTTTTATCATTATTGATTTATAAATTGCTTTTTCTAAAATAGATTTATTCAGGTTAAGTAATTTATCTATATTTTTTTCTAACCAACAAAAAAAATTATAATCATTAATTAAAGCATGTTTAATTATTTCAGCATATCCTGATTTTATTTCTTTATTTGGTAAAGTATTTAAAACAGAAATATCAATTAATACCTTTTTTGGTTGATAGAAAGTTCCAAGCATATTTTTTCCGTAGGTCGTATTTATTCCATTTTTACCTCCTATAGAGCTATCTACTTGAGATAAAAGTGTAGTGGGTATCAAAAAAAAATCTAAACCTCTTAAAACTGTACTTGAGATAAATCCTGCTAAATCACCTAATGATCCACCTCCAATTGCAACAAGTACAGATTTTCTATTTACATTATATTTAATTAATTTTTCAGCAAGGTCTTTGTAGCTATTAATTGTTTTTATTTTTTCTCCACAATTAAGAGTTATAATTTTTATGTTTTTTTCTTTTTCAAAATTAAATTTATTTTTAATTTTCGAATCAATAACACAAAAAACTTTTTCATTTTTTTTTGCAATTTTTTTTACAAATGTTAAAATGTAATTTCTTTTTATTAATATTGAAGTGTTCAGTTTTTTGTTCTTTATGAATAAATTAGCTTGCATAAATATTAAGTTGAGATTTTATTTGTTTCAGTGTTTGAAATTTATTACCATTGTTATTTATAATTAAATCAGCCTTTTTATAATATTGTTGTCTATCTTTGAGGAGTTTCTTCATTATTTCACTTTTATTTGAATTGTTATTTAATAGAGGTCTTGTTCTTGAAAACTTTAATCTCTTTTGTAAATTGTTTAATGTAACTTGTAAATAAATTGAGAAAGAATTTTTCTTTATAATTTTTCTTATATTTTTACTAATTATACTTCCACCACCTAAAGAAATTACACAATTATCGTTAGTTAATATTTCAATACAAATTTTTTCTTCAATATCTCTAAAATATAACTCTCCTTCTTCTTTAAAAATTTCACTTATTTTTTTTTTAGTCTTTAGTTCAATTTCCTTGTCAGTATCATAAAAATTTAAATTTAGATTTTTACTCAAATCTTTACCAATTATGGACTTACCTGAGCCCATAAAACCCATGATACAAATATTTTTCTTATTTATTTCAGATAGTTCCAGCATATTCTAATTTTTTCTTATTATTGACAAATTTTTTGTAGAAATAGAAAAAAACTTAAAAAAATGGTAAAAATATATATTAGTCATTTTTTTAATATCATATATGAAAAACAGGTACATTATATATTTTTTTATAATACTAACAATAATCGTTTTTGTTGCCCTTTATATGATTGATATTCCTTCACCTTCACAAATTGTAACAGAAAAATATAACCTAGAATTAAAATGAAAATTATTTTTATTTTTTTCTTGATTTTCTTCTCAAATTATATTTTTGCAAATGAAGAGAATAAGAATGAAGTAGAGGTAATAAATTTATATGAAAATAAAAGCCTCGATCAACTAGTTTTAGAAAATCTAAATGATAAAAAGCAAATTGAAGAAGAAGTTGATAGTTTAAATGAATCTAACGAAATAGATACTAAAGATAATGAGATTGAAGAAAATAAAACTACAAAAATTGAGGTAAATCAAATAGAGATTGCTGAAGAAAACTTTATTCATAAACAAAATATAATTGATCTAAAAAATTATTTTAATAATTTTCAAAAAATTAATTCAAAAACTTTACAAAAAGAAATAGTTCAAGTTTTAGAAAACCTTCAATTAAATATTAAAAATGATCAAGATAATGAAATATTTTTTCTAATTGTAAATTACTTTAAATCTATTGGCCATATTAATAAATCATATGAATTGATTGAGAGATACGAACTCACTGATGATAAAAACTTAATATTTTATACTGAGGTTAAATTAAATTATCTTTTATCAACTTTTCAATTAAATGAAGCTTGTGACTTAAATGAAGAATTAAATGCAAATGTTAAATTAAATTATTTCTATTCAGAAAAACTCGACATATTTTGTTTAATTTTAAATGATAATCAATCAGAAGCTAGATTATTAAATTCAATTTTGATTGAATCTGAAAATAATTTAGATAATTATTATCAATACTTGTTTTCTCTTATAACTAATTCATCAAATGAAATTACATTTGAAAAAGAAATTAAAAATTCAAATATAAATAAAGATTTAATATTTTTATATAGTGCTATGATTAGGATTGCAGAACTTCCTTTCTCAAGTGAATTTTATGAAATTGATAAAAAAAATCTATCTATTCCTATAATTTTAAATCAATCCTCTCCCATTGATCTGAGAATTAAAGCAGCTAATGAAAGTTTTCTCCAAAATTTGATTCCTGTTGATAGCCTAGCAGCATTATATATGTCAGCTGACTTCAATTCGGATCAATTAAATAACCCTAAAGAAACAGTTGAAACACTCCTCAACAATAAAGAATTAAGTATGGCTTTTTTATTTCAATTAGTAAATATTCAAATATTTCCAAAAGATAGATTAAATTTCTTAGTTCAATTTTGGGAATTCGCAAAAAAAAATAATTTGGAAGAAATTGCCTACAAATTATCAATTAATATGTTAGATTCTATTGAACCTTCTTCAGAAAATATTATTTATGGACCTCAAATTGCATCAGCCTATATTTTTAATAGTAATTTTGATAATGGATTATTTTGGATAGAATTGTATGAGAACGCAATTGAAGTTGACTCAAAAAGTATTTATGCAAGAATTTTATTAGATTTGTATGCATCGAGTGATTTAAATTCGTTTATTAATTCTATAAACCTAACTTTAAATAATAGTAATTATCAAGATAATGATAATTATGAATTATTGTACGTTTTGAAATCAGTAATGAATTTAGATATAAATTCTAATAACAATATAAACTTAAATAAAATTTTCGATGATAGATTAATGCCATCAATTTTTCTACTTAATGAAATAAAAAATAGTATTATTAAAAGTGTTGATGAAAAATTCCTTTTTTATTCTTTAATTTCTTTAAATGATAAAGAATGGAAAAATATACATCCAGAACACCTAAGGCTTATTTTAAATGGTTATCTGCAATATAAAGATGGAGCTCTTTTTAGAAACATAGTTTTAGAGTTATTTAAAAACTATAATTTTATAATATGAGGTATTTTGAATTTGAAAGTGAAATAGAAAAAATTGAAACAATATTAGATCAATTAAATAATAATCAAGAATTAAATATAGATAAAATTAAGAAATTAAATAATGAAAAAGAAGAATTATATAAAAAAATTTATTCAAATTTAGATCCATGGCAAAAAGTTCAAATTTCAAGACATGGTGAAAGACCTCATACTTTAGACTATATTGAAAATATTTTTACAGATATTGTTTTTTTGCATGGAGATAAAAAATATGCAGATGATAATGCAATTTTGGGAGGATTAGCAAAAATTAGCAATAATTCTGTTTTTTTTATTGGAACAGAAAAAGGTAATACAATGGAGACAAGAATTAAACATAACTTTGGAATGGCTAAACCAGAGGGATACAGAAAAGTTCAAAGATTAATCAAATTAGCTGAAAAATTTAAATTACCACTAATATCGTTTGTTGATACTGCTGGAGCATTTCCAGGAAAAGATGCGGAAGAAAGAGGTCAATCAGAATCTATAGCATCATCAATAATGCATTTTTTAAAAGCTAAAATTCCTACTATATCAATTATTATTGGAGAAGGAGGATCTGGAGGAGCAATAGGAATAGCTACTTCTGATAGAGTTTTAATGTTAGAGCATTCAATATATTCTGTTATCTCACCTGAAGGTTGTGCTTCTATATTATGGAGAAATACCAAATTTTCTCAATTAGCAGCAAAAACATTAAAATTAACATCTTATGACTGTAAAAAATTTAAAATTATAGATGATATAATACCAGAGCCATATGGAGGAGCACATAGACATCCTCTTAAACAAGCAGAAACATTAAAAAATAAAATTATAAATTTAATTGATGAATTAAAAAAGATCTCAATCAAAGAGTTAGTCGCGGTCAGAAAAGAAAAATATTTAAATATTACTTCAGATATTTAATTTCCGTGGCATTGTTTATATTTTTTTCCTGAACCACATGGGCAAGGTTCATTCCTACCTATTTTTTTTGCTATAACTCTTCTTGGTTCTGATATTTTATTATTACTACTGTTTTTATTATCAATTTTATTATTATCATTGACTAATTTAATATTAAATAAAGTTTTTAAAACTCTTTCATTTTGATTTGATAGCATTTCATCAAAATAATCAAAAGATTCTTTTTTATACTCATAAAATGGATCTTTGCCTCCCATAGCTCTTAAATTTACACTTCCTCGCAAAGAATCCATTGCCGCTAAATGATCTCTCCAATCCTTATCTATTTGAAATAACATTACTCTTTTTTCAGCAAACCTAAGTAACTCAACCGAATATTGGTGTTGTTTTTCTCTATATTTTTGGTTTATCTGATCTAGCAACCTTTTCTTGATCTCTTCATCATCAACTCCCTCTTCTTCAAACCATTTTGTGACTGGAATATCAATACTAAATATTTCTTTAGTTTTTTCTTTTAATAAATTTCCATCCCATTCATGTGAATATTTTTTTGGAGGAATAGTAACATCAATCAAATAATTTACGTAATCCTCAATCATATCCTCAATAATTTTTGATTGATCATTAGTATTTAGAATTTCTCTTCTATTTTGGTAAATTATTTTTCTTTGATCATTCAATATATCGTCAAATTTTAAAATTTGTTTCCTCATATCGAAATTATGACTCTCAACTTTCTGCTGAGCTCTTTCAAGAGATTTAGTAATCATAGAATGCGTAATTACTTCACCATCTTTAAGTCCCAATTTTGATAAAACATTTTCAAGAGTTTTTGATCCAAAAATTCTCATTAGATCATCTTCTAATGATAGAAAAAAAATACTTTCGCCTATATCTCCTTGTCTTCCTGATCTACCTCTTAACTGATTATCTATCCTTCTGCTTTCATGCCTTTCTGTACCAATTACTAGTAAGCCACCAGCATCGATTGCTTCTTTTTTTAAGTTATCATTTCCATTACCTAATTTAATATCTGTTCCTCTACCAGCCATATTAGTTGAGATAGTTATGTTTCCAGGCATGCCTGCTTCCTCGATAATTTTTGCTTCACTCATGTGGTTTTTGGCATTTAAAATATTGTGTTTTAGATTTTCTTTCTTTAACAAATCTGAAATTTTGATAGAATTTTCTACTGATGTAGTACCAATAAGAATTGGTTGGTTATTTTTATTTCTTGATTTAACAAGATCTAATACTGCATTATATTTTTCCTTTTTAGTCATGTAAATTTGATCATTTTTATCAACACGATTTATTTTGATGTTAGGTGGAATTTCCACAACCTCTAAATCATATATACTTTCGAATTCTTTTGCTTCAGTTGTTGCGGTTCCTGTCATTCCACTTAGACGATCATAAGTCCTAAAAAAATTTTGATATGTTATGGAGGCAATTGTTTGATTTTCTTTCTGTATTACTAAGTTTTCTTTTGCTTCTATAGCTTGATGTAATCCGTCGCCATATCTTCTTCCTTCCATAGCTCTACCAGTTAATTCATCAATAATGACTACATTTCTTTCCTTAATAATGTAATCTTTATCTTTTATAAATAAATGATGCGCTCTAAGTGCTTGGATAATATTATGGTTTAAAACCATATTTCCTAAATCCTGAAGAGTACCTTCTGAAATAATTCCGTTATCTTTTAATAATTTTTCACAAAATTCCATTCCTTCTGTAGTGAGAAGAATACTTTTACTTTCTTCATTAATTTCAAAATCAGTTTCTCTAAGAATTTTTATAATTTTATCTATTTTTGGAAATAAATCTGTATCGGAATTTGATTCAGCGGATATTACTAGTGGTGTTCTAGCTTCATCAATTAAAATACTATCGACTTCATCAACTATAGCAAATGTATTTTTTTTAAAACATAAATTATCATAATCTGTTTTAAGATTGTCTCTTAAATAATCAAATCCTATTTCATTGTTAGTTGCATACACAACATCTGCACCATATTGATTAGATCTTTCTTCATGACTCGTTTCTGAAGTAACACATCCAACACTAAGACCAAGGAAATTATATATTTGACCCATCCATTCTGCATCTCTTTTTGCTAGATAATCATTAACTGTAATAATATGTACCGATAAGTTTTCTATAGCATTTGCATAAGCAGCTAGAGTAGCGACTAAAGTTTTTCCTTCTCCTGTTTTCATTTCAGTTATCTTATTTTCGTATAAGACCATTCCACCTATTATTTGAACATCATAATGTCTCATATTTAATGTTCTTTTTGATGTCTCTCTAACTACTGCAAATATTTCTGGTAATGATTGAGTTATTGATCCAGTTTCATTAAATTTATTTTTAAAATAATTTGTTTTATCTTTTAATTCTTGATCAGTAAGTTTAGAAATTTTTTCTTCTAGTTTATTTACTTTCTCTACAAAACTCGCATATTTTTTAAGTGAATTGGATTTAATAGAACCAAAAAATTTATTAACAATATTAATCATGTTATGATAAGTGGCAGTTAATATATGAAAAATATTTCTTCTACAAAGGAATTTAAGCTAAAATATGGCCAATAAAATGATTTCAATATTTAAGCCAAAAAAAATCAAAGATTTTAATCCTAGCGGCCTCAATATCTATACTTTTAATGCTGGATTTAAAAAAAAAGATAAAGATCTTTTATTAATAATTTTTAATAAAATTATAAATGTGTGTTGCGTTTATTCTAAAACATCAACACCTTCAGCCCCTATAATTTGGGATAAAATGAATAACAAAGGTAAAGCTAAAGCGTTAGTTGTGAATTCTGGTAACGCGAATGCTCATACTGGTAAAGATGGTCTTAAAATTATCGATAAGTACGTAAAAGCATTAACAAAAAAACTTAAATGTAAATCTAATGAAGTATTAGTTTCATCTACTGGTGTAATTGGTGAAAAATTTAATCCTAATTTAATTATAAATAAATTTGAAAAAATAAATTCCATAAATAAAAATAGTTTACTTGAAAGCGCTAAGGCTATCATGACAACAGATACTTTCCCAAAAGTATCAATTAAAAATATTAAATTAGACAATGAATCATTTAAAATTTATGGAATTGCAAAAGGATCAGGAATGATTCAACCAAATATGGGAACATTGTTGGTGTATATATTTATAGAGTGTGAAATTTCAAAACAGTTATTGACTAGATTGCTTAAAAATAATTTAGATAATACATTTAATTCAATAACTGTAGATAGCGATACATCAACAAGTGATACTTTAATGATGTTTTCTGTTGGTAATAAAAATATAAATTTAAATAAAAAGTATTTTAAAATACTAAATGATAAAATTTATGAATTAATGCATGATTTATCTCTTCAAGTAATTAAGGATGGTGAGGGTGTTTCTAAGCTAATAAGAGTTAATGTTTTGAAAGCAAGATCAAAAAATCAAGCAAAAAAAATTGCGTTTAGTATTGCTAATTCTCCCTTAGTTAAAACCGCTGTTGCTGGTGAAGATGCAAATTGGGGTAGAGTAATAATGTCAATTGGCAAAACTGAAGAAAATATAAATCAAAATAAAATTAAAGTTTTGTTTGGAAAAAACGTTGTATGCGAAAATGGTTCAATTAGTAAAAAATTAAATATTAGAAAACTTAATAATTATATGAAAAATAAAACTATAGAAATCAATGTAATATTAAACTTGGGTAAGCATTTTCACACAGTTCATGGAAATGATCTTACCTTTGAATATCTAAAGATTAATGCTGATTACAGATCTTAATTTTATTTTTTCCAAGCACAAATTGTATTAAAATTTATATCAAGATTAAAATTATTTTTATAATATTTTTTTTTGAATTGTTTCTCTAAAATAATAAAGTATTTCTTATTTTCAAAATTATTTTTTTTATCCTTACCTGCATAAGGCAAGTTCAAACATCTCACATCATCAAGTAGTTTTTTAAAAACTGAATATTCAATAGTAAAGTTATTATTATTTATTAAAGGTGCATCAAAGTTAAATATTTTAAGTAGTTTAAAAATATCATTTGTATCTAAACTTGGATTAACTCTTTGATATATACCTCCGTATAAAATATTATCTGTTTCATACATTGAATTTATAAGTTGATATATATTTTCAGCACTTGGAATTGTTGCTATAAAAAACCCATTAGAATTTAGACTTTGAAAAATATTTTTTATCAATTTATCAAAATTGGATGTTAATTGACAAAAAAAATTACTATAAATTAAATCAAATTTTTTATCTTTAATTTGTAAATCGTCCAAATCAATTTCTATTAATTGTCGATCTTTCTTTTTATTAAAAAATGATAAATCAATATCAGCACTTGTTATTGAACAATTAGGAAATCTTTCTTTAAGATAATCAATAATTAATTTGTCATTAATCCCAAGTTCTAAAATATTATTAAAAGGAACTTTCAAAATTTCTAGGGAATCGATTATATTTTTACTTATTTCATTATAAATAAAGTTTTCTCCATATTTCCTATCTTTAGATCTTAATAGTTTAAGATATTTTTTGTTTATCATTTTTTTTATAAAGTATAAAAAGTAATTATGGATATTATTCTTAAAGAGATAGTTGCAATTATTAAAGAAGAAACTGAAAATATTAATAAAAAAATCTATGGAACTACTTTTTTAGAAATATTGAAAGAAAAATTCTTAAACAGACAAGATCAAATTTCTTTAAAAAATCTAGTAATACAAAATTCTAATATTGAATTAGAAGAAAATATAAATGTTCTTGAAAAAAATCTTTTTTTTAAATTATCCTTTTACCAAACTCCCAAATCATTATTGAAATTCGAACTGAAAAAAAACTTTCTACTCATTATTTTTAAAGAGCTTGTAAAAATTGATATTTTAAATCAAAATACTCAAAAATATATCAATGTTAGCTTAAAACCTTATATGGGTGTAACATTGTCAAAGGGAACAGTGTGTAATTTAAATTTTCCAAAAAATTCATTAATTATGCAGTTAGAGTCTGAAGATGTTGATTTTGATATTGAAAAAAAAACAGATGAAACAATATAATAGAGATGATCGTATTTAATCTTTCTTGTTCAGATTGTGATTTTTCTTTCGAAGGATGGTTCGAAAATACACATGACTACAATAAGCAAATTAAACAAGGGTTAGTGTCTTGTCCTTCCTGTAATAGTATTCAAATTAGAAAAGGTTTAATGGCACCAAATGTAGCCAAAAAATCAAATTCAAAAATTGCTAAAAGAAACAAATCAATTGCTTCTAATGTTAAAAGGCTAAAAAAGATTATAGAAAAAGAATTTGACTATGTTGGTGATAAATTTACTGAAGAAGCAAAAAAAATTAAATATGGTGAAGCTAAGGAACGTGCAATTTATGGCGAAGCTTCAGTTGAACAAACTAAAGAACTAATGGATGAAGATATTGATGTATTACCATTACCTTTTTCAACAAAAAAAACTAATTAATTAAATTTGCAGTACAAAAATAATTGACCATAAAGTTTTTTGATAATTTCCATTCCCTGCTTAATGGATCAAAAACAAGACCTTTAATATTTTTAAAATGAAAATTTTCTTGCGTTAAGGTTTTTTTTAATTCTTCAGGTTTAATTAATTTATAATAATCATGTGTTCCTTTTGGTATCCATTTCAAAATATTTTCAGCAATACTAATTGCAAACAATTTAGAAAGTGAGTTTCTATTTATTGTGGAAATTATAATTATACCATTTTTATTTAAATTTTTTTTTATCTTTTTAATAGTTTTTTTCCAATCATCTAAATGTTCTAAAACTTCAAACATTAGTATTAAATCAAATTTTCCATCTAATTTTGATTTTTCAACATCTTTATGAATATAATTAATTGTCAGTTTATTTTTTTTGGAATGTATTTTAGCAGCACTGATGTTATTTGGAGCAAAATCTATTCCTGTAACTTTTGCACCTAATCTCGCCAGTGGCTCACAAATTATTCCTCCACCACAACCTACATCCAGTATTTTTAAATTTTTAATGTCCCTATTTCCAATTTGATCTAGTATATAAGTCATTCTATGACTTTTGATTTGATGAAGAATCTTAAATTTTCCGTTTTCATTCCACCATTCATCTGAAAGTTGATTAAACAGGTTAAATTCTTCATTTTTTGATTTTATATTCATCATAAAACTTGTTTGTTAGAAACAATAATTATAATAGCTGAAATAATTTAAAAAATATTTAAGTCAATGAAACTTATAGTAATGAAATTTGGCGGTACTTCAGTTGGTAGTATCGATAAAATCAATAATGTTGCTAACATTGTTGAAAAGCAATCAATTGATAAAAAGTTAATTGTTGTTTTATCCGCAATGTCTGGTGTTACAAATAAAATGCAAGACTATATAGATGAAATTGAGTCAAATGAGATTATTGAAAATGATCTAATTCTAACATCTGGTGAAGCTGTTTCGGTTGGACTTCTCTCGGCTATTTTAAAAAAAAGAAATATTAAATCCATTCCATTACTTGGTTGGCAAATCCCAATTATAACAGATAGCAACCATCAAAAAGCTACAATCTTAAATATAGATAAAGTTAGAATTGATAAATATCTAAATATTTATGACGTTTTAGTAGTTGCTGGATTCCAAGGTGTCGATAAAGAAGGAAATATTACATCATTAGGAAGGGGTGGTTCTGATACAACTGCTGTTGCTATTGCCGCTTCTGTTGATGCTGATAGATGTGATATTTATACAGACGTAGATGGTGTTTATACAACTGATCCAAATCTGGAACCCAAAGCTAAAAAAATTAATAAATTAGCATTTGAAGAAATGTTAGAAATGTCTTCTACTGGTGCAAAAGTACTTCATACTCGTTCTGTTGAATTAGCGATGAAAAATAATCTCACCCTGCAGGTACTTTCTTCAATTACAAAAGAAAGTGGCACTCTTGTTGTAGATGAAAATAAATTAATTGAAAAAGAAATTGTAAGTGGAGTGAGCTTTAGTAATAATGAATCAAAACTAACCTTATCTGGTATTGCTGATAAACCTGGTATATCCGCAACAATTTTTGGATTGTTAGCTAATAGTAATATTAATGTAGATATGATTGTTCAAAATACATCACAAGATGGCATAACTGCAAATATCACCTTTACTGTACCAAATAGTGAAATGCATAATGCTAAAAAAATATTAGAAGAAAATCAAAATTTAATTGATTTTAAATCTATTGAAACCGATAGCAATATTTCTAAAATTTCAGTAATTGGCATGGGGATGATGTCTCAATCTGGAGTAGCAAAGAAAATGTTTACAACTTTAGCTGATAATTCAATTAATATATTAGCTATCTCGACATCAGAAATAAAGATAAGTGTCTTAATTAATAAGAAATTTACAAAAATTGCTGTAAAATCTTTACATGATGCATATAATCTAGGAAATTAAATGAAAACGGTAGGTCAAATTTTATCAATTGGAAGAAACTCTAAAAGCCTTTCAATTAACGATATATCAATTGAATTAAAAATTTCAAAAAGTATCATAATTGATCTTGAAAATGATAATATCAAAAATGATTCAGATATTATTTTTATTATTGGGCATCTACGATCTTATGCAAACCTTCTTGAGCTAGATACTGACACAATTATTAAACTATTTAAAGATCAAGTATCATTTAATATTAAGGATGAAAAAAAGAATATTACTCCAATAGTTGAAAATAATTTTTTTAAAATTGAAAAGTTTTTTGCTGCGTCTCTTATTTTGATAATATTTTCTTCATTTTATTTTTTATTTATTGATCAAAATGATAATGAACCTAAATTTGCTTTAGTACCGGATATACCTGAAAGTTTGGAGCCAATAGTTGAAAAAGCTAATACTTTAAATTATAATTTATCTCAAAGTAATGATATTAATAAAAGTGATTTGATAAATAATTCTAGTGCTTTAGCATCTATAGAATTTGATCAGGATGTTACTACAATTGCTACATTAAAAATGTTAAATCCAACTTGGTTGCAACTAAGAGATGAATCAAATAACATTATTTTAAGCAAGTTAATGGACAAAAATGAAGAATTTTCATATGAACTTAAATTAAATTACAATATTACTGCAGGTAATGCTGGGAATATATTAGTAGTTATAGATGGTGATGTAAGAGGCAAGATAGGTAAATTCGGCGATATAATAGACTCTTTTGTTTTATATAAAGATTTTGCTAACTAAATAGATGCTAAGACCGTATCAGCAAATTCATAGAAGAAAATCGCGCGTAATTAATGTTGGTAATGTAAGTATCGGTGGCAATAATCAAATTGCAGTTCAAACAATGACAAATACTCTTACTTCTAATGCAAAAGATACTATTGCTCAAATAGAAAGGTCAGCAAAACTAGGAGTTGATTTAGTGCGTGTTTCTGTTCCAGATAAAGAATCTTCAAATTCTTTAAAAGAAATAGTAAAGCATAGTTCAGTACCTATTATTGCAGATATACATTTTCATTATAAAAGAGGAATTGAGGCAGCAAATAATGGCGCCTCTTGTATTAGAATAAATCCAGGTAATATTGGCAGTATTGATAGAATAAAAGAAGTAATAAAGGCAGCAAAAGATAATAATTGCTCAATAAGAGTCGGTGTAAATGCAGGTAGTTTAGAAAAACAAATTTTAGAAAAATTTTCTGAGCCTAATCCAGACGCTTTAGTTGAAAGTGCTTTATTAAATATTAAAATACTTGAAGATAATGATTTCACCAATTTTAAAATTAGCGTGAAATCTTCAGATATATTCATGTCTATAAAAGCATATGAGCAATTAGCTGAACTATGTGATTATCCATTGCATTTAGGCATTACTGAGGCTGGAGGAAAAAGAACAGGTTCAATCAAATCTTCAATAGGAATTGGAAATTTACTTTTGAGAGGAATAGGAGATACAATTAGAATTTCATTGTCAGATGAGCCAGAGGAAGAGGTAAGAGTTGGTTTTGAAATCTTAAAAAGTTTAGGTTTAAGGAATAGAGGTGTAAAAATTATATCATGCCCTTCATGTGCGAGACAACAATTTGAAGTAATAAAAACTGTAAAAAATTTAGAAAAAAAATTAGATGATATTTCGACACCTTTAACAGTTTCAATAATTGGATGTGTGGTTAATGGTCCAGGTGAAGCAACAATGACAAATATTGGAATAACTGGTGGTGGCAATGATACGCACATGATTTATATTGATGGTAAAAAAAATAATGTTGTAAAAAATGTTGATTTAGAAAGTTATCTTGAAGATCTTATTAGAAAAAAAACAAAAGAAATAGAACTTAGTAATTAAAATGAAATTAAGATCAGTAAGAGGTACACATGATATATTTGGAGAAGAAATAGATAAATTTAACTTTATTTCTAATATTGTTTCTAAAAACGCTAATTTAAAAGAATATAAAGAAATTCAGACACCAATTTTCGAATTTAGTGATTTATTCGCAAAACCTCTTGGCGAACATTCTGATGTTGTGTTGAAAGAAATGTATTCATTTGAAGACCGAAATAATGAATTTTTAACACTTCGCCCAGAGTACACAACGCCCATGATTAGAGCTGCTATTACTAATAATCTCTTAAAAGATCTTCCATTAAAAATTTTTGGAATCGGTCCAATGTTTAGAAGGGAAAGGCCACAAAAGGGTAGATATAGACAATTTAATCAAATTAATTTTGAAATACTTGGAACTAGAGATTTTCTTGCTGATGTTGAGTTAATTTCTCTGTCGAATAATATTTTAAACGAACTATTACCTAAATCTAAAATAAAACTACATATTAATTCTTTAGGAGATAAAAAAACCTTAATTGATTTTAAAAAAAATCTTACAAAATATTTTAATACGCATAAAAAAAAATTATCAGAAGAGAGCATTAAAAAAATTGAAAGTAATCCTTTAAGAATATTAGATTCAAAAAATGAAGAAGATGTAGAAATTTCACTATCTTCACCTAAAATATATGAATACTTAACTGATGAAGCTAAAAAGCACTACGAAGATGTTAAAAGATCATTAAATATACTGGAAATTAATTTTGAAGAAAACGCTAATCTTGTTAGAGGTCTTGATTATTATTGTAACACAGTATTCGAATACAAATCACATAATTTAGGAAGCCAAGATACATTGCTAGGCGGGGGAAGATATGACGGTTTAATAAAAGTATTAGGAGGGCCTGATATACCTGGTATTGGATGGGCTGCAGGTATTGAAAGAATTGCATTATTGATGGAGTCCGAAAAAAAAATTAGCTCAACAATCCATATTGCGGTAACAGATGAAAAATTTAAAGATTATTTTCTTTATCTACAAAAATATTTATCTGAAAATTGCATTTCATATTACTGGAATTATAAATACAATTTAAAAAAATCATTTACAAAAGCAAATACATCTTCAGCATCATATATAATAATTATTGGAGAAAATGAGTTTAAAGGTGATTTTTTTACTATTAAAAATTTAATGACTGGTGAACAAAAAGAATTAAAGCTTAATCAAATATTTAATCATTTGAATGATAAATCTAGATAAACAATTTTCAATAATTTTAGAAAAATTTAAATTAATAGAAAATTCATTAAACAATATGAATGATATTGAATCTAATGAATTAATTAAATTAAACAGAGAATATTCAGAGCTCCGACCAATTGTAGAAAAAATTCAAGAATACAACAATTTACAAAAAGATATATTAAATCTTAATGAGTTAGTAAAAGATAATGATGTAGAAATTAGTAAAATAGCTGAGTCAGAACTCATTGAAAAAAAAAATCAAATCAAAGATCGTGAACAGCAATTATTGAAGTTACTAATACCAAAAGATGAAAATGACTCTAAAAATTCAATTTTAGAAATCAGAGCTGGTACTGGAGGAGATGAAGCATCACTTTTTGCTTCTGATTTATTAAATATGTATCAGAGATATGCCGATTTAAATTCATGGAAATTCGATATTTTATCAATATCAGAAACAGGTTTAAAAGGAGTAAAGGAGGTTATTTGTAACATTTCAGGATTAAATGTTTTTTCAAAACTGAAATTTGAGTCTGGTGTTCATAGAGTGCAAAGGGTTCCAACGACTGAAAGTAGTGGAAGAGTACACACTTCAGCTGCTACTGTAGCAGTTCTTCCTGAAGCTGAAGAGGTTGATATTGAAGTCCTTGATAAAGATTTAAGAATTGATGTTTTTAGATCAAGTGGACCAGGAGGACAATCTGTCAACACAACTGATAGTGCTGTAAGAATAACGCACATTCCAACTGGTATAGTAGTTTCTCAGCAAGATGAAAAATCTCAACATAAAAATAAAGCAAAAGCTTTAAAGATTCTACGTTCAAGATTACTAGACAATCAAATACAGGAAAAAAACAAAGAAAGATCTGAGCAAAGAAAAAATCAAGTAGGTTCTGGAGATAGATCTGAAAGAATAAGAACCTATAACTTTCCTCAAGGAAGGGTTTCTGATCATAGAATAAATCTTACATTGTATAATCTGTCAGAAATACTTGAGGGCAAAATAGATGAGTTGATAAATCCTTTAATTGCTGAAGAAGAGAGTACAAAGTTAGCAAATATGAAAAATGAATAAATTAATTAAAGAGAGTTTAACTAAATTAAAACAAAAAAATATAAGTAATCCAGAACTAGATCTTAGAATTTTACTAAAGCATGCTTCAAAAAAAAATAATGAAATTATTTTAAGTAATTTAAACGTAGATAATATTGATATTGTTAAATTTAAATCTTATCTTCAACAAAGAATTAATAGACAACCAATAGCTAAAATTATTAAAAAAAAACCATTTTGGAAAAATGATTTTTATGTAAATAATTTTGTGTTAGATCCACGTCCTGAAACAGAATTAATAATTGAGGAAGTATTAAATATTTTTAAAAACAAAAACCTTAAATTTAAAATATTAGATATTGGTACCGGATCAGGCTGCATCGCAATATCACTAGCAAAGGAATTTAAAAATGCGTCTATTACAGCTATAGATATATCTAAAGAAGCATTAGAAGTTGCAGAAAAAAACTTAAAAATACATAATTGTTATAATCAAATTCAACTTAAGATGATTGATTTTAAAAATATTAAATCCAAGTTTGATTTGATTGTATCTAATCCACCATACCTATCAAACGAACAGTTTAATAATGCAGATCCAGAAGTTAAAAATTTTGAGCCTAAATTAGCTTTAGTTGGAGGAGATGATGGGCTTAAATTTTATAGAGAATATTCAAATAATCTAAAAAATTTAATGAATAAAAGTTCTTACTTTGTATGTGAAATTGGTAATAATCAGAGACAAGATTGTGAAGAGATATTTGAAAATTCTGGATTATTTTTGAATAAAGTAATTAACGATCTTCAAGGAATCGAGAGAATCCTTAGTTTTTTAAAGATATAAGTTGAAATAAATCAAATGAACTGTATAGATAATGTATAAGATTAATAATTTATAATATTTTTAACTTCCAAACAATATGTATAAAAAAAACGGTAGAACCGCTTATAAGAGTAATAGAAGAACCAGTTTTAAGAAAACTGGTGGATACAAAAATTTTAATAATAGAAATAGAGGAAATGTATCTCAACAATATAATAAGTACTTAAAACTAGCTAAAGAAGCATCGAGATCAGGTGATAGAATTCAATCTGAATACTATTTTCAATTTACTGATCACTACTTCAGAATAATGGTTGAGCTTGGCATTAATATTGAAGAAAACACAAATTTTGATGAACAAAAACAAAGTACTTCAAATGAACAAACTTCAGATATTGATAATGAAACTATCGAAGTAAATGATAATGATAAAGCAGAAGATGATTCCATCGAATCTATTCCATTTATAGCTGAACCATCTAAAGAAAAAAGAACAAGATCAACAAAGTAGTTATTCGTATAACATGCTCAAATGATCAGCATATATTATTTTATATTCTTCTTTAAATTTTTCTAATTCCTTACCTTTAAGTATTTTTCCAGAAGGAAGTTTTAGTTTTAAAGGATTTATATGTTTATTTTGATAAATAATTTCATAATGAAGATGAGGCCCTGTAGAATTTCCTGTACTACCTACATAGCCTATAACTTCACCTTGATTAACTCTTACCCCTTTAGAAATACCTTTCTTATAATTTGACAAATGTGCATAGGCCGTTTTATATCCATTATTATGTCTTATACGAATATATTTTCCATATCCTCCATTTCTTCCAACGTATTCAACGATTCCATTTCCTCCAGCATAAATTGGTGTTCCTGTAGGGGCAGCAAAATCAACACCTTTATGCATTTTATTGAAACCTGAGATAGGATGTTTACGCATACCAAAATTTGATGAAATTCTTGCGCCGTCTAAAGGTGTCTTTAATATTGATTTTTTAACATTTTTTCCCTCTCTGTTAAAATAATCAACATAACCATCATCTGTAATAAACTTAAAATATTCTAATTGTTTTCCATCAATTATTATAGAAGCATATTTAATATCGTTATATTCTATTCTACCTGTTTCAACTATTTCATCAAATTCATAGGATATTGAAACAACTGTATCGATCCTAATATCTCTTTGAAAATCGAGATCAAAACTAAAAAGGCTTATAATTTTAACTAAAATATCAGGTGATACACCACTTTTAATACCATCTGAAAATAATGAATCAGTAATTATATATTCTTTTGATTCAATGAATGAATCCTTAGTTAATTCTCTTATGTTTAAATTTATTTCTTTATCTAAATGAACTGAGATAATTGTCTCACTGTTCTTAAAAAATTCAATTTTTTTTATTTCTCCAAAACTATTTTCAAATACACTTATAATTTCTCCTCTTTTGATTTTCTTTAAATCAAAAAAGTTTTCTATCTCATTTATAATTTCGTAAATTTTTTCTTGTTCAAAGTTTAAGCTTGCTAAAATAGAAACAAAAGTATCACCTTGTAAAATTTTAATTTTTTTTTCAACATATTGTACTTTATCAATACTTTTTTTTATATTAGGTAAAACTACTTCCTCTTTTTTTTCTTTAATTATTTCTTTTTTATCTTCTACTATTTCATTTTTTACTATCTCCTTCTCAAAAAATTTTTTCTCTGATAAGTTAAAATATTCAGAAATAAACAGATAATATCCTGATGATATTAAAGAAATTAAAATTAGATATCTTAAAATTCTAAACACTTAAAAATATTTTGAATTAAAATATACAAGTGGTTTCAATTTATCATTAGATTGTAGTTCTAATATCTTACATATAAATATTATGTGATCACCTTTTTTGATTTTATCTATTAATTTACATTCAAGATTTGCTATGCAATTTGGTATAATTACTGTTTTATTTTTTCCTTCAAGAAATTTTATATTTTCTAACTTAGGGGCACTTAAAGCAAAATTATCAGATAATTTTTTTTGTTTACTAGATAAAATATTTATTGTTAAAAATTTAGTTTTTGAAAACTGCTTTATTGAAGACGAGTAATTACCTAAAGAAAACAAAACCATAGGAGGGTTTAGAGATAGAGAGTTAAATGAATTTACAGTTTTGCCATATATTGAATTATTATTTTTAACACATACAACAGTAACTCCTGTCGAAAACTTACTAAGTGTTTTTTTAAAATTCTTAGTGTTTACTTTTTTCATAATCTTTTTTGCATATAAATTGAATCAATCCACTTATTTTTTTTAAAACCGGCTTTTTTTATAGTCCCAATATATTGAAATCCATTATTTTTATGAATTTTTATAGAAGCAAAATTATTTTTTCCACCAATCACTGCTATTAAATTTTTAATTTTTGTAATTTTTTTACATATTTTAACAAGTTCTTCTAATATTTTGTTACCATAACCATTATTGATGTAATCTGGATTTACATAGATTGAATGTTCATATGAAAATCTATATCCACTTTTTTCTCTAAATTTATTTACAAATGCTAATCCAATAACTTCATTTTCTTTAATTGCTAAAATAAATGGTAACTTATTTTTTTTTACTTGTTTTAATAATAAATTAAATTTTGATTTAGATAATTTTTTTTCTTCAAAATTAGATAATGAATTTTCAATAAAATAATTATAAATTTTTAGAGCTTTAGAGATTTCATTTTCTGTAAAATTATTTTTTTTTACCTTCATTTATCTCCTAATTTCAATAATCAATTGTATGAATAATTCTAAATCCTGAATATTATTTAATAAAAAATTGATCAATATGTTTATAATTTATTTACTTAATTAACGATTAAAAAAGGTTAAATTAAGTAAAATTTAAAAATCTCAAACAAGCTTTCAATTATTGCTTTAGCTTTAAAAGTCATTATATTTCAGAATACTATAATTAAATAAAATAAAATTACTTGGGTGTGTAGCTCAGCGGTAGAGCACTGCCTCGACACGGCAGGGGTCACAGGTTCAATCCCTGTCACACCCACCATAGAAATTTTAATAAATATTCTTGAAATTTAATAATATGATATACCTATAATATATGGTTAAATGTTTACTGATAGCAACTTTAATTGCCTCATTAATCTTCCTAATAATAGATGTGATTTGGCTAAGCTTTGCTACAAAATCTTTTTATAGACCTCTGATTGGTAATTTATTAGCCGATAAACCTGTAATGTGGGCTGCTGCTCTTTTTTACATTTTATATGTATTTGGTATGTCTTTGGTTGTAATTCAACCGTGCGTTGAATCAGGTAACTTATTGCGAACATTATACACTGGTTTCATTTTTGGTTTGGTTGCTTACGGTACTTATAACTTAACCAATATGGCTGTATTAAAAGGATGGTCACCAACAGTTACTTTCGTAGATATGTTTTGGGGTGGTTCATTAACTGCTGTATCAGCTACCTCTGGACTATATTTAGCTAAAAAAATAGTACATATTTAATTTAGTCTATACATTCCAAGTTCTAGCATCTTTATCAAGATAGGATTTTGATTTAACTTATTTTTATATTTTTTTATAAAAGTATTAATTTTATTATTACAAAAATCAATAACTTGTTTTTCACCTATTAATTGTAGTAAAGTACTTTTGCCTTGCTGAACATCTTTACCTGGTGTTTTTCCAATTTTCTTAAAAGTTCCAATTTCATCAATTAAGTCATCTATTAATTGAAATATTAAACCAAATAACATTCCATAATCTTTAGCAAATTGAATATCTGTTTTACTTTTATCTTTTAATATAAAAGGTGCAGAAAAAGAAAATTCAAATAATTTGCCAGTTTTTCTTGAATACATATCTAAAATTTTATTTTTAGATAATTTTTTATTTTCAAATTCTAAATCTAAAGCTTGACCCAGTGCTAATCCTTTATGTCCAATACACAAGGAAAGATAATTTATTAAATGTAATCTAGAAATATAATTTTTAATTTTAAGATTTCCTGAGATCAATTCAAATGCTAAATCATGTAAAGCATCTCCAGCTAAAATTGCAGTAGCTTCATTAAATTTTTTATGAGTACTTAATTTACCTCTTCTATAATCATCATCATCCATTGATGGTAAATCATCGTGAATTAAGGAGTACGAATGTATACATTCGATACATGAGGCTATAATAAAGGCATCACTTGATGAAATTTTTGCTATTTTTGCAGACTCCATTACTAAAAATGGCCTTATTCTTTTTCCTCCATTCACAGAGCCATAAAACATGGCATTAGATAAACTAGATTTGTCCAGCTTATTTTTTAAAAGTTTTTTAAATTTAATATCAAACTTTCTTTTATGTACATTTATTAACGTATTTAAGTTCATAGATAACAATTTATATTTGTTTTAATTTCTAAATTATTTAATACAAATATGCGAATGTATTTATGAGAATAGAAGAAGAAATTAAACTTGACTACTCAGATGTTCTTTTTAGACCAAAGAGAAGTACTTTAAAAAGTAGGAAAGATGTTGATTTGAATAGAAAATATACTTTTAAACACTCAAGATCATCATGGAAAGGAATTCCAATAATAGCCTCTAATATGGATGGCGTTGGTGAAATAGATGTTGCAAAAAGACTAACTTCTCACAAACTAATGACTGCTCTAACAAAACAGCATGATATTAATCAAATAGGAACTATTTATAAAAAAAATATTTTCTTTGATTCAATTGCTCTTAGTTGCGGTACAAGTAAAGACAGTTACAATAGGCTAAATTCAATTTTAAAAAAATATCCAAAATTTAAATTTATCTGTATTGATGTAGCAAATGGATATTCAGAAAATTTTAGTAATTTTGTTACAGAAGTAAGAGAAAAATATCCAAAAAAAACTATTATTGCAGGTAACGTTGTTACTGCAGATATGACTCAGGAATTAGTATTAAGTGGAGCGGACATTGTGAAAGTTGGTATTGGTCCTGGAAGTGTCTGTACCACTAGAATACAAACAGGAGTAGGGTATCCACAACTAAGTGCTGTTATGGAATGCGCTGATGCAGCACATGGATTAGGAGCGCATATTATTGCTGATGGAGGCTGCACTTGTCCTGGTGATGTTGCAAAGGGATTTGGTGCTGGTGCAGACTTTGTTATGCTTGGCGGAATGTTAGCAGGTCATAAGGAAGGTGGAGGAGATATAATTGAGGAAAATGGAAATAAGTACATCGAGTTTTATGGATCGAGTTCTGAAGAGGCAAATGAGAAACATTATGGTGGTCTTGCAAATTATCGATCATCTGAAGGAAAAAAAGTTAAAATACAAATGAAGAATTCGCTAGATAGTACAATTAGAGATATTTTAGGAGGTGTGCGAAGTAGTTGCACATACGTAGGCGCTTCATCATTGAAGCAGCTCAGCAAGTGCACTACATTTGTAAGAGTAAATAATCAGTATAATGACACTTTTGGGAAAGTATAGATTAGTAACCTATTGCCATACCATCCTTTCGTGGATCTGACCCGCCAATAAGCACTCCATTTTTTCTATCTATTTTTATACACTGACCACCACCAATAGAGTTTTTACTTATCTTAATTTTATGACCAACACTTTTTAATTTCTTTACAATTTTATCATCTAAAGAATTTTCAACATTCAAGAGACCATTAAGTGCAAATGCCCTAGGTAAATCTAAACCTTCTTGAACTGATAGATTGTAGTCAATTATATTTTGAATTAAATGAGATTGACCAATTGGTTGATATTGCCCTCCCATAACACCATAAGAATACAGCGTCTCATCATTTTTATTAGTTATTAGCCCAGGGATTATTGTATGAAGTGGTCTTTTATGACTATCAATTGAGTTGGGGTGACCATTTTCTAATCTGAAATTTACACCTCTATTTTGAAAAAGAATTCCTGATTTATTACTTGTAATTCCACTTCCAAAACTATGACATATTGAATTAATAAATGACACTGAATTCAAATCTCTATCTACAACACTTAAATATATTGTTTCAGGGTGAGAAGTTACATACCCTTTTTTTGAAGAATAAATTTTATTTTTATTTATTCTAGAACATAAAGAGCTTATATATTCATTACTTAAATAATCTTTTATATTTATATTATTAAAATTAGGATCACCAAATATTGTTTCCTTAACCTCAAAACATATTTTTGAAATTTCAGCTTGAAGATGATATCTTTCAAAACTTGAAGGATGGTATTTT
>CACMPM010000012.1 GCA_902615625.1 uncultured Alphaproteobacteria bacterium
GTAGTGTTATTCATGATGTCATGAGAGATGATGGATTTAAAAATTTTGTTTTGAATCCAAATATTAAACCTAATAAGGAAAAACACAAAATTGCAGGGCAAATTTTTACTATTGAAGGGGAATCAAATACTAGTTTTTCTCATCATGAAACACTCCTTGCTTGGACTGGTCTTTTATCTAAGGCTCCATCAGATAAAGTTCTTATCTGTCAACCAAACGATAATAATATAGCTTTAATGGGTGAGCTGAGTGCAGAAACTTTACAAAAGAAAAATATTAGAGGCTACATTGCTGATGGTGGTTGTAGAGATTTAGAATTTATAAACAAAATCGATTTTCCCGTTTGGTCAAAATTTTACACCCCCAAAGATGTTGTTGCTTATTGGAAGCCTACTAAATTTGAAAAAACTATTAAAATTGGAGATGTGGAAATACATAACGGTGATTATGTAATGGCAGACATTGATGGTGTTGTTATTATTCCCCAAGAAAAAGTAATAGATATTTTAGAAAAATCAGAAAAATTAATTAATACTGAAAGCCAAGTTAGAAAGGCTATAAGAGAAGGAATGGATCCACAAGAAGCGTATATTAAGTATAGCGTTTTTTAAGTATTTTTTCTTTCAACCAAAAGTATATGTTCAGAATAACAAACACATTTGTCATTTTGATTTAGAATTTCACATGCCTCATTAACCTGACCATATTGTGGTCTTTTTGGATCATCTTTTTTTTCTTTAATTGTAACCTTCGTATGAATTGTATCTCCAATAAAAACTGGATTAGGAAAACGAAGTCTTTCAAATCCATAGGTGAAAGCTCGCTTGTTAACTATTGAAGCTGTAAGTGCGATGCCTATCGAAAAAGTACAACTAAATTGTGCTATGCGTTGACCAAATGGACCCTTTTTAGCAAACTCTGCATCAGTATGATGGGGGTAAAAGTCACCAGAGTGCATAGCGTGCATTACAATATCAGTTTCAGTGATGGTTCTGCCAACAGTGACTCTTTCCGCACCTAGTTCATAGTCTTCGAAGAATTGTTCTATTTCTACCATTTCTATTGAATAAATATTTCTCTGTAATAAGGTAGCACAATTGTAAAAATGAATAAAGATAATAAATTTGAAAACACTGTTGGAATTGAGTCAACCTTTCCAAAAGATATGCCCAATGAGCATGGAGAAATTCCAGTATGGAATTCTGAAAACTGGTTTTATGAAGATGTTATTGTTGGTCATAAAATTAGATCTCTTCGCCGAACAATATCTGAAGGAGAGGCCATGCAATTTAATTGTATGGTTTTAGATATGCATCCATATGTAGGTGATGAACATTTTGCCAAAAATAAAGGTATGTTCCAAAAAAGATTAGTAGCAGGAGCTATGGTTTTTTCTTATGGGTTGGGTTTAGTTGCAACTAACTGCGTAAATTCTTTTAGTTATGGATATGACCGTTTAAGATTCATCAAACCAGTTTTTATTGGAGATACAATTTATACAATTAGAACTAATATGGAAAAAAAACCAAAATATGAAAAAATGGGTTTGGTAAGAACCAGTTACGAAGTTTTTAAAGGTGAAGGCGAAATCGTTCTATATTGTGAGCACCTACATTCAGTTTTATATAAAAAACCAGAAGACTTTAAAGATAAATACGAAAAAAAATGATTTACTTAAAGGGGATGACCTGGGATCATTCTAGAGGTTTTGACCCAATGGTTGCTACATCTAAAAAATTTCAGGAAATTCATAATAATAAAGTTTCAATTGAATGGGATAAAAGACCATTACAGGCATTTGCAGATAGACCTATAGAAGATATGACTGATGATTATGATTTAATAGTAATAGACTATCCTCATGTTGGTGAAGTAGCCCACAAAGGACTTTTACAAAACTTAAATATCAGTGAATATCAATCTCAATTAAACAATTTAAAAAAACAATCAGTTGGAAAATCGCATGAAAGTTATTTTATAGATAATAAACAATGGGCTCTTGCCATAGATGCTGCCTCACAGACCGCCTGTTACAGAGAAGATTTAGTAAAAGCGCTTCCATCCAAATGGGATGATCTTCTTTCATTAGCAAAAGAGAGAAAAGTTCTTTGGCCTTTAAAACCAGTTCATGCAATAAGTAGTTTTTATAGTATTTATAACAACATTACAGAAGAATTAATCCCAGAAGAAAAAAATTTTATTAATGAAAATGCTGGCGTTAAAACCCTTACAATGATGAAAGCTATATCCAAAGAAATAATCAATGATTGTTTAAGTATGGATCCAATTCAAACTGCTGAACTCATGACAGAGACTAATGATTTTTATTATTGCCCATACATTTATGGATTTTCAAATTACTCGAGAAATAATTATAGAAAAAATATTTTGAAATATATTGATGTTTTAGATTTATCAGGCAAAGGTCCATCAGGAACACATTTAGGTGGTACTGGCATAGCAGTATCCAATGTTAGTAAGAATAAAGATATAGCAATTGAATATGCATTTTGGATAGCAGGTGCTGAATGTCAAAAGTCACTTTTTTACCAAAGCGGTGGACAGCCAGGAAATTCTGAAGCTTGGGAGGATGAAAAGATAAATCTAGAAACTAACGATTTTTTTAAAGCAACTCGAAAAACTCTTGATTTGGCATGGGTAAGACCAAGGCATAATGGTTATATGGAATTTCAGGACAAAAGTGGCGATCTGATTAATGAATATCTACAAACAGAAATTTCAGCTGAAAGTATTTGTGAAAAATTATCTGATATGTACAATAAGAGTTTCAAAGAATAAATTATTGTATGACTAAACCGTTAGAAGGATTAACTGTATTAGAATTTAGCCAGTTTTTATCAGGGCCATATGCAGGCTTAAGACTTGCTGATTTAGGAGCAAGAGTAATTAAAATTGAAAGACCAGAAGTTGGGGATCTTTGTAGAAACTTATATATCAGCGATACCGATCTCGAAGGTGATAGCACTTTATTTCATGCAATTAATAGAAATAAGGAAAGCTTTGCAGCAAATTTAAAAGATGCCAAAGACATAGAGTTAGTAAAAAAATTAATTGGGAAGGCAGATATAATTACACAAAATTTTAGACCGGGAGTAATAGAACGTATTGGTTTAGATTATAAAAATGTAAAAAAAATAAATCCAAAAATAGTTTATGGAACTATTTCTGGTTACGGATCTGATGGACCTTGGAGTTCATTACCTGGACAAGATTTATTAGCCCAATCTAGAACAGGTTTAGTTTGGTTAAATGGTAATGGAGGTGAAGCACCAACCCCAATGGGTTTGGCAGTTGCTGACATGTTGGCAGGACATACACTTGTTGAAGGTATACTTGCAGCGGTTATAAAAAGATTTCGAACGGATAATGGATCTCATGTAGAAACGAGTTTAGTTGAGGCTTTATTAGATTTTCAATTTGAAGTTCTTACGACATATTTTAACGATGGAAACAGAAAGCCGCAAAGAAGTTCGTATAATAATGCCCACGCTTATCTGTCAGCTCCGTATGGAATTTATAAGACATCCAATGGATACATAGCAATTGCAATGACACCACTGCCTCAACTTGGTGAATTACTTGATTTAAATTCAATAAAAGATTTGCATGATCAAAAAGAATGGTTCACAAAAAGAGATGAAATTAAAAAAGATATTGGCGACTGGATTGAAAAACAAACAACAGAACATTGGTTGAGTATTCTTGAGCCAGCAGATATATGGTGTGCTAAAGTACTCGATTGGGACACAATGGTCAAACACGAAGGATTCAAGATTCTCGATATGGTTCAGAGAATTAAAAGAGATGATGGACTTGATATTGAAACACTTCGTTGCCCAATAAAAATTGATGGAGAGATTTTTAAATCAAGTAAGGCAGCTCCAAAAATTGGGAATGACAATAATAGTATTTTGGAAGAATTTGGTATCTCATGAAAATTAAAGATATAGAAATTCGTATGTGTCGACACAAAGAGCCTGTCATGAAAGATTCAGAAATGAGAGATGGGAAAAAATCAGAATTAGAATTTTTAGTTATCACATTTCATACTGATGAAGGTCTATCTAGCTCTACATTTGGGTTTGCAGGAAGGGGTGCAGAAATGGCTGGTGAAATCGCAAATTCAATTTTTAAACCTTTTTTTATTGGCAGAGACCCACTTTATCGTGAGCAACATTGGCATGAATACAGAACCGCAGACAGATGGTGGAACCACGCACCTATATATAGTTATGGACCATTTGATATTAATTGTTGGCTTCTCTCATCAATGCAAGCAAGCCAACCTCTTTATAAGTATTTAGGTGCTTATAGAGACAAGGTTCCAATTTATGGAAGTTCTCTAGTTTTAGATTCACCTGAGGCCTACGCTAAAGAAGCCTTGGAATATAAAAAGAGAGGTTTCAATGCTTATAAACTTCATCCTCCTGGAAAATATGATTTTGATCTCGAAGCTCATAAAAAAACACGTGAAGCAGTTGGTGATGAATTTAAGCTTATGAGTGATCCGGTTGCCCCTTATACTTTTGAACAAGCTCTACGTTTTGGAAGAGAGTTAGAAAAATTAAATTATTATTGGTACGAGGAGCCTTTATTTGATGAAAATTTTCATAATCTAAGGGAATTAACTAGAATATTAGATATTCCTATAATTGGAACAGAGGTTATAGCAAAACATCCTTACAGTGTTGCTGAATGTATCTCTACAAGGGTTGTTGATATGGTAAGAGCTGATGTTTCATGGAGTGGAGGCATTACGGCTACAATTAAAACAGCACACTTAGCAGAAAGTTTTGGCGTTCAGTGTGAAATTCATACTGCTATTTATCATCCTTTAGAACTTGTTAACTTACATTGTTGTGCAGCTATAAAAAATTCTGAATTTTTTGAAGTACTCGTTCCTTATGAATATTTTAATTTTGGTTTAAAAGATTCTATCAAAGTCGAAAATGGTTATGCCCATTTACCTTCCAAACCAGGTCTTGGTATTGATTTAGATTGGGATTTTATTGATAATACAACTTTCAAAAAAATTTAAAAATGACAAAAATTACCAAATTTAGTGTTCAAGATGTAAGATTTCCAACTTCAAAAGATTTAACTGGATCTGATGCCATCCATACAGATCCTGATTATTCAGCAACGTATGTGACGGCTTATACTGATCAATCAGAATTAAAAGGATATGGTATTGCCTTCACGATTGGTAAAGGAAATGACATTGTAGCTGAATGTATAAAACATTTTTTTCCAATTTTTGAAAATATGGACATAGATGATTTAGAAAATAATATTGGTAAGCTCTGGTTTAAGTGTGTTGATCATAGTCAACTACGTTGGTTAGGACCTGAAAAAGGAGTTGTTCATATGGCTGTATCAGCAATCTTTAATTGTTTATGGGATTTAATTGCTAAGAAGCACAAAAAACCTTTGTGGCAGTTTGTTGTAGAAAGTGAGCCTGAAAAAATCGTTAGTTGGTTAACATTTAAATATATTGAAGATGTTTTAACTCCAGAGGAAGCGTTAGCGATTTTGTCAAATAATCAAAACGATAAACAAAAACGTATCGATACAGTATTGCAAGAGGGATATCCATCTTACACAACTGCTGCAGGATGGCTTGGCTATTCAGATGAAAAAATAATTCAACTATGCAAAGAATATATTGCGAAAGGTTGGAAGCATTTTAAAATCAAGGTTGGTTTAGATCTAGATGCAGATGTAAAAAGACTTGATTTAATTAGAAAAACAATTGGTGACGATTGTTTTATTATGGTTGATGCAAACCAACAATGGAACGTAAAACAATCGATTAAACATATTAATGCATACAAAAAATTTAATTTATTTTTTGTAGAAGAACCTACAAGTCCAGATGATGTAATGGGTTTTGCCAAAATAAAAAAAGAAGTTGGAAACGTAAGACTTGCAACTGGAGAAGCTTGTGGAGGTCGTATCATGTTTAAACAATTTCTCGAATCTGGAGCAATGAATATTTGTCAAATTGATAGTTGCAGATTGGGAAGTATAAATGAAATAATAACTGTATTGTTAATGGCACATAAATTTAATGTTCCAGTATTTCCTCATGCAGGCGGTGTTGGTCTTTGTGAGTATGTCCAACACTTATGTATGATTGATTATATTTTAATCAATGGTTCTAAAAATGATAAAGTAGTAGAATATCAAGACAGTTTACACGAACACTTCATATACCCATGTAAAATTGAAAATGGAAATTACATGCCTCCACTTGATCATGGATATTCTATTGAAATGAAAGAAAAGTCTGTTAATGAGTTCTCTTTTCCTAACGGCGAGTATTGGAAGAATAATATATGAGATTAAAAGATAAAATAATAATTGTAACTGCAGCAGCACAAGGGATTGGTAGAGCAACTGCAATGATGTTTGCTAAAGAAGGTGCTTCTGTGATTGCTACAGATATTAATGAAAAAAAACTTAATGAATTAAACAAAGAAAATAATTTAATAAAAACTCAAAAATTAGATGCAACTAATAAAAAGGCAGTTGAAGAATTTTGTTCCAGTATTGATTCAGTTGATGTTCTTTTTCATGCAGTAGGTTTTGTTCATCATGGAACGTTATTGGAATGTGATGATGAAGAATTTTATAGATCAGTGAATGTAAATGTATATTCAGCCTATCTTATGAGCTACAATTTAGTTCCTAAAATGTTAGAAAAAGGAAAAGGAAATATTATCATAGTATCTTCTGCAGCTTCTAATGTGAAAGGTGTTGAAAATAGATTTATATATGGAGCAACTAAAGCAGCTTTAAATGGTTTTGTTAAAGCAGTTGCCGCTGACTATGTGAAGAAAGGAATTCGATGCAATGCAATACTTCCTGGAACTGTAGAAACACCTTCCTGGGAAGGAAGAGTAAACATGGCTGCTGATCCAAAAAAAGCTCGTGAAGACTTTATAGCTAGACAGGCAATGGGTAGATTGGCCCAACCAGAAGAAATTGCTTCACTTGCTACATATCTAGCGAGTGACGAATCATCTTTTGTAACAGGAACCTTAAATTTAATTGATGGAGGATGGACTTTATAATGAAAACTTTAAGATATAGAATTGGAAAAGAAGTAAAACCAGGGATTATAGATACACAAGGACAAGTTCGCGATGCTTCATCATTGGTAAAAGATTGGGATAGAGAAAATGTAACTATTCATAAGCTTAATGAAGTGAAAAAAGCTGATATTGGATCACTTCCTATTGTTCAAAGTTACGATAGTATTGCCCCTTGTGTTTGTAAAGAAAGTATTGGAAAGTTTATTTGTATAGGATTAAATTACTCAGATCATGCTGAAGAAACTGGGATGAAAGTCCCACCTGAACCAATTATTTTTGCAAAAGCAACAAGCGCTGTTATTGGTCCTAATGATGATGTAGAAATTCCTAAAAAATCTGTAAAATCTGACTGGGAAGTAGAGCTTGGAGTAATTATTGGAAAAGAAGCAAAGTATATTTCAGAAAGTGAATCACAATCTCATATAGCTGGTTACTGTGTTATTAATGATCTTAGTGAAAGAGAATTTCAGATAGAACACTCAGGCCAGTGGGTGAAAGGTAAGTCTTGTGATACTTTTGGACCAATTGGCCCCTATTTGGTTACAACTGATGAAGTACCTGATCCACAAAATCTTAAAATGTGGTTAGAAGTTAATGGGAAAACAATGCAAAATGGCTCAACCAATACCATGGTTTATGGTGTAAATTTTCTAGTAAGTTATTTAAGCCAATTCATGTCATTGCAACCTGGTGACATTATTTCTACTGGTACACCTCCAGGAGTAGGTATGGGAATGAACCCACAGGTATTTTTAAAAGCTGGAGATGTTATGAAATTAGGTATTGAAGGTCTTGGAGAGCAAACACAAAAAACGATTCAAGCGTAATGTTTGGGAGTATTAATAACTGCCATAATGTAAAAGACTTTAGAAATTTAGCAAAGAAGCGTCTGCCTAGCCCTATCTTTCATTATATAGATGGTGCTGCTGACGATGAAATTACATATAAAAGAAATACTGATGCTTATGAACAATGTGATTTAATCCCTAACGTTCTTAGTGGAGTTGATAAAGTTGATATGTCAACTACAGTAATGGGACAAAAGTTAGATATGCCTCTATACTGTGCACCAACTGCCCTTCAAAGATTATTTCATCATGAAGGTGAGATTGGCGTTGCAAAAGCTGCTGAAAAATTTGGAACTATGTTTGGTATTTCTTCTTTAGGTACTGCAAGTATAGAAGAGATATCAAATTTAGTGAAAACACCAAAACTTTTTCAACTTTATGTTCATAAAGACAAAGGTTTAAATAAAGCTCTTATAGAAAGGTGTAAAGAATCTAATTTTGAAGCAATGGCAGTTACAGTTGATACAGCTGTTGGAGGAAATCGTGAGAGAGATTTATATACCGGTTTCACTATTCCAATGAAACTTAAACTTAGTAGTGTTGTAAGTTTTATGCTGCATCCAAAGTGGGCAGTAGATTATTTTACAAAACCTAAATGGGAATTAAGTAATTTAAAAGATCATATTAGTGAAGGAACAAAAGTAATGACTACGATAGGAGATTACTTCACAAAGATGCTTGATAACTCAATGAGCTGGAAAGATGTTGAAAACATTAATAAAGATTGGGGCCGCCAATTTGCAATTAAAGGCGTTATGTCAGTGGAAGATGCAAAAAAAGCAGTTGATGTTGGAGCTTCAGCAATAATGGTCTCAAATCACGGAGGGAGACAATTAGATGGATCAAGATCACCTTTTGATCAACTAGCTGAAATTGTTGATGCTGTTGGAGACAAAATAGATGTAATTTGTGAAGGTGGTATTAGAAGAGGAACACATGTTTTAAAAGCACTGTCACTTGGTGCAAAAGCCTGTTCTGGTGGGAGAATGTATCTCTATGCTTTAGCTGCAGGAGGTCAAAAAGGAGTTGAAAAAAGTTTGTCTAATTTACGTAATGAAATTGAAAGAGATATGAAATTAATGGGAGTTTCTAACGTAAAAGAGCTAACAAGAAAAAATCTAAAATTCAGATAAATCAACAACTTTCTTAAAAAAAATATTTATTCTAACTCAATTTTATTTTACAAATTTTTTATGAATGATGAAATAGAGCCAATCTTAATAGGCGAAGTTGACGATATTGATGTTGGCTCGGTTGAAAATTTTGAATACGACGATGTAAATTATGCAATTTATAGACTTGAGTCTGGTTTTTTTGCAACTGAAGGAAATTGCCCTTGTGCAGAAAAAACTTTATTAAGTGAATCTAGTATTGAAGGTGAAGAACTAGAGTGCCCAACATGCGGAAATAAATTTAGTATTGTATCTGGAGACTCTATCTCTGATCTAGAACAGGCCCCATTAAAAATATTTGATGTTACAGAAGAAGATGGAAATCTTTACCTTAATATTTAATCAAAAATATTTAGATTTATAATATTACTTTTATTTAAGTTTTTACTTTTTGTTAAAAAATCAAAAACATTTTCACACGATTCTACTGACATTCTTTTTCTACATTCTAAAGTTAAAGCCGCGTTATGAGGAGTTAATAAAGTATTATTTAAAGTAAAAAGTTTATGATTTTCTTTAGGTGGTTCTTTTTCAAATACATCAACTCCAGCTCCAAAAATTTTTTTATTTTTTAAAGCTTCATATAAGGCATCTTCATTAATTATACCACCTCTTGCTGTATTAATTAAAATCAAATTAGATTTAAAGGTTTCAAATTGATTAAAAGAAATCAAATTTTTAGTTTCTTCATTTAAAGGTAAATGTATACTTATATAGTCAGCAATTTTAAAGCCTTCTTCTTTATTGATTGGAATACAGTTTTGATTTTTTATTTCTTCATCCGAAAGAAAAGGATCATGTACATAAACTTTCATTTCAAATCCAACACATCTTTTTGCTAAAGCTTTTCCTATACGGCCAAAACCAAGAATTAAAATTTTTTTATTGTAGAGTTCAAAGTAGTTGGGCAGATTACCCTTTTCTTTGAATTTACCTAATTTCACCAATTTATCTGATTCAAAAATATTTTTTGTTAAACAAAGTATCATTGTCATTACATGTTCAGCCACGCTGGTTGCATTTGCTGTTCCAGTAATGGCCATAGCTATCTTATTATTATTTAAATATTCAGCATCCACATTGTCATAGCCAACACCGTGTCTTGAAACAATTTTTAGGTTCTTTGCTTGTGAGAGAATATTTTTATTTATTACTGCTGTCCTTACTACAATACCATCCACATCTTGTAATTTTTCAATTAGATGATCTTCATTAATATTATTAGTGACAAAGTATTCAATATTATTTTTATCAAATATCTCATATCCACTTGGATGAATTTCACCAACAATCCCAACTTTCATGAATAATTTTATATTCTAAAATATTAGAAAAATAAATTGTTTAACTCTTTAAATTATTTTTTTATTATAATAATATCTATTTTTTTTGGGAAAGGAACATATGAAAACAGTTAGAATGTCATGTTCACATGCATTAATTAAATATTTAACTATGCAAAAAATTTTAATTAATGGAAAAAAAGAACCACTATTTCCAGGCGCTTTCGGTATTTATGGCCATGGTAATGTTGCTTGTATTGGACAAGCTATGGAAGAGTATCAAAATGAACTTCCTGGATACAGAGGTCATCATGAACAAAATATGGCACTAACAGGTATTGCATATGCTCGTGCTAAAAGAAGACAACAAATATTTGTTGCAACTTCATCTGTTGGGCCTGGTTCTACTAATATGGTTACAGCAGCTGCAGTTGCTTTAAGTAATAGACTTCCAATTTTACTTTTACCAGGTGATACATTTTCTAGTCGTTTTCCAGATCCTGTTTTACAACAAGTAGAACATTTTAATTCTCCCTCAGAAACTCAAAATGATTCATTTAAATCTGTATCAAGATATTTTGATCGAATTACTAGACCCGAACAAATTTTAACATCTTTACCGCAAGCAATTAATGTAATGCTTGATCCTGCAGACTGTGGCCCAGCAGTAATTTCTATGTCTCAAGATGTTCAAGGAGAAGCCTATGATTATCCTGAAATCTTCTTTGAAGAAAAAATTCATGAAATTAGAAGAATTCATCCTGACCCAAATCAAATTGAAAAAGCCGCTGGTAAATTAAAACAATCTAAACAACCAATTATTATTTCAGGTGGAGGTGTTTTATATTCAGAAGCAGAAGAGGAAATTTCCACTTTTGCAAAAAAACATAATATTCCTGTAACAGCAACTGTGATGGGTATTGGCTGTATGAATAAAGATGATCCCTATTACATAAGTGCAATTGGATGCTTAGGAGAAGGTTCATCTAATAATCTTGCTACTGATACAGATTTAGCACTAGCAGTAGGAACAAAATTAGGAGATTTTACAACTGGCTCTTGGACGAATTTTGAAAATGAAAATTTTCAACTTGTATCAATAAATACTTCACGATTTGACACTACAAAACATCGCGCAACTCCTGTTGTAAGCGATGCAAAAATCGGACTTCAAGAATTATCAAAAGCATTAGGAGATTGGAAAGCACCAGATAATTGGTACCAGCGTTCAATTGAGGAAAGAAATAAATGGGATGAATATGTTGCCAAAGAAAGTGGACCAACAAACCAAGAATTACCATCCTATGCTCATGCTGTAGGTGCAGTTTATAGAAACTCAGACCCATCAGATATTGTAGTAACTGCAGCTGGAGGATTAGTTGGCGAAGTGGTTCAAATATGGAAACCTAAAGAACTAAATACTTTTGAAACTGAATGGGGCTTTAGTTGCATGAGTTATGAAATATCGGGAGCACTTGGAATTAAAATGGCAAAACCAGAACAAGATGTAATTGTATTTGTAGGTGATGGTTCTTACCTCTTACAGAATAGCGACATCTACAGTTCAGTTTTATATGATAAAAAATTAATTATAGTTGTTTGTGATAATGGCGGTCACATGGTCATTAATAGATTGCAACTAGCTAAAGGCGGGAATGAATATCTTTGTAATCTCAATGCAGCCAGAGCTACAAATGTACAGTTTGTAGATTTTGAAGCTCATGCAAAAAGTATGGGGGCAAATGGTGAGACTGTTAAATCCATTTCAGAGTTAGAGGCTGCTTTTAAAAGAGCAAAAGAATCAGACAAAACATATGTTATTTCTATGAAGACAGATGGGTATGAATGGTTAGAAGGGACAGCTTTCTGGGAAAGTCCAACACTTGAAGTAGATAATACTGAAGGTAAGAAATCAGCTCTTAATGAATTTTTAGAAGGAAAAAATAAACAACGTAAAGGTGTATAAAACAAAATTTTTTCCAAATAATTAAATTCGTATGAACCAAAACAAACCAATAATTTTATTAGATCCATATCCAAGAAAAATGAATCTTCTTTTTTCTAAAGAAAATTTAAAATATTTAAAAAAAAATTTTAAACTTATTACCGCTCCAAATAAAAATAAAAATAATTTTTATGAAAAAAATTTACCAAAAGCGGATTATATTTTTGGACAACCCAATTTACCTTCATCTTTAATTTCTAAATCTAAAAAACTTAAAGCAATATTTAATGTAGAGAGCAATTTTATGGACAACATGGATTATGATTATTGTTTTAGAAAAGGAATACATGTTTTAGCAACATCTCCTGTGTTTGCTCAACCTGTTGCGGAAATGGCAATGGGCCTCACTTTATCAATAGCAAGAAGTATTCATATTGCTCACTCTGACTTTATTTCAAAAAAAGAAAAATATGGCGGTGCAATAAGTCAGAATAATTTTTTAATAAAAAATAAAACATTTGGTCTGATTGGTTTTGGAGATTTAGCTAAATCACTTACTCCTATACTTAAAGCATTCTCTAATAACATCATTGCCTACGATCCTTGGATTCCCAATAAAGAAATCGAAAAATTTGATGTTAAGCCTACTAGTTTAAATTTGTTACTCAAAAACGCTGACATCATTTATGTATTAGCTTCCATTACTTCCTCTAACGAATCTATGATTAATTCTTCTAAACTTAAATTAATAAAAGATGGATCAGTCTTTGTCTTAATGAGTAGAGCGGCCATAATAAATTTTGATGATTTTTTTAATTTTTTAAAAAATAGAAATGTTTTTGCTGCTATTGATGTTTTTCCTCAAGAGCCTTTTCCTAAAAATCATAAATTAAGAAAACTCAAAAATGTTATTTTTTCTCCTCATAGAGCTGGTGCATTAGACAGCGCATTTAAAGAGATGGGTGAATTAGTAATTCAAGATTTAAAACTTATTTCAAAAGGACTGCCTCCTAAATTATGCAAAAAAGCTGAAAGAGAAACTGTCAAATATTTACGTTCAAAACCAGTTGATATTAATTAAAATTTATTTAAAAACATATTATGTCAGATAACTTAGTACTGGAAGCCAAATCAGTTTCAAAATTTTTTGGTACTATTACAGCTCTTCAAAATGTAGATCTTCATTTAAATAAAGGTGAGGTACTAGGTGTCGTCGGTGATAATGGTGCTGGAAAATCTACATTAATGAAAGTTTTATCAGGATTATACAAACCAAGCGAAGGATCACTTTTTTTTGATAAAGAAAAAGTAACTTTAAATAGTCCCAGAGACTCTCAAAATTTGGGCTTAGAAATGGTTTATCAAGATTTAGCACTAGCTGGGAATCTTCCTATTGGTGATAATATTTTTTTAGGAAGAGAGCCAACAAGAAAAGTTGGCCCTTTCAATTTTTTGGATCATAAAAAAAGAAAACAGTTAACCGAAGAGCATCTTGCAAAACTAAAAATAAACGTAAAGAGTGCTGATCAAAAGGTTGAAGAACTATCAGGTGGACAAAGACAAGCAGTTGCAATTGCTAGAGCTACAGCTTTTAATGCAAAAATTGTATTGATGGATGAACCAACAGCTGCACTTGCTGTTAAGGAAGTTGGAAAGGTTCTAGATTTAATTTTAAATCTTAAAAAGTTAGGCGTTAGTGTAATAGTAATTAGCCATCGTATGGATGATATTTTTACTGTTTGTGATCGCGTAATGGCACTTTTTCAAGGAACAAATTTTGCTGAATCAGAATTAAAAAACACTTCAAGAGACGAAGTGATTGGATGGATCATGGGGAAAAAAGATTAATGGATAAGAATCAAGAAACTTTATTTGTAAGACTTATTCCTTTTTTTGAGAGATATGGAATCTTATTACTTATCCTAATAATGATTGCTGTTTTGCATTTGTTGCAACCTGATGTTTTTTTATCATGGAGAAATGTAACAAATATTTTTAAACAAGTTTCTTGGCAGTCTATGTTAGCACTTGGTGTCTTTATGGTCATTGTAACTGCAGGTATAGATTTATCAGTTGGCTCAATTATTATGTTATCATTAATGGGACTAGCTATTGCTTCTAAAGCAGGAATGCCTTGGTATGTCGTCATGTTAGTTGCACCAGCAATTGGATTTTTGTGTGGTATGTTTAATGGTATTGGCATTACGTTACTTCGAATGCCTCATCCATTCATTATGACGTTGGGAACGCTATACATATTTAGAGGAATTGGAAACCTTATTTCTGGAGGTGTACCAATAACAGGCTTTGCTGAACAGATAAGAGTTATTGGAAATGGTAAAATCAAGCTAGATGCATTTTTTGGAGAAGGGGCAAGAGAATATATACCCACAAGTTTAATTTTAATGATTGTAATATTTTTTATTTTTTGGATATTTTTAAATCATACAAGAATTGGTAAATGGATCTACGCAATTGGAGGTAATCCAGGAGCAGCAAGAGCAGCAGGTATTAATGTAGACCGAATTTTAATCGTAGTTTACACACTGTGTGGTTTCTTAGCTGGTATTGGAGGTTTAATTTTAGCTGGAAGAACGAATTCCGCTTATCCAAATGCTGGTTTACAATCTGAGTTAGATGCTATTGCGGCCGTCATTATTGGTGGAGCCAGCTTTTTTGGGGGCAGAGGAACGGTTTTAGGTGTGTTTGCCGGAGTCATGATTATGGGTATACTCCGAAATGGTCTAAATTTAATGAATGTTAGTGTTTTCTGGCAACAAGTTTTGATTGGTTCCATTATTATTTTGGCCGTTTATATTGATGTTCTTAGAAGACAACTTGCGACCAGAACATAATATTAAAAAATAATCACTTTCTGACAAACAGTCACTTGATTAGATTTTCATTTTTGATTAATGTTTAAAAAAAAATTTTAGGAGGAAAAATGAAACTTTTTATTTCTATAATTACTACTTCTGTATTATTTTTTTCAGGTAGTCTGCTAGCAGGCTCACACGCTAAAACAATAATGCTAAGTACTAAAGGACCAGGTGCTGGAAACCCTTTTTGGGCTTCAGTTGAAGCTGGTGCTAAAGATGCTGCTGAAGAGTTCGGTGTAAACCTAATTATCCTTTCACCACCACAAGAAAGTGATGTCATGGCTCAGGTAGCACAAATTGAAGACCAAATTGCAAAAGGTGTAGATGGAATTGCGATTGCACCAACTGACCCTAACGCAGTTGCACCAATTCTTGATGATGCAATGGCTTCAGGTGTTCCAGTTGTATACATTGATACTAACGGAATTAATGAAGGTGTAACTTTCATTGGTACAAACAATATCAATGGTGCTGCTTTAGCCGCTCAATACATTTGTGATAATGTTCCAAGTGGTTCTGATGTTGCAATCCTTCAAGGTATGATCACTCAAACTACTGGTCAGCACAGAGCTGAAGGATCTAGTAAAGGTCTTAAAGCATGTGGTATGAACGTTGTTGCTGAACTTCCAGCTAACTGGGATACTGCACAAGGTATGTCAGTAACTGAAGATATCATTACTGGTAACCCAAATCTTAAAGCAATCTTTGCTTCTAATGACAATATGGGTCTAGGAGCTATTCAAGCATTAAAAAATGCTGATATGCTAGATGATGTTGTCGTTGTTGGATTTGATGCTAACCCTGATGCTGCTGCAAGTGTAATGGCTGGTGAAATGTCAGCAACTATTGCTCAATTCTCATACAATATGGGATACATGGGTGTAGAAAATGCACTTAAATTAGCTAATGGTGAGAGTATTCCAGATAACATTGATACCGGAACTGTATTAGTTACTAAAGAAAACGCTGCAGACTTTATGTAAGTCAAAGCTAAAACTTATTTTAAAGGGCCGTAATTATTACGGCCTTTTTTTTTACTATTCCATTTTTTACAATTGATTTATAGAAACAAATTATGAAAAATATCGGACTAATTGGTTGTGGTAATATTGCAGAAACTTATTTTAGAGCACAGGAATATTTTAATAATATAAATTTTGTAGCTTGTGCTGATATCAATTTAGATGCAGCTAAAAAAACAGCTGATCAGTACAATATTACAGCTCTATCAGTTGATGAAATATTAAATGACAAAAATGTAGACATTATTCTTAATCTCACAATCCCTCAAGCGCACTATGAAATATCTAAAAGGGCTCTTGAGGCAAACAAACATGTTTATTGTGAAAAACCAATGAGTGTTAAATTTGATGATGCAAAAGAATTATTAAATTTAGCAAAAAAAAATAGCTTATATATTGGTAATGCCCCTGATACTTTTTTAGGAGGAGGAGGACAGCTTACTAGAAATTTAATTGATAATAATGATATTGGACAAGTTTTAACTGGCAATTTTATATTTGCTTTTCCTGGCGTTCAAGATTTCCATCCAAGTCCAGAGTCTTGGTTTCAAGAAGGCGGAGGGCCTGTAATAGACATGGGTCCATATTTTTTTACCACACTTGTTAATCTTCTAGGACCTGTTAAAAATATAAGAGGTAGAGGAGCAAAATTTTTTGACAAAAGAGAATACAAAGCTGGTCCAAAAAAAGGAGAAACTTTTAATGTTGAAATCCCAACTTCGTACATGTTTAATATTGAGTTTCAAAGTAAAGCAATTGTTCAAGGTTTCATTTCATTTGATGTCTTAAATCATAAACGTAATCATATGGAGCTTTATGGTACTAAGGGTTCAATAGTAGTGCCTGATCCAAATATGTTTGGTGGTCCTGTATCTATATCTGGCGAGTTTGGATCTGAATGGAAAGATATTAGCGTCGAAGATAAACCTCTTGGAAAAACAAATATAGTTAACCATAGCGGAAGAAGTAATGAGGCGCCTGAACAAGCAAACTACAGGGGTATTGGCCTTGCTGAAATGATTGATGCAATAGAAAATAATAGAATACATAGATGTAATGGAGAACTTGCTCTTCACGTTTTAGATGTAATTGAATGTGCGATGATTTCATCAATTTATAAAGTGGAAGTAGAGCTTCGCTCTTCGTGTGTGAAGCCTGAACCCATGCATGATGATTTTGTAAGATATATCCTAAAAAAAGACACATCATAATTCTTAAGCCAACTGCGCCATTTTTTCATTAAAATATCCAACATTTCTCCTTGTTTTACCAACCTATTCTTGCTAGGAAATTATTATTTATAGGAGGAATGCATGAAAAAATTTGCTTCAATTATTCTTGCCTCAGTAGCTCTTTTTGCTACTTCAGCAAAGGCAGAATATAAATTTAACTTTGTAATGCACAGTGATACGAACAATGCTTTCTGGGCAGCTGTTCACAAAGGTTTTAAAGATGCTTGTGCACAAGTTGGCGCTGATTGCCAAATGTTAACTCTATCTGGTGATGGAGATCAACAAGAGCAATTACAAAACTTGGAATCATCAATTGCTCAAGGTGTTGACGGTATCGTAACTACAATTACTAACCCAACTATCTTTGATGCTGCAGTTGATGAAGCTTTAGCTGCTGGTATTCCAGTAATTACAGCTAACACAGATGATCCAGAAGGTGCAGCAGGTAGTAATAGACTTGCTTATGTTGGACAAGATTTAGAAGCAGCAGGTTATGAACTTGCAGCAACTTTATCAAAACAATTCCCTGATGGTCCAGTACACGTATTAATTGGTGTCGCTGATATGAACCAATCTTGGGCTTACACAAGAGCTAATGGTATTGCTAGATTCATGGATGATTTCAAAGCTGCTAACCCAGACAGAGAAATTACATATGAAAAAATTGAATCTGGTATGGATCTCTCAACTGTTGGAAACAGAGTTGCTTCATACGTACAAACTAACCCAAACACTACTGCTTACTTTGATGTAGGATTTTGGGAAGCGGGTGCTGCACAAGGTATAAGAAACCTTGGTTATGAGCCTGGTCAAATGTTGTTAGCAGGATTTGACTTAGTTGACGTTGTATTTGAAGAAATGGAAAAAGGTTATGTTCAACTTACAGTTGACCAACAACCATACTATCAAGGATACATGTCTGTACACCAACTATATTTAATGAATAAATATGGTTTAAGTGCATTAGATATTAATACTGGTAAAGCTATGATTGGACCGGATGATGTTGCAAAAATCCGTTCATTCAAAGGTATGTCAGTTAGATAATCTAACTTTAATTTTAGCCGGATAGTTCCTATCCGGCTTCTTTATAAAAAAAATATGAACACTAATAATTTAAAATCAATTTTAATGCGTCCTGAGATAAGCACCTTCATTATGTTTGTGGTGATTATGACAGGTTTTTTTATTGCTAATGAGAACTTTTTAAGTGCCCGAAATATTCGAATTGTTATGGGTATTACTCCTGAATATATTATTGTAGCTATTGGTATTGCAATACTCATGATATCAGGTGAGTTTGATCTTTCTGTAGGCTCGGTATTTGCACTTGTTCCAATGACCATGGTTCAACTTGTTCACCAAGGTATGCCGCCATGGGTTGCAATTGCATTAGGTCTATCAATTGGTATTGCAGTTGGTTTTGTTAATGGTTTCATAACATTAAGGTTTGGTATCCCTTCATTTATTGCAACACTAGGAATGCTCTATATTGCTAGAAGTTTAACAACAGTTGCAACAGGTGGCTTTCCACCTCCTTTCCCACATGAATTACCAAACGAACTATTTGTTTTTCAATTTGAAGTATTCAGAGCTTCATTATTTTGGATGTTAGGGGTAGCCTTTATTGCTGGAATTATGTTGCATAGAAGTAATTTAGGTAACTGGATTTATTCAACTGGCGGCGATACAGCAGCTGCATCATCCATGGGTATTAAGACCAATAATGTTAAAATGTTTTGTTTCATTCTTTGTGGTTTTTTAGCTGGATTTGCAGGAATGATCCAAACATTTAGAATTGAAGCTCCACTACCCTCGCAAGGTTATTTACTTGAACTAGAATCAATAGCTGCTGCAGTTATTGGAGGAGTAAGTTTATTTGGAGGAGTAGGAACTATTTTTGGTGCAGCAATTGGAGCAATCTTAATTCGCTTTCTAGAAAGTGGAATTATCATGGCAAGGATAGACGCTGAATGGTTTAGAGCAGGATTAGGATCATTAATTATTATTTCTGTAGTTTTCAATACTTGGGTTGTTAGAAGAGGTGAAAACATGGTTCATAAAAATCAAGCAGAAGAAAATGAAAATAATTCTCAAAATAATGAAACTGTAACGGAGAGTAAAGATGAGTAATGAAAACATAATTGAGTGTAAAGATCTTAATAAATACTACTCTGGTGTTCACGCTCTTAAAAATCTTAGTCTGAAAATTAAAAAAGATTCAGTTGTTGGTCTCATTGGAGACAATGGAGCTGGTAAATCAACATTGATAAAAATTTTATCGGGAGCTCATTCACCTGATTCAGGACACATATACTTTGAAGGTAATGAAGTAAAATTTAAATCTACTAAAGAAGCTATGAATCTTGGTATTGAAACTATTTACCAATACTCAGCTCTTATTCCTCAAATGTCCATTGCTAGAAATATTTTTATTGGAAGAGAACAAACCACTTTCTCTCTTGGTTCTATAGGATTAATGAAAACTAAATCTATGGATAAAGCTGCTATGGATGCTTTAAATGATGTTGAACTTCATTTAAGATCTCCAGATACACCAGTAAATCAATTATCTGGTGGAGAAAGACAAGGTGTCGTTATTGCAAGAGCAATGTATTTTAAATCAAAAGTTTTAATACTTGATGAGCCAACTAACCACTTATCTGTTAAAGAAACCAACAAAGTGTTACGATTTGTTGAGGGTTTGAAAAAACAAGGTGTGACTTCAATTTTTATTACACATAACTTAAGTCATGTATATCCTATAGCGGATCATCTTTGTGTTATGGCAAGAGGTGAGAAAATTGCTGATTTAGCTAAAGAAGATACAAATATTGATGAATTAACTGATTTATTGGTAAATGGGTAAATATATTTCAATTTCTTTGTGGGGGAATAAATGATTAGTAAAGAACAAATCGAACAATATAACGAAGAAGGATACACGATTGTAGAAGATGTATTTGATAAAGATGAATTAAATCCAATTCTAAATGAATTTGATGAAATTGTAGATGACTTTGCAGAAAAGGCTTTTCAAGCTGGTAAAATTCAAAACAAGCATGAAGACAAAGATGTATTCAAAAGATTAGCTTCATTGGAAAAAGATTTTAAAGGCTCTTCAGTATTAATTCATCACAGAGGTGAGTTAAAGCCTGCTCTTGCCAACCTTTGGGGATCAAAAAAACTTTTAGATATGGTAGAAAACTGGGTTGGTAAGGATATTTCTGGTCATCCTGTTTGGAATATTAGATCAAAAACTCCTCAAACTGCAAGAATGACTGTTCCGTGGCATCAAGATTCAGCATATTTAAAAGAAGGGGCAGAAAAAACTACCCAACCTGCTGCATGGATACCCTTTCTAGACGTAAACAAAAATAATGGTTGTATGCAAGTTGTTCCTGGTGGACACAGACCTGAGAGAGTCTTGAATCACAAGCTTGAAAAAAAAGATGGATCAGTAAAAGATTCTTGGTATTTGTTTATTGAAGAAAAAGATATTCCAGATGAAAAAGTAGTTACATGTGAAATGAAAGTTGGTTCTGTCTTATTTCTTCATCAGCTAGTACCTCATCGATCTCTTGAAAATTTATCTGATGATGTAAGATGGAGTGTTGATTTAAGATTTCAAAATCCAAAAGATGAAGCTGGTTTTCATACTGGTCTTGTTGATCCAATTATTATGAGAAAATCGGAAGACCCTAGTTACACCGCTGATTGGGACTCATGGTTTAAAGGTTATGAAGAAGAGCATACTAAATTTAGAGGAACATCAAAAAAGGATCAATTTGACTCTTCTGTTGATGGATCTTGGCTTGATCGTTGGGATAACTAGACTAGATATTTATAATGCACGTTAATTTAGATGACTGGTACAAACCTGAAGTTGATAAAAAGGTATTAAAAAATCTATCAAAGAGAAAAGATCTTCCAGGATTAATACATTTCTTTTTTTATTTTTTATCTTTATTTGCATCAGGTTATCTAGCGTACTTAACTTTAGGAACTTGGTGGACATATTTGTTCTTTTTTATTTACGGTACAATTTACGCATTTAGTGTAGCGAACTGGCACGAAACTGTTCATCGAACTGCTTTTAAGACACGTTGGATAAATGAATTTTTTTATCACATTAGTTCTTTTATGTGTGACTTTGAAGGTTTTAGATGGCGTTGGAGTCATACTTTTCATCATTCAAAAACATTACAAACAGAAGATGATTATGATCACGAAATACAAGTTTCAAGACCTATTGAGTTATTCGCATTCTTTTTGAATTTTATACCTCTTACAGATTTATTATATCCACATAAATTAATTAAGTTTGAAGTTCTAAAACATGCTTTTGGAAAATTTACTCCAGTCATTGATATAACTGCACCTAAAAATGAAAAGAAAAAAATTCTTTGGAATTCCAGATTGTATGTCTTTATTTGGGTTTTGGTATTTGCTTACTCTTTTTATATTGGTTCTTTTTTACCAATTATTTATATTATTCTACCTACTTATATTGGAAAGCCAATTTGGTTTGCTGTTAATGTTACGCAACATCTAGCAGCAAAAGTTGACACAAAGGATCACCGTTTAAGTACTTATTCTGTGAGAATCAATCCAATTTTAAGTTTTTTATATTGGCACATGGAATATCATTTAGAACATCATATGTTCCCAATGATACCATCTTATAATTTAAAGAAATTACGAAAAGAAATTGATAATGAACTACCTAAACCTTTTACTAGTCTTTTTGATTTTTACAGAAAAGTTTTACCAGCTGTTATCGCTTTAGCAACAGATCAAAATAAATATTACAAAGTAAAATTAAATAACTAAATCTACCAAGATCCAGAATTCTCCATTGATTTCCAAGGCTCTTGTTGGGGTAATGATTCACCCTCTTGCAAGATTTCAATTGAAATTCCATCAGGAGATCGAACAAATGCCATGTGTCCATCTCTTGGAGGTCTGTTTATAGTAACACCATTATTCATTAGTTTTTCGCAAACTTCATATATATTTCTGACACTGTAAGCTAGATGTCCAAAATTTCTTCCACCAGTATATTTTTCAGGATCCCAGTTATACGTTAATTCTAATAAACCACTTTTTTCATTACTATTTTCTGCCGCTAAAAATATTAATGTAAATCTACCTTTTTCATTTTCTACTCTTCTAACTTCTTTCAATCCAAGTTTATTGCAGTAAAAATCTAGTGATGCATCAATATTTTCTACTCTTACCATTGTATGTAAATATTTCATATAATCAAAATATTAATACTAATAATAAATTTTTTGCAATAATTTTTTATATAGTGATAAGTCTCTAGTATAATTATATTATCTTTATGAAAGTAGGAATTATTGGTTGTGGAAATATTGCTGATATATATTTTAGTAATTCTAAGAAGTATTTTAATAATTTTCAAATTGTTGCATGTGCTGATATAAAAAATGAAGCCTCAAAAAACTATGCAGAAAAATATGGAGTAGAACAACTATCCGTAGATCAGATATTATCTAATAAAGAAATTGAATTAATTATAAATCTAACCATCCCAGATGTTCACTTTGACGTTTCAAAATCAATTCTTGAATCTGGTAAACATTCTTACTCAGAAAAGCCACTCTCAATAAAGTTTGAACATGGTGAAGAGTTAGTTAAATTAGGAAATTCAAAAGGTTTATTTGTTGGTTGTGCTCCAGATACATTTCTTGGCGCTGGTATACAGGAAGCAAAAAAAATTATTGATCAAAATGAAATAGGTAAAATAAATCTTGGCAGTATTTCCATGGGTGTGGCTGGACATGAAATTTGGCATCCTAATCCAGATTTTTATTACAAATATGGTGGCGGTCCAATTCTTGATATGGGCCCATATTATTTTACAGCTTTAGTAAATCTTCTTGGTCCTGCGAAAAATGTTTTTACGCAATCAAGAACAGTTTATCAAAAAAGAGTTATTAATAGTGGTAATAGACAAGGGCAAGAAATAGAAGTTGAAATCCCAACAACATTAGTTTCACAAATTGAATTTCAGAACGGTGCATTAATTGACTCATTTTTTTCTTTTGATGTTTGGAAACACAGTAAGAATCACATTGAGTTATATGGTGATAAAGGTTCAATAAATATTCCTGATCCAAATATGTTTGGTGGTGATATTCTAGTTTGTAAATCAAAAAATGGAGCTTGGGAAAATATAGATACCAAAAATAACAATTTAGGTAAAATAAATATTAAAAATAAATCTGAAAAAGCAAATGAGTCAGCGGGTATTGCTAACTATAGAGGTATTGGTGTGAGCGAAACAGTTGATGCTATAAAAAATAATCGTTTAAATAGATGTAGTGGAGAATTAAGCCTTCACGTTTTAGATATACTAGATAGCATTATTAAATCATCAAAAGAAAATAAAAAAATAGAACTTAGAAGTTCTATTAAAAATTTAAATTATTTTTCAGAAGAAGAAATTAGCAATTTATTTAAATGAAAGGAATAAAATGAAAAAAGCTTTAATAGTTTATGGAGGTTGGTCAGGACATGAGCCAGAGAAATGTACTGAAATAATTAAAGGCATGCTTGAGCCTGAAGGATATGAGGTTAGAGCAGAATATCAAACTTCTGCATTTGCAGAGGACTATGTTCACGAAATGGATTTGCTTATACCTATAGTGACCATGGCTTTTCATTTTGATCCTAGAGGAGAAATAAAAAAAACTGCTGTTAATAATGTTATTAAAGCTGTTCACAATGGTTGTGGTCTTGCTGGTCATCATGGCGGAATGTGTGATGCATTTAGACAATCAATTGATTGGCAGTTCTTAACTGGCGGTCAATGGGTAAGTCACCCAAATGGTATTCATGATTATAAAGTAAATATAACAAAAAAAGATGATTCAATCATGGAAGGTATTGAAGATTTTGATTATCATTCAGAGCAATATTACATGCATGTGGATCCATTAAATGAAGTTTTAGCAACGACGACATTTAAAGGTAACGAAGTTTGGAAGCTTGAACAAGAACCTGGCTCATCAAGTGGTGACGCATATACAACAGAATGGTTAAAGGGTGTAGAAATGCCAGTTGTCTGGAAAAGACGAATTGGGAAAGGAAAAATTTTTTATATTTCTCTTGGTCATTTTGCACATGAATTAAACCATCCGCAAATGAATAAAATTTATAAACGTGGTTTACTTTGGGCATCAAGATAGAGTAATATAAAATAGGAAATCATATGACAGAATATTTTAGTAAAATACCAGAAATAAAATTTGAGGGAGAAGCAAGTACAAATCCATTTGCTTTTAAATTTTATGATGAAAATAAAAAAGTTTTAGGCAAGTCTATGAAAGAACATTTAAGGTTTGCAACTTGTTATTGGCATACATTTACTTGGCCAGGTCTTGATCCATTTGGAGGTCAAACATTTAATAGACCTTGGATGCAAGCAGGTGATGAAATGAAAATGGCTGAAATGAAACTTGATGCTGCATTTGATTTTTTCACTAAAATAAAAACACCCTTTTTCTGCTTTCACGATAGAGATATTTCTCCTGAAGGTTCAAATTATGCTGAGACGCAAAAAAATTTCTTTCATATTATAGATTTAATGGAACAAAAAATTAATGACTCAGGTATGCAATTACTCTGGGGGACAGCAAATGCGTTCTCTCATAAAAGATATATGAGTGGTGCTTCTACAAACCCAGATCCAGAAGTTTTTGCATATAAAGCTGCACAAGTAAAAGATTGTATGGATGCAACAATGAGATTGGGCGGTCAAAACTACGTTCTTTGGGGTGGAAGAGAAGGATACGAAACTATTCTTAACACTGACATGACGAAGGAGACAGCTAATCTTCAAAGATTTTTAGAATTAGTTGTTAACTATAAACACAAGATAGGGTTTAAAGGTCAAATTTTATTGGAACCAAAACCTCATGAACCAACTAAACATCAATATGATTTTGACTCTGCAACTTGTTTAGCATTTTTACGAAAGGCAGGTTTAGAAAATGAGATTAAACTAAATGTTGAAGTTAATCATGCAACTTTATCTGGTCATAATTTTGAACATGAAATTGCTTACGCTACTTCAAACAGCGCCTTAGGAAGTATTGATATTAATAGAGGTGATACTTTGATAGGTTGGGATACGGATCAATTCCCAAATAATCCTGCCGACTTAATTATGTCATTTTATTTTATTTTTAAGAATGGCGGCTTAGGCCAAGGAGGGATGAATTTTGATGCAAAAATAAGAAGACAATCTATCGATGCTGAAGATTTATTCCATGCTCATATTGGAGGCATGGATGTTTGTGCAAAAACACTTATTGCTGTTGAAAAAATGATGAATGATAATGTTATTCCTAAGTTTATTGAAGATAGATATGAAGACTGGAATAAAAGTTTGGGGCAGTTTATTCATAATAAAGATACTGGATTAGAGGATATAAATAAAAAAGTAATCGACGATAATATTGAACCAGAACCTCGTTCAGGAAGACAAGAATATCTGGAAAATATCTTAAATAAATATTTGTAGTTACTAACCATAAGTTTCTATACTAATTGATTTATAAATATTATGAAAATTTATAAATTAGATACAGCATTAGATTTTGAAAAATTAAACCTTTGTCTCGCAATAGGTAATTTTGATGGAATACATAAAGGGCACCAAGAAATAATAAATAAAATTAAGGAGATTGCATCAAACAATAATTTATTATCTTCTATAATGAGTTTTAATCCTCATCCTCGTATTTACTTTAATCAAATTAATGAGCCTTTTAATATTTATACTCAAAATGATAAAATAAATTTTCTTGAAAGATTGGGTTTAGATATATTTATAGATTTTTCTTTTGATAACAATCTATCAGTATTATCAGCTGATGATTTTGTAACTAAAATTCTTATTGATAAATTAAACATTAAATATTTAGTTATAGGTACTGACTTTAAGTTTGGAAAAGACAGAAAAGGTAATTTTAAAACATTAGAAAAGTATGCTAAAAAAAATAATTTTAATATTCATTCAATCGAACCTATTATGCTTACTGATAAATCTGATAAATATTCATCTTCGATAATTCGATCACAAATAAAAGAAGGTTATATGGAAGATGTTACAGAGTCTTTAGGTAGGCCCTGGCATATGCATGGAACAATAATTGAAGGCGATAAAAGAGCTAGAGAAATCAATTTTCCGACTGCTAATATGATACCAGATCAACACATATTACCAAAAAGAGGTGTTTACTGTGTGGAAGTGCTATTAGAAGGCAAAAAATACAAAGGTGTTTCAAATTTTGGTTTAAGACCAACAGTCGATGGAAGCAAACTCCTTCTAGAGACACATATGTTTAATTTTAGTGAAGAAATATATGGTAAAGAATTGACTGTTGAATTCCTTACATTTATTAGGTCTGAACAAAAATTTAATAATTTTGAAGAATTAACCAAGCAAATCAACAAAGATATAAATACAGCTAAAGAATATCATCAACTATAATGGAATATAAAGATACAATTTTTCTTCCCAAAACATCTTTTGAAATGAGAGCTAACCTTCCGGCAAAAGAACCTGCAATAATAGAGGAGTGGGATAAAGAAAATATTTTTAAAAAGCTAAGAGATAAATCTAAAGGTAGAGAAAAATTTGTTCTTCATGATGGTCCGCCATACGCAAATGGACATATTCATATGGGAACAGCTCTTAATAAAATTTTAAAAGATGTCATTGTGCGAACACAACAAATGGCTGGTAAAGACTCTATCTATGTTCCTGGTTGGGATTGTCACGGTTTACCAATTGAATGGAAAATAGAAGAAGAATATAGAAAAAAAGGAAAGAACAAGGATGATGTTCCAACTGTTCAATTTAGAAATGAGTGTAGAGAGTTTGCAGAAAAATGGATCGAGATACAAAAAAAAGAATTTAGACGACTTGGTGTTGAAGGAGATTGGGAAAATCCTTACCTCACAATGTCAAATCAAGCAGAAGCGCAAATTGTTCGAGAGCTTGGAAAATTTCTACTTGATGAAAGCTTGTATAAAGGAGCAAAACCAGTTCTCTGGTCCGTTGTAGAAAAGACAGCTTTAGCTGATGCTGAAGTTGAATATGAAGATCATACGTCCAACACTATATATGTTAAATTTTTAATTAAAAATTCTACTGATAAAGATTTAATTGATTCTAATATAGTTATTTGGACAACAACTCCTTGGACTATTCCAGGTAACAGAGCTCTGGCATATGGTAAAGAATTAGATTATTCACTTATTGTCGTTGAAGAATTAGAAGAAGATAGTCTAGCCAAAATAAATGATAAATTAATATTTGCTTCAGAACTTTTAGAAAATGTAACTAAAGAAATTGGGATTAAAAAATTTAGTATAAAAAAGAAATTTAAAGGAGATAATTTATCTTCTTGTGAATGTGAACATCCGTTTAAACAATTGGGATACGATTTTATTGTAAAACCATTTCATGGAGATTTTGTAAATTTAGAACAGGGAACAGGAGTTGTGCATATAGCTCCTGGACACGGAGATGACGATTATGTTTTAGGTATAGAAAATAATGTTGATATTATCCAGACAGTTCAAGATGATGGAAAATATAATCAACATGCCGTTGGTTTTGAAGGCGAGCATATTTATAAAGTAGATCACAAAATTGCAGATAAATTAGAAGAATTTTCAAAATTATTATTTAAAGGTACTCTTCGTCATAGCTACCCACATTCATGGCGGTCTAAAGCTCCTCTTATTTATAGAAATACTCCACAATGGTTCATTTCCATGGAAAAAAATAAATTAAGAGACATTGCTCTTAAATCAATTGATGAAACTATTTTCTATCCTCCTCAAGGCCAAACAAGGCTTAGATCAATGATTGAAACTAGACCAGATTGGTGTGTATCTAGACAAAGAGTGTGGGGTGTACCTTTACCATTATTTGTAAATAAAAAAACAGGTCAACCTTTAAGAGATGAAAATATTATCAATAGAATAGCAGACATATATGAAAAAGAAGGAAGCAATACGTGGTTTACCGAAGATCCACAAAGGTTTTTAGGGGATGAATATTCACTTGAAGATTATGAACAGGTTAAAGATGTAGTTGAAGTATGGTTTGATAGTGGTTCTACACATGCTTTTTGTCTAGAACAAAGAGAAGATTTGAAATGGCCTGCATCGATGTACTTAGAAGGAAGTGATCAACACAGAGGATGGTTTCATTCATCTCTTTTGGAGTCTTCTGGCACAAGAGGTAAAGCGCCTTATGAAAGTGTTCTGACACACGGGTTTGTTGTTGATGGAAGAGGACGTAAAATGTCTAAATCTTTAGGTAATGTTATTTCTCCAGATGATATATTAAAAAAATATGGAGTAGATATTTTAAGATTATGGGTCGTTGCATCTGATTATTATGATGATCTGAAGCTTGATAATGCTATCCTCCAATCACAAGCTGAGTCTTATAGAAGAATAAGAAATACCTTTCGTTTTTTAATTGGCAATTTAAATGATTTCACTAAAGAGGAACCTATTGATGAGAGCGAGTTTCCAGAGTTAGAAAAATATCTGCTTCATCGATTATGGGAAGTGGATCAAGTTGTTCAAAAATGTGTATCAACATTTAACTTTCACTTGATGTTTACTACATTACTGAACTTTTGTTCAAGTGATCTTTCAGCTTTTTATTTTGATATTAGAAAAGACACAATATATTGTGATAGCAAAGAGTCCGTTCAAAGAAGATCTACTAGAACTCTATTAAATATAATTTTTAATCATTTAGTAAGATGGTTTGCCCCATCTATTTCCTTTACTTCTGAAGAAGCCTGGAAAGCTATGGGAAATAAAGAAAGTATACACCTAGAAGATTTTTTACAATGTAAAAATGAATATGAGGATAATCAATTAAATGAAAAATGGAGTTTAATTAAAAATATAAGAAAAGTTGCTACTGGAGCAATTGAAAAAATAAGAGAAGAAAAAATCATTCGCTCAAGTCTTGAGGCACACATAGATATTTTTGTTTCTGCAGAGAGTTATAAAAAACTAGAGAAAGTAATGTTTGATGAAATTACAATTACCTCATCATTTTCTTTGTATGTAATTGACGAAAAATCCAAAGGTTTTTCTATTGAAGATATTTCTGATGTTATCGTAAAAGCTTCAAAGGTAAGTGGGGAAAAGTGTCAAAGATGTTGGAAATATGAGGCAAAGTTAATAAATGATGAAGTTTGTAACAGGTGTAATACTGTAATATTTAAGTGATTAAAACAGCAGTATTTATTTTTTTGATTTTATTAGATTTATTTACAAAATTTTTTATTAAGAATAATTTATTTTTAAATCAATCAATACAAATCAATGAATATTTTGATTTAGTTTATGTTCAGAACTTTGGTGTTTCTTTTGGTTTATTTTCTGGTTATGTTTCTCATTGGATATTAATACTTATAGCCTTAATAGTTGTTATATTAATTTTTTATTTACTTATTAAATCAGATAAACAACTTGAAAAACTGGCTTATTTCTTAGTTATAATTGGGGCTTTGTCAAATATTATTGATAGATTGATAAATAGTTATGTTGTTGATTTTATCTTACTACATTATGAAAATTTTTATTGGCCCGCATTTAATCTAGCAGATATTTATATTACAATTGGAATTATCATGTTAATAATGAGTTTTTTTATAAAATCAAAAACAGTAAAATGAAAAACGTTATTTTTGTAACAATCATTTCCTCAATTTTTCTATTTTCTTGTAATACTATTCGAAGTAGTGCCGGTGTAGAAAGAAAAGTAATAGATGAATATAATGTAGTTGAAAATCCTCCATTAGTAATCCCGCCAAATTTTAATTTATTACCACCTGATCAAATTGAATCAAAAGATATTGATGATACAGATAGTGAGCTTGCAAAGGAAATTCTTTTTGGCCTGGATGAAGAAAGTGATGAAACACCTTCTGAAAATTCTGTTATAGACAATATTTTAAAAGAAACTGAAGCAGATCAAGTAGATAATAGTATCAGAGAAGATCTTGATGGGAACTCAGAAGATGAAATAAGTCAAGATAATACAGATGTTGAAAGTGAAAATATAGAAGAGCTAAAAAAGAAGAAAAGATTTTTCTTTTTCAACAGTAAAGAAGAAAATGAAGATGGCGAAGAAGGTGAACCTAAAAAGAAAAAAAGATTTTTCTTCTTTTAATTTTATAAATGGAAATAAAATACTTTAATTCAAATTTTGACAAAATTACTCAAAATAAAGATACTGATCAAAGTATAACTAATGTAATAGAAAAACTTCCTTCTCTTAATATTATTTCAGATAAAAATTTATTAGAAGAAACTATAAAAATTTCAAATCAATTTAAAGAGAAAAAGGAAAAAATAATTGTATTTGGAACAGGAGGTTCAAATTTAGGAGCTAGAGCATTAAATAATATTATTTTAAATAATAAAATTATCTTAGAATTTTATGATAATGTTGATCCTACTAATTTTGAAAAAAATTTTCAAAATATTAATTTTGAGCTAACTGGCTTCTTAGTTATTTCAAAATCGGGTACTACACCAGAGACATTATCTCAATTTTCATGTCTCTACCAAAAGGCAATAGAAGCTAACAAAGTTGAAGATTTTTTTTCAAATACTCTAATCATAACTGAATTTAAAGAATCACCACTTTTTAAAATTGCTAAAGATAATAATTGTTTACTATTAGAGCATCATAAAGATGTTGGAGGTAGATATTCTATATTTACCAATGTTGGTATAGTTCCTGCAATCATTTCTGGATTAAATATAGATGCACTTTTTGGCGGAGCATCTGAAGTAATTAATAATATTGATAATTACAAACCGTACGATCTTGGAAGATATTTAACTCAAAAAGAAAATGTAAAATTTACTAATATTGTTTTAATGACATATTCTGATTCACTTTATTTTTTTGGAAAATGGTATCTGCAACTTTGGGCAGAAAGTATTGGAAAAAATAATAAAGGTATTACAGCAATTCATTCAGTAGGGACCACTGATCAGCATAGTCAATTACAACTGTATTTAGATGGACCTAAAGATAAATATTTCACCTTTATCACTACAGATCATTCAAATAAGGGCATAAAAATTAATAATAATATGTTTGAAAATACCGATATTGACTATTTTAAAGATAAAACAATGGGAGATCTAATGGAAGCTGAACAGCGCGCAACCATTGAAACTTTTAAATTAAATAATTTTAGTTTTAGAGAAATCTATATTCCTAAAATAGATGAACAAAACTTAGGTAAATTATTATCTTTTAGTATAATAGAAACAATTGCTTCCTGTATATATTTAGATGTTGATCCCTTCGATCAACCTGCTGTTGAACAAGGTAAAAAACTAACTAAAACTTATTTAAGATAATTTAAAAATATAAATTATTGTTTTACCGTAAGTCTTTTTTTGAAGCAGATTTAAATTTTCTGGAATTACAATATTATCTTTCACACCCGTTTCTAAACCAATGACGGTAGTATTTTTAATGTTACTAGATAAATTCTCTAAAAGCTTTGTTAAATTATACTTTGCATATGGTGGATCAATATAAACAACTGAAATATTTTTAAATTCTATTTCTAATTTAGAATGAATAAGGTCTTCTTCATAAATTTTAAATTGATTATTTTTACAAATACTTAAACAATTTTTTCTTAAAATTTTAAGAACTTCAATATTATTCTCAATAAAAATTACTTCACTCATTCCTCTAGAAATTGCTTCTAAACCCATTGTGCCAATACCTGCGAAAAGATCTAAAAAAATTTTATTTTTATATAATTCGATAGAATTTTTGATTGCATAACTTTCAATAATTGAAAAAAAAGCTTCTCTTTTTAGAGAAGAAGTTGGTCTTACAAAATCATTAATACTAGCTAATTTTTTTTGCTTAAACTTTCCCCCAGTAATCCGTATCATTTGCTAATTGAATTTAATTTTTGAAATTGCCCTTCTTTAAGTCTTCCAAGCTTATAAGGTCCATATCCAATTCTTATTAATTTAACTATATTCCATGAAAAATAATTACATATATTTCTAATTTCTCTATTTTTTCCCTCTTTAAGTTTAAAAATTAACCAACTATGATTTTTTAATTTTTTTTCAAAGGCAACTTTAATTTTTTTATAATTTATTTCTTTAATTGTAATGCCTTTATTTATTTTTTGTAAATCAGTTTTTTGTACATTGCTATTTATACAAACTCTATAGACCCGCTCAATGTTTGAAGATGGATGTTCTAAATATCTTGAATAATCACCATTATTAGTTAGTAAAATTAATCCTTCACTCATGTAATCTAATCTTCCAACACTTATCAATTGACCAATATTTTTTGGTAATAAATCAAAAATTTTTTTTCTACCTAAATTATCTTTTGTACTACAAATATATTTAATTGGTTTGTATAACTTCCATAATTCAACTTTATTTATTTTTTTAACAATTTTATTATTAACTTTAATAACATCCAAATCACTTACTTTATGACTTGGATGAACACATAGTTGATTATTAATTTTAATTTTTTTTTTAACTATTAATTTTTCTGCATCTCTTCGTGAACAAATTCCAGCACTGGATAGATATTTTGAAATTCTAATATTCACTTTGCTTCATTAATAAAATTTTTGATTATTTTTATATCATATTTTGTAATTAAAAATTCAGGATGCCATTGTAAGCCAATACACCATTTGTGTTTTTTGTGTTCTATTCCCTCAATAACACCATCATTAGCTACACATGAAACATTCAAGTCTTTACCAATTTTTTTTACTGACTGATGATGTGCACTATTAACTTTAATTTTTTGAGACCCACATATTTTATGTAGTTGAGTATTTTTTGAAATATTAACAATATGACTAGTTTGATTTCTTGGATTTACTTGTTCATGGTTTATTGGATCTCTTTTTAAATCTTGTATTAATGTTCCACCACATGCAACATTAACAAGTTGCGCACCACCACAAATTCCTAATATAGGTTTATTATATTTAAAAAATTTATTGAAAATATTTAATTCAAAATTCGTTCTCTTATTTTTAATATTTTTAGATTGAGTATTACTTGTTTTATATAATTTAGGGTGAATATCAAAATCTCCTCCAGTAATAATTAAACCATCAATTAAATGACAAAAATCATCAATATATTTTTTTTCGTGCAACAAAGGAAATGGAATAGCATTAAATTTTGTTAAGGAAGTTAAGTAATTTTCCCTTAGCGCATACCATGGAAATTTTGAGTATGTTTTCTTTTTTTCACTATCAAGAGTTATTCCAATAATTGGTTTTTTCATTATAATTCAACTATAATGTACAACATAAGTGTGTTCCAGAATGAACGTTGATTTTTTTATGAAAGAAGCAATTATCGAGGCAGACAAAGCTTATAATTTAAATGAGGTTCCAGTTGGAGGAATACTTGTCGATAACACAACGAACAAGATTGTAGCCAGAAGTTACAATACAGTAAATAAAGATAAAAATGCTATTAAACATTGTGAATTAAATCTAATTCAAGAAACTTGCGAAAGACTAAAGCTAAAATATTTAGAGAATATGACATTATTTGTTACCTTGGAACCATGCACTATGTGTGCTAGTGCAATAAGTGAGGTACATATTAAAGATGTATATTTTGGTGCATATGATGATAAAAATGGAGGAATTGAAAAACTCCGAGTTGCTTTTCAAAGACAAAATATATTTATGCCAACTATTTATGGTGGCATTATGGAAAAAGAATGTAGTAGTTTACTAAAAAAATTTTTTAAAAATAAAAGTGATAGATAAAATTAATATACCAGAATTTGAGGTTTCAGAATTTAATCAAGCGTTTAAAGAAATAATTGAGTCCAATTTTAATTATGTAAGAATTAAAGGAGAAATTTCTGAAGTTAAAACTGCAACAAGAGGTCAAATATATTTAACACTTAAAGACGAGGATTCTATTTTAAGTGGGGTTATCTGGGATCAGAAAAAAAAATATTTAGATATAAATCCAGAAATAGGACTAGAAATAATAGCAACTGGCAGAATCACCACTTGGTCTCGCTATAAAACTACTTACCAAATAGATATTGATAAAATTGAAATTGCAGGAGAGGGAGCACTTTTAAAACTTATTGAAGAAAGGAAAAAAAGACTTCAAAAAAAAGGCTATTTTGATGTAGATAAAAAAATCTCATTACCTTTTTTACCTGAGAGATTAGGTATCATTACCTCTCCAACTGGCTCTGTAGTACATGACATAATTAATAGGGTGAATGATCGTTTTCCAATGCCATTAGATATATGGCCTGTTTCTGTTCAAGGTGTTGACGCAGCAGATAGCATTATAAATGCTATCGAAGGTTTCAATAAACTTAAATCTAGTAAACCAGATATTCTTATTGTTGCTAGAGGTGGAGGTAGTACTGAAGACTTAATGGCATTTAATGATGAAAATCTTGCAACAAGTGTTTTTGAATCAAAGATACCAATTATTTCAGCAATAGGTCATGAAACAGATACAACAATTATTGATTTAGTATCAGATTTAAGAGCGTCTACACCAACTGCGGCAGCAGAAAAAGCTACCCCAGTTAGATTTGAATTATTAGAAAAAATTAAAAATTTACAACTTAGATTAAATACAAAAGTAAATTCACAAATTCAATCCAAAAAAGAAAATTATGAATATTTAAATAAATTTCTCAAATCTCCAAGCTTGATAGTTAATAATTATAAGGAGAAGCTTTTAGATGATTTTAAAAATTTAACATTATCAATTGAAAATAAATTTAGTATAAAAAAATTAAATCTTCTTAACCTGGGAAAATCTATTGTTTCACCAGATTCATCAATACACTTAAAACAAACAAAGATTAACAATCTTTCAAAAAATCTTAATTTGAATATAGCCAATAATTACAAAGATAAGCTTGAAAAATATAAGTCTAATATAAGATTGCTCAATTCCAATTCTATTTCTTCAAATCTTAAAAAAGGCTACTCAATCTTAATGGATAAAAAGAAAATTGTTAAGACAAGTAAAAAAATTACTACTGACGATCAATTTTCAGTGAAACTTATTGATGGTACAATTGATATAAAAGTAACAAAAATTAACTAAATCTTTTATGCTGCCAGAACCATTGACTGGGTTCTGCTTTAATCCACTGTTCAATCTTATTATGAATTTCTTCCATCATCTGAGTATCATTAATTTGTAAATTATTATGATAAAGTGGCTCTAAAAATGTTAACTCAATATTTCCATTATCAATTCTTTTATTTTGTATTGGAATTATTGGTAAGTTATATTTTCTTGCTATTTTTAAAAAACCTATTTGTGTTTTAACTTTTTTATTAAAAAACATTACTTCTTCCCCTGAGGAGTCTTTTTGATCTATTAATAATACAATTGATAAAGAATTATTTATTGCATCAACAACATCTTTAGCACTTTTCTTGCCTTTGGGAGTGTAAAAGCTATTTCTAGAAACAAGAGAATTTTGTCTGATATTGAGGATTAATTTATCAATAAAATTATTGTTTATATGTCTATAAATACCACCAATATTAATTCCAATTCTATCCAAACCTGGAACTAATACTTCCCAATTAGATTGATGAATACTAATAAAAATTGCTTGTTTTTTATTTTTGATAAAATCTTCTATTTTTTCAAGATTGATATATTTTATTTTATTTTTAATAAAAATATCATTTATTCTTAGAAGTTCACAAATTGTAATTCCAAGATTATTCCAACTTTTTTTAATAATATTTTGTATTTCTTCATCTTTAAGATTTGGGAAAACATATTTACAATTATTTATAGCTGTTTTATTGGCTTGTGAAAATTTACCAAAAGTTCTAAATAAAAATGATGAAACTTTTAAAGATAGATTGAGTGGTAAAATTTTATATAAAAAATAAATAAAAATAAATCCAATATACTGTATAAAATAAATTACCTGTTTCATATTCCTAAATCATTAATTTTATTTTCAAGTATATTGCTTAAAATTTCTTTGAGTAGATTTTCATCTTCAAAGTTAATTTCACCATTAAGTGTACTTACTAAAGAACGATATGATTTTGGTATTCTTACAAAATCTTTTTTTGTAGTAACCAATACAGATTTAGTAAGATTAGCATTCTCTGCAAGATTTAACATATCATTTTCATCAAATATATGATGATCTGGGTAGCTAATTTTTTTTTCTAAAATAGCACCCTGTTTAGCTAGTGAATTATAAAATTTTTCAGGATAAGCAATACCAGCAAAAGCTGTCACTTTTTGATTTTTATAAATTCTATTATCTGTACTAATTTGGAACTTAGCATGAATAATTGGAACAGTACTCGGAATTTTATCTTTAACATCTTGAGTAATTTCACCAATTACAATTACTAGATTTGCTCTAGAAATACCTCTTGATATACTCTCTCTAAGTGGCCCAGATGGGATTACACGTTTATTTCCAAATCCTTGTTCACCATTAATTACTATAATTGAAAAATCTTTCTGAAGAGTTGGATTTTGAAAGCCGTCATCCATAATTATGCAGTCAGCACCTTTTTCCTTAGCTAAGAAAAAGGATCTATTTCTATCTTGTCCAATCCATGTTGGTGCAACTTCAGCCAATAATAAAGATTCATCCCCAACACTTTTTGCCGAGTGCCACTCTTTAACGAGTACATTAGATGTTTCAACTCCACCATAGCCCCTTGAAACAAAGTGAGGATTATATCCATTAAGTTTTAATAAATTTCCAATCTTTAAAGCCACAGGTGTTTTACCAGCGCCTCCCACCACTATATTCCCAATGCAAATTACAGGAATACCAGAAGATGTTTTTTTGCTTACAAAATTTCTTATTTTTGTTCCAAATCTAAATAATAATGAAAGTGGATATAAAGAATTAGATAAATAGGTATCGTTTTTTTTATACCAAAATTTAGGAGCTTTGAGCATTTAATTTATATACACTTCAATGTCATGGAAAAGTTGTTCTTTTTCAAAAAAAGGACCATTAGAAAAATCCAAAGCATTTTTTTGGATTTTTTTAATTTCAAAATTATTATTTAGCAATTCTTTCATCTTTATATCAATTTCTTTAAAAGTATTTACAATTATACATGAATTTGCTTTTACCATATCTTCATAAATATTAGTCCAATTATCAACATATTTTCCGCTAATAACAACACATCCATAACACGCAGGTTCTATTGGGTTATGTCCGCCTATATTTTCTAAAAAAGAACCACCTAAAATAACTAAATCACTAATTTTAAAAAACTGGTCTAATTTTCCAAAACTATCAATTATTACAATGTTATTTTCTTCAACAGCTTTTTTAGATTCTAATGAAATACTAAATCCTTCTTTATCCAATTCTTGCGTAATTGTATAAATCCTTTCTGGATGTCTTGGTGCAAGATAAATTTTTAAATTAAATTCTAGAATTGTTTTTTTAATACTTTTAATTATTTCTATTTCCTCATTTGAATGAGTACTTGCGATCATGATTATATTTGATTGTTCTCTATTTGTAACTGAATTAAGTTTAGTCTTAGCTAATTTTAAATTTCCAATATAGTCTATCTTTAAATTTGTTAATTCGTGTATTCTTTTTTTATCATCAGTACTTTGTGCAAAAATTTTATTAAAATTCTTTAATGAATTTTTATAAAATTTCTTTGCATTTTTCCATTTTTTAAAAGAGTTTGGAGAAATTCTTGCATTTAAATATAAACAATTGATATCTTTCTCTCTGATCTTATTAAGCATATTTGGCCAAATATCAGATTCTATCCATAGGATTAAATTTGGCTTCCAAAAATTTAAAAATCTTGAACACCATATTGATACATCAAATGGAATATATTGATGGACAACTTTATTTTTATAAAACTCCTTAATATAATCCGCTGAAGATTTTGTTGTTGTTGTTACTAAAATATTAAATACTTTATGATATTTGTCTATGATTAAATCTGACGACTTAAATTCCCCAATACTTGCTGCGTGTATCCATAAAATCTTTTTCTCAGTATTTTTTTTTACCGTAGGTTTTCCAAACCTTTCAATAAATCTTACTCTATCCTCTTTTTTTCTATAGATGCGAATAAATATATTTAAAATAATTACTGGTATGAGAAGTGTACTGAGTATTTGATATATTCTAAGCATTTAGATTTTTTTCTGCTGATTCCATGCAATCATTAATTTTTTCTTCCAAGAAATTCTTATATTTGTCTAAATCATCATCTTTAGTAGAAGAAGGAATAGTAATTGGTTCACCCCAGACAAATCTACATCTTGAAAATGGATATGTAATTAAAAATGAGTCCCAAGATTTAAGTTTAAGGTTTTTATTTGAAGCAAAACCAAGTGGTATAATAGGTACTTGAGAATGAATTGCAATTTTTATAATTCCTTCTGAAACTTTCTTATTTGGTCCCCTTGGTCCATCAGGAGTAATTCCAATATAATTTCTATCTTTTAAAATTTTAAATACTTTTCTTAATGATGGTGATTTATTTTTTGACATTATAGAAACATTTTTTAAATTAAAATGACCTGCAATATACGCACCAAATCGACCATCACTATGGCTAGATGCTAACATATTTAACACAGCTTTACTTTTCCATACATATCCTATCATCATCAATTGACCATGCCAAAATGCTAAAATAAAAGGTTTATTCTCTCTCCATAATTTTTCTGGTAACTCAGAGTTTATAATCTGTATTTTAGAAGTGTAACATACGAATAAGATATATAGGTAACCTATAAATGCCAAAATTTTTTGAGATATAGAAAATTTAAAAATTTTTTTTTTAAAACTCATTTTCCAACTGTTCTTTTAGTTGTAATTTTTTATAAATTGTTGATTTTGAAATTAACTCTTCATGTTTTCCCTGACTTTCAATTTTGCCTTTATCTAAAACATAGATAATGTCTGCGTCTTCTATTGTACTTAATCTATGTGCAATAATTAATTTGGTTTTATTATTCATCAGAGTATTTATTGTTTCATGAATTTTATTTTCAGTTATGTTATCTAAAGAAGATGTAGCTTCATCCATAATTAAAAGTGGCGCATCTTTTATTAGAGCTCGGGCAATAGCAATTCTTTGTCGTTGTCCACCTGATAATTTTATGCCGTTTTCTCCAATAACAGTATCTAGTTTTTGATCCAATTCTTCTGAAAAACTACTCACCCCAGCATTTTTAGCGACTAAACTAATCTCTTCATCAGTTGCTTTAAGGTTTCCATATTTAATATTGTTAAAAATACTTTCATTAAATAAAATTGTTTCTTGAGTTACTATTGAAACACTATTTCTTACATCTGTCAGATCTAATTCTTTTATATCTTTAGAATTAATTAATATAGAACCTGAATAATTATCATATAATCGCAAAATTATATTTGCTATCGTTGATTTACCAGATCCAGATAAGCCAACTAACGCAACTTTTTTTCCTTTTGGTATTCTTAAACTTATTTGATCAAGTACTTTATTATCGTTATATGCAAATGAAACATCTTTAAAAACAATGTCTCCATCTAGATCTATAGTTTTTTTTGGAGAAATATTTTCCATATTTTTTTCGCTTGTATCTAAAAGTTTAAATATTCTCTCAGCTCCAGCTAAGCCTTCCTGGACGCTAATATTTAGATTTCCAAGTGCTTTTACTGGTTGATAAGCCAGAAGAAGACTTACTAAAAAACTCATAAATTGGCCTGTTGTCATATTTTCGTTTAAGACAAAAACACCTCCAGCATAAATTGAGAGTGCTACAGCTAAACTTCCAATAAATTCCATTAAAGGACTTAAGCGATTGCTAATAAAAGCAGATTTTGTAAAATATTTTTCAATAAAACTAATTGTTTCAAAAGCTCTTTGTTTTTCATAGTTTTCTCTTGAGTATGCTTTTACTTGTCTAATACCTTTAATGCTCTCAGCTAATACATTAGAAAAAACTGCAATTTCGTTTTGTATAGTGTAAGTAATTTTTCTTATACTCTTACCAATTTTTCTAATGGGCCAGATCGCTAAAGGGAATGCAAAAAAAGCAAAAATAGTTAGGGTCCAACTTTGGTAAAACATATTACCTAGTAAAAAAATAATAACTAAAACATCTTTTATAATTCCTGTTACAGATTTAACTATTGCAAGTCTTAAGTAGTAAGTATCATTGATGAGTCTTGAAATTAAATTACCTGACTTAGAATCATTATAAAATTTCATATTCATATACATGAGTTTTTCAAACATCTGAGTTTGAAGTTTTGCAATAATAGAATGTGCAACTTTACTCATTTGATAGGAGTGAGTATATGTTGCCAATCCTTTACAGAGGGTCACTGTAATTATTGCAATAGGAATTAAAAACAACATTTCTTTATTCCCTTTGATTAAGACTTCATCAAGTGCAGGTCTTACTAACCAAGCATGTAAACCTGTTGCTGCTGCTGAGATAACCATCATCAATAAAGCTAATATTATTTTGAGTTTATGACTCATTAAATAATGAAAAACTATTCTTGAAGTAACTGACTGTTTTTTATCTGAAGACATTAAAAAGTATGTAAAAGTAAAAATAACATAATTGCAAAAATATTATTTTGCCTGAAATAATAATTTGAACTTAACGGTGATGTTATATCCCATTTATGAACTGCTATATACGTACAAATTGCAATAGTGGCTATAATAATTGAACTAAGTAAAAAATTTGAGGAATTCCATACGAAATAAGACAATATAATTAAGATAATAAGATAGCATGTTTGAACAAATCTTTTACCATTTTTATCAAAATAAACTGCAGTAGATTTGATTTTATTTAAAACATCATCTGACCTATCTTGGTAGGCATAAATCGTATCATATGCTAACGTCCAAAAAATGCATACAATATATAATAAAAGAAAATCAAATGTAACTCTTGCATTAAATTGCATTGAAACTATTAGCACACCCCAACTAAAAATAATTCCAAGGAATAATTGTGGGAAGAAAGTTATTCTTTTCATAAAAGGATATAAAATAACAAATGGCACACTTAACAAACCTAATACAATTGATTTAAAATTAAACTCGAGAAGAATGAAAAAACTAATTACCAATAATATTGTTAATAATAATATCGCTTCAGTAATAGAAATCTTTTTTGATGCTAAAGGTCTAAATTTAGTACGTGTAACTTTTTGATCAAAATCAATATCAATAATGTCATTAATTATACAGCCTGCACTTCTCATTAAAAAAGAACCAATTAAAAAAAGTATATACCAAAATAATAGTTTAGAAGTTTCAGTTTTTAGTAACGCTAAACCAAACCAGCAAGGCCACATTAATAGAAGGAAGCCAATAGGTTTGTTAAGTCTGATTAACTCGCAGTAATCAAATATTTTTTTTACAACTAAGTTATCCCACATATTTGAATATAATGTTATAATTCTAAACTATTGTAATGAAAATGTCTAAAACACGATTATTTGTATCAAAAAAATTATCAGCCAATATTTTAATTTATATAAAAAATAAGCAGCACCACTTTCTGAAAAATGTTCTTAGAATCAAAAAAGAAGATAACATAAATTTATTCGATGGTTTGACAGGTGAATGGCTATCTAAAGTAATTTCTATCAATAGAGATAACATTGTTTTACAAATACAAAACAAATTGAGAGATATTCCTCAAGAAACTGATTTATGGCTTATATTTGCTCCAATCAAATCTTATAGAATGAATATCACCATTCAAAAAGCTACCGAGCTTGGCATTTCTAGATTTATTCCAATTTTGACCGAATATACAAATCAATCAAAAATAAATTTTAAAAATTTTGAATTAAATATCATTGAAGCATCAGAACAATCTGAGAGATTGTCGATTCCGACCTTAGAAAAAATAATTAAACTAGATGACTTAGTTGACAATTTTCCGTCTGATAGAGGGTTAGTATTTTGTAATGA
>CACMPM010000013.1 GCA_902615625.1 uncultured Alphaproteobacteria bacterium
TGGAACAATCCAGTCAAATAGAACATCAAACTAATTATTAAAGTTTATTAGAAATAATATAAAATAGCACAATATGGGTGCGTACTTAATAAAAAGACTGCTTTTAATTATCCCAACTCTTTTTGGAATAATGGTTATAAATTTTGCAATAATTCAAATTGTTCCAGGTGGCCCAGTAGAACAAATGATTGCACAAATGACTGGTACAGCTGTTGAATCAACAGCTCGATTTTCTGGCGGTGGCGAGGGTGAAACTTTAGAGTTTAATCAGGATAATGCTACATCAGTAAATGATAGTAAATATAGAGGAGCACAAGGCCTTGATCCAGATATTATAAAAGAAATAGAAAAGATGTATGGAATGGACAAACCAGCACATCAACGTTTTATGAAAATGTTAAAAGGTTATTTAACCTTTGATTTTGGAGAAAGTTTTTTTAGAGATCAAAAAGTTACTTCTATCGTTTTAGATAAAATGCCAGTTTCAATATCACTTGGTTTATGGACAACTTTATTAGTATATTTAATATCTATTCCTCTAGGTATAAGAAAAGCAATAAAGGATGGATCAAAGTTTGATATAGTATCAAGTTCAATTGTAACAATTGGTTATGCAATACCAAATTTTTTATTTGCTGTAATACTAATAGTATTTTTTGCAGGAGGAAGATTTTACGATATTTTTCCTCTAAGAGGTTTATTTTCTGAAAATTTTGATGAATTAACATTATTTCAAAAAATAATAGATTACTTCTGGCATTTAGCACTGCCTTTAACTGCAATGCTTGTAAGTGGTTTTGCTGGATTGACTTTTTTAACAAAAAATTCATTTCTTGATCAAGTAAATCAACAATATGTAATTACTGCACGGTCTAAAGGTTTAACTGAAAGAAAAGTTCTTTATGGTCATGTATTTAGAAATGCAATGTTAATAGTAATTGCTGGTTTTCCATCAGCATTTATTGGAATTCTTTTTTCAAGTTCTCTGTTTATTGAGGTTATTTTTTCTTTAGATGGTTTAGGTTTACTAGGATACGAAGCTGCTCTGACTAGAGATTATCCAGTTATATTTGCAACACTTTATTTTTTCTCACTACTCGGTTTGGTTATGGGGATAATTGGCGATTTCATGTACTCAATCATTGATCCACGTATAGATTTTGAATCAAGGTAATGAAGAAATTTTCAAAATTAAATCAAAGAAGACTAAATAATTTTAAGAATAATAAAAGAGGTTATTATTCTTTTTGGATATTCAGTTTTTTATTTATTATTTCTTTGTTTGCTAATTTTATTGCAAATGAAAAACCCATATTAGTAAAATATAAATCAAACTTTTATTATCCAATATTTTCTTTCTATTCAGAAACAACATTTGGAGGAGATTTTAAAACAGAGGCAGATTATAAAGATCCATATGTTAAAAACTTAATTGAAGAAGATGGATGGATGATTATGCCTATAATTCCATATTCATATAATACTATAATAAGAGATTTATCCGCTCCAGCTCCTTCACCACCTTCAAATAAAAACTGGCTTGGTACTGATGATCAAGCAAGAGATGTGCTATCAAGATTAATTTATGGTTTCCGCATATCCGTATTATTTGGATTTACTTTAACATTTTTTTCAATGATTATAGGAGTATCTGCAGGAGCAATACAGGGTTATTTTGGTGGAAAGACTGATTTATTCTTCCAAAGATTCATGGAAGTATGGTCAGCTATTCCAACTTTATACGTCTTAATAATTTTAGCTAGTGTAATTCAACCAAATTTTTGGTGGCTTTTAATTATCTTATTACTTTTTAGTTGGATGGGTTATGTTGGTGTAGTTCGTGCAGAATTTTTAAGAGCAAGGAATTTTGACTATATAAGAGCTGCAAAAGCACTAGGTGTTTCGAACATAAGAATAATGATTAGGCACATGTTACCCAATGCTACTATTGCTACTGTTACTTTTCTTCCATTCAGTTTGAGCGCTTCTGTAACTGCATTATCAGGTCTTGATTTTTTAGGTTTTGGCTTACCGCCAGGGTCAGCATCATTAGGAGAAATGGTAAATCAAGGAAGGAATAATTTACAAGCTCCATGGCTTGGAATTACAAGTTTTTTAACCTTAGGTTTGATGTTAGGTCTTTTAGTTTTTGTAGGTGAAGCAATTAGAGACTCTTTAGATCCCAGAAAGACTTTTAATTAAAATGGATAAAATAGTTTCAATTCAAAATCTTACAATTGAATTTAATAGAAACATTGAGGTAGTAAAGAATATAAATCTAGATGTTATAAAAGGAAAAACTACCGCTATTGTTGGTGAGTCAGGTTCAGGCAAAACTTTATCTGCACTAAGTATTTTAAAGCTACTACCTAATGGTGCTGATATTAAGAATGGTAATATATTTTTTAATAATGTTAATTTATTGAAATTAAATGAAAGTGAAATACAAAAAATAAGAGGAAATAAAATTTCTACAATTTTTCAAGAACCCATGACCAGTTTAAATCCCTTGCACACAATTAACAAACAAATTGAGGAGATCATTACAAACCACAATGTAATTACCAAGAATGAAGCTAAGATAAAAACTATAAATTTATTAAAAGAAGTGGGTTTAGATAACATTGCAACAAGGCCAAAAATATATCCTTATGAATTATCAGGTGGACAGAGACAAAGAGCTATGATCGCAATGAGTATTGCTAATAACCCAGAAGTTCTTATTGCGGATGAGCCAACAACAGCATTAGATGTTACGATTCAACTACAAATTTTAGAACTGCTAAAAAATATACAATCAAGACTGGGTATGTCTCTAGTTTTTATAAGTCATGATTTATCAGTAGTAAAAAAATTATCAGATTATATTTATGTAATGAAAAATGGTAAAATTGTAGAATTTGGTACAAATGATGAAATATTTAATAATCCAAAAAATGAGTATACAAGAGAATTAGTTTCTTATCAGAGTAATATTAAAGAGAGCAAAAATTTTGATTCAGATTCTATCTTAAAAGTTGAAGATTTAAATGTATGGTACCCAATTAAAAAAGGTCTTCTAAAAAGAACAGTTGACTATGTAAAAGCAATTAAAAATGTCAGTTTTGATTTAAAAATGGGTGAAAGTATTGGTATTGTTGGAGAATCTGGTTCTGGTAAAACATCACTCATTTTAGCTGTTTTAAATTTAATAGAATCAAAAGGAAAAATAAAAATAAATAATAAAGATCTTAGAGAACTAAACAAAAAAGAAGTCTTAAATTTGAGAAAGGAAATACAGATTGTCTTTCAAGATCCATTTTCATCACTAAGCCCAAGGATGAATATAGAAGATATTATTTCTGAAGGCTTGTTAATTCATCATCCAAATATTAATAAAAAACAAAAAGAAGAAAAAATAAAAAATATATTAGATAAAGTTGGATTAGATTATAAAAATACAATTGAAAAATATCCTCATGAATTTTCAGGAGGTCAACGACAGAGAATTGCAATTGCAAGAGCTCTTATTTTGGAGCCAAAAATTTTAATACTAGATGAGCCTACATCAGCTTTAGATGTAACAATTCAGAATCAAATAATAAATCTTCTTAATAAACTTCAAGAACAACTTCATCTTAGCTACATATTTATTAGTCATGATATGACAGTCATCAAAGCAATATCAAATAGGATAATTGTATTAAAAGATGGATTAATAGTAGAAGAAAATATTAGTAGTAATATCTTTAATTCTCCAAAATCTGAGTATACTAAAAAACTTATTTCCTCTGTTATTTAAATGAGTCCTATAGAGCCCTCACAAATTAAAATAAAAGAATTAATATCATTATTTAATAAAAAAAAATTTAATGAACTTTTGAGATTGTCAAATCAACTATTAAATGAATTTCCTAACTCCATTTTTCTTCGCAATATACAAGGTGTAGTATACACAGAGCTTAAAAATTATAAGTTAGCAAAAGATTTATTTATAAAAGTAGTAAATCTTAATCCTAAATATATAGATGGATACTATAATTTAGCTAATATTTATGGCAAATTAGATGAAGAGGAGAAGGCAATAGAAAATTATAAAAAGGTCATAGATTTAGACAAAAATTATTTTAAAGCTCATAATAATCTTGGAAATATTTATAGAAGAAAAGGATTATATAAAAAAGCCATTGAATTATATTTATCTACTTTAGAAATCAATTCAAATTATAAAGTAGCTTACTACAATTTAGCAGGAGCACTTCAGTTTTATAATATAAATGTGGAGAATAAAGATATTAATAAATATCTTTTATATCTTTTAAAAGAAAAAATTATTGTAAGGCCAAACTCTATTGGCACAAATGTTTTAAATAGTTTATTTTTAAATACAAATCTGAAAGAAAATTTATCTTTAGTTAAGAATAAAATAACAAACAAAGATTTTGATAATATTTTGAAAGGTTTGCAGAAGAATACTCTTTTAATACAATTTATGAAAGTTTGTCCTATTCCTGATTATTATATTGAAAAAAATTTTGTGAATTTAAGAAAAGAAATCTTAAACAAGACATACAAATCAGATATTGATAAAACTCACATGGATTTTTTAATTTCTTTATCTATGCAATGTTTTCTTAATGAATACATATATGGCAAATCAAAAGATGAGATAGAAAAAATAAATAAAATTAATGAAAGAATAAAAAAAAATTTAAAAGAAAATAAAAAAATTAGTGATTTAGATATATTGTGCATTTCATATTATGAACCTTTAACTAATTTTAGTTGGTCAAATAAAATTAAATTTTCAGATAAATTAAAAGAAATATTTGAATTACATCTAAATCAAAATAAGATTGAAAATCGAATATCAAAATCAATAAAGTCTATTTCGAAAGTTAAAGATCAAGTTTCTATTAAGGTAAAAGAGCAGTATGAGGAAAACCCCTATCCTAGATGGGAAAATCTTGGATTAAGTATTGAACCTAGAAATATTAAAGATGTAATAAATGATAGCGATTTGAATTTAGATTTAAAAAAAATAACAAACTCTGAAAGTCCTGAAATTCTAATTGCTGGTTGTGGCACTGGCCAGCATGCCATAACAACCGCTTCAAAATATAAAAAATCAAAAATACTTGCTCTTGATTTAAGTTTAAAAAGTTTATCCTACGCAAAAAGAAAAGCAAATGAACTCAAAATTAATAACATTGATTTTATTCAAGGGGATATACTAGATTTAGAGTCTATAGATAAAAAGTTTGATATAATTGAATCAGTTGGTGTTCTTCATCATATGGATAATCCATTTAAAGGATGGAAAATATTAACCTCGTGTATGCATAATGATTCTTTAATGCTTATTGGATTGTATAGTGAAATCGCTAGACAACACATAACACGGATTAGAAATAAAATTAATAAACTTAAACTCCAAACTAATTATAAAAACATCATTAAATTTAGAAAAGATATAATTGAGAATAATAATGATTATTGGAATTATATTAAATCAAGTCCAGATTTCTATACAGTAAGTGGGGTAAGAGATTTATTATTCCATGTTCAAGAACATCAGTTTACAATAAGTAAAATAAAAAAATATTTAGATAAATTAGGACTAATCTTTTTAGGATTCGAAGATCAATTGGTCAAAGAAAATTTTAAAATTAATTTTAATGATAAAAATGATTTATTTAATCTTAATAAATGGGAAGAATACGAAAAATCTAATCCTAGAATTTTTGCAGGGATGTATCAATTTTGGTGTAAAAAATAATTATTTGTTTTTTAATTCCTTAAGATCGTAATCTACCATTTTGTTTACAAGTTTTTCAAATGTCATTTTAGGTTTCCATCCTATTAATTTATTTATTTTGGAGTAGTTACCCTTTAAGTATTCAACTTCATTTGGTCTAAAATATATTTTATCGACCTTCACTAGTATTTTATTTGATTTTTTTTCAAATCCTACTTCGTTAATACCTTTGCCTTTCCAAATAATTTTAATACCAACTCTTTTAAAAGCAATTTCAATAAAACGTCTAACACTGTGAGTTTTATTTGTAGCTATTACAAAATCATCAGGTTTTTTATATTGCATAATTTTCCACATGGCTTCAACGTAATCTCCAGCGTAACCCCAATCTCTATATGAATTTAAATTTCCTACATATAAAATATCTCTTAATCCAAGGAAAATTTCGGCTACAGCTTTAGTAGTTTTTTTTGAAATAAAATTTTCTCCTCTTTGGGAACTCTCATGATTGAACATAATGCCATTAGAAGCAAATATTCCGTAAGCCTTTCTGTAAATTTTTGTATTCCAATAAGCTAAAAGTTTTGCAGATGCATAAGGACTAACTGGTTCAAAATTTGAATCTTCGTTGAGTGTTTTTTTTTGATTTCCGTACATTTCAGAAGTAGAAGCTTGAAAAAACTTAACTGATTTTTTAAATTTTAATTTTGATATAGCATCTAGTAACCTTAAATTACCTATGCCATCTACATTAGTTGTATATTCAGGATTAATAAAACTTATTGCAACATGGCTTTGTGCACCTAAATTATATATTTCATCAGGTTTAATTTTATTTAGTAAATCATATAATGATAATGAGTCTGTAAGATCGCCATAGTGAAGAATTAAACTTTTTCTTTTATTTTGATGCTCTTGATAAATTGAGTCGATTCTTTTTGTGTTAAATGATGATGCTCTTCTTTTGATACCATGCACTATATAATTTTTATTTAAAAGTAATTTTGCTAATAAAGATCCATCTTGGCCAGTGATACCTGTTATAAAAGCTATCTTTTTTTTCATAATATTTTAAATAAATTATCCATTTTTTTAATACCAGTAATTTTTAATAATTTATAATTATTGCATATAATTTTACTAGGTTTTTTTAATTTGAATCTTTTATCTAATTCTATTTTTTTTTTAAATTTATCATAAGCGATTTTTTTTGCTAGACTTTCAAGGGATATGCCATTTCCTGATCCACAATTAACAATACCATTAAATTTTTTAAAAATTAAACTAGTTATTTGTTTAGTAACATAGTCTATAGTTGATATATCCCGTATATTATTATAATTTTTAAGTTTCAGCTTTCTTCCTTCTATATTTTTTATTTTATTGATTAAAGCAGGTATTAAAAATTGCTTTGATTGTTTTGGAGTATAGTAACTAAATAATCTTATTATTATGAAATTAGATAAATTTTTCTGAATTTCCTTTTCAGATTTATATTTAAGTTTTCCATAATAAGTTGATGGATTAATTAACGAATTTTCACTAATTTTTTTATTTGAACTGGAATAAACATGTGAAGAAGAAATAAATATTAATTTTTTATTTGAATTAATATGTTTTATTTTTTTAACTATAAATTTAACTGATAAATGATTAACTTGTTCAGCATATTTTTTATTTTTATTAACTTCATAAATTGATGTGACTGCTGCGAGGTGAAGGATGATATCTATCTTATCAATCCATTTTCCTAATTTTTCAAAATCAAGAACACTATTTTTATATAAAGATATCTTATAATTACTTTTTTCATATTTTTTTATATAATTTATGATAGATTTTCCTAAAATTCCCTTATAACCAGTTATACCTAAAATCATTTATATTATGAAAGTACTTATAATAATTCTTGGTTATAATGAAGATGAAAATATTATTAAATTAATTAAAATAAAATTTAAAAAAATATGATTTACTATCCACTAACAACTAATACACTAAACATTGAAGATAAAAAACTTGCTCTCGAAGTTATCAAAAGTGGTAACATAACAAGAGGATACTATAATAAATCGGTTGAAAAATATTTTTCAAAAAAATTCAATAGATACGCTTTATTAGTGAACTCTGGATCATCAGCAAATTTACTCGCCTTTTCACTACTAACAAATAATAAGGGTAGATATAATTTTAATAAAAATGATGAGGTTATTATACCAACTCTTTGTTGGTCTACATCATTATATCCAATTATTCAAACAGGTTTAAAACCAGTATTTGTTGACATAGATATTAACAATTTAAATCTTGACTTAGAAAAAATTCAAAAAAAAATTACAAAAAAAACTAAAGCTATCATGCTTGTGCATGCACTTGGTAATTGTACAAACATGGCTCGCTTAATGAAAATTATTAAAAAATATAATTTGATATTGATTGAAGATACTTGTGAAGCACTAGGAAGTAAATTTGATAATAAATATCTTGGTACTTATGGATCAATTTCTTCCTTTTCTTTTTATTTTTCTCACCATATTACCTCAGGTGAAGGAGGATTAGTTTTATGTAAAAATTATAGTGATTATAAGATTTTGTTATCCTTAAGAGCACATGGTTGGTCCAGAGAAATAGATTACTTAGAAAAAAATAAATCTAAAAGTTTTAATAAATTATTTAACTTTATAAATCTTGGCTATAATTTAAGACTAACAGATATTCAAGCTGCACTATTATTTAATCAAGTAAAAAAAATAGATAAGTATAGAATTAATAGACTTCATAATTATAATCTTATAAATAAAGTATTTAGAAACGATAAATACCTTAATGATAATATAAATTTTGTTACAAATTATAGCAAAGCAAAAATTAGTTGGTTTAACTTTCCAATAATTTTAAAAAAAATAAAAAATAAAAAAAGAGACATGATTTGTGAAAAACTTTATAAGTTAGGTATAGAAACAAGACCTATAATAAGTGGTAATTTTTCAAAACAAAAAATAATTAAAGAAAAATTTAAAAGTTTAGCAAAATCACAATTTCATAATGCTGATAAAATACATACATCTGGTTTTATGTTGGGAATTTCATCAAAAAAAATAAATTCTAAAGTTATCTTTAGATTAGCCAATGATATTAAAAACGTCATTAGAGAAATAAACTAGATATTTTAATCTTAATATTTAATAACTTTTTTGTATTTGTGAGTAAAATAAAGAAATATGATTATTTATTATATAGTCATAAAAATAATGATTTTAGCTATTAATTTATAAAAAATGATATTTTTTATTAATGAAATTGGCGGAGAGAGAGGGATTCGAACCCTCGGTAGTATTGCTACTACACACGCTTTCCAAGCGTGCTGATTAAACCACTCTCACATCTCTCCTAAATTTAATTATCATTCATTTTTAAAGCATTTAAAAAAGTATTTTGCGGAATATCAACTTTCCCAAACTGCCTCATTCTTTTTTTACCTTTTTTTTGCTTATCTAAAAGTTTGTTTTTCCTTGTTACATCTCCACCATAAAGTTTTTGAGTTACATCTTTTCTAAATGAAGCTACTGTTTCACGAGCAATTACTTTACCTCCAATTGCAGCTTGAATTGCAACTTTAAATTGTTGTCTTGGAATTAAATCTTTCAGTCTTTCACAGAGTGCTCTACCCCTTTGCTCAGATCTATCTTTGTGAACAATTAAAGATAAAGCATCTACTGTATCTCCATTGATAAGAATCCCTACTTTAACTAAATTATTTACCTCATATCCTGTAATTTCATAATCAAAACTTGCATAACCTTTAGTAATTGATTTTAATCTATCATAAAAATCAAAAACGACTTCATTTAGCGGAAGTTTATATTCAACTAAAGGTCTATTACCTGCATAACTCATATTTTGTTGAATACCTCTTTTTGATGTACATAATTCTAGTACTGAACCTAAAAATTCTTCAGGTACTATTATTGTAGCCTTTATCCAAGGTTCAGAAATATTTTCAACTTTTACAGAATCCGGCATATCAGTAGGATTATGAAGATTTATAGTTGATCCATCTTTCATTAAAATTTTGTAAACAACTGATGGTGCAGTAGTTACAAGTTCTAGATTAAATTCTCTTTCAAAACGATCTCGAATAATTTCTAAATGTAATAAACCTAAAAAGCCACAGCGAAAGCCATAACCTAAAGCAGGACTTACTTCTGGTTCATAAGAAAAACTAGAGTCATTCAAAGCAAGTTTAGACATACTATCTCTCATATGTTCATAATCATCGGAATCGACAGGAAACATTCCACAAAAAACAACTGGCTGAGATGGTTTAAAACCAGGGAGTACTTCTTCCGTTGGAAGTTTATCATCTGTTATTGTGTCACCAACTTTACAATCGGAAACACTTTTAATACCAGAATTTATGAAACCTATTTCTCCTGGTCCAAGTGTATCAACTTCAGTTGCTTTAGGAGAAAAAATCCCCACTCTATCAATTGTATATGTTGCACCTGTTGCTATAAATCTAATTTTTTGACCTTTTTTAAGCTCCCCATTTATCACTCTTACAAGTACTACGACACCAAGATAACTGTCATACCAACTATCAACTAGCATACATTTTAATTCTTTGCTTATTTCACCTGAAGGAGATGGAAGAAGTGTTATGATTTTATTTAATAAATCTTCTATACCTAAACCTGTTTTCGCTGAAACAAGAGAAGCGTTGTCTGTTTCAATACCAAGAACATCTTCAATTTGTGATTTTATTTTATCCGGCTCAGATGAAGGAAGATCAATTTTATTTAGCACGGGCAAAATTTCATGATCATTATTAATCGCCTGGTATGCATTAGCTAATGTTTGTGCCTCAACACCCTGTGTAGAATCAACTATTAACAAAGATCCTTCACATGCTGCTAATGATCTAGAAACCTCATAAGAAAAATCAACATGACCAGGGGTATCCATAATATTAAGTATGTAAGTCTTGCCATCATTTGATTTGTAAGAAAGTCTAACTGTTTGAGCCTTTATTGTAATGCCTCTTTCTCTTTCTAATTCCATTGAGTCTAAAACCTGCTCTTTCATCTCTCTATCAGTTAAGCCGCCACAAAACTGGATTAGTCTGTCGGCTAACGTTGATTTTCCATGATCTATGTGAGCAACAATTGAGAAATTACGAATAGAACTAAGTTCTGTCATTAGTTTCTTATAGAGGCATCAAGCGATTTAGATATTTCGTCAATTATTTTATTCGATAATTCCTCAATTTCTTCATCGTTGAATGTTTTAGCTTGAGGTTGCAGTAATACTCTAAAAGCAATACTTTTTTTATTTTCTGGAAGTTTATCACCATCATAAACATCAAATATTGTCACATTTTGAATTATATTTTTATCTATTTTTTTTACTTTTTTTATTATCTCACCAGCTTTAACTTCTTTTGGAAACAGAAAAGCAAAGTCTCTTTCAACCATTTGATACGGATTATTAGCAAACCCACCTTTAGAGAAAGATTTATTTTCTTGAAATTGTGAAATATTATCTAAATATATTTCAAAACCAAAAACCTTGAAATTAACATCCATTGTTTTTAACAAAATTGGATGCAACTCTCCAAAATTAGCTATTTTGTGTTTACCAAGTCTTAAAGAAGATGATTTGCCAGGATGATAAATTTGGCCTTCAAGCTTTTCATAAAACAAATTATCTATTGGCACATTAAAGTTTGATAAAATAGAAAATAAATCAGCCTTTATACTAAAGACATCAATATTTTTTTTATTTGATAACCAGTTTGGTTCATCAAACGAGCCATAAGCTATAGCAGTAACAACATTTTCTTGTTGGTCTGGTAATGATTTAGAAAAATTTGGACCTACTTCAAATATTTTAGCTCTCAAGTACATTCTAGCTTTATTTTGATTGATTGCATCTAACAAATTTGGAAGAGTTGATGGTCTCATTGTGTTCAAATCGGTACTTATTGGATTTTTTAAACTAATTATTTCATCTGAAATAATTTTTGCTTTTTTTTCATCCATAAATGACCATGTTACAACTTCAGAATATCCATTTAGAGCTATAGTTTTTTTGCTTTTATAAAAGGTTTTTGTTTTAGTATTTAAAATCTGTTTTTTTTCTTCTTGATTAGTTACTTTTTTTAGAGGAATTTTATTATAACCATAAATTCTAATTATTTCTTCAACGATATCTGCCTCACCAATAATATCTGGTCTAAAAGTAGGGCTTTGAATTTCAAATTTTGAATTTTTTTCATTAACAGCAAAACCAAGTGAAGCTAAGATTTTTTTCTGTTCCTTATTATTGATTTCGATTCCGCCAAGAGTCTTTATTTTATTTGTATCAAAAATAAATGGTTTATTTTTTTCTATATTAATTTCTGAAGAAACGAACTCACTTACTTCTCCTCCACATAATTTCAAAATCATTTGAGTTGCTGCATCTACACCCCAGTAGATAGAATCAGTATCAATCCCTCTTTCAAAACGGTAACGTGCATCACTTTGAAGATTTAGTTTTCTTCCAGTCTTAGTGACAGAAATCGGATCAAATAACGCAACTTCTAGAAAGACATTTTTAGTGTCCAAACTACAACCACTATCGAGACCACCCATAACTCCACCAATTCCATGAAGTTTTTTTTCATCGTCAGAAATTACAATCATGTCACTGTCACATTTATAATTAATTTCATTAAGTGCTAAACACTCCTCATTTTTATTGGCTAATCGCATTGTTAAATTACCTGACACTTTGTCAGCATCATAAACATGTAGCGGTCTTCCTAAGTCAAAAGTAATATAATTTGTAATGTCAACAAGTGCTGAAATGGGTCTTAATCCGATTGCAGTTAATCTATCTTGAAGCCATTTAGGACTTTCTTTATTTTTGACATTTTTAAAATATCGACCTGCTACTCCAGGACATAGATTATTATTTTGAAATTCTTTTTTCCACGTAATTGGACTTTTAAATGATTCTTTTGATTTTTTATAATTTATGTCTTTTAATTTACCAATTCCTGCTGCCGCTAAATCTCTTGCGATACCTCTGACCGATAAACAGTCAGATCTATTTGGAGTTAAATTAATTTCAATAATAGGTTCATCTATTGCAAAAATTTTACTAAATAAATCACCAATTTTATAATTATCTTTTACTTCAATAATTCCATCATGTTCATCAGAAATACCCATCTCTCTTTCTGAGACAAGCATTCCGCAAGACTCAACTCCTCTAATTTTAGTTTTTTTTAAATGTAAGTCAGTTCCAGGAATATAACTATTTTCTGGCGCAAAAATTCCAAGCATGCCTTCTTTTGCATTTGGAGCACCACACACAACTTGATAATTTCCATTTATTGTTTCAACCTGACATACTTTAAGCTTATCTGCATCTGGATGTTTTTCTACTTTTAAAACTTTAGCTACTGTAAAATTCTTAAATATTTCTGATTTATCTTCTACACTTTCAATCTCTAAACCAATATTGGTTAAAGTATCTGTTATGGTATTTAAATTTTCAAAAGTATCTAAATGATCTTTTAGCCAGTCTAGTGTAAATTTCATTTATAGCCCTGATCGTGTTTGGTTATCCAAAATACTAAAACCATAATGATCCAGCCATCTATAATTTGGATCAAAAAAACTTCTTAAATCTGTAATGCCATATTTAAGCATCGACAAACGCTCAATTCCCATACCAAAAGCAAAACCCTGAAACTGTTTTGAATCGATATTACAATTATCTAAAACTATAGGATTGACCATCCCACAACCCAATATTTCTAACCATTTATCTCCTTCACCAATTTTAATTTTATTATTTACTTTGGTATAAGCTACATCCATTTCTGCACTAGGCTCGGTAAAAGGAAAGTAACTAGGGCGAAAACGGTATTGTAAGTTTTTTACTTCGAAAAATTCTTCTAAGAATAAAACGAGTGTTGATTTTAAATCAACCATAGTAGAACTTGTATCAACGACTAAACCTTCTACCTGATGAAACATAGGAGCATGTGTAGCATCTGAGTCACTTCTATAAGTTCTGCCAGGAACAATAATTTTAATAGGTGGTTTTGTGTTAAGCATAGTTCTCACTTGAACAGGACTGGTATGGGTTCGAAGAACATTTTTGTCTCCATTATCCTGAACATAAAAAGTATCCTGCATTTCTCTTGCTGGATGATGTTCCGGGATATTTAAAGCTGTAAAATTATTAAAATCTGTTTCAATATCTGGACCTGTTTCCACTGCATAATTTAAATTTCCAAAAATTTCTATGATATTAAATATTGTTTGACTAATTGGGTGTATTTTTCCTTTTTCAGAAATATTAGGTGGTAGAGTAACATCAATTGATTCTAAATTAATCTTGTTTGAAATTTCAATATTTTCAATTTCTTTTCTTTGGTTTTTAATACCTTCTTCAATTTCTTTTTTAAAAATATTTAATTCCTGTCCTTTCGATTTTTTTTCTTCAATAGACAAAGAGCCTAATCCTTTTAAAGCTTCAGGTATTAATCCTTTTTTACCTAGATAATATAGTCGAAGTTTTTCTAAATCTTCGAAGGATTTTGAAGCTTTGATTTTTTTTAGAACATCAATTTTATTTTTAGCAAATGCCATCAATATCTATTATATTTTATTAATTAAAATTATCTAGCAGATTGAGCTTTATCAACTAAAGCTTTAAAAGCCTCTGGCTGGTTAACTGCAAGATCCGCTAAAATCTTTCTATCTATTTCAATAGATGATTTTTTAAGACCAGATATAAATTGCGAATATGTTAAACCATGAAGTCTAACACCAGCATTGATTCTTTGAATCCATAAACCCCTAAAATCACTTTTTCTTTTTTTACGGTCTCTATAAGCATATTGCATACCTCTTTCAACAGCCTGCACAGCAACTCGAAAAACGTTTTTTCTTCTACCGTAATAACCTTTTGCTCTTTTAATTACTTTTTTGTGTCTAGCTCTTGCTGTAACACCTCGTGATACTCTTGCCATTGATTTCCCCTTACTTGTTGTATGGTAACATATGATCAATCAAAGCAGAATCACCTGGTGACATAATTGCAGATCTTTTCGTGTTACGAATAAATTTATTGGAACGTTTACTCATTCCATGTCTCTTTCCAGCAGGTTTAAATTTAATTTTACCAGTACCTGTTCTCGAAAATCTTTTTTTTAAACTACTCTTAGTTTTAAGCTTGGGCATTACTATCTCCTATATTGTAAGTTTTCCCGTTAGGCTGCCCCGCAGGCCATAACAAGTTTTGAAGGCTTATACTGATAATTGAGTATTTTGCAATATGTAGAATTATTTAGCAACTTGAGGGACAAGTATCATCATTATTTGTCTTCCCTCAAACTTAGGAGCTACTTCAACTTTTGCATATTCTTCGACTTCTGAAGTTAGTTTTTTTAGAAGATCAAAGCCTAAATTTTGATGCTCCATTTCACGTCCTCTGAAACGCATAGAAACTTTAACTTTATTACCACCACCTATAAACTTTGAGAGTGCTTTAATTTTAACATTATAATCGTGGGTATCAATGCCAGGTCTCATTTTAATCTCTTTAACTTCAATTGTTTTTTGTTTCTTTTTTGCTTCTTTCTTACTTTTTTGCTCTCTATATTTTAATTTACCATAATCTATAATTTTACAAACTGGTGGATTAGCTTCAGGAGATACTTCAACTAAATCAAAACCTTCATCTTCTGCTTGAATTAGAGCTTCACGAATGCTTAAGATCCCCATTTGTTTACCACTACTAGATATAAGTCTGACTTCACTTGCAGTAATCTGCTCATTGATTCTTGGACCAATATCTTTCTTTGTTTTGAAATTTACGGCCAAAATTATATAGAGATTGAGTTAAAGCTATTATTTAATAGCATATTAGGAAATTAGGTCTTTTGTCATATTTTGTTAGGATATAATCTCAAATGAATTTAAATTCAAGGGCTGATTTTAAGAAATATAAAATGTTTTTTAAGTTATTAAATACACTTTATGAAAATTTGTTTAGTTAGAAACGATAAAATGGGAGATATGGTCCTTACTCTTCCGGTTGTTCAAGGAATAAAACAAGCTAATCAGGATTGTAAAATTGATATTGTATGTTCAAAAAAAAATCAAAAAATATGTAAGAACTATAAATCTATTAAAAAAATTTTTCTATTTCAAAATAAATTTTATCAAGTCTTAAAAATAATTTCAAAATTAAGAAATGAAGATTATGATTATATTTTCACATTTAGCCCTGGTATATTCAGTATATTAATATCAATTTTTTCTAAAAGTAAAATAAAGTCATTGTTAATTTTTAAATCTCGATACAGAAATAATTACATGAGTAAATTTTTTGATAGAATTTTGGGTAAAATCTTTTTTACTCACTGCTTAATAATCGATCGCCAATTAAGATATTCAAAAAAAATTCCAATTCATCAAACAGAACTTATGATGGAGTTAGTTACTAAAAGTGGATTAAGTTATAATAATACTGCAGAGATTAAGAATGAATTAGAATTTAATAAAATAGAAATAAGTTCTAAAAAATTATGCTTAATTCATTTATCTTCAAAATGGATCAATAAATATTTTTCAGAAGAAAACTTTATTAATTTATTAGACAATCTTAAAAATTTGAAAATCAATATTGTAATGACAACTGATAGATCATCAAAAAATGTATTCTATGAAATATTTAAAAAATATGAGATTATTACTAATGAAGAGTTTGAAAATCTTAAAAGTATAAATAATGTTTTAATCTTAGATCAATTAAATTTTGATAATTGGACATCAATAATAAACTCTTCAACATATGTAATTACACCTGAATGTGGATGCACACATATTGCATCACTTTCTGAAACGAAACTTTGTGTTATTTATGATTCAGATAATCTTCCAGGTATGATTGCAGAAGAATATGCGCCATGGAAAAAAAAATATACTAAACTATTCTCTAACAACCAAAATTTAGAAAAAGAATTAATTTCATTTATTGATTAATTTACTATCGTGTAAAAAATCTAAAACTTTTTTTACAGAAATTGAGTCCATTGTATCGGTCAGAATCGTATAAGCATTTTTATATTCAGATAAGTTTGATTTTGAAATAACATTATCTTTAGCTAAAAAAAGAATAGGTGAATTACTTAGAGCTGCTATATGACCTGGGCCAGTATCATTACTAATTATAAAATCACTTTTTTTAGCGATGGAATAGATGATTTCAGGAGGTGATTTATCGCTTAAATCAATAACCTTCTGACATGCATTATTGATCGTTTCTACTGTTTGTTTATCTGATTTTTGCCCAATAACACAAATATGATATCCTTTTTTTTCTAGAGTACTTGCAAGTATTGCAAATTTATTTGGTGACCATTGCTTGTCCTTACCTGATTTAGAAACACCAGGTATCATTAAGATTATTTTATCTTCATTAATTGCCGTAATATCTCTGGAAAGCCAATCTACATTTTGATAAATTTCATTTACTCCAAGTAACTTTAGTTGATTGTATAAACCTTGTTGTGGAGATTCAGTTCCTTGTGGAGGAATTACATATTGAATATCACAATTAGAACGAGATCCGTTAACTTTTACTTCTGAAATAAATTTTAAGAATGACCAATAATTATTTGTTCTTTTAGAATTCTGTAAATCTATGATTAGATCGTATTTATTTTGATTAATTTTTAATATAACCTTAAGTGAATCAATTATTCCTTTTCTATTATCTTGAAAAATCGAATTAAAATAATTTGAATTGCTTAAAAAATTTACGTGTTTTTCTTCAGTTAACAAATCAATAGTGGCATTACTAAAAAATTGCTTAATTGATGCCATAGCAAGTATAGAAAATGCAATATCACCAAGTGATCCATGCTTTACAACTAGTATTTTGTTAAATTGACTGCTGTTCATATAAGTCTACGTAACTTTGTACCATTTGGTATTTTGAAAATGTTTTTGATATATAGTCTTTACTTTCTAATGAAATATTAGAAAATTTTTCTTTATCTATTTTTATAATATTTTGAAGTTTTATGTTTATTTCATTATATTTATGAGGATCTACTTTATAAATATCATCTAATTTATTGAGCTGATCTTTAACACCACCATAGTTAAAGGCTAGTACCCTTTTTTTCATTATTAATGCTTCGCTAATAATTCTTCCAAAGCCTTCAGCTTGTAAAGGAAAAGATGTAATAATTGATGATAGGTAATATAAAGTTTTCAAATCATCTCTTGGTAGATTGCCTATAATCTTACATTTATGACCAAGGTTAAAACTTTGAATTTTATTTTGTAGTTTCTCTGTATAAGATTGATTTTTTGTATCACCTGCAAAATAAAGTAAAAAATTATCATTTTGCATCTTATTAAATATATCTAAAAACTCAATTTGACCTTTCCAGTTTGTTAGCCTTGCAGGATATAAAATAATATTTTTTGAGGTATCAATTTTATAATTATTTATTATATTTTCTATTTGAGAATCTAAAATTGGTTTTTCAAAATATTTAACATCAACTCCTCTATTAATCACTTTAATTTTATTTGAATCCAAATTGTATTTTTTACTAATTTCATTTTTTACATAATTTGAAATAGCAACAATCTGATCAACTTTGGATAATTGCTTATTATAGATTTTTTTAAAATAAGAATTACCACTATACACATTATGAAATGTAGATATTGTTTTGAAGTTTCTATTTTTTATAAAACTTAAAATCCATGCTGGTGCTCTTGATCTTACATGAACAACATTAATATTTTGATTAAAAATTAATTTTTTTAATTGATTAGCAATTAATGGATAAATAAAAAAATTTTTTGAGTTAACTGGTAATTGAAAATGATCAGTATAATTTTTATCAATTTCCTTAATTAAACGCCCTCCATTTGAAATAATATTATTTTTTAAATTTAATTCAGATAAAAAATTTGCAACTTCAATAGTGCCTCTTTCGACACCACCAGAATCTAAAAAGGGAAGAATTTGAGCGACATTAAATGATGACATTTTATTAAAATATAAGTATTTGTATCAAAGATGCCTTACTTTATTAATAAGAAAAAAGAAAGAATTCGCTATAAATCTATAAAGGGTAAGGGGCCTAGTATCATCTTTATCCATGGCCTTAACTCAGATATGAGCGGTCAAAAAGCTTTGTCTTTAGAGAGATTTGCGCGAAAAAATAAACTGCGGTTTATCCGTTTTGAATGCCGTGGTCATGGTAAATCTGATGGAAAATTCGAAGATTTTACAATTTCAGATTGGAAGAAAGACTTAATTGATATCATTGATAATATTGCAAAAGGACCGCAAATTCTGGTTGGTAGCAGTATGGGTGGATGGTTAATGTTTTTAGCAGCCAAAGCAAGACCAAAAAGAATTGCTGGATTAATTGGCCTAGCGGCAGCACCTGATTATATCGATGGGTTTTACAAAAAAACTCCCTTTAAAGAAAAAACAAGAAATGAAGAAAAAAGGAATTATTAAATATTCCTCCTACGGGTTTAGTTATCTTATAAAAAAGAAATACATTATTGAAGGTAGAAAAAATAAAATTTTAAATAAAGAATTCAAATGGAATAAGCCCTTAATTTTAATACAAGGACTAAAAGATAATGTTGTCACTCCAGATGTTCCAGAAAAAATAGTAAAAAAAATTAAAGGAAAGCAAATCCAAATAAAATTATTAAAAAATAGTGATCATAGATTATCCGATCCATTTGATTTAAAAATTATAAATGATTCTATTCAATCAATAATAAAAAACTAAGCAGATTTTTCTTCTTGAATTAATACAGGTTGATCAAATTTATTGATCATTTCTTTTGGAACAATTTGCCAGAAGAGTAATTTCTCATTTTCCCAATTTTCGAGTAAATTTTTTGCGTACATTGAATTTGTTTCCTTGATATGTTCTTCAATTTTTTGATATAAAACTTTTTCCCAATAATTTGTCATTTGTTGTTGATAGAAAATATCCTCAAGATTAATTCGAAGAGGTAGAGTTCCTTCTTTATCGTACACAAATGCCATACCTCCAGTCATTCCAGCTCCAAAATTATTTCCTACTTCGCCAAGAATAACTGCACTTCCTCCAGTCATATATTCACATCCATTATCACCACATCCTTCAATAACAGCATGTGCGCCAGAGTTTCTAACAGCAAATCTATCACCAGCAGTTCCAGCTGCAAAAAGTTTACCACGCGTTGCTCCATATAGGACAGTATTCCCAATGATAACATTTTTGTTTGTTTTTAGTTGTGAAGATGAGCTTGGTTGTATAACAATTTTACCCCCTGATAATCCTTTTGCAACATAATCGTTAGCGTCACCAAAAACTTTAAGAGTAGTTCCTTGCACACTCCATGCTCCAAAAGATTGCCCGGCAGAACCATGAAAATTAACTGTAAAGAAATCCTCTGGAAGAGAGCTCATTCCTTTTGTAGTAGTAATTTCTGATGCAAGTCTTGTTCCAATAGCTCTATCAGTATTTTTGACATTATAGTTTAGTTCAATTTTTTGATCTGTTTCAAAGAAAGACTGAGCATCCTCTATTATTTTAATATCAAGGCTATCGCTAACTTTATTAATTGTATTTTTCTTTATGTCAAATTCACCAACTGATGAATCAATGGTTTGGATAATTGGATTTAAATCTAAATCATCAAGATCAGAACTTCCTCTACTGACTTGATATAAAAGATCAGATCTTCCAACTACTTCATCAAGAGAAGAAAAGCCTAGTGATCCTAAAATTTCTCTTACCTCATCAGCAATAAAACTAAAAAGGTTAATTACTTTTTCTGGTGTACCGGTAAATTTTTCTCTAAGTTTTTCATCCTGAGAGCAAACTCCAACGGGGCAAGTATTTGAATGACATTGTCTAACCATGATACAGCCCATAGCAACTAAACTTGCTGTCCCAATTCCATATTCTTCTGCCCCAAGCATAGCAGCAATAACAATATCTTTTCCTGTTTTCAAACCTCCGTCAGTTCTAAGAACAACTTTATCCCTTAAGTTATTTAGAGATAGAACTTGATGTACTTCACTTAATCCAAGTTCCCAAGGTAGTCCTGCATACTTAATACTTGTTTGTGGGCTTGCCCCAGTTCCACCATTGTGACCTGATATGAGTATCGTATCAGCTTTTGCTTTTGCAACACCAGCTGCGACTGTCCCAATCCCTGACTGAGCAACTAACTTAACGCATACTTTAGCTCTTGGATTTATTTGCTTTAAATCGTAAATAAGCTGAGCTAAATCTTCGATAGAATAAATATCATGATGAGGAGGAGGACTAATAAGCGTCACACCTTCGGTTGAATGTCTTAGTTTAGCAATTAATTCTGTAACTTTTCCTCCTGGCAATTGTCCACCCTCACCAGGTTTTGCACCTTGTGCAACTTTAATTTCAATTTCTTCACAATTATTTAAATATTCCGCTGTTACACCAAATCGTCCACTTGCAATTTGTTTAATTTTTGATGATGCGTTATCTCCATTTGGCTTAGGTTTAAATCTAATCGGATCTTCACCACCTTCACCTGAATCAGATTTAGCTCCTATCCTATTCATTGCTACAGAAAGAGTTTCATGCGCTTCTGGACTCAGGGCTCCAAGTGATATTCCTGGTGCAACTAGCCTTTTTCTAATTTCTTGAGAAGGTTCTACTGTGTTAGAGCAACTATTATTGTTATTTTTTTTGAAGTCTAAAAGATCACGAATATTTATAGGATCCATTTCATCAATCATCGAAGAATATTTTTTAAATAAAGAATAATTATTAGAAGTTACTGCAGTTTGAAGCATATGAATTGATCTTGCTTCAAAAGCATGTTTTTCACCACCAAATCTATAGCGATAGTTTCCTCCAATCGGCAGCGTAATAACACTTTCTTCATAAGCATTATCATGAGCTAATCTTGATCTTCTTTCAATACCGCTGATACCGATACCGGATATTTTAGAACTCATAGAAGGGAAATATTTGCTCATTAAATTTCTACTGAGTCCAATCGCTTCAAAATTACAACCACCTCGATATGAATTAATCACTGATATTCCCATCTTACTCATAGTCTTAAGCAAACCATTATTTATAGAATTAATAAATCTCTCTACACATTCTTCATATGAGAGATTTTTAAATAATCCTTTTTTATGTCTTTCCGCTATAGCTTGTTGTGCCATATATGCATTCACACTTGTTGCTCCAACTCCGATAAGCACTGCAAAATATTGTACATCTAAACATTCTGCAGATTGAACATTTAAGGAAATAAAAGTTCGAAGATTTTGTTTAATTAAATGGTGATGAACAGAACTTGTAACTAATATCATAGGAAGAGCTATTCTTGTTTTAGACATTTCTTTGTCACTTAAAATTATATGAACATACCCCTCTCTAACAGCTTGTTCTGCTTCTCGATTTATTCTTGAGATTTCTATCTCAAAATTATTTTCAGGATTTGTTTTATCCATTGTTGTGTCAATGATCTTCACACTATCTTTCATATATCTTCGCATAGATTTGAATTGCTCAATTGAAAGAACAGGAGAGTTCAATTGTAAATGATCGCATTGATCTTCATCTTCATCAAGAATATTACTTAAGTTTCCAATCCTAGTTCGAAGACTCATAACAACTCTTTCTCTTAATGAATCAATTGGTGGATTTGTAACTTGACTAAAATTTTGTCTAAAAAAGTGATGGAGTCCTCTATATTTATTTGAGAGCACAGCTAGTGGAGTATCATCTCCCATCGATCCCGTTGCTTCTTTTTTTTCAGCAATCATCGGATGAAGTATTAATTCTATGTCTTCTACTGACCAGGCAAAGCATGCCATTCTTTTTCTTAGATCTCCAGAGTCTAAATCTCTAAATTCCTCATCAACAGATTGAACAAGTTTATCAATATACGTAATTTTTTTAGTCCAATCACCAAATGGTTTAGTTTCTGCTAAATACTTTTTTATCTCATGATCTTTAAAAAATTTTTTCTCTTTAAAGTTGACTGCTATTAATTGACCTGGCCCTACCCTACCTCTTTCTACTATTTCATTTTCTTTAATATCAACCATTCCAGTTTCAGAACCAGCAATGAGAAGATTTTTTGTTAGTGTATATCTTATAGGTCTAAGGCCATTTCTATCCATTCCAGCAATGGCCCAATCACCGTACGCGCCACATATTGCTGCTGGACCATCCCATGGCTCCATAACTGCTCCACCATAAGCGTATAAATCTTTTATTTTTTTTGGAAAATCTCTTCTGTGGGACCAAGCTTCTGGAATTGTTATTATTTTAGCCATAGGTAAAGAACGATTAGCTTTAACTAATAACTCTATTGTTGAATCTAATGCAGCAGAGTCAGATGCTTTAGCATCAATTATGGGTTTTAAATCATCTACATTATTGCCAAAATTTTTATGTTCCATTCTTGGCTCATGCGCGGCCATCCAATTTTTATTACCTTTAAGTGTATTTATTTCACCATTATGCGCAATCACTCTAAAAGGCTGTGCTAAAGACCATGTAGGAAATGTATTGGTTGAATAGCGCTGGTGATAAACTGCATATCTGGAAATAAAATTCTTATTTTGGATGTCTGGATAAAAATTGGAAAGCTGTTCTGCTAAAAACATACCTTTATAAACAATGGACTGACAAGATAGCGAGCAAATATAAAAGTCTGAAATATTTTGATTTCTAATTTCTTTTTCTATTCTTTTCCTAATTATATAAAGTTTATTATCAAATTCTTTTTCATCTTCTAGTTCTTCATTACAAATTAGTATTTGTTCTATTTCAGGCCTTGTTGCTTTTGCTTTATCACCAATAATTGATGAATTAATTGGAACATGTCTCCAACCATATATTTTCAAACCTTCTTTAATTATTTCAGACTCAACAATTGTACGAGCGTTTTCTTGAGCGGCAAAATCTGTACGTGGTAAAAAAATCATGCCAACCCCGAAAGGTAAATCATTAGGAGTGTGGCCAGTTCTTTCTATTTGTTGAGTAAAGAAATTCTTTGGTATGGATAACTGTATTCCTGCACCATCACCTGTTTTACCATCAGCATCAACTGCTCCCCGGTGATACAAAACTCTTAAAGCTTGAACTCCTAACTCGACTATTTCTCTTGTCTCAGATCCATCTAAAGATACTATTAATCCAACACCGCATGATGAATGTTCATCTTGTTCATTATAAACATGATTTTCTTCTAAGAATTTTTTATCCTTTTTATACTTTTCAATAAAGTGATTAGACATTTACTACTTTCTTATTAATATTATTTTGATCGGAAAAATTATTTTCTAAATATTCATTAATATTTTTTGCTGCATCACGACCATCTTTGATTCCCCAAACAACTAAACTTGCACCGCGAACAATATCTCCAGCAGCAAATACTCCATCAATTGATGTCATCATATTTTTATAATTAATTTTTAGCGTACCCCATCTTGTAACTGTCAGGTCATTGTAATCAAAAAGCTTAGGTAAATTTTCAGGTTCAAAACCTAAAGCTTCTATAGCTAAATCAACATCTAGGTCTTTTTCCGTACCTTCTTTTGGCTCTGGCTTCCTTCTACCTGACTCATCTGGTTCTCCAAGTTGCATTAAAACTGTTCTGATATTCTTCAATGAACCCTTTCCAGAATATTCAGTTGGTAAAGTCAACCATTGAAAATCGACGCCCTCTTCTATTGCATTTTGAACTTCTCTTTGCGAACCAGGCATGTTTGTCTTATCACGTCTGTAAAGACACTTAACAGATTTTGCTCCTTGTCTCACAGCTGTTCTAACGCAATCCATAGCGGTATCACCGCCGCCAATGACAACTACATTTTTTCCATTTGCGTTTAATCTTCCATTTGTAAAATCTTCAACTTTATCTTTTAAACCAGTCTTGTTACTTGCTATTAGAAAATCTAAAGCTGGTACAACATTATTAAAATTAGATGTATTTAGATTGATTTCTCTAAATTTGTAAACCCCGGTTGATATAAGAACTGCATCATGCTTAATTTTAATATCTTCAAAAGTAATGTCTTTGCCAATATCGCAGTTTAATTCAAACTTAATTCCACTTTCTTTAAGTCGATTTGTTCTTCTTATAACAATATCCTTTTCTAGTTTAAAATTTGGGATACCATAAATTAAAAGACCTCCTGGTCTATCGTAGCGATCATATATTGTAACTTGAAATCCTTTTTTACGAAGTTCTTCTGCTGCAGCTAATCCGGCAGGACCAGAACCAATAATTCCAACACTTTGATTTTTTTCTTCAACTGGTTCTATATTTTTAACCCAACCTTGTTCCCAAGCTTTATCAGTAATATATTTTTCTATCGATCCAATAGTAACAGTACCGTGGCCAGATTGTTCAATTACACAATTACCTTCACACAATCGATCTTGGGGGCATATACGACCACAAATTTCAGGCATGTTGTTTGTAGAGCTAGAAATTTCAAACGCCTCCTGCATTCTATCCTCAGCAGTAAGCTTTAACCAATCTGGAATATTATTGTGTAAAGGACAATGAACTTGGCAGAAAGGAACACCGCATTGAGAACATCTGGAAGCTTGTTCTTCTGCCTTTTGTGAGGCATATTTAGCGTAAATTTCATCAAATGATTTAACCCTTTCTTTGGCAGATATTTTTCTAGGATTTTCTTTGTTTATTTTTGTAAATTTTAGCATTTAGTTATCATTTGTTTACTATTTTATCTAGAGCGAACCAAATACACATTCAAGATAAAAAAAGAAACAATAATTTTGTAATAATAGTACCACTTATGTACTAAAACTTAGAAAGCCCTTAATTTACAATAATATTTTTAAGTATTTGTAGTGTATCCTGTGGATTAATATCGAGATTTTGGAACGACTTATCGATATTTATGACAAGATTATCCTTTTCAAATAATGTTAACTGTTCAGACGTAAGAGGCGAAATTGGAGTTTTTTCAGCAATATTTATCATAGGTTTCATAAATGCCATAGGAACAGGAACTAAAACCCTAGTTTTGTTTAAAAAATCAGAAATATAATTAAAGAATTCTTTGTAAGAATAAATCCTTGGACCGGCAAGTTCATAAATATTTTTCCCTTTAATCTTGGACTTAATTATTTCATCAACAGCTAGAGATACATCGTCAATAAATACGGGTTGGAATTTTGTAGAACCATCTCCAAAAAGTGGGACAAAAAATGAAGCTTTGAATATTGGTAAAAGTCTTTTCAAGAAAATATCACCACCACCTATAATAACGCCTGGCCTAATAATATTTACATTATCTAGTTGTTTAAAGGCTTCCTTTTCAGATTTATGTATTGCAACACTTCTTGTTGAATTTTTATCAATATCTACACCAAGACCAGAAAAAAAAATGAATTGTTTTAATTCCTTACTAGATTTTAAAATTCTAATAAGTTTCTGATTAAATTTGTATATTGTATTATTAAAATCACCCTTCTTTTGATCGTATGTAGTTTTCAAATTAATGCATACGTCGGCACTATTTAAAACAGATTTGAGCCTTTTATCTTCTAATGAAGAATAACGAAATGGAATTACCTGTCCTGTTACGCCTAAAAGTCGGATTTTAGCTTCTTGTACAGATCTTTGATATGGAACAATGATTTTATGGCTATTTTTAGTAAGACGTCTTATTAAATGTTTACCTACAAAACCTGCACCTCCAAAAATTACTATTGATTTCATGACCTTTAATTAAATAAGTGATATAAAGAAAAAATATAAAATAAACAGGCAATAAAATCAAAATGAAAATAAATTTCTATAAAGGAGATCTTCCAGCGAGTTTTAAAGCTAATAATATTATTGCATTGGATAGCGAAACAATGGGATTAAATCCTAAAAGAGATAAATTATGTTTGGTACAAATTTCTAATGGTGATGCAGTATGTCATCTCCTAAAAATTGATTTATCTAATCAAAAACCTCTAAATTTAATTAAAATTCTTAAGAATAATAAAATTCAAAAAATTTTTCATTATGCTAGGTTTGATGTAGCTGTATTCAAACACAATTTCAAAATTAATATTAAAAATATTTACTGTACTAAAATTGCATCAAAGTTAGTTAGAACTTATACTGATAAACATGGATACAAGGATCTTTGTAGTGAATTATTAGGAAAATCAATTTCAAAAACAGAACAATCTTCTGACTGGGGTGGGGAGTTAAGTAAGGAACAACAAAAATATGCAGCTACCGATGTTTTACATTTACATAAAATTAAAGATAAACTCGATTTAATGTTATTGAGAGAAAAAAGAAATAAATTGGCTAAGGCCTGCTTTGATTTTATTCCATATAGAACTGATTTAGATATTAATGGATGGTCAGATCAAGATATTTTTAAACACTAATGAAAAAAAATAATAAGAAAATAATTAATAGTGCGAATAGAACATTATCTAGAGAATTAAGTAGCATTAAAAATTTAAAATCTACTTTTAATACTAATTTTTGTGAAGCAGTAAATATAATTTATAATACAAAAGGCAAGATTGTGATTACAGGAGTTGGTAAAAGTGCACATATAGGAAACAAAATTTCAGCAACTCTAACATCTACTGGTACGCCATCTTATTTTATACATGCCACTGAAGCAAGTCATGGTGATTTAGGAAGTATAAAAAAAGATGATTGTGTAGTTGCAATTTCTAATTCTGGAGAAACTTCAGAGTTAAATAATATAATTCAGTTTACTAAAAGGTTTAATATTAAACTTATTAGCATCACAAGTAATTCAAAAAGTATACTTCATAAAAATGCTACTGTTGGTATTTTATATAAAAAACCAATTGAAGCATGTCCCTTGAATTTGGCGCCTACTAGCTCGACTTCAATGTCTATGATAATTGGTGACTGCATAGCAATTTCTCTATTAGAACTAAGAGGTTTTAAGAGCACACAATTTAAAAGTCTACACCCAGGAGGTAATCTTGGTAAGGATTTAAAAAACTTAAACGATGTTATGCATTTAGGGGAAAAAATGCCTTTGGCAAAATTAGATGAAAAAATGTCTAAATCTTTGATTACTATGACAAAAAAAAGTTTTGGTTGTATTGGTGTTATTAATAACAAAAGGCAGATAGTAGGTATAATTACTGATGGTGACTTGAGAAGGAAGTTAAATTCTAAATTTTTTAATAAAAATGCTTCTGAAATAATGACGAAAAATCCAACATTAGCAAATAAAAGTATGTTGGTAGGTGAAGCAATAAATTTAATGAATACACAAAAAATAACCAGCTTATTTATTTGTAATAAAAAAGTTCCTTTGGGAATTGTACATATTCATGATTTATTGAGATTGACGAGTTAGTTTGAACTTTTTTTTACATATAAATAGAAAATTTATTATTCTATTTTCTACGATTATAATTTTATTGTTCCTAATAATTATTTTTTATAAACAAATAAATCTAAATAGTGTTACTATAGAAGAAAATGTAAGCAGTTTGTCTAATGCAGATATATCTGAACCAAAATTTTCTATAAATAATGATTCAAGAAAAATTTATATAACTGCTTCTCAAGGCAACTTCATAAATAAAGATGAAGTTCTATTGAAAGAAAATGTTAGATTTAAGTCAAACGATTTCAGTATTGAGACTGAAAAAGTAATTTTCAATAGAAATAAGCAAACTGCAAAAAGTGAAGTAAAGTCAATGTTTAAATCAGAAAATACTACAATTACTTCTGATGGATTCAATATTCATGATAAGGGTAATAAAATAATTTTTTATGGTAATTCATATATAATTTTAAAATGAAACTAATTGTAAAAATTGTATTTTTATTTCTAATTTCGATCATCTTAAATGCAAGGGAGATAGGTGAAACAGAAATTACTACAGAAGATGGTATTGAAGTCTTTCAAAATGAGAAGTTTTATTTATTAAAACAAAATGTAAAAATTGAATCTGATAATTTTATATTGAAAGCAGATGAGGTAAAAATCAAATTTAATGAAAGTTTGTATGATATTACTGAACTTGATGCATATGGTAGTGTGGATTTTTACTCTGAAATTTCTGGAATAAAAGGAAATGGTAATTTTTTGAACTTTAAAGTTAAAATTGAAAAGATAAAAGTTGAGGGAGAAGGATCAGAATTAATGACGAAAGATGTAAAAATGTTTTCAGATGGATTTATAGAGGTTAGTAATCTAAATGGTGATTTTTTATTAAAAGGTATTAACTCTAAATTAGTAAATGAAGATATAATAATAATAGCAGAAAATATTAATGGAAACTTCTCAGAAAATAACAAGGAACAAGAAATAACATATTTAGAAGTAAATGATACTAGAATATCTTACGTTAAAAATAATGATACTGAAATGTATGCCAAAAAAATTAATTTTGATAATGACACCTCAATTATAGAGTTGATAGACGATGTTATAATAATTCGTAATGAAGAAAAAATAACTGGTGACTACGGAACTCTTGATACTAGAAATAATTCATATAAAATCAAATCTAATAATCAAAACAAGGTTAAAGCAATAATTCAAAGTAATGAGTAAATTTAATATTTTAGACAATGGTCTAACAATTAAAAAAATTTCAAAAACCTATGGTAATAAGCAGGTCGTACGAGATATTAGTATTACAATAAATAGAAAAGAAATTGTTGGATTATTAGGTCCAAACGGTGCTGGAAAAACTACAACATTTTACATAATAGTTGGCTTAGTTAAGCCAGATAGTGGAAGTATAGTATTAGATAAGGTAGATGTTTCAAATTTACCCATTTATTTAAGAGGAAAGCTTGGAATAAGTTATCTTCCTCAAGAGGCATCAATTTTTAGAGGTATGAATGTTGAAGACAACCTCCTATCAATAATTGAAATAGAAGAAAAGGACAAAAATAAACAAAATATATTATTACAAAATCTTTTAAATGAATTTGATATTAATCATGTGAGAAAATCAAAATCAATTGTGTTATCTGGAGGTGAGAGACGCAGACTTGAAATTGCAAGGACACTTGCTACAAATCCAAAATATTTACTTCTTGATGAACCTTTAACAGGAATTGATCCAGTATCTATTGAAGAAATTAAAATAATAATAAAAAAGTTAAAATTAAGGAATATTGGAATATTAATTACTGATCATAATGTAAGAGAAACTCTTAAGATTGTTGATAGAGTTTATATAGTTAATGAAGGAGCAATATTTTATGAAGGCGATCCAATATCAGCTGTAAAAGATGAGAAAATAAAAAAATTTTATTTAGGTTCAAATTTTCAACTTTAAAATGATAAGTAATGTTGTTACAGAAGGTATCAATGGAATCCCAAAAATACCTGGAGATAAATCTATATCACATAGATCTATAATAATCCCATCCATTTCAAATGGAGTTTGTGAAATAAATAATATTTTAAAATCCGATGATGTTTTGCGTACCCTAAATGCTCTTAAATCTATGGGGGTTAATATTCAAGAAAATAAAAACAAAATAATTATTCAAGGTAAAGGGTTGAACTCCTTAAATAGAGCTAATGGGGAAATCTATCTTGGAAACTCTGGAACAAGTGCTAGATTATTAACAGGACTTTTGTCTTCTCAGAAGTTTAAATCTATTTTAACAGGCGACAAATCACTATCCAGCAGACCTATGCAAAGAATTGCAGATCCTTTGAGTAAGATGAATGCCAAAATTATTACAACTAAGGGGTCTTTACCGCTTACTATTGAAGGAAGTAATTTAAAAGCTGTAAATTTTGATTTAGAAATTCCATCCGCTCAAATTAAATCTGGTTTGTTGCTAGCTGCATTAAACACAAAAGGTCAAACAAATATAACTGAAAACAAAGTAACAAGAGATCACACAGAAGTAATGTTACAATCATTTGGTGCAAATATAGAAATTAATAAAATAGGTAGTAAAAAAAATATAAAAATTATTGGGCAAAAAGAACTGATTGGGAAAAATATTGATGTACCAAATGATCTATCAAGTAGTTCTTTTTTTATAGTCTCTGCTTTAATAAACAAAAACTCAAAAATAATTCTAAAAAATATTAATAATAACCCTACTAGAAATGGAATAATTTTAGCATTAAAAAAAATGGGAGCTAAGATAAATTTGACCAATAATAGAATTAATAATAATGAAAATATTTGTGATATTGAGGTTAGAAGTTCTGAATTACATGGTTGTGAGTTAGGTCCCGAATTTGCTGATTTAATGATAGATGAATATCCAATTCTCTCAATTGCTGCTTCATTCGCTAATTCACCAAGTGTATTTCGTGGATTAAAAGAATTAAGGGTAAAGGAAAGTGATAGGCTAAAATTAATTTTACTTAACTTACAAAATTGTGGTGTTAATTGTAAATCTGAAAATAATGACTTATTTATTTTTCCTAGTAATAAATATCAAATAAAAAATAATTTGATACAAACTGATTTTGACCATCGTATAGCTATGGCATTTTGTATAATGGGTTCAAAATTAGGTCCTTTAAATATTAAAGATTCAGATTCTATAAATACAAGTTTTCCTACTTTTAAAAATGAATTTAAAAATTTAGGTGGTAATATTTTTTGAAAAAATTAATAATTACAATAGATGGTCCTGCAGCTTCTGGAAAAGAAAAAATAGCAAAATACATATCTAAAAAATGGAAATTAAAACATTTGGATTCAGGTATATTATATAGGAGGTTGGCGTTAATTTTTTTAATTGAAAATATAGATATTAAAAACATTAATAAAATCAAAAATAAATTAAATGTAATTGATCGAATTTCATTTAAAAATAGTAAATATATCAGAACACAAGCTATAAGTAAGCTTGCTTCAAAAATAGCTATTCATAATTGTGTTAGAAGCTTTGTAAATAAGTTACAGTATAATTTTGTAAATAATCATAAAAAAATGAGAGGTTTTGTTATTGATGGCAGGGATATTGGATCTGTAGTTTTCAAAAAAGCCGATTTAAAACTATATATAGACGTAAATCCTGAAATTAGAGCTAAAAGAAGATATAAACAGTTGATTGATAGTGGTGAAAAGTCTATATACCCGAAAATTTTGAAAGAAATTAAATTGAGAGATAAAAAAGATAAATTACGGAAACACTCACCGCTAGTGATACCTAAAGGATCACATATAATTTATAATAATGGTAGTTTCAAAGATACAGTTAATCAAATAAATATATTGTTGGATAAAATTTAATATGGATCAACAAATGCAAACCAAAATTTCTAATTCTGAGTATGATACTCTTATTGATAATTCATTAAAAAACTCTTCAGCAAAAGAAAAAACCATAGCAAAAGGTAAAATAATCTCAATAGAGAATGAAGTTGTTACAATTGATGTTGGACTAAAAAGTGAGGGTCGTATTCCACTAAGTGAGTTTTCAAGACCGGGTCAAAAAACAGAGGTTGAAGTTGGAGATGAAACTGAGGTTTTTATTGAAAATGTAGACAACGCTAATGGTGAAACATTACTTTCAAGAGAAAAGGCTGTAAAACAGAAAGCCTGGCATAACCTACAAAATAGTTTTAATGAAAATAAGGTTGTTACAGGTGTTCCGTTTAACAGAGTTAAAGGTGGAATGAGTGTTGATTTAGATGGTGTCGTTGCTTTTTTACCCGGAAGTCAAATTGAAACTAGACAGATAATTAAAGATTCAAAAGAGTTATTAAATAAACCCTTAGAACTAATGATACTAAAAATGGATAAATACAGAGGGAACATAGTTGTTTCAAGAAAAGCTATAACTGAGAATGAGCTTAAAGAACAACGATCTGAACTGCTTAAAAATATTAAAGAAGGATCTATAATTGAAGGCAAAGTAAAAAATATAACTGACTATGGCGCATTTATTGATTTGGGAGGTATTGATGGGCTAGTACATGTAACAGACATATCATGGACAAAAATTAATAATCCATCAGATGTATTACAACTTAATTCTACAATAAAAGTAAAAGTTTTGAAATTCGATGAAGAATTATCAAGATTGAGTCTTGGCATTAAACAATTAACTGAAAACCCTTGGGACAAAGTAAATGAAAATATTAAGAATAATGATAAGGTTTTAGCTAAAGTAATTAGTATGAATGATAATAACGTTCACTTAATCATTAATAATAATTTTGATGGAGTTATTTCATTAAATGAACTTAGTTGGTTAAAAAAACCACCTCATCCTTCAAAAATTGTTAATATAAATGAAGAAATAGAGGTTTTAGTTTTAGATATCGACGATGATAAAAAAAGATTGAACTGTAGTTTGAAACAAATGAAAGATAATCCATGGACTAAGCTTAAAGAAAAATTCAATACTAATGATACTTTTGAGACAGAAATAGTAAATATAGTTGACTTTGGAATCTTTGTTAAGGTTATAGATGAAATAGATGGAATGGTTCATATATCAGACTTAAATTGGGATGAAAAAGAATGTGAAAAAATTATAAAAAACTTTAAAAAAGGTCAAAGAATTAAGGTAAAAATACTTGATATTAATGCAGATAAAGAAAGAATTAGCCTAGGAGTTAAACATTTAAATAATGATCCAGTACAAGATTTTATTGAAGCAAATCCATTAAATTCAAAAATAACTGGTAAAATAATCAATATTGATGAAAAGGGCTTAAAAATTGAATTAGATAAAGAAAAACAAATATTTGGATTTATAAAAAGATCAAATTTATCTAATGATAAAAATGAAAATAAGACTGAGCGATTTGCACTTGATGAAAAAGTTGACTCAATAATCTTGTCTATTGACTCCAAAAATAGAACTGTAAATCTCTCTATTAAAGAACTAGAAATTAGAGATGAAAAAGAGGCTCTTAATAAATATGGATCAAGTGCTTCTGGAGCGTCCTTAGGTGATATTTTAGGGTCTGTATTAAAAAAATAGGATTAATGTTAAAATCTCAAATCCTAGAAAAATTACATAAAAAACATAATAATTTAAGTTTTGAAGATATAGATGACCTTTTTGAAATCTTTATAAGGAAAATGTCAAATTCATTACGTAATGGTCAAAATATAGAAATAAGAGGATTTGGAACAATAAGTAGAAAAATTAATAAAGAAAAAATAGTAAGGAACCCAAAAACAAACGAGAAATTATTTAAAAATAAAAGCTTCAAATTACATTTTAAAATTGGAAAAGTATTACATAGAAAGGTAAATGGTTTTACTAATTCTTATATAGAAGATGAAGTCTAAAAAAATAATTGTAGCTTTAGACAGCAATAATTTAAATAAAACAATCAAATTAATAAAAATCTTAAAAAAAGATGTTTTCGCTTTTAAAATAGGTTACCAATTTTTTTATAATTTTGGATTAGACGGATATAAAAAAGTTTATTCTATTTGTCCCAAAATATTTCTTGATTTAAAATTACACGATATACCAAATACAGTTGAAAAGGGATTGGAGGCTTTAATTAAAATGAAACCTCTTTTTACTACAATTCACATATCTGGTGGTGATGATATGATGATAGCGTCCACAGCAATCAAAAAAAATACAATGATTTTAGGAGTGTCAATTTTAACAAGCTTGGACAGTAATCAAACTAAAAAGTATTATAATCAAAAAAATATGTCAGCATTAGTAAAAAAATTTGCTCAGGAAGCAAAAAAAAATAAACTTGACGGAGTTGTATGTAGTCCTCAGGAAATAAAACATATAAGAAAAATAGTTGGGAGAAATTTTATAATCGTCACACCTGGGATTAGGATTACTAATAAATTAAAAAATGATGATCAAAAGAGAGTTGAAACTCCAAAAAAAGCTTTAAAACTAGGAGCAAATTATTTAGTCATAGGAAGACCTATAACTAAATCCAGAGATCCACTTAAAACTTTAAAGGAAATAAATAAAAGTTTAATTTAACAATGATAACCAAAATCTGTGGAATAAAAAATGAAGATACGCTAATCTGCTGTGAGAATAATAGTGTAGATTTTTTTGGAATGATATTTTATCATGAAAGCCCAAGAAATATTTCAATTGAAGATGCAAGTAATTTACAAAAAAAATCTGAAAATTTAAATATTAATGGTGTGGGTGTTTTTGTTAATAAAAATATTAATGAAATAGAAGATATAATAAAAAAAGTTAGATTGAAATACGTACAATTACATGGATCAGAAAATGAGGAATATATTAAAACTTTAAAAAGAATTGGAGTGAAAGTAATTAAATCAATATCTATTAGTAACATAAATGACTTAAGAAATATTAGTAATTACAATAGTTCAGATTATTTTTTATTTGATTATAAACCAATAAAAAATGAGTTACCTGGGGGTAATGCAAAAAGTTTCGATTGGAATATATTAAAAAATCTGAATACTAGCAAACCATGGTTTTTATCAGGTGGTATTAGTATAAAAAATATTCATGAAATACTTAATGATATCAATCCGTTTGGTGTAGATTTATCCTCTGGAGTAGAAAAAGAGCTTGGCATTAAAGATAATCACATTATAAATAATTTTATCGAGAAATTAAAAAATGCTTAAAAATACATATAAAAGTTACCCAAATGAAAAAGGTTATTTTGGTCAATTTGGAGGAAGGTATGTTTCAGAAACCTTAATGCCCTTGATTCTTGAAGTAGAAAAAGAATACGAAAAAATAAAAAATGATAAAAATTTTATAGATGAATTTAATTATTATTTAAAAACATATGTTGGTAGACCAAGTCCTCTTTTCTTTGCTGAAAGAATCAGTAATGATCTTGGAGGGCCGAAAATTTATTTTAAAAGAGATGAATTAAATCATACTGGTGCCCATAAAATCAATAATTGCATGGGACAAATTTTATTGGCAAAAAAAATGGGTAAGTCTAGAATTATAGCTGAAACAGGAGCAGGACAGCATGGTGTTGCAACAGCAACAGTTTGTGCTCTATTTGGTTTACCATGTATAGTTTATATGGGAGCAAAGGATATTGAAAGACAGTCTCCAAATGTTTTCAGAATGAAATTACTCGGTGCAGAAATACGATCAGTTTCTACTGGATCAAAATCGCTTAAAGATGCAATGAATGAAGCATTAAGAGATTGGGTGACAAATGTTAAAGATACTTTTTATATAATTGGGACCGCTGCAGGGCCACATCCATACCCCGTTATGGTTAGAGATTTTCAATCTGTAATTGGCAAGGAAGTTCGTAAACAGATTGAAGAACTGGAAGGAAAGGCTCCAGATTTATTAATGGCATGTATTGGTGGTGGCTCAAATGCTTTAGGATTGTTTCATGAATTTTTAGATGACTCAAATGTTGAAATGATTGCTGTTGAAGCAGCAGGGCATGGTATAAAAACTGATAAGCATGCAGCAAGTTTAACAGGTGGTAAGCCAGGTGTATTGCATGGAAATAAAACATATTTATTACAATCAAAATCTGGACAAATTAAAGAGGCGCATTCAATTTCAGCTGGCTTAGATTATCCAGGAATTGGACCGGAACATTCATTTTTATTTGAAGAAAAAAGAGTGACATACATGTCGGCAACAGACAAAGAAGCGCTGGAAGCTTTTCAATATTGTTGTAAATTAGAAGGGATAATTCCAGCTTTAGAACCAGCGCATGCATTAGCTGTATTAAAGAAAATAGCAAAAAACTATAGTAAAGATAAAATTATTGTTATGAACATGTGTGGACGAGGAGATAAAGATATTTTTACAATAGCTGATGAATTAAACATAAAGATTTAAATGACTAATTTAATTAGTCAGGCATTTAAAAATGATGAAAAAAAACTAGTAACATTTGTTACTGGCGGAGATCCTGATTTCAAAACAAGTTTACAAATTATTAATACAATAATTAATAATGGAGCTGATATTATAGAAATTGGAATGCCCTTTTCCGATCCAATGGCTGATGGCCCAACAATTCAGTTATCAAGTAATAGGGCAATAGGTAAAGGAATTGATTTAGAAAATATTTTCTCTTTAGCCTCCGAAGCAAAGAAAACAAAAAGTGATCTCCCTATTATTTTAATGGGTTACTACAATTTGATTTTATATTATGGAATTGAGAAGTTTGTAAAGAAATGCAAAGAAAAAGGAGTTGATGGTTTAATAATTGTAGATCTACAACCAGAAGAAGATGAAGATTTGATCAATGAGCTTAAAAAAAATGAGATTGATTTAATTAGATTAATTACTCCTACAACTGACGAAGAAAGACTTAAATTAATATTAAAAAATGCTAGTGGTTTTTTATATTATGTTAGTGTTATGGGAATTACCGGACAAAAATCTGCTGATCTTAATGAACTTAAGAAATCAGTTGCTTTGATCAAAAAACATACGAACTTACCAGTTGTGCCAGGATTTGGTATTAAAAACTCAACTGATGTAAACAATATATGCAAAATAGCTGATGGTGCAGTTGTTGGCTCAAGTATAATTAAAATTATTGAAAATAATTTAAATAACAAAAATAAGATGTTGTCAGAAATTAATAAATTTTCAAAAGATTTGAAAGATGGAACTAAAGTATGAATTGGTTAACAAATTTTGTAAAACCTAAGCTATCCTCGCTTGTAAAAAGAAGAAGTGTTCCAGAAAAATTATGGAAAAATTGTGTGTCATGTGGAAATATGATTCATCATAAAGATTTAAAAGAAAACTTATTTGTTTGTGTAAATTGCAATTATCATTTTAGAATGTCTGCAGAAGATAGGATAAAATTGTTTTTCAAAGATGGTGATTATAGTGAAATTATCCCAGACAAAATCTCAGATGATCCATTGAAATTCACAGATAAAAAAAAATATAAAGATAGATTAAAAGAATACAGAAAAAAAACGAATAGAGATGACGCTTTTATTCTTATAAAAGGAAAAATTAAAGATAAAGAAATTATCTCGGGACTAATGAATTTTGAATTCATGGGTGGTTCTATGGGTAGAGCAGTTGGTGGAGCAATAGTTAAAGGTGCAAAAATTGCTATAGAAAAAAAATTGCCTTATGTAATTGTTACTTCATCTGGCGGAGCAAGAATGCAGGAAGGAATTGTAAGCTTAATGCAAATGCCTAGAACAATTGCTGCTGTTGATCTGTTAAATGAAAATAATATACCTTACATAGTTGTTCTTACTGAACCTACTACTGGTGGAGTAACAGCTTCTTTCGCAATGTTAGGTGATATAACAATAGCAGAACAAGGTGCTACAATTGGTTTTGCAGGCAAAAGAGTTATACAAGACACCATCAGAGAAGAATTACCTATAGATTTTCAAAAAGCTGAATATCTAAAAGATCATGGGATGGTAGATATTGTTTCTCATAGAAAAGATCTTAAAGAAACTTTATACAAAGTATTAGATCACATAAGTTAATAAGTGAAATCTAAAACAGAAAAGTTGTTAGATGAACTTGTTAAGCTTCATCCTAAATATATTGATCTTTCATTAGACAGATTAAAATTATTATTAAAAAAATTAGATAATCCTCAAGATCATCTACCAAAAACTATCCATATCGCGGGAACAAATGGGAAAGGGTCTGTACAAAGTTTTATAAGAAATATTTTGTTGAAGAATGGGTATAAATGTGATGCATATATCTCACCTCATTTATCTAGATTTAACGAAAGAATAATTCTAAATAATAAAGAAGTAAGTACAAGGAAATTATACAATACTCTTATATTTGTAAAAAAAATAAATAATAATAAACCAATAACTTTCTTTGAAATAACGACAGCTGCAGCCTTCATATTATTTAAACAATCAAAATCTGACTTTCTTATTTTAGAAACAGGATTAGGGGGTAGATTAGATGCAACGAATATAATACCAAAAAAGATTTGCAGTATTTTAACACCAATTAGTTTTGATCATGAGGAATTTCTTGGAAAAACACTTAAGAAAATTGCTAATGAAAAATTGGGTATAGTGAAGAATAGTGATTTTGTTTTAGTTGGTAAACAAAAAAAAGAGTTAAGAAATCATATTCAAAAAAAATTAAATAAGTTTAAAAATAAATATTTTTATGGGGAAGAATTTCAAGTAACAAAATCATTAAAAAATAAATTTGAAATGAAAGTAGATGGAAAAAAATTTCTCTATTCTCAACCTTCATTGAATGGAAAACATCAAGAAGAAAATGCATCAATATCTATATACTTTGCAAAAATCATGAAAAAAAGGGGTTATAAATTAAATACAAAAGAAATTAATGTAGCGATAAAAAAAACAGCATGGCCTGGAAGATTGGAAATTATTAATTATAAAAACAAAAAAATAATTCTTGATGGATCGCATAATATTGATGGAGCTGATAAACTAAATGAATTTTTGAAAACTAAAAGAATAAAACCAATAGTCCTATTTGGAATGCTAAATAATAAGAAAGCAAGTTTATTTTTGAACAAAATAAAAAAAAGAGTATCCAAAGTTTTAGCCATAAAAATCCCAGATGAAAAAAATGCATTTAAAACTAGACAAATAAATGAAATTTGCAATTTTCATTCTATTAAATGCCAGCAAATAAATAATATAAATGATGCTTTAAAATATTTTAGATCTAATGAGCAAAAAATATATCTAATTACTGGCTCTTTATATTTAATAGGAAAAATTAGAAGAAAACTTTTATAAATTGGATTGTATCCAAGTTTCTAATGCTGTTTTAGGAAGACTACCAACCTTAGTATCAATTAACTCACCATTTTTAAAAATCATTATTGTAGGAATACCCCTAATACCGTATTTTTGCGGTGTCATAGGGTTCTCATCAATGTTCATTTTATATATTTTTACTTTATCTTTGTTCTCAATAGCAATTTCTTCCAAAATTGGATCAAGTACTTTGCATGGTCCACACCATTCTGCACCAAAATCAACTACTACTGGCACATCATTAGTTGAAATGTCTTTATCAAAGGTTTGATCATTTGTTACAAGGGTAGACATAGTTAATATTTAAGAAATATTTTTCTATTATCAAGCTAATTTAAATCTAATTTTCTAAAATTGATTTTTTATCCCCAAGATGTCTAATTTTAGAAGGAATTACATAACCTTTGATTTGTTGTTTTTTTATTAGTTTTGTCCAAATTTCATTCATAGAGAATATTTTTTTTCTATTATTAAAGATTTTTTTAGATACAATTTGAAGACCGGAATAATACAATTTCTCATTTTTACTTTTCCAATTTACGACTATATTTTTTTTTAAATTAAAGTCTCCATTTTCTTTTTTTAAACCTACAAAATTAATATCTTTAGATAATAACATTTTACAGTGAGATACCTCTTGATAATTGCTGAGAAAATATTCAATATGTGATTTATTTGTTTTAGTCCAAAAAATATCAGAATTAACCACGCAGATTTTATTTCTTTTTGTATGATTGAAGATATTTTTTACTCCGCCACCTGTGCCAAGTATTGTTTTTTCATTGAAAATCTTAATGGGATATTTTTTAAGATTTTTGTCCAAATACTCTTTAATTTTATGATGTAAGTAATGTGTATTTATTAAGATTTCATCACATCCAATATTAGTGAAGAAATCAATTGTATTCTTTAATAATACTTTGTTTTTATATTTTAAAAGTGGTTTTGGGGTACTACTTGTCAAATTTAGCATTCTTGATCCAAAACCTGCACATAAAATCATTAACGTAAAATTCTTCATAAATTATAAATACTTTTCATAAATTGATCTAAGTTCATAATTTTTAATTTTATTCAATGTCGCTATTGTTCTAGATTTAGTTATTTTTAAATAATCTAAGTATTGATTATCATTATTTGTGCCAAGTAATTTTTTCCATCTACCAAGTAGTCGAGTCAGTCGAGCTAAACTTAAAACATAATATTGCTCCTGAAAAGTATCGAGATTTTCAATAATTGGCGTATTATCATAAAAATATTCAATTAATTTTTCATTGTAATCTCTTGTAAAATTAATTCTTGGATTTTCTAATAATGATATTAGGTCCCATCCTATAAACCCCGTAAACGCACTTTGAAAATCAATAATTCCACACTGTAAATGTGATTCATAATTTTCTAAAAAAAATAAATTTACAAATTCAAAGTCTTTGTGAACAAAATTTTTCATATTATAATTTTGAGAATAAAATATACTTTTCCATAATTCATAAAATTTTGAAGTTGGAAAATTTGAATTTTTGTTGGTAGAGATATAATAAGTAACAAACTCTTTAAGTTCAATTTTTAAATCTTCAAACGTGTATTCTTTTAAATTTTTTAAATTATTTAAATTTGATTCGTTTTGAATAACAATTATATTTTCTATAGCTAGTTTTAAAAGTTTATAAAGATTATCTTTATTGTATATTTTATTAAGTCTATTTTTTCCGAAATCTTGCATATATATTTTATATTGCTTTTGATTAACTTCATATATCCTGGGAATTGATATATTAATCTTTTGTAATATTTCATAAACAGTAAGAAAATTTTTAAAATCTTGTTTATCTCTAGAAAAATCAATTATTATTTTGGTATTTTCTTTTTCAGTGCTTCTAAAAATTAATTTATTTGATAATCCGTCCTCAATTTTTTCTAAATCATTATGATATGAATTCATTAGACTATTGATTAAAACTAATATTAATTTTTCTTTTAGTTTCTGAAATCATATTTAAATTTATTAGATAATGATTTTTGTTTAGCGGTAAACTAATTA
>CACMPM010000014.1 GCA_902615625.1 uncultured Alphaproteobacteria bacterium
GAATGCATGCTCACAACATTAGAGGAAGTGGAAGTAGAATAAAATCAACAAATGGTAAATCTAATGGTCTTATTCCATTTCTTAAAATTTTTAATGAAACTGCTAAATCAGTTGATCAAGGTGGAGGAAAAAGAAAAGGTTCTTTTGCAGTTTACTTAGAACCTTGGCATGCTGACATTGAGAAATTTCTAGAACTTAGAAAAAATACAGGTGCCGAAGAATTTAGAGCGAGAGATTTGTTTTATGCTTTATGGATACCTGATTTATTCATGAAAAGAGTAGAAAATGATGAAGAATGGACACTTATGAGTGAACATGAATGTCCGGGTCTCTCAGATGTATATGGTGAAGAGTTTGAAAAACTTTACACTAAGTATGAAAATGAAATGAAGCATTTAGAAAAAATTAAAGCAAGAGATCTAATGTCTAAAATTATAGAAGCGCAGATAGAAACAGGACAGCCTTATATGCTCTATAAGGACTCAATCAATAACAAGTCCAACCAAAAAAATATTGGTGTTATTAAATCTTCAAACCTGTGTGCAGAAATAGTTGAATACTCTGATAAGAACGAGACATCTGTATGTAACTTGGCTTCTATAGCTCTGCCAAAATTTGTAAAAAAATCAGATAAAAAATTAATATATGACTATGATGCTCTTTATGAAACAGCAAAATTGGCCACGAAAAACTTAGATGAAGTGATTGATATTAATTTTTATCCAACTGATAAAACGGAAAGATCTAATAATAAACACAGACCAATAGGTTTAGGAATACAGGGTCTTGCAGATGTCTACTTCAAGTTAGGAATAGCTTATGAGTCTGAAGAGGCTAAAGAAATAAATAAATTAATTTTTGAAACAATTTACTTTGGAGCTTTAGAAGCTTCATGTGAATTAGCAAAAGAAAAGGGAGCATACGAAACATTTAAAAATTCACCAATTTCGGAAGGTAAATTTCAATTTGATCTGTGGAGTGTTAACCCGTCTTCAAAATGGGATTGGGATTCGCTAAGAGCTAAAATTAAAGAGCACGGTGTAAGAAACTCTTTAACCACAGCTTGTATGCCAACTGCGTCAACAGGCATTATATTAGGTAACACTGAAACATTCCAAATACAAACCTCTAATATATATAAAAGACAAACACTCTCAGGTGAGTTCCTTCTTGTAAATAGATATTTGGTGAATGAACTTTCTCAAAGAGGACTGTGGAATAAAGATATGAGAGACAAAATAATTTTAGAAAATGGATCGGTTGAAAACATAAATGAAATTCCAACTGAGCTAAAAGAAATCTATAAAACAGTTTGGGAAGTATCACAAAAAACTGTTATAGATATGTCAGCAGATAGAGCGCCATTTATTGATCAAACCCAATCAATGAATCTTTGGCTTTCAACGCCTACATTTGGGAAGGTTAATTCAATGCATATGTATGCTTGGAAAAAAGGTCTTAAAACAGGAATGTATTATCTCAGAAGTAGATCAGCTGTTGATGCTGTAAAAGTTACTGTTTCATCAGAAAAAGCAGCAAAAGATGCTTATATAAATACTGCTATTAAACAAAACAATGAACCAGAAGATTGCGAAACTTGCAGTGCATAAAGAAGGAGTAAAGAATGATATCAAAAGGCGTTAAATCAATATTTCCAATAAAAAACCAAGAAATTTGGGATAGGTACAAACAACATATTCAAGCCTTTTGGACAACTGAAGAAGTATCTTTGCAAGATGATTTAAGAGATCTTGAAACTTTAAATGATGGTGAAAAGCATTTTATTAAGCACGTACTTGCATATTTTGCTAACTCCGAAGCAATGATTAATGAAAACTTAGCAAGTAGGTTCTACAAAGAAATTTTAATTCCTGAAGCAAGATGTTTTATATCTATACAAATGTTGAATGAATCAATTCATGCAGAGATGTATGGTCTACAAATTGAAGCTTATGTAAAAGATGCAAAAGAAAAAGACATGCTTTTTGATGCAATACAAAACGTACCATGTATTAACCATAAAGCACAATGGGTATCAAAATGGCTCAATGGTAGTCAAAATTTATTAACAAGACTAATAGGATTTGGATTAGTTGAAGGTTTATTTTTTGCAGGCTCTTTCTGTGCAATATATTATTTCAGAAAAAGAGGGTTATTACCCGGTTTAGCCTTATCTAACGATTGGATTGCAAGAGACGAAGGAATGCATTTTAGTTTCTCATCTCTTATGTTTAGAACTTTAAGAGATAAATTTAATAATAAAACATTAACTGATGCAGATATTAGTGATTTGTCTTTGATACCCTCAGATGTGCCTCAATCACAATTTGAAGAAATTGTTAGAGAAGCAGTAGCATTTGAAAAAGAATTTGTAAGAGATGCTTTACCAGTAGATTTAATTGGTATGAATCAAGACTTAATGTGTCAATATATTGAAGCTGTTGCAGACAGAATTGCTGACCTATTTGAATTTGACAGAGTCTTTAAAACAGAAAATCCTTTTGATTTTATGAGAGCTTTAGATGTACAAAATGTTACTAACTTTTTTGAAAAAAGGGTATCTGAATATCAACGACCTACAGATAGAGCTTTAAGTTTTGATGAAGCATTTTGATGGAAGCAGAGATATACTCTAAAACTAATTGTGTATACTGTGATAGAGCTAAACTTCGGTTAGCTAAATTTAATCCAAAGATTTATATGCTTGATACAGATTATACGAGAGAAGATTTTTTTGAAAAGTTTCCGAACGCTAAAACCTTTCCTCAAATAATTTTAAATGGTGAAAATATTGGAGGTTATCATGAACTTGAAAAATGGTTTGAAATGAATACCTTTGATGAAGAATTCTAAATAACCTTTTTTTTTCCTTTTCTTGAGTAAGTTTTTTTATTTCTAACAATTCTTTGTTTGTACTTAGGTAGTTTTAAATCTTGAGCAAAGGGATTTCTTTTCTTAATTTTTTTTTTTATTTCCATAAAATGTATTCTAATGTGCCTGTCCCCAATGATCACCTGCACCAAAATCAACAGTGAGTGGAACTGAAAAATCTTTGTATTTTAAATGTACAGACTCCATAATCTTTTTTACATTACTTACTAAATTGTCATATTTTTTAGTTTCGACTTCAAAGATTAGTTCATCATGTACTTGTAAAAGCATTTCAGCCTCAATGTTTTTAAGTTTTATTTCCTTATGAATTTCTATCATTGCTAACTTAATAATGTCTGCTGCACTACCTTGGATTGGTGCATTAATAGCTTGTCTTTCTGCAAAACCTCTAACAGCAAAATTCTTATCGGCGATTCCCTTAATATTAATTTTCCTTTTAAAAATTGTTTCAACGTATTGATTTGTTTTTGCGAAATCAATTTGATGCTCCATATATTTTTTAATTTTTGGGTATTTAATAAAATACTCATTTATGTAATCTTTTGCTTCTGTATTGGAAATATCAAGTTGTTTAGCTAAACCATATGGGCTGATTCCATATAAAATACCAAAATTAATTGCTTTTGCTTTTCTTCTGTAATCGTTATTTATTTGACTATCGTTTAAATTAAATATTTCTTTAGCAGTTGATGCATGAATATCTTCATTGTTTTTAAAAGCTTTAATAAAATTTTTATCAGTAGAAATTTCTGCAGCTAATCTAAGCTCTATTTGAGAATAATCAAAACTGACTAATTTTTTTCCTTTACCACTAACAAAAGCTGTTCTTATTTTTTTTCCATTTTCTGTTCTAATTGGGATATTTTGAAGATTTGGATCTGTAGAGCTTAATCGACCTGTTAAAGTATTAGCTAAACCAAATGATGTATGAACTCTACTATTACCATCTGTTAACCTAAATAAAGCATCTGTATAGGTTGATTTAAGTTTTGTTAATTCCCTCCAATCAAGAACGAGTTGTGCAATTTCAAATCCATCTAAGGCTAAATTATTTAAAGTTGAAGAATCAGTAGAATATGTCCCGGATTTTGTTTTTTTACCACCAGGTATTTTAAGATTAATAAATAATATTTCTCCTAATTGTTTAGGTGAGCCAATATTGAATTCTTCTTTTGAAAGTTTATAAATATTCTTTTCAAGTTTTATACTTTCATTTTCAAATTCACTACTTAGATTTGTTAAAAACTTTTTATTTACCTCGATGCCATTTGCTTCTATTGAAGATAATACCTCTACAAGAGGCAAGTCGATCTTTTGATAAACAAAATTAACCTTTTCTTTTATTAAGCGAGGATAAAGATTTTGAAAAAGCCTGAATGTTAATAGAGAATCTTCGGCAGCATAATTAGTTGCGTTATCGATAGTTACTTTATCAAAAGTAATTTCATTTTTTCCCGTACCAACAACTTCTTTATATTTAATTGTTGTATGATTTAAATGATTAAATGAAAGATCATCTAAATTGTGCTTATAAATCCCGTTATCAATTGAATAGGAAATTAACATTGTATCTGCAATTGAATTAAACGTTACTCCATACTTATTTAATATTCTAATATCATATTTTATGTTTTGACCAATTTTCAAGATTGCTTCATTTTTACAAATTTCATTAATATGATTAATTACATATTGTTCCTCTAACTGATTATCAATTTTTGTTGACCCATCTACAGTGGTATGGTTAATAGGAATATAGTAAGAAATATTTTCACTATAACATATTGATATTCCAACTAATTTAGCTTTTTCTATATTGAGTGAGTTAGTTTCAGTATCGATAGCGCATATACCTTTTTTTTGAATTTCACTTAAAATCTTTTCGAAATTTTTCTTTGAATTAATTAATTGATACTTTGATTCTATATCTTTTTTTTGAATGATCTTATCATTATAACTAGATATAAAAGAATTAGTTTTTAATCTTTCAGATATTGATCTAAAACCTTGCTCTTTAAGAAACTCGAAGATATTATTATTGTCATTTTTTAATTCATTATAAGTTTTTATTTTGTTAATACCCTCAGGTATTTTTACATCATTTTTAAGTGTTACAAGTTCTAAACTTATTCTAATATCATTTTCTGATTCTTTTAAAATTTTTCTTCTTTTTTCTTGTTTAATTTTATCAAGATTTTTAATTAAACCATCGATGTCGTTATATTCGTTTATTAGTTGAGATGCTGTTTTAGGACCAATACCAGGAGCACCTGGAATGTTATCTACCTTGTCTCCTGTTAGAGCTTGGATAAAAATAACTTTATCAGGGTGCACTCCAAATTTTTCTTCTACATCTTTAGTTTCTATTATTTTGTTTTTCATTGGATCTAACATTGTCACATTTTCACTAACAAGCTGCATTAAATCTTTATCTGAGGAAACTACTATAGTTTCAATTTTATCTTTTTCAGCTAAGCTAACATAAGTAGCTATTAAATCATCAGCTTCATAACCTTCTATTTCTAATTGAGGAATATTAAAACTTTTTACACACTCTCTAATTAGTGGAAATTGAGGAATAAGATCATCTGGCGCTTCGCCTCTATTAGCTTTATATTCAGGATAAATTTTATTTCTGAAATTTTCTCTAGCAGCATCAAAAATTACTATCATTTTGTCATTACTGTAATCTTCTATGAGTTTTACAAGCATATTAGTAAAGCCAAAAACAGCGTTAATTGGGGTTCCATCTGCACGATTCATAGGGGGTAGTCCATAATAAGCTCTGAATATATAAGCAGAGCCGTCAACTAATACTAATCTACTCTTTTTATTCATTGTAAGTTTAAATATATAAGATTTATATTAAATGTCAGATTATAAATATTCAATTGAAGCAAAAAATGTAAATAAAATCTTCTTAAAAAAAACTCAGGAAGTTAAAGCTCTTATTGATTTTAGTATTACAATAAAAAAGGGGACTATTCATGGTTTATTAGGGCCAAATGGTGCAGGCAAATCAACTTTCATAAATATACTAGGCGGTTTAGTTAAAAAAAATTCAGGTGAAGTTAATGTTTGTGGGATAAATATAGATAAAAACATAAAATTAAGTAAATTTAAAATTGGCATAGTTCCACAAGAACTTAATATCGATCCTTTCTTTTCTCCAGCAGAATTATTAGAACTTCAAGCAGGTTTATATGGAGTTCCAAAAAAGAAAAGGAAAACTGATGAAATTTTAGAAAACTTAAAGTTAACTGATCAAAGAAATGCGTATGCTAGAACTTTGTCAGGTGGAATGAGAAGAAGATTATTAATTGGTAAAGCTCTAGTACATGATCCTGAAATTATTATTTTGGATGAACCAACAGCAGGTGTAGATATTGATATAAGAACATCAGTTTGGAATTATATAAAAAGAATAAGTAGACAAGGGAAAACTGTATGCTTAACTACACACTATCTTGAAGAAGCAGAAAACCTTTGTGACAATATTACTATAATTAATCATGGCAAGAAAATCATTGAAGGATCAAAAAACGATCTTTTAAATATTATTTCAACAAAATCTGTTACATTTATTTTAAATAAAAATATAGATGTCCCTAAAGATTTAAAAGAGTTTAAACCAGTTATAGATAATGGAGTATTGAAACTGAGTTATGATAAAAATAAAACAAATATAAAAAAAATAATTGATATTTTAAATAGAAATGAAATTGATTTTAAAGAAATTAATACGTTTGAGGGTGATTTAGAGGATGTCTTCTTAAAAGTTGTTAATAAAAAATGATACAATTATCAGAAAAATTTTTTAGTTTTTTATTTTTACTTATTCCTTTATTTCTTATTACTGGTCCAGCATTACCTGATATTATAATCACTCTTGGCTTAATATTTGGAATTATTTATTTTGTTTATTATAAAGAATATTCAGAATTAATTAAAATTAATTTTATTAGAATATCAGTTATTTTTTGGTTAAGCCTTATAATTATAAGTTTTTTTTCGTACAACAAAACAAATTCATTTCAAGATGCTTTAATTTTTATTAGATTTTTATTTATACCAATTTTATGTTATTTTATTTTTTTTAAAAAGAGAGAACTTTTTAAACGAACTTTATTAGTTATTACTGTTCTAGTAATATTTGTTTGTATAGATTCATTTTATCAATTTTTAAATTATACCCCAGAAAATGGTTTTGGGAGAGATTTACTTGGTTTTAAATCAAATTGGTATGGAAGATTAACAGGCCCATTTGGAGATGAATTAATACCTGGCTCTTATATATCAAAATTTGGCTTATTAGGATTTGCATTCATTATTTCTTTTAAAAAAATTGAAAATAAAATTATTTTTCATTCAATATATTTATCTTCAATACTTTTTATTAGTTTTATTTCTGGAGAAAGAATGGCATTTGCAACATTTGGTTTAAGTTTGATATTTTTATTCCTGTTTCTAAATGGGTTTAGAAAATCTATTTTTTTATCAATAATTATCGGTATTTTTTTAATATTTATAACTACTTATTTACATCCCTCTTACAATGATTTTAAAGTAGTTGAATCAACACAATATCATCAAGGTCAAAAAGTAGAGAAATTTTTTAATTGTATTGATGATAAAGAACAAATTTGTTCAAAAATTATAGATATTCAACCAAGTTTTTATAAAATAATAAAAAATTTTAAAACATCTGCCTATGGTGAAATATATTTATTATCATTTAGGATGTTTTTGGATAACCCAGTCACTGGTATTGGAATAAATAATTTTAAATTTTTATGTAATAATAATAAAGATTATCAAGACATGATGGTACACTATGAATGCTCATCTCATCCACATAATATATATATTCAATGGCTAGCAGAAGGAGGATTAATTGTTTTTATTTTATTTATTTTATATTTAATTTTTTTAATATTTTTTATAAAAAGTAATAGTGGTGAAAAAAAATATAAGATAATCTCAATAGCAATAATTATAATTATGTTTTGGCCAATTATGTCTACTGGGAGTTTAATTAAAAATTGGTATGGGGTTAGTACTTTTTTTATTATTGGATTAAGTATGTGCCTCAGTAAATTTAGAAATAATTGCTAAAACTAGTATTAAGAAAATGTTTTTTTGTTTTTCTTGCAATAAATATACCCAGAACAAAAAAAAGTACTACTGATAGAGTAGTTCCATTACCTTTTCCAAATAAAGATCCAATATATATTAAAAGAAAAATTACTGTAGATGATAATATTTTAAAATGAATACCTAAGATTGAACCAAGAATAGCAAAAATAATTATAAATAGTGTATTACCTAACCCCATCCCAAAATAAGAACCTACATAACCCATGTAAATTATTGAATATAAAATAGATATGTTGGTTGAAGTAGAATTGTCAAAAAATCTTGCTTTTATTAAATAATAAAAAGATTTTAAACCATCAATCCAATTTATTTTTTTTCCTTGTGATTTAGTTCTAAAATAATAAGAAACTCCGTATTCATAAATAAAAAAATTATTTCTAACGATTTGAGATGCAATATCTATTTCTATTCCAAAGTCATTAACAGTTAAATTTATTTTCTCTACTACACTACGATTTAAAATTTTTAATCCACAATGAACATCACTAAGAGACTGTGAGAAAAAAATATTAAAGATTAAAGAATTAATTTTTCCTACTAAATTATTAAAAAAATAATTATTTTTCTTAAGCTTACCTGATAGATATCTACTTCCAAATATGCACTTAATTTCTTTATTGCTTTTAATCATTTGATACATTTCGCTTGAGTCTTTCGTATCTATTTCTAAATCACCATCTTGTAATAATATATAATCACCTTGTGATTTTTTAATACCAATCTGCAAAGCTTTACCTTTACCAGAATTTACTTCAATTCTATTAATAATAAGATGAAAAAAATAATGTTTTTCTTTTTTAAAATTGTTTATTATTTTTTGAGTATTATCTGTTGAGCCATCATCAACAATTATGACTTCAGTTGATTTATTGTTAAAATATTTTAGGAGTTCTTTGAATAATTTTTTAAGATATGGTTCTTCATTATATATAGGGATTACTATTGATAATTTTATATTATTCTCTTGGGGCATGTTTATTTAATATTCTTTGAAGTGTTCTCCTATGCATTCTTAGTCGTCTTGCAGTCTCTGAAACATTACGATTACATTGTATAAACACTCTTTGAATATGTTCCCACCTTATTCTGTCCGCTGTCATTGGGTTCTCAGGAGGTGGAGGTAAGACTTCTTTTGAATTTGTGAGAGCATCATAGATTTGATCAATTTCTGCTGGTTTAGGTAGATAGTCGATTGCACCAGATTTGATGGCTGCTACTGCAGTCGCTATATTTCCATATCCTGTAAGTAGAAGTGATTTGGTATTAGGACTAATTTTTTGGATTTCTTTTACTAACTCTAGTCCAGAGCCATCTTCTAGTCGCATATCAACTACTGCATAATCAAAGCTATTTTCAGATACTTTACCTAAAGAATCTTTAACTCCAGGAGAAGAAACTACGTCAAATCCTTTTTTTTCCATAGATCTTGTTAGTCTTTCCCTAAATGGCAAGTCATCGTCAACAATTAGAAGCTTCATATTCATATGTTAAAGATAGAGTTATCAAATGTAATTTCAACAACTGCGTTTTCATCATTAGAATTGAATAAGTTGAGTTTTCCACCCATATTTTCTATTAAATTTTTTGATATAAATATCCCTAATCCCATACCTTCAGAATTTTTTGAAATATAAGGCTCTCCTAGCTTATCAATGATATCTTTTGAAAAACCACTTCCATCGTCAGTAATAATAATTTGGAAATTAGTTTTCGTATAATTTAATTTTACAGTAACAGTTTTCTTAGAGTGAACGATTGCATTTTGAATTATATTACCTAATGCATACATAATTTCGTCTTTATAAATAATTTCTGGTTCATTTGTAATAGGGATTGTTGTAATATTTAGTTGTTTATCTTTGTTAAATTTTTCAAAATTTATTTTTATTAAGTCAGTAATTTTTACTTTTTCAAGAAAATTATCTTTTAATTTCAAAGGATTTTTTGAAAGTTTTTGTAAAATTTCCTTACATCTTTCTGCCTGAGATTTTAATAATTTAATATCTTTAACAATGTTTTTATCTTCAATTAGTTTTTTTTCTTTCAATAAATCATTTAAGATTAGAAAAATGGTATTAAGCGGTGTGCCAAGCTCATGTGCAGTGGCTGCACTTAATGAGCCAACTTCAGTAATTTTTTTTTGATTTAATATCTGTAGCTTTGAAACTGAAAGGGCATTTGAAATTTTTCTAGATGAACTTGCAAAAAGATATGCATATATAGCTATAAAAATAACAGTTATAACTAAAGACGTGATCAAACCAAAGCTGTAAATTTGTGGTAAATAAAATTCAGATCCAAGATCAAGAGGTAGAAAATAAAAATTTAACAACACAATTAAAATTATAGATATTGTTGATAAAATTACTGTCATTGAAGCTGGCAGATAAGACGCTGATGTTATTACTGGGGCTAATATTAGAATTGAAAATGGGTTAATGATACCACCTGTTAGAAATAATAAAAAACCTAATTGTAAAGTGTCAAAAAGCAAGAATAAAAATGCTTTAATATTGCTAATTGATTTGTTTTTTCTTTCTGCAAAATATGAATAAAAATTTACAATGACTGAAAGTAAAATAATTAACAATGTTTCTAAAAAAGGTATTTCAATATTAAGAATGAATGTAACAAAAAAAATAGCAAAAATTTGTCCAAAAATTGCAATCCATCGAATCTTTATTAGATTACCAAGTAAGATTGTATTCATTAAAAATTAAATATCAAGATTAGCGACTTTTAATGAATTTTCAGCTATAAATTTTTTTCTTGCTTCTGTTTCTCCTCCCATGAGATCTTCAAATGCTTTATTTGCAGCATCAATCTCATTAATTTTAACAGATAATAATATTCTTTCATTTTGATCTAAAGTTGTTTCCCATAATTGATCAGGGTTCATTTCACCAAGGCCTTTGTATCTGTTTATTTGAAGACCAGATTTTCCAATATCTAATATTTTATCAATTAAATTTAAAGGGCCAAAAATTTTAAATTTTTCACTTTTATTATTTAATATTCCACATCCAGTTTCTTTAAGACGATAAAAGTTTTCCATTAACTCATCTTTAATGTCATTTAAAGCCTTAGCCTCAGGTGTAACTAGAAAATTTTTATCTATGATATATTTTTCTGTAAATCCTCGAATAGTTCTTTCAAATAAAATTGATTCATTCTTGTGAAATACTTTCCAATTTTTTTGTGAAATGTTAGATATTAAATTTAATCTTTGTTGAAGATATTTAGCTATTTCCTGACCAATTGAGTTGTCTTTTAAATTCCTTAAGTCTAGTCCTCTTACAATAGCTGTATGTTCAATTATATCAGGATTATCTACTCTTCTTAATAATGGTATAACTAAATTTTTAGTTTTTTTAGACAGATATATTATTTGTTTTAATTGTTCCCCAGCAAATTGAGATTGTTGGGTATTTTCATATGTAGTATTCTTTAATCCTTCTTCAATTAAGTAATTTTCTAAATCAGTGTCATCTTTTTTGTAAACTGTAGAATTCCCCTTTTTTAGTCTATATAAAGGAGGTTGTGCGATATATAACCTTCCTGAGTCAATTATTGGTTTCATGTGTCTATAAAAAAAAGTTAGCAAAAGAGTTCTAATATGACTTCCATCTACATCAGCATCTGTCATTATAATTATTTTGTGATATCTCATTTTCGTTATATCAAATTTACCCTCTAATTTATTTTGCTCTGAATCATCAGTGGGATTTCCAACACCTGCCCCTATAGCTGTAATTAATGCCCCAATTTCATTACTTGTTAAAACTTGCTTATCATTAGCTCTTTCAACATTTAAAATTTTACCTCTCAATGGAAGAATTGCTTGATTCTTTCTATCTCTACCTTGTTTAGCTGAACCACCTGCTGAGTCACCTTCAACTATAAACAATTCTGATAATTCTGGGTTTTTTTCCTGGCAATCTGCTAGTTTACCTGGAAGAGAAGTATTTTCTAAACCAGTCTTTCTTCTTGTTAATTCTCTTGCTTTTCTTGCAGCTTCTCTAGCGTTTGATGCTTCAATAATTTTATCAATTACTTTTTTAATTTCTGATGGATTTTCTTCAATCCATTGCTCTAATTTATTTAAACTAGTAGACTCTATAACCGGTCTTACTTCAGAAGATACTAATTTATCTTTAGTTTGACTAGAAAATTTTGGATCAGGTAATTTAACAGATATGATGCAAGTTAATCCCTCTCGTGCATCCTCACCTGTAATATTAGCAGAATTTTTTGTATTTTGATTTATATAGTTAACAATTGATCTAGTTAGCGCTCCTCTAAAACCTGCGAGATGAGTTCCGCCATCTCTTTGAATAATATTATTTGTAAAGCAGAGCGTATTTTCATGATAACTATCAGTCCATTGCAATGAACATTCAATAGAAATGTTATTTTTTTCACCATAGAAAAATATTGGATCGGGATTGATGAGATTTTTACCTTCATTTAAATATTTTACATATTCCTTAATTCCTCCATCATATTTAAAATTTATATTCTTTTCTTTAGCCTGTCTCTTATCTGTTAAAAAAATACTTATACCTGTATTTAGAAATGCTAGTTCTCGAAGTCTTTTCTCTATTACTTTGAAATTAAAATTAATATCTTTGAAAATTTTGTTAGTAGGTAAAAATGTAATTTTAGTTCCTGTAAAATAATTGTTATTAATTTTTTGCGAATTACCGATGACATTTAATTCTTTACTTACAATTCCATTTTCAAACTCAATATTATATATTTTTCCATCTCTATTAATTTCTAAAACTAAATTTTCTGATAATGCATTAACTACCGAAACTCCAACTCCATGCAAACCGCCGGATACTTTATAACTATTTTGATCAAATTTACCCCCAGCATGTAATTCAGTCATTATTAGTTGAGCTGCGGGTATATTTTCAGTTTTGTGAAGATCAACTGGTATTCCCCTGCCGTTATCAGTAATGGTTGCTGTGCCATCAGCATTCAAAATTACTTCTATTTTATCGCAAAAACCTGCTAGTGCCTCATCTATTGAATTATCAAGAACCTCATATATCATTTGATGTAGGCCTGATCCATCATCAGTATCACCAATATACATACCAGGTCTTTTTCTTACAGCTTCAAGACCTTTTAGCACTTTGATTGAGTCGGAAGAATATTCAGAATTCATAAATCAGTTATATTATAAAATTGTCCCTTTGTTGATACAAAAGAAAATAAATTTTTGTCAGTTCCAGTTAAAAAAAATTGAATTTTAAATCTATTAATCATATCTAATAAAATTTGACGATTATATAGATCTAAATGCGAGCCGATTTCATCAAATAATAAAACTGGGTTTATATTTTTATCATTTATTAAATAATTACATTGAGATAGCAAAATCATAAGAACAACTGTTTTCTGTTGCCCTGTTGATAATAAAGAAGCTTCAAAATCATCATCAATTATTGCTATTAGATCAGATTTATGTGGTCCTATTTTAGTTCCTCCAACCCTTCTGTCAAATATACGCAAATCTCTTAATTTAAAACAATATTCTTCAAGACTAATTTGATTATTCAAATAGTCATCTTTTATTTTTAACTCAACATTAAATTGAAACTTATGATCATATTTTAAAAGTTTAAAATTATTATTAATGGATCTTACTTGTAAGTCTCTTTCATTGTGTATTTCTAGTCCTAATGTACATATTTCTTTTTCAATTTGATTTAACCAATTGTTATCAATTACATTTGATTGAAGTATTTTAATTCTTTCAATTATGAGTTTTTTATATTTATTAATAAGTCTATTGTAATCATGTCTACGAGCAAAAACTAATCTATCTAAGAAATTTCTTCTATAAGAAGGTGATGTTTGGAACAATCTTTCCATTTCAGGTAAAAAAATAATATATGAAATTGAGTTGTTTAAAAAATCTAGAGACTCTTTGGATAAATCATCATTAATCTTAATTATTTTTTTAAATTTATCATTCTTCTTTTCTGTAAATATTTCTAAGTTAAAATGATTATTTTTTATTTCTAGATTATTTTTTATAAAAAAATTTTTTTCGTTTTTTTTTATTAAATCATGTATGCCTGCATTTCTTATACCTCTACCTTTAGCAATCAAAGATATAGCTTCTAAGATATTAGTTTTACCAGTACCGTTTTGACCAAAAAAAATATTTAGCTTTTCATCGAAAGAAAGGTCTAAATGTTTAAAATTTCTAAAATTAATTGAATTAATGCTTTTTAGTATTGCCAAATTTTATACTCTCATTGGCATCAAAACATAGACTAAATTGCTATTTGAATTTTCAGTTGCAATTATTGGAGAGGTGTTATCTTTTAGATTTATTGAAATTTCCTCATCTTCTAAATTATTAACAATATCCATAATATATTTTGAATTAAACCCAATTTCAATATCATCACCATTATAGTTTATTTTTAAATCTTCAGAAGCTGTACTGCTTTCATTATTTATTGTATTTAAATTAAGTACATTTTGTAATAACTTAAATTTAATTACAGGAGATTTTTCGTTAGCAATTGTGCTCACCCTATCTACTGCTGACAATAATATTTCTCTATTAACTTTTAAAACATTTGAATTCTCTTTTGGAATAACTCTTTTATAATCTGGAAAACTTCCATCTATTAACTTTGAAATAAATATTATGTTGTCTATTGTAAAAATAATTTTGTTAGAACTTATTGAAATTAAAATACTTTGGTCTCTTTCTGATATTAGTTTGGATAACTCATAGATAGTTTTTTTTGGAATAATCACTCCAGACACTTCATCTATATTATTTTCAATATAATGACTAAATTTTGCTAGACGATGTCCATCAGTTCCTACTAGAGTAACGATACTCTTATTTTCTTCTCTATTTATATTAAAATATAGTCCATTTAAGAAATATCTCGTCTCTTCATTCGATATAGCAAACTTAGTTTTATCTATTAATTTGAAAATTATTTGCGAATTAATTTTAATATTAACACCAGAATTATTTTGATCAATTATTGGGAAATCTTCTTTAGGGAGACATGCTAATGAAAATCTTGATCCATTGGCTCTTAGGGTTAATAGTTTGCCATCATTTGAGATTATTTCAATTTCACTATTATCATCAATTTTTCTGACTATATCATATAACATCTGTGCATTTATTGTGGTGGAACCATCTTCTGATACGTTACAATCAATTTTTTCAATAATTGAAATATCCATATCCGTTGATGATAGTGTTAACGCATTATCCTGAGCCTCAATTAATATATTGGATAGTATAGGTAATGAATTTTTCTTATCAACTATTCCCTGAAGATGAGTTAAAGTTTTAAAAAAATTGTAACAAGTTATTTTAAATTTCATAGCTAAGCATATGATAAAAAAAATTAAGAATCTATAAGTCTTTTTAACAATTCTAAATCTTCATTAAAATTTACATCGGATAGCTTAAGTTCTTCAATTTTTTTAACAGCATGCATTACAGTGGTATGATCTCTTCCACCAAATTTCCTACCAATCTCAGGTAAAGATCTTGATGTTATGGATTTTGCTAAGTACATTGCAATCTGTCTGGGTCTTGCTACAGATCTAGATCTTCTTGGTGAATGCATATCTGTAATTCTAATATTGAAATGCTCTGCTACTTTTTTTTGAATTTCTTCAATTGTTATTTTTTTATTAGAAGATTTCAATAAGTCTTGAAGTACTAATTGAGCTGTTTCAACGGTAATAGCTGTTCCAACTAATGTTGCATGAGCAACTAGTCTATTTAAGGCACCTTCCATTTCTCTAACATTTGAAATTATTCTATGAGATATAAATTCTAAAACTTTTGGAGGAATTTCTACACCTCTTTTTTGTGCTTTTTCTATTAATATACCGAGTCTAAGCTCGTATGTTGTTGGGTGAATGTCAGCTACAAGACCACAACCTAACCTAGATTTTAATCTTTCTTGAACTCCATCAAGGTCAGTAGGCGTTTTATCTGCTGATATCACTATTTGTTTATTTTGTTCAATTAAAGCATTGAATGTATGAAAGAATTCCTCTTGAGTGTTATCTTTTCCACTTATAAATTGCACATCATCAATCATAAGTACATCTATTGATCTAAACTGTTCCTTAAATGCAGAGGTATCTTTATATCTGAGCGCTCTTACAAATTGATACATAAATTTTTCTGCCGAAAGATAGATAACTTTTCTCTCTGGTTGTTGTTCTTTTATTTTCCAGCCTATAGCATGCATCAAATGAGTTTTTCCTAAACCAACACCACCGCATAAAAATAATGGATTGAATGTAATTTTATTTGCTTCAGATACCCTTTGAGAGGCTGCAAAAGCTAATTCATTAGGTTTTCCAACAACAAAATTTTCAAATGTAAATCTTGGATCTAATGGAGCACCAAATTCATTAGGATATGTCGATGATTGATTCGATCTTAAATCCATAGAGGATTTCCAATGATTATCATTATTTTTAATAGTTCTTGTTGTGCCAGGAACTATTCTTCCTCCTGAGGGTTTAACAACAAACTTAATAGTGTCAATTTTTTCAAGATGATTTGTTGCTTCACTTTTTATCTTGTCAGAATAATTATTAACTATCCAATCTCTTAAAAACTTAGTTGGTACAGAAAATGTTATAGTAGTTTTTTCAACAGAAACGTAGTTTAAATGTTTTAGCCAATTGTTGAAGGCAGAATCACCGACATTTTTTTTAAGGTTTTTTTTAAAAGATAACCACTTACTTTCGTCAAAAATAGTAGATGTGTTATCCATTTTCCCCCAATAAGACGATTTTTTACTTAATATAATTCTACGAAAAAAATCAAAAGTCGTAAAATTTAATCACCAAATTAATTTCTTAATCAACACCCTTTAAGTATTTTTAGCAAGAAGAAAAGTGAAAAAATTTAAAAAAAAATTATTTTTTTGAAATTTGTTTTGATAAAGAGGATAACTTTCTGGATATGTATTCTTTTTTAAAGATACCTTTTTTTGACCCTCTCGCCATTATTGAGTTGACATTACTAAAGGATTTTTGCATTTCTTGCTCGTTTTTTCCTTCTACTGATGATCTAAATTTATTTAGAGCATTTCTAAATTTGGATAGGTATTGAGAATTAACAGTATTTCTAGTTTTGTTCTGTCTCGATCTTTTTTTTGCTGATGCATGATTAGCCATATGCGCGATATAAATTCAAAATAAATTAAGTCAATTAATATTTAATATAGAATTACTTATTATTTTGAAGTTTTGGACAGAAAAAAGTAGATCTTCCATATTGAACGATTTTTTTCACCTTATCATCACCTATTTTTTTTCCTTCTTGATTGTATACCTTAAAATTAGACTGAAAATTTCCTAATGTGCCGTCGGTAGACCTATAATCCCGTATACTTGATCCTCCAAATTTTATAGCTTTCTTTAAAATTTTTCTAACAGATTTAATTAGTTTCATTATGAGACTAATTTCTAAATCTTTACCTAAAGTGAGTGGAGAGATTTTAGAGTCAAATAGAATTTCTGATGCATAGATATTACCTATGCCAGCAATTATTTTTTGATTGAGCAAAATCTGCTTTATTGGAACCTCAGATTTAGAAATTTTTTCAAATATAATTTGTGCATTTAGATCTGGGCTCAGTGCATCTATACCTAAACTTAATATATACCTTTGTTTTTGTAAGTCTTTTGTTTTTACTATGTCAATAAATCCAAATTTTCTTGGATCATGATAAATAAGTATCTTTTTATTTAAAAAATATAGTACAAAATGATCGTGTTTTATTCTTTTGTAGTTTATTTCTACAGTTTTTAACCTTCCTGACATTCCTAAGTGAATTATTAGAGAATAATTTGTATCTAAATCTATAATAATGAATTTTGCTATGCGTCTTAGGTTGGATATCTTAGAGTTACGTAGTATATTAATTATATTATTAGGAATTTTAAAACGCAGTTTTGATGTATGAATTTTGATATTAGATATTTTTTGATTCAATATTACACTAAGTCCTTTTACTGTAGTTTCAACTTCAGGTAATTCTGGCATAATGAAAAAAGATTATAATTTTGGTTATACAAAAGTAAATTCAAAACAAAAGACTAAACTTGTTCAGAATGTATTTTCAAGTGTAGCTCCAAGCTACGATATAATGAATGATTTAATGAGTTTAGGTATGCATCGATTATGGAAAAAAAGATTTGTAGAAACAGTGGATCTAAAAGAAAATGAAATTGTTTTGGATGTTGGTTCTGGTTCTGGTGATATCGCTAGTGAAATTTTAAAAGAAAATATACCAACCAGCCTTTATCTTTTAGATCTAAATGAAGAAATGTTATTAGAAGGAAGAAAAAGATTAAAAAAAGAAAAAAATATAAAATATTTTATTGGCAATGCTGAAAAGTTAAATTTTGAAAATAATTTTTTTGATAAATATACTATTTCTTTCTGCTTAAGAAACGTTACAGAGTATTTATTATCTATAAAAGAGGCTTACAGAGTTCTTAAGCCTGGTGGTAAATATTGTTGCTTAGAATTTAGTACTCCTAAATCATCTTTAATATCAAGTTCATATAAAATTTACAAATCAAGGTTTTTGCCTCTGCTAGGAGAAATAGTTGCTAAAGATAAGGATGCTTATAACTATTTGAGTGAAAGTATTGATTTATTTCCATCACAAGAAGAGCTTAGCAAAAATCTAAGAGATTGTGGATTTAGTAAAGTTGAGACTATTAATCTATTTAATGGAATTGTAGCAATACATACTGGTTATAAACTTTAATGAATAATATTTTATTTATAATAACTGGTTCTATTGCTGCTTCCAGATGTAAAGAAATAATTACTTTACTTTGCAAGAAGGAAGTTAAAATTAGCTGCATACTAACTAAAGAGGCTAAAAAATATATAAAAATATCAGATATCAAAAAATTGCTTAAAAATAGAATATTTACAGATGAAGATGAAAAAAAAAATAAGATGCTTCATATAAATTTATCAAGAGATAATGATATGATAGTAGTATGTCCAGCTACAGCAAATTCAATTGCTAAGTTTGCTAATGGATATGGAGATAATTTATCTTCTAACACCTTACTTGCTTCTAATAAAAAAATTTTGTTTGTCCCAGCTATGAATAGTTTTATGTGGCATAATAAAATTAATCAAAAAAATGTGAAATTATTAAAAGATAGTGGTCATGAGTTTATTGGCCCTAAAGTTGGAAATCTAAAATGTGGAGAATTTGGTTTAGGCAGAATTAATGACTCAAAAAATATAGTAAATAGAATTTTAAACAGACTAGAAAATGTTAATTTGTTAAAAAATAAAAAATGCCTAGTAACTGCAGGACCCACAATTGAAATGATTGATCCGGTTAGGTTTATTTCGAATCAATCTTCTGGAAAACAAGGCTATGAAATTGCTTCACAACTAGTTTTACATGGTGCAAAAGTGATCTTGATCTCTGGACCAACAAATTTAGACCCTCCACCAAATTTAAAATTTGTTAAAATTAAATCTGCAGATGAAATGTATCAAGAAATTAGAAAAATTTCTAAAATTGATATAGGAATTTTTACTGCTGCAGTATCTGATTTCAAAAATAAAGATATAAATAAATCCAAGATTAAAAAAAAAGAAAAATTAAATATTAGACTTTATAAGAACATTGATATTTTAGAAAAAATTGGAAAAAGTAAAACGCAAAGGCCTAAATTTTTAGTTGGTTTTGCGGCAGAAACAGGGAGCATTGATAATGCCAAAAAAAAATTAGTTGATAAAAAATGTGATATGATGGTTTACAATAAAATCGATAGTAAAAATAAAGTTTTTGGTTCAGATTATAATCAGATATCAATAATTACAAAAAACCAAATAAAAAACTTTAATAAAATGACAAAGGTAAATTGTGCAAAGCAAATTATAAAACAAATTTATAATTCTATATAGAATTATGAATAATTACTCTGAAGAAGAATATAAAATTTTCAGCAGATTATTTATTTTAAAAGAATTTTCTGAAGAAAACCTAAAAAAATTATCAAATATAAAAATTGGTATTGTGGGTATGGGAGGTATAGGATGTCCTTTAAGTCAATATTTAGTTAACTCTGGAATAAAAGAATTGTTAATAGTAGATGGAGACATTGTTGAAAAAAGTAATCTAAATAGACAAATTTTGTTTAATTTAAATGATATTGGAAAAAAAAAGGTTGATGTTGCAAAAAATAAATTACAATTAATCAATACTGAATGTAAAATTCATACTATTGATGAAAATATTAATTTTTTAAATTTAAATTCTTTAAATAAATGTTCTATAATTGTTGATGCAACTGATGATTGGGCTAGTTCTAAATTATTAAATGAATATTGTCTTAAAAACTCAATCAATTTTTTATATTCTTCTGCTTTAAGACACGATTTACAAATAATTCTTTTCAATAATTCAAATAAAAATAATCATCTATGTTTAAATTGTATCTTTCCCAACAAAGATGATATTGATCTTCCCAGATGTGATGTAGTAGGTATTTCTGGAATTTCTGCAGGGTTAGCAGGTTTGATTGCTGCTCAAAAAATAATTAATTTCTATTTAAATTTAAAGGATGAAACTAATATAATGACAATTTTTGATGGAAAAAAATTAAGCATTGATAATATTGTTATTAAAAGTAAACATGATTGTTATTTAAAATCAGCTTAAGTTAATTGATAAATACATAAAAAAAGTTTAATTAAAATTATGAAACAAAATTCATTTACCTACGATCAATTAATTGATTGTGCAAAAGGTGTTCTTTTTGGCAAAGGGAATGCACAACTTCCAATGCCTCCTATGTTAATGTTTGACAGAATTACTTCAATAAATGAGAATGGAGGAGTATTCGCTAAAGGTGAGGTTGTTGCGGAATTAGATATTAAAGAAGACTTATGGTTTTTTGAATGTCATTTTAAAGATGATCCAGTAATGCCGGGTTGTTTAGGTTTGGATGCTATGTGGCAATTACTCGGTTTTTATTTAGGATGGCTTGGTCAACCAGGAAAGGGTAGAGCTTTAGGAGTTGGTGAAGTTAAGTTTACTGGTCAAGTATTACAAAAAGTCAAAAAAGTAACTTATCACATATCTCTAAAAAGACTTATACTAAGAAAATTGATTTTAGGAGTTGGAGATGGTGTTTTAAAAGCTGATGGTGAAACAATTTATGAGGCTAAAGATATGAAAGTCGGTTTATTTTCACCTGAGAAATAAGTAATGAATAGAGTAGTAGTAACAGGTTTAGGTATAGTATCATGTATTGGTAATAATCAATCGGATGTTATAGATAGTCTTAAAAATTTGAAATCTGGGATTACAAGTGCAGAAGAGTATAAGGAGTTTTCTTTTAGAAGTCTTGTACACGGTAAACCAAATATAGATATTAGTAACGAAATTGATAGAAGATTACTAAGGTTTATGGGTGATGGAGCTGCCTACAATTATATAGCTATGAAAGATGCTATAGACGACTCAGGACTGGAGGATAGTGATATTTCAAATGAAATGACTGGTATAATTGTTGGTTCAGGTGGTCCATCTACACAAAATTTATTTAAGTCTTCTGAAATTGGGAAAAGTTCAGGTTCAAAAAAAATTGGACCATTTATGGTGCCAAGAGCAATGTCTAGTACAAATTCTGCAACTCTTGCGACTCCTTTTAAAATTAAAGGAGTTAACTATTCAATTACTTCAGCATGTTCTACAAGTTCACATTGTATTGGTAATGCGTACGAACTAATTCAGATGGGAAAACAAAATATTGTTTTTGCTGGAGGAGGTGAAGAGCTCCATTGGACTTTATCAATTTTATTTGATGCAATGGGTGCTTTGTCATCAAAATATAATTCTACTCCAAACAAATCTTCAAGAGCATACGATGCAGATAGAGATGGATTTGTAATTGCTGGTGGGGGTGGAACTTTAGTACTTGAAGAGTTAAAGCATGCAAAAGCTAGAGGTGCTAAAATATATGGTGAAATAACAGGATATGGAGCAACTTCAGATGGATACGATATGGTACAGCCTTCTGGAGAAGGAGCAGAGAGATGCATGAAGCAAGCATTAAAAAATATTGATGGTAAAATTGATTATATAAATACACATGGAACAAGCACTCCAATAGGAGATGTAAAAGAATTGGAAGCAATCAAAAATGTTTTTGGTTCAAACATTCCTAAAATGAGTTCAACGAAATCTTTGACTGGTCATTCTTTAGGGGCAACTGGTGTGCATGAAGCAATTTATAGTTTATTGATGATGAAAAATAATTTTATTAGTGGTTCTGCTAATATTGATAATCTCGATGATAATGCCAAAGATTGTAATATTCTTTTAAAAACGGAAAATGACGTTGAAATTGAGCAAGTTATGTCAAATAGTTTTGGTTTTGGTGGTACAAATGCAACATTAGTATTTTCAAAATATCATGCTTAAAAATAAAAAAGGTTTAGTATTTGGTATTGCAAATAATCATTCAATTGCATGGGGAATAGCAAAACAACTATCTGAAAATGGTGCTGAAATAGCCATTGGTTATCAAAATGAAATATTATTGAAGAGGGTGAAACCACTTTCTGAAGAAATTAACTCAAAAATATTAATAGAATGTGATTTTAATAATGATGACTCAATAAACAAATCTGTAGATATTATAAAAAAAGAATGGGGCACAATTGATTTTATAATTCATGCTGTTGCATTTGCAGATAAGTCAGAATTAAATGGTAGATATGTTGATACTACAAAGGATAATTTTATTAATTGTTTGGAAATATCATGTTTTTCTTTAACTAGTCTTGCAAGATATTTTGAACCTATAATGAATGATGGAGGAAGTATTCTCACCCTTACTTTTTATGGGTCAAATAAAGTAATACCAAATTACAATTTAATGGGAATTGCAAAAGCCGCTTTAGAAACAAGTGTAAAATACTTAAGTGTGGATTTAGGCACAAAAAATATTCGTGTTAATGCAATCTCAGCAGGACCTATGAGAACAATTGCTGGCGCAGCAATAAATAATGCTAGGGAGGTATTTAAATTTACAGAAGAACATTCAGCATTGAAACGAAATGCAAAACTAGATGAAATTGGTAAATCTGCTTTATACTTTGTTAGTGATTTATCTTCTGCAGTTACTGGTGAAGTACATTATGTTGACTGTGGTTACAATATTATTGGAATGCCCAATAAGTTCTAAAATTTTCCTAATAAATCTAAAGGATTATCAACAAAAATACTATCAACACCTAAGGAGAAAATATCATTAGCGCTAGATAAATTTATATTTTTATCTGAATAAACAGTTATTGCCATATTGGATTCTTTAATTTTTTTTATAATATCAGCAGTAACAAGATCTATATTTAATCCACAAATTTTTAAATCATGATTAATTGATATACTAATCAAATCATCAATATTATATTCTTTAAAATCATCTAATAAAAAACTACGTATAGATTGAGGGTAAATTTTTGAAATTTCTAAAATAGAAATCATATCAAATGAGGAGAAAAAAATATCTATTTGATTAATATTTTTTATAATTTTATATATTTGATAAACATTTTCTTTTTCAAACTTTTTATTGGGTTTTAATTCGATATTTAAATTACCATTATAATTAGAACACAAACTAAGAATATCTTCTAACTTTGGAACAAAAATATTTGTATTTTCTTTATAAAAAAATTTTCCCGCATCCAGTTTTTTTATGTTCTCATAATCATAATCAATTGCAAGTCCACTTCCATTAGTAGTTCTATCAAGTGTGTCATCATGTAATAAAATTGGAACTCTGTCTTTAGAAATCTTAACATCTATTTCTACAAAACTTAAACCTAAATCGAATGCCTTTAAGATAGATTCTAAAGTGTTTTCTGGACACAGATCTCTTACACCTCTGTGCCCAATTAACTTAGGTAATTTAAGTGTTTTCTTCTGCGTCAACTGCTTTCATAGAAAGTTTTATTTTTCCTCTTGAGTCGATATCCAATACTTTTACTTTAACGATATCTCCTTCACTAATGACATCTTCAACTTTCTCTACTCTTTCATTTTTTAATTGACTAATATGAACAAGACCATCTGTAGATCCCATGAAATTAACAAAAGCACCAAAGTCCATTATCTTTATAACTTTACCGTCATAAATTTTACCAATCTCTGGCTCTTCGACAATACCTTTGATCCATTCTAATGCATCATTTCCAGATTTTTGATCTACAGCTGCAATACTCACTAAACCTTCATCGTTAATTTCAATTTTGGCTCCAGTTGTTTCAGATATTTCTCTAATAACTGCTCCTCCTTTACCAATAACTTCTCTAATTTTATCTTTGTTTATTTGTAGATTAGTTATTGTTGGCGCGTATTGAGATATCGATTGATTAGGTTTATCAATTGCTTTAGCCATTTCACCAAGTATATGGAAGCGTCCATCTTTAGCTTGCGCTAATGCTTCTTCCATAATTTCAGCTGTGATACTAGTTATTTTAATATCCATTTGTAATGAAGTTATTCCTTCAGAAGTTCCTGCTACTTTAAAATCCATATCACCAAGATGATCTTCATCACCAAGTATATCTGATAATATCACATATTTATCATTCTCTTTAATTAGGCCCATTGCGATACCTGCTACTGGTCTTTCTAAAGGCACTCCTGCATCCATTAAAGACATTGAGGTACCACAAACAGTTGCCATAGAGCTAGATCCATTAGATTCTGTAATTTCAGATACAACTCTATAAGTGTAAGGAAACTTTTCTTTTGAAGGTAACATTGGGTGAATAGCTCTCCAGGCTAATTTTCCATGTCCTATTTCTCTTCTACTGGTAGAACCTATTCTTCCAACTTCTCCAACAGAGTAAGGTGGAAAATTGTAATGCAACATAAAGTTCTCTGTATATTCACCATCAATTGCATCTATTCTTTGCTCGTCTTGTCCAGTTCCCAAAGTTGAAACTACAAGAGCTTGTGTTTCTCCTCTTGTAAATAATGCAGAACCATGAGTTCTTTCTAAAACTCCAGTTTCACAAACAATTGGACGGACTGTTTTTGTGTCTCTTCCATCAATTCTATTACCAGTATTAATTAATTCTCCTCTAACTATATCTTTTTCTACATTTTTTATGGCATCTGAAACCAATACTGGTGAGAGTGTTTCACTTACAAATTTTTCAGAAATTTCATTTCGTAACGAAGATAATTTTTCTGATCTTTTTTGTTTTTCAGTTATTTTATAAGCATCTATAAAATCTTTACCAAAGTCTTCGTTGATCTTAGATGGTAGATTTTTAATTTCTTCATCTTTTTCTTTAAGTACCCAAGGTTCTTTTGCCGCTTTTTTAGCTAAGGAAATTATTGCTTCAATCACTGTTTTATAATTTTCTTGACCAAGAACTACTGCATCTAGCATTTGTTTTTCTGAAAGCTCGTGAGCTTCAGACTCGATCATTAGTACACCTTCCTTAGTCCCTGCCAATACTAATTCTAGTTTAGAATTTGATAATTGACCCTTATTCGGGTTAACAACAAACTCATCATCTATAAAACCAATCTTAATTGCTCCGATTGGGCCTAAAAATGGCAAACCAGATAAAGTTAATGCAGCACTTGCTGCTACCATTGCTACAACATCTGAGTCATTTTCTTGATCATGTGATAATACAGTACAAGTAACTTGGGTCTCATTTTTAAAATCTTTATGAAATAAAGGTCTAACTGGCCTATCAATTAATCGAGAAACTAATGTTTCTTTTTCAGTTGGTCTTGCCTCTCTTTTAAAAAAACCACCAGGTATTTTTCCTACAGAATAATATTTTTCTTGATAATTTACTGTTAAGGGGAAAAAATCCATATCAGGGTTTGCTTCTTTTGCAGCAACTACATTACACATAACTGTCGTACCACCATAAGTGGCTATAACTGTTGAATCAGCTTGTCTTGCTATTTTTCCAGTTTCTAATTTAAGTGTTCTTCCAGCCCATTCAATTTCTACATTTTTCACATCAAACATAATTTTTATTTATCCTCTTTTTTTAACCTCTAATATTTAATTTTTTTATTAAATCTGAGTATTCAGATTTATTTTTGTTAGATAGGTAGTTTAATAATTTTTTTCTTTTATTAACTAATGATACTAATCCTCTTTTTGAGTGATTATCTTTATTGTGAGTCTTAAAATGTTCAGTTAAATTTTTTATTCTTTCTGTTAAAACTGCTATCTGAACACCTGCTGATCCAGTATCTTTTTCATTTTTAGAAAATTCATTAATAAGATTTTTTTTATTTTCTTTTGTTATCGACATCGGTTCTCCTATATTAATATTTTATTTGGTTTAAACAAATTACCCTCTAATTTGCCTATTGAGACAATGTCTCCATTCTTAAATAAAAAAATATTTTTTTTATCTAAGTTTATTGACGAAGGGTTTATAATTTTTCTTTCATCAATTTTAATAGATCTTCCAAAAGATAAATTTTCAATATCTAATTTTTCTTCAATTTCATAAGCCAAGATGTCGTCCAGCATAGAAATTGTAGTGGAGATACAATTAATTTCTTTGAGCGTTTGTCCTATTTTTAGAAGATCGTCCAGTAAAATCGAATTTTTTTCACTGAATTTACCTACTTTTGACCTTTTCAATGAAGAAATGTGTCCATATGTTTTAAGATCTATAGCTAAATCACGAGCTAGACTTCTAACATAAAAGCCCTGCCCACATAAAATTTTAAATGATGTTTTGTTAATACTGTGATCAGTAATACACAGATCTTCGATAAAAACTTTTTTTGGTTTAATTGTAAATTTTTTATTTTCTCTAAATAATTTATAAGCTCTTTTACCATTTATTTTAATTGCTGAAACTTTTGGAGGTGCCTGACTTATAAAGCCAATATAATTAATAATTTTTTTTTCTATTTCTTTTCTTTTAGGTAGGTAACTTGATTCAAATAAAGTTTCACCCTCAGCATCATCTGTTGTTGTTTGAATGCCCCAAGTTACTGTAAACTCATATTCTTTGTTCATATTGCTAATATATGAAATTAGTTTTGTTGCTTTTCCTATAGCTATTGGTAACACACCTTCTGCCATAGGATCTAAAGTACCCGCATGACCAATTTTATCAATTGAAAATTTTTTTTTTATAGAATTAATAGCTTTAAAAGAGGTAATATTTTTAGGTTTATATAAATTTATCCAACCTTGTTTTGAAATCATTACTTAATATCTCTTAAGACTTTTTTATTTAATAAAAGGTTTTCAATTTTTTCCGCTTCATCAAATGTATCATCTAAATAAAAAGAAAGTTTTGGTGTAAATTTTGAATTGATTTTTGATTTTGATAGAAATTTTTGAAAAATATATTTTCTATCTTTTAAAACTTCTAAAATTTGTATTTTGTTCTTACCGCCAAGAGGCATGAAATATACATTTGCTATCTTTAAGTCCTTAGACATTCTGACCAATGAGATTGTGATGGATGAAGAGTTGATATTTTCGTCAAAAAAATCTTCTTTTAATAAACAATCACTTAGTAATGACCTTATTAGTTCACCAAATCTAATTTGCCTCTGCGTATCCATTGTAAAAAAACATTATAACTTTCTACTTGTAGAAACTTCTTCAAATGTTTCAATGATATCACCTACTTTTATATCGCTATAATTATCAAGCATTACACCGCATTCGAAACCAGACTTAACTTCAGATACCTCTTCCTTAAATCTTTTTAAACTACTAATTTGTCCTTTATGAATTACAATATTATCTCTAAGAATTCTTATCTTTGATTTTCTAGAAATAAGACCCTCTTTAACCATACAACCTGCTATATTTCCAACTTTGGAAATATTAAACACCTCTCTGATTTCTACATTACCTGTTATATTTTCAGAAATATCAGGCTTTAATAAGCCAGTTAAAAGATTTTTTACATCATCAATAAGCTCGTAAATAATTGAATAATATTTAATATCGACACCATCTCTTTTTGCTATATCTCTTGCATGAGGTAGTGCCCTAACATTAAAACCAACAATAAAACCTTTTCCAGAACCAGCTAAAGTAACATCACTCTCAGTAATTGCTCCCACACCTTTATAAATAACATTGACCTTAACTTCATCAGTTGAAAGTTTAGTTATTGAATTTTCAATTGCTTCTGCAGAACCTTGGACATCAGTTTTAATTACTACTGGAAGACTTGTTGCTTCACCTTTATTAATCTGGGCAAACATCTCTTCAACGTTAGATTTAGCCACTGTATTTTTTTGAATTTGTAGTTTACTTGATCTAAATTCTGCAATCTTACGCGCAATACTTTCGTTTTCAACTACAATAAAATCATCACCAGCTAATGGGTTAGAATCAAATCCCAGAACTTCAACTGGTACTGATGGTTCAGCTTGTTTTATATTTATACCTTTGTCATTAATTAAAGCTTTAACTTTCCCCCACTCAGATCCTGATACAAAAATATCACTTACTTTTAGTGTTCCTTTTTGTACTAGGATAGTTGCAACTGAGCCTCTACCTTTTTCTAGTTTAGACTCAATTACAGATCCTCTAGCTTTTCTATCAGGATTAGCCTTGAGATTAAGAAGGTCTGCTTGTAAATGAATCGCTTCTTCTAGCTTATCTAAATTTGTGCCTTTAGTTGCTGACACTTCAATATCTAAAACTTCACCACTTAGTTTTTCAACAATTACTTCATGACTAAGTAATTCATTTCTAACTTTATCAGGATCTGCTCCTTGAAGATCAATTTTATTAATAGCAACAATTATTGGAACCTCAGCAGATTTTGCATGAGCAATAGATTCGATTGTTTGAGGTTTAATTCCATCATCAGCTGCCACAACGAGTATAACTATATCAGTTGTCTTAGATCCCCTAGCTCGCATATTTGAGAAAGCAGCATGTCCCGGTGTGTCAATAAATGTAATTTTTTTATTATTATTATCGATTTGATACGCACCAATGTGTTGAGTAATACCACCGGCTTCCCCAGACACTATATTAGTTTTTCTAAAGGCATCAAGTAATGAAGTTTTCCCATGATCAACATGACCCATGATTGTTACCACTGGAGCTCTTTTTTTAAGACTATCTTCTTGATCTTCGAAATCTTTAATATCATTTAATACATCATCATCTTTAACTACGTTTACTTTATGACCTAGCTCTTCAGCAACTAATTGCGCAGTATCAGATTCCAAAGATTGCGTAGCATTTGCCATAACTCCCATTTTCATTAGAACCTTAACTACATCTGCAGTTTTTTCTGCCATTCTGTTCGCTAAATCTTGAACAGTAATAAAATCAGGAATCGATATTTCTCTGGAAATTTTACTTTCATCTTCATCGTTTGCTGATTTTAGTTTTTCTTTTTCTCTGGCTCTTCTAATTTTAGCTAAGCTAGGAAATTTATCAAATTCTTGTTCTTCTTGTTCTAATATCTTTTTAGCATCAGATTTACTAAAATCATCTTCAAGTGGACGAAGGGTTGATTTTTTTTGCTGAGTTTTTTTATCTACATTTTTTTTATTTTTATTTTCAAAATTCCTGGTTTTATTAGGAGAGGAAAAGTTTGGTTGTGGTGAGGAATTTATACCTGGTCTCGGAGTCCTTAAACTAGATGATCCTCTAAAATTAGACTGTGTTGTAGATGAGCTCTTTTGTTGATTATTTTTATTTTTAAAAACAATCTGTATTGTTTTTTTACTACCGCTGCTCCTAGATTTGTCACCTGCTGGACCAAGATTTTTTCTTATTTGAAGTCTTCCTGATGACGATAGTTTTAGTGGTTTTTTCTTATTACCTTTGTCTTTATCCAATTTTAATCCTTATTTTGCTCTTCAGACCAGAAACTTCTTGCCTCCATTATCATGTTGTTGGCTATTTCTTCATCAATGTCTAATTGTTTTAAAATACCTTCTTCTTTATCTATGAGTTCAAATGTAGCTAAATCAGCAAAATCATTAACATTGAGAATATTAGATTTTGCAAGTTCTGCTAAAATACTATTATTCATTCCTTTTAAGTTTTTTAATTTTTCATCACTAATTTTTTCTTCAATTAGTTTTTTGTCGGATTCTTCCTTTTCTTGTATAAAATTTTTTGATCTATCAATTATTTCTTGAGCTAAGCTAGAATCAAATCCTTCTATTCTTTCCAAATTTTCTAAAGTTTCTAAAGCAATAGACTCAACAGTTGTATAACCATCAGTAACAAGCAACTGAGCAATAACATCTTCTACATCTAGAGTTTCAGTTAACAAAATACTTTTTTCCTTAAATTCTTGTTGTCTTCTTTCTGCTTCTTCATCTTCAGTTAAGATATCTATTTCTAAACTAGTTAAATTAGAAGCAAGTTTTACATTTTGTCCTTTTCTTCCTATCGCTAAACTTAACTGATCATCAGGTATTACAACTTCAACTTTATTTTTTTCTTCATATAAAAAAATCTTACTTACCTCTGCAGGAGCAAGTGCATTTGCTAAAAAAGTAGCTTGATTATCTGACCAAGTAACGATATCTATTTTTTCACCTTGTAATTCATTAACTACGGCTTGTACTCTTGAACCTCTCATTCCAACACAAGCACCTACCGGATCAATGGTAGAATCCTCTGTAAAAACACTAATTTTTGCTCTTGAGCCAGGGTCCCTAGCAACACTTTTTACAACAATTACACCCTCATATATTTCAGGAACTTCTTGAAAAAATAATTTTGATAGAAATTGAGGATGAGTTCTTGATAAAAAAACTTGATAGCCTTTAATATCATTTTTTACCTCATATATGTAAGCTCTTACTCTGTCTCCATTTTTAAACGTTTCTCTTGGAATGAGTTCTTCTCTTTTAATTATTGCTTCGCTCTTACCTAAATCTACAATTAAATTTCCAAATTCAGTTCTTTTAACTATACCAACTGCTATTTCACCAACTTTATCTTTATATTCTTCATATTGATTAGATTTGTCAGCCTCTCTTACCTTTTGAATTATCACTCCTTTTGCATTTTGTGCAGCAACTCTTCCTAATTCAATTGGAGGGAGTTCTTTAATAATGAACTCTCCTAAACCGATATTTGGATTGGTTTTTTTTGCATCTTCTAAAAGAATTTGCCTAGATTGAAACTCTTCTTCAATATTTTCCACAACTTCCAAATAAGAATTAAGTTTAATATCCCCTGTGCTTCTATCAATAGATATTCTTATATCAATCTCTTGGCCATATTTTACTCTTGCAGCTTTTTCTAATGCTTGTTCCATTGCAGAAAAAACTGAATCTTGATCAATATTCTTTTCTTGCGCTACATTAGATGCAACTTGAAGCATCTCTTCTCTAATTACATTATATTTTTTTTTAGCCATATTTATAAAAAAAAGGTGGGATAACCCACCTTAATAATATTGCGTATATTAATATTTTGCAGAATTTCAAGCTTATAATTTTCTCAAGATGAATAAAGATGGTTTTCTTTGAGAATTAATTGCTTTTTTATAATATTTTGTCTCAATATCGAAATAATCTTTTATATGCAGATTCATTTCAGATTGGTTCAACCAGACAAAATAGTCCTTACAATTATAAATTGAGTTTAAAATAAATCTTACATATGTTGTTGAATCTGTAGCTATATGTATTTCGCTATTCTCCTTTAAAGTATTATGAAGTTTTTTTAAGAAATCACTAGTTATCAATCTTCGCTTTACATGTCTATTTTTTGGCCATGGATCAGGAAAAAATATCCACACAAGGTCAAAACAATCTCTATGTGCACATTTTAAAACATCATATACATTTCCGTTATGTAATAGAATATTATTTATTTCATTCTGTTCAATATTTTTAAGTAAAATTATGTTTCCATCAATGTATTTTTCACAAGATATAATAACTTTGTCTAAAAATTGATTTGCAAGAAATATACTAGTTTCACCATATCCAGTGCCAATATCTAAAATATAATTTATTTTTTTATCACAATTTTGAAACTTGTATTTGTTAACTGTTTGATAATATTTTTTTAAATCAATTTTTTTATTGCTTCTTCCTCTTGTTCTCCCAAATAAGCGATTGCTATAATTATTACTAATCATTTTTTCTTAAATAATATAAAGTAGTTAATGTAAAAATAATAAAGAGATAAATTTTAAATATTAAATGAAAATTTACAAAATTATTATTTTCTTTGAATAATAATTTATGTTTAAAATTTTCAGTTCTATTAAATTCGGTTTTATTTAGTACAACACCATTATTATCTATCACTGCAGATATTCCATTATTAGAAACACGAATAATCGGCTTATTAAACTCTGCAGCTCTGATTTTAGTGAGATAGAAATGTTGATAAGGACCAAGATAATCACCAAACCAAAAATCATTCGTAATATTTACTATAAAATTACCTTTGTTATTAAATTTGTTTAAAAGCTTCCAGTAAAAAACAATTTCATAACAAATCACAGGAATAAAACTTATATTATCAGATAAATTAATTATTCTTTCAACTTTACCTTTTGAATAATCGTTTTGACCCACAATACTCTCTAAAAAGGTCAGTGAATCTCTTAGTGGTAGAAACTCTCCAAAAGGAACAAGTATTTTTTTATCAAAGTAAGTTACATTTACTAAATTAATATTTACTAAACTATTATAATATTTATTATTTTCATATCTTGTAGCTCCAATTATTAATGTTTGATTTTCTTTTAAAGAATCTTTTATAATTTTTAGTTCAAGATCATCTAAAAGATAAGGAAAATTATTTTCACCAAAGATAAGCAATTCCGCAGTACTTTCATCTATATGTTTAATTATTCTTTGAAGTTTTTTTTCAGGTGTCAAAAATTGGTCATTATTTTTAAAATTTAATTGGAAGATTTCCATATTAATTGTTTTAATTTTAGAATTATTTTTTTCTAGGTTAAAATTTGCAATTAATAAACTAATAATTGGCAGAGAAATAAACAGTGCTAGATATTTAAATTCTTGTTTAAAGTTTTCTTTAGTTAAAAAAATAAAAGGTATGCAAAATATCTGAATAATTAAATAACTTGAAAATAATGTTCCAAATGATTTTAGAGAAAATAGTAAATATTCATTACTAGAAAGTAATAATGAAAATGTGAACCAAGGAAATCCATAAAAAAATATTGATATTATATATTCACTAGATGTGAACATAAGTGGGATAAGAATGATTATTGGAATTTTTTTTCCTAATTTATAAATTATTGTAAAGATTAAACCTAAAATTACAGACAAGAATATTATGAGTAGTAAAAAAACCGGAAAAAAATTTTTAGTTTCTTCAAGAACAAAAAAAGGATTTTTGATCCAAAATAAATAACTAATAAAAAAACCAAACCCAAATATTGAGAATTTATTAAAAATGTTTTTATCACTATAATTTTCTTTATTTGATTCTAATAAAAAACAAAGGAATGGAAAAATGATAAAACCTAATGGTAAAAAAAAATATGGTGGAAATAAAAGTGAGGTTAAAAGTCCTAAGATAAAATAAATTAAAATACTCAATTATTTTTATTTACTTCAACAATTTCAATTTTTCTATTGTTTGATTTAACAATCTTGATCCTAAGTTCATCGTTAAAAACAATTACTTCATTATTTTTTGGTATCCTATTTATTTTTTCATATACAAGACCGCCTACAGAAGAAGTTTCATCATCTTCATTTCTTGGAATATTAATTGAAAAAAATTCTTCCAAATCTTCCACTCTATAACTAGCATCTACAGTTATTGAATTATCTGATTTTTTATAAACTAATTCTTCATCATCTTCTGCGTCATGTTCATCTTCGATCTCACCAACAATTTCTTCAACCAAGTCTTCTATTGTTACCAATCCATCAACACCTCCAACTCCATCAACTACTAGTCCTATATGAATTCTAGATGATCTCATGGTTTTCAGTAAATCTAAAATCGGAGATTTTGGAGCAACATATAATACATCTCTTATTATTTCACTCATCTGGAATGTATCCTGCGAAGATTTAATAAAATCTTTTATATGAAAAAAACCAATTACATTATCAATATTTTTTTTGAATACTGGAATTCTAGAATGTCCCTCTTCCTTAATAACTTCTAAAATTTCGTTGTAAGATTTATCATGTTCTAAGGCTACTATTTCACTTCTAGGTATCATTAAATCTTCAACACTTTTTTCATTCAAATTTACGATGTTTTTAATTAGATTTTTCTCATTATTATCATTTAAATCGTCAATATTTTTATTATCTTCATCATTAGCTATAAAATTTAAAATGTCTTCTTTTGTTGAATCATTGGATAATAATTTTTTAATTATCCAATTTTTCCAGCTCGATGATTTATCAGCGTTATTTGTGTTCATTAAATTATGTAAGGATTGTTAATTCCAAATAATCCTAAAATTTTTATCTCCTCTCTTTTCATTTTTTTAAATTCTAAATTTTTTTTATGATTATATCCGTTAATATGCAATAAACTATGGATTAATAGATGGTTAAAATGATTATATATGCTAATTTTATTCCTACGTATATATTTTTCAATAGTATCAATTGAAAAAAAAATATCACAATATAAAATTTTTCCAACATTTTTATTTGAGTTCTCTGTGATAAAAGTAAGAACATCAGTATCTGTTTGTTTATTTTTATAGGTTTTATTAAGTTTAATCATTTTTGATTTATCTGTTAAAATTATATTCAGTTCAAATTTATGATCTCTGTTAAAATAAGAGCTCATTTTATTTATAGTCTTTTTTGTAATAGTCTTAATTTTAGGTATTCGCCTTGGCCATTTTTTTGATTCTGAAAAAAAATCAACTTTTATGTTTTTCATATGCATTAATAATTTTTTTGACTAAATCATGTCTAACGACATCCTTTTCTGATAATTCAATAAAACCTATATCGTTAACATTATTCAATTTTTTTAATGCATCCTTAAGCCCGGAATCTTTTTCACTTACAAGATCGATTTGTGTAATATCTCCTACAACCACCATTTGACTATTTTTACCTAATCTAGTTAAAAACATTTTCATTTGTGTTTTTGTTGTATTTTGAGCTTCATCTAAAATTATAAAACAATCTTCAAGAGTTCTTCCTCTCATAAAGGCAATTGGTGCTATTTCTATTGTGTTGTTAAGTAATTTTTTTTCAACCTGTTCAAAAGGCAGCATTGAATATAAAGCATCATAGATAGGTCTCAAAAAAGGATCTACTTTTTCTTTTAAATCTCCAGGAAGAAAACCTAATTTTTCTCCAGCTTCAACAGCTGGTCTGGATAAAATAATTTTATTTACTTTGCCATCTTGAAGGGCTGAGACTGCTTTAGCAACAGCAAGATAAGTCTTTCCTGTCCCAGCAGGACCAATAGCAAATGTAATATTTTTGGTATTTAGTAATTGAAGATATTTATTTTGTATTTCTGTTCTTGGTATAATTTTTCTTTTTTTAGTCTGAATAAATAAATCCATCTGTTTGTCTGACTTAATATTCATAGATATTAAACTTTTATTATCTCTAATTCTATCCTCATCTATTTCAGCACCATTTTGTGCTTCTTTGAATAAATTAAGAATAGTTTTCTTAGTTTCAAAAATTGATTTTTTATTACCTGATATTTTAATTTTGTTTCCACGGTATTGGATTTTAACTTGATTAATTTGTTCTATAAGAGATAAGTTTCTATCATTGATACCAAATAAGTTACTTAAGATTGTATTATCTTCTAATTCTAATTCTAAATTTTCGTTTTTATTTACTATATCTGACATTCAAGTGCAAAGTTAGTTGAGTTTGTAATTTTCACATTCATAATTTGATTTAAGAGATCTTTTTTAGAGTTAATAAATGTACTTTGATTGTAGATTGTACGACCTATAAATTGATCTTTATGCCTGCCTACCTTTTCAAATAATACTTCCATTCCTTTATTAACAAATGATTTATTAAAATTTATTTGTTGTTGTGTAAGTAAAGATTGCAAAGCGCTTAATCGTGCTTTTTTATCTAACAAACTAATATTATCTTTGCTTTGAGCAGGTGTTCCTGGTCTTGGACTATAAATAAATGAATAAGCAATAACAAAATTTACTTTTTCAATAAATTTCATTGTATCTTCAAAATCATTATCTGTTTCTTCTGGGAAACCGACAATAAAGTCTGATGAAAGAGCAATATCAGGGCGGACATTTCTTATTTTTTCAACTATTCTTAAATAATCATCAACTGAATGTTTTCTATTCATTTTTTTTAAAATTTTATCTGAGCCAGATTGAATGGGTAGATGAAGAAAAGGCATAAGTTTTGAATTATCAGAGTGGGCATTTATGAGGGAATCTTTCATGTCTATAGGGTGGGATGTCATATATCTAATCCTTTTTATTTCTTCGATTTCACTGATTTTATTAATTAAGTAAGCTAGATCTTTTGATTTTCCATCTGATGCTACACCGTGGTAAGCATTAACATTTTGACCTAGCAAAATTACTTCTTTAATGCCATTTGATACATATTTTTTTGTTTCTTCTACTATATCATCAACTGGTCTAGAAAATTCAGGTCCTCTTGTATATGGCACTACACAAAAAGAACAAAACTTATCACACCCTTCTTGAATAGATAAAAATTCAGAAGATAAATTAGAAGAATTGAAAATTAAGTTTTTAAATTTTTCATTTTGTAAAAATTCACTATTTTCAATTTCATCGACTTTATCAATCATATCAGGTAATTTGTGATAAGATTGAGGTCCAACAACATAATCTACTGAAGGAGATCTTTTTTTTATTTCAAGACCTTCAGCTTGAGCTACACAACCGGCAACTACTAATTTCATATTTTGTTTTTTGTCTTTAATTTTTTTTACTCTGCCAATATCAGAATAAACTTTTTCAACTGCCTTTTCTCTAATATGACAAGTATTCAAAACAGTTAAATCTGCTTTAGAAATATCTTTTGTTATTTTATATCCCTTATTTGAAAACAAATCTTTAATACGATTACTATCATATACATTCATCTGACAGCCATAAGATTTTATATAAATATATTTATCACTCATTATTAATATTTTTTATGAAGCATTTAGCATGAATAT
>CACMPM010000015.1 GCA_902615625.1 uncultured Alphaproteobacteria bacterium
TATTAGGAAATTTTAAAATCTTGACCATTTTTTATCCAAGTTCAATGTTATTGTCAGTTTTAATATAATCAAAATAAATAAAATGTATGTTTGGTTTTTTAGGATACGTTCCATGAACCCATGGTGAATACCAACCACCGTCTTTCTCTTTTTCTTTTTGTTTTTCTAATATTTTTTCTTCAGCAATATTACTTTTAAAGCTTTCATCATAACACTCATATAAAGCAGTATTGTTATTAGGCACATCTAAAAGATAGCATTTGAATTTTGGAAGTCCTCCTTCAGAATCATAATCTCTTGGGGCTATATTAATAATCATTATCTTATTTGAAGGAGTTGGAATATTAGCAATTTCAATTTTTTTTTGTTTAATATTTGTTTGTTGTAGAGCAAATTCTGTAGAATCTTTTTTTCTTTCTGATGCAGTGTAACTATCTTTTCTTATTTCACTTAAATCATGGCTGGTAGTAGAAATATAACATTTTGCCTTTTTGTTACTATCAGAATAATTTGTACATAAATAACCACTAGTATAGCTTCGCAAAATTGCCCAATTATTTGAATTTGTTCTTTGAAATAAATAATAACTATTTTTAGGCAAAAAACTTTCAATCTTTTGTAAAAATCTTTCATCATCAGGATTTGCAATTACCAAATCATACATGTGATTAATAATGCTTTGGTGATCTTCTCCATCGATAAAAATTATATCACCGTCTGGAGAAAATGAATATGCTGGCCAATTGTTTAACATGAATTATCCTACCACCAACTAAGTAGATTGTTAAGTATTCTGAATATAGGATTATTGCGATTGAAAAAGTTGCCCTATGGTTGACTTGTAATCAAAATTTTGTCCAAGAAGCTCGTAGACTTAATTATAAAAACCGAGTAATACTTAGGAAATTAACTAGGAGTATATTGGAATTTAACTATTAGATGGATTCAAAATCCGGTCACTTCGGTGGTGTGGGTTCGATTCCCTCTACTCCTACCAAGATTAATTGTGATGAATTTGCTTAGGAATATCTATAATTGGACATTAAAAAAAGCTGAGCACAAAAATGCAAAGTGGTATTTAAGTTTAATTTCATTTGTAGAGAGTTCATTTTTTCCAATTCCACCTGATATACTTCTAATACCAATGGCTTTAGCTTCTAAAGCAAGAGCCTTATTTTATGCATTGATCTGCACCATCTCCTCGGTTCTTGGTGGAATACTAGGATATGCAATAGGATATTTTTTTTATAATTCAGTAGGTATTTATATTGTTGAGTTTTATCATTTAGAAAATTCATTTAGTGTTTTTGAAAATTACTACAAAGAATTTGGTATTTTAATTGTTTTAGGCGCTGGTATAACGCCTTTTCCATATAAGTTTATTACAATTGCAAGTGGTGTATTTGGACTAAATATTTTTTTATTTATTATTATTTCTATTATTGGACGAGGATTAAGATTTTATTTGATAGCAATACTTCTGTATTTTTTTGGTGAAAAAATTAAATTAATTATTGATAAATATTTTAATATTTTAACAATAGTGTTTTTTATTTTACTTGTTGGAAGTGTTTTTATAATTAGATTTATATGATAATTCGTAATTGGACCAATCTTTTATTTGTAATTTCGCTTATTTCAATATTATCAGCATTAGTTGCCGAATATTTTTTTAACCTTCAACCTTGTGAGTTATGTTTAAAGCAAAGACATCCATATTATTTAATTTTAATATGTTTGGTTTTCATATTTTTTTTTAAAAATTTTAATAAAATCTGGCTTTATCTAGTAATTCAATTTGCATCAGTTTACGGGCTTTTTTATTCTATATGGCATGTTGGAGTTGAAAATAAAATTCTTAAAGGACCAGCAGGTTGTTCGGCAATGCTAACCAGCAGTGAGAATACTTCAGACCTTAAAGCACAAATATTATCAAAACAAGTGATCAGTTGCGATGAAGTGATTTGGAGTTTTTTTGGAATTTCTGCTGCTTCAATTAATACACTTGTTTTACTAGTTATTTTTATTTTTAATGCTATTTATTTGTATAGAAACAATGGTTTTAAAAAAGAAAAAAACATCTAAAAAAAATTCTTCATCAAGTAAAACAACTCATAGAGAAATTTTAGAAGAAATCATAAGAGTCGATCACGCCGGTGAATATGGTGCAACTAAAATATATGACGGCCAAATAGCAATTTTTGGGAAAAACTCAAAGCTTGGAAAAACAATTCAGCATATGGCCGACCAAGAACAAGAACATATTGATAAATTTAATGAACTAATATTAGAACATAGAGTAAGGCCAACTGCTCTCCTTCCTTTATGGAATGTTGCAGGTTATGCGCTTGGCGCATCCACTGCCTTAATGGGTGAAAAAGCTGCCATGGCGTGTACTGTTGCTGTTGAAAAAGTAATCGGTGAACATTACCAAGAACAATTGGAGCTCTTAGGAGATGATCATAAAGATTTAAAAAAAACAATTTCCAAATTCCGAGATGATGAACTAGAGCACCATGATATTGGAATAGAACACGATGCGGAAAAAGCACCAGGTTATAAAATTATGTCTAAAGTAATTGAGCTTGGATGCAAAACTGCTATTGCAATCTCAAAAAAAATTTAATTTTCTAATTCTGTATCCCAGTACAAATAATCTCTCCAAGTTTCATGCAAAAAATTTGGTGGAAAATTCCTACCATTGTTTTGTAGTTGAATAGAAGATGGTCGAAGTGGTTTTTTAAAAAGTTTCATATCTGTATTGTGAATTAATTTTCTTCCCTTTTTTAAATTACAGGACGTACAAGCAGAAACTACATTCTCCCATGTAGTTTTTCCATTTAAACATTTAGGCACTAAGTGATCAAATGTCAGCTCATTGGCAGGAAAACGATTAGTGCAATACTGGCAAGTAAAATTATCTCTTAAAAATACATTAAAACGAGTGAACGCAGGTCTTCTTTGAGGCGTTACATAATCTTTAAGTGCAATTACACTTGGTAACTTAAATGTAAGATTTGGGGAATGAACTTCATGCTCATAATTTTCAATCACTGAAACTCTTTCAAGAAAAACGGCTTTAATAGCATCTTGCCATGAGCATAAGGAAAGTGGGTAATAGGATAGTGGCCGAAAATCAGCATTAAGAACCAAAGCTGGATTTTCTGCGGTACTCATTTTAGTTTCTACTCACCCAAGTCATATTATTCAAATAGTAATATAATATTAAGATTCGATTACTTTAAATATTTTTTTTAATAAAATTTTGGAATAAAGTTATTGTTTCTTGCGACATAGTATGCTCATCATTTGGTAAAAGGTGAGATACAAATTTAAAATTATATTTTTTTAGAATTTCAACTGATTGATTGAAATTTGAAACAGGTAGCACATTATCTAGTCCACCATGTGAAATAAATATTGGTGTTTCTAAAAATGAATTTTTTGGAATAAATTCTCTTGAAATTATTCTTGAAGAAATAATTGCTATACCAGCTAATTTTTGATTAAGAGATTGACCCAATTCAAAAGCCATTATACCTCCTTGAGAAAAACCCATAACAAAACAATCACTCATCTCTATATTTAAATCATTTGTAAGAAGAGATATCGTATTAGAAATTTTTTTAACATTTTCGTTTATTAAATTTCTAACATTTTCAAATTCTTTTGGACCAACATCAGAAATATAAACACCATTCAAATATAAATCAAACCATTGATAACCCATTGGATTGCCAGGCATAATACTTGGTGCATTTAAAGCTACATAGTGCATTCCCCATTCATCTTGGTCTAAAGGTTCTGCTAAATGAATAAAATTAGCAGCATTGTCACCATAACCATGAAGCATTACCATTAATTTCTTAGGTTTATCGTGTTTTGATATTGATGGGCCTAATAATATATTGTCCATACTGACCTTATGTATGAATTCTTGCTTCATTCAAGAAAAGTTTTATATAGATAGATATATGGGTACAATGCAGATAGTGCTAGTTTTATTTATGGCTGCAACTCTAGCAGTCGTAGTCATTGGCGTCATAGCAATGGCTGTAAATGGCAAACTTAATAAAAATCATAGTAATAAGCTAATGCGTTTAAGAGTACTTTTTCAAGCTATAGCTATATTTGTTTTTGTCGTTATTGTCTGGCTTGCCAGAAATTAAAATTTAGAGTCTAGATAAATCATTAAATTTTTAGTATATACTCGCTCATTATGGGAATCCATTTTAATCACAAATCAAGAGCGGGAGACCGCAAAATGCAAAAAGAGTTAAAGCTTAAAATGAAAGCTGAGGAACGTAAGAAGAAACGCGAAGAGCAAGAAAGGCTTAAAATGGAAGAGGAAATGCGTAAACTCGAAGAACTTACAAGACCTGATAAAGAAGAAAATCAGCAATAGCAGACATATTAATTATTAAAAATTTTTAAAATTTACTAACTGGGTAAAGGATAATGTTCAGCTATGAACTTCTTTAAAATTTCTAATGTTTGATCAGCTTCTTCTAAGAGCATCATATGCCCACAATCTTCAATGATCTTTACTTCCGATCCTTTGATATAATCAGCAAGAATTTTTCCATCTTTTAAACGGCACATTCTATCTTGTGCACCTAATATAGAAAGAGTAGGTAAATCCAATTTCTTAGCAACCTCAGGTCCATTTTTATAATTATCACATGCTCTAAAGTCGACACCTAGAGTATCTTTAATTTCTTTATTTTGAACAATCATGGAACCAACATTTAGGTGATATAAACCTGGAACAGGATGACCTCCAAAATGCCCTGCTGGACCGTGGGCAAAATCCATCATAAGATCAACAGCCTTAGGATTACTCTCTTCAGCTAGCTTTAATAATTCTGGGTTCATGGGAATAGCAGACGCACCACCCATAAGAGTTAAGGTTTTAATTTTTTCTGGGTGTTGAGCAACACATTCCATTGTTACAAGACATCCTTGAGAATGTCCAACTAGTGAAGCCTCTTTACATCCAACTGCACCAATAACATCACCAACCCAGTTTCCCATTTCTTCAATAGTTTTTAAACTTTCACCAGAAGATAATCCGTGACCTGGTAAATCAACTGCTAAAACACTGTATCCACGGAATGCAAAGTAACGTGTTTGTAAAACCCAAACCATGTGACTTAGTCCACTACCGTGAACAAAAATAATAAGAGGTTTATTTTTATCAAAAGGTCTGCCTCCAGTGGAGGCAAACGTATCAATTCCTCGAACTTTAAACTTCATTTATTTGTTTGCAACTAAACGAGGTTTTTTTGCTGCTCTGAATCCATCTTCGAAATCGTTTACAATATCTTCAAAGTCTTCTAAGCCAACAGATAATCTAATCATATCATGAGATAGTCCAGCAAATTTTAAAGTTGCCTCATCCATTTGTGAGTGAGTTGCTGATGCCGGGTGAATAACTAATGTTCTTGCATCACCTACATTTGCTAAATGCGATGCAAGCTTAACATTATTAATGAAAGCAGCACCTGCTTCTTTCCCGCCTTTAATTCCAAAGGCAATCATTGATCCGGTTCCCTTAGGAAGAATTTTTTCTGCTAGTTCCTTATCTGGATGTCCAGGTGCACTTGCATGCGAAACCCAAGCGACACTTTCATGATTAGATAAATAGTCAACCATCTTCAAAGCATTGGAACAATGTTTTTCCATACGAAGAGAAAGAGTTTCAAGTCCGTGTAAAATGTTCCATGCATTTTGAGGAGCTAAGCAAGGTCCCATGTCTCTCATTCCTTCAGCTCTTGCCATCATTGTAAATGCTGTTGGGCCAAATTCTTCTGCAAATGATAATCCATGATAGCCGTCGTAAGGTTCTGTCATAGAGGGAAATTTATCATTTTGCATCCAATCAAATGTTCCACCTTCAACTAAAATACCAGCCATAGAAGAACCATTACCACTCATCCATTTAGTTAATGAGTGAACTACAAGGTCAGCACCGTGTTCAAAAGGTCGGCATAAATATGGAGTTTGATACGTACTATCAATAATAAGTGGAATGCCAGCTTCTTTTGCTATGTTTGAGACTTCAGGCATGTTCATCAATTCATTACCAGGATTACCAACAAGCTCACCAAAAATACCTTTAGTATTTGGTTGAATAGCTTTTTTAAAACCTTCTGTATCTCTTGGTTTTACAAAAGTTGTTTTAATACCAAACTTAGGAAGCGTTAATCTAAATAAATTTACAGTTCCACCGTAAAGCTGAGAAGAAACAACCATGTGATCACCGGCGTTACAAAGAGTCATAATAGTTAAAAATATTGCACTCATTCCTGAAGCAGTTGCAAGAGCAGCTGTTCCTCCTTCAAGTGCACAAACTCTTTCTTCTAGAACTTGTACTGTTGGGTTGGACATACGACTATAAATATGACCACCTCTTTCTAAATTAAAAAGTGCTGCCGCATGATCAACATCATCAAACATGTATGAAGTTGTTTGATAAATTGGTACTTGTCTTGAACCAGCATTTTTGCTCGGTTGATAACCGGCATGTAAACTAAGTGTGTCAAATTTATAAGTTTTTGGATCCATTTATAACTCCTTTGCTTTTGTTCTTAATTCAAACTTTTGTATCTTCCCTGTTGAAGTTTTTGGTAATTCACCAAAGATTACATGCTTTGGTCTTTTAAATCCAGCCATATTTTCTTTGCAAAACTGAATTATATCCTCTTCTGTGGCATTTTTTCCAGGTGCTAATTCTACAAAAGCACATGGTGTTTCACCCCACTTCTCATCTGGCTTGGCAACAACTGCAACCAAGGAAACAGCTGGGTGTTTAGCAACAACATTTTCCACTTCCACAGATGAAATATTTTCTCCTCCAGAAATTATGATATCTTTCGATCTATCTTTTATTTGAATATATCCATCAGGATAGACAACCGCTAAATCACCAGAGTGAAACCATCCATTATTCATTGATGTTTCAGTTGCCTCTTTATTTTTATAATATCCTTTCATTACTACATTACCTCGAATTAAAATCTCTCCCATGGTTTCTCCATCCATCGGAACTTTTTCATAGGTCTCTGGATCAGCAACACATACCTCTTCAGTATTTGGGTAACGAACACCTTGTCTTGCTTTAATATCAGCTTTTTCAGATTTTGATTGTGATTCCCATTCTTCATTCCAAGCACACTGAAGGATATGACCGTATGTTTCAGTTAATCCATATACATGCATAACTTCAAAACCTAAGTTATCCATCTTTTCAAGAATTGCACTCGTTGGTGGAGCACCAGCAGTTAATACATATACTTTATGATTTATTTTTTTTTTATCTTTTTCATCAGCATTAGCAATTAAACTTAAAACTATAGGAGCGCCTCCAAAATGAGTTACTTTGTATTTATCTATTAAATTATAAATATCTTTTGCAACAATGTACCTGCAGCAAATAATCTTTGCATGTATTAAAGCTGCTGTCCAAGGGTAGCCCCATCCGTTACAGTGGAACATTGGAACAGTATAAAGAAATGTTAATTTATTAGGCATGTTCCATGCCGTAACACTTCCTGTAGACATTAAATATGATCCACGGTGGTGATACACAACACCTTTTGGTTTACCAGTTGTGCCTGATGTATAGCTTAGTGAGATTGCTTGCCATTCATCTTCAGGTAAAGACCAATTATAATTGTCATCACCTGTTTGTAAAAATTCTTCATATGTCATTTCTCCAATTTGTTCACCCTCACCATCTTTAAAAACTGCCTGATCATCATGAATGTCAATAATAGGAATATTCTTCCGATATATTTTTAAAGCCTTTTTCATTGTAGGTGAAAATTGAGTATCAGTTATAAGAAGTTTTGCATCACTATGATCTAGAATATACGCAATTGTATCTGCATCAAGTCTAGTATTGATCGTATTAATAACGCCGCCAGTCATTGGGATAGAATAATGTGCTTCGAATAATTCTGGAGTATTTGCCGCTATGATTGAAACTGTACTTCCTTTTGTAATTCCTTTTTTTGCTAATGCACTAGCAAACTTGGTACATCGATTATAGGTTTCAAGCCAAGTGTAACTTCTTTTTCCATAAACTAAAGAGTCATAGTTTGGATAAATATCTTTCACGCGAGTTATAAAACTTAATGGTGATAGTGGGACAAAATTGGCTGAATTTTTATCTAGGTTTGTATCAAAATTACTCATCTGTTTCCTAAAAGGATCAAATACTACAAGAAATTAATTTAATTTACTAATGGTTTTCCAGTTTCAAGAGTATGTTTTATTCGCTCTTGAGTTTTAGGCATCTGGATAAGTCTCATGAAAGCTTCCAATTCAAGATTATAAAGATCATCTTCACTTAATTCATTATCAATATTTGTATTTCCACCACTAAGTACAAAAGCAATTTGCTTACCTACTTCTAATCCGTGGTCTAAAATTTTATTTTCATTATATAGTGCTTCAAGTTTTTCAAACATTTTATCTCTGACAGCACTACCGCCTAAATTGAATTTAGGTTGAGATGGTTTTTCATAACCTCCCTCAATATTATTTAATAAATCGATAGCCGTTGATAATTGTCTGTCTCTATTTATTACCACCTTATCCTTTTCTAAAAAGAATTGATTTGGCAGCGCTTCATTTGGTGAGGTAGCAGTAATAGCATAACCAATAAGATCAAAAACTTTCATAGACGCATATTCAGAATTTTCTTTACCTTCTGGAGTTTGTAACCAACGCCAAAGCATTTCCTTACAACCCCCACCAGCAGGAATGAGTCCAACTAAAGATTCAACTAATCCAAGAACAACATTTGTATGAGCAACGTTATAATCACAATGCAATACCACTTCAAAACCACCACCAATAGCAAGTCCTGATGGCGCAGCAATAAAAGGCTTATCTGCATATTTTATTGTTTTACACGTTTGTTGGAAATCAATTATAAATTTTTCAATTTTTGACCATTCATTATTTTTGGCAAATTCCATGACATAATTTAAATTTACACCAGCAGAAAATTGCATTGCATCATTAATCACAATTGTGCTTTTATTATTTTGAGCAGCTTCTTTTAAAGCTAACATAGAGTCAGTATCTAAAGCGTTTGCCTTAGTAGTAAATTCAACAACCTGATATGATGAAGCATTTTTAATATTAGCAGAAGGGTTCTCAAAAGTTTTTTGTAAATTTAACGATCTTAAATTATCAATACTTGAATCTAAATATCCAGGTCTTTTATTAAATTCAAAAACTCCCTTTAGATCTTTAAAGAAGTTAATATCAGTATTTTGATCAATAAAATTTTTTGTATCAATATTTGAAAGCATTTCAAAAGGGCCAACAGTCCAATTAAAACCTAATCTTAGTGCATCATCTATGTCTATATATTTTGATGATACATCAGGGATTAAATATGCAGCATACCTAATTACTTTTGTCAGAATTGATTTTGCATATTCGCCGTATTTGTCTTTTCTTTGAATGAGTTTATTTATGTCAATTTTATCTCCCATACCTAAATTAATTTTCTGACTTGGGTGATACGCGCCAGTTTCTAAATTAATAGCTTCAAGAATTTTTTTACCATCAGATTTATTCATTCTATAAAAACCACCCTTACCTTTTCTTCCTGTATACCCAGTTTCAATAAGTTTTGTGACCAATGGAATTTCTTGTGCAACCTCGTGGAAAGGATCTTCTTTTGGGAGTTCTTTGATAAAACTTTTTAAAACATCAGCCATCAAATCGATACCAATTAAATCGTATAGCCCAAAAATTCCAGTCTTCGGGATACCCATTGGTCTTCCAAATACTGCATCAGCTTCTTCAATTGATATCTTCATTTTAAAAGCTTCAGTCATAGCAACTTGCATTGCATAAACTCCAATCCTGTTTCCAATAAATCCTGGAGTGTCGTTACAAATAATTACACCTTTACCAAGTTTTTCATCACAAAATTGTTTTAATAAATTTATTTTTTCAATGTCATTAACTTCTTCAGTTACTATCTCGAGCAATGCCATATATCGAACTGGGTTAAAAAAATGAGTAATGCAAAAATTTTTTTTCATTTCATCTGACATATTTGCAGATAAGATTTTCAATGGAATTGTAGATGTATTAGATGAAATTATAGAATTGTTCTTTCTTGTAGTCTGAATTTTATCATAAATGTTATGTTTAATATCTATTCTCTCAACAACAGCCTCCACAACCCAATCAGCTTCCGCAACTTCAATAAAGTCATCCTCAATATTTCCAACCTTAATTAATTCTGCTTTGTTTTTTTCTACTAAAAGTGGAGGTCGTGATTTTTTAATTCTTTCTTTAGCGTTTTCTGTAATTTGGTTTCTAGATCCTTCTTTTGAAGGTAAGTCTAGAAGTGTAACATCAATATTAGCATTTGCTATTTGGGCTGCGATTCCACTGCCCATAGTGCCAGATCCTATTACTACTACTTTTTTAATATTCATGTGAACTCTATAAAGGTGAGCTTATATAAGAAAAATTTGATGTATGAAAATAATTTAAGCATAAGGGTGGAAATTAATATAAATATCTCTTATAGGCGCGCAAAATGAAAAAAAATCCTTCAAGAAATGTCCATTTTTCAAAAGGGCCTAGTGATATTTTAGATGCAATTAATACATCTATAGATATCGATCAACGTCTGTATAAAGAAGATATAACTGGGTCAATAGCGCATGCTAGAATGCTCGGCAAACAAAAAATAATAAATAAAAAAGAACAAAGTGCAATAGTCTCTGGACTTAAAGCAATAGAAAGAGATATTGAAAAAAACAAGGTCGTATTTTCAAAAAAACTTGAAGATATTCATATGAACATTGAAAGTTTATTATTTAAGAAAATTGGAAAAATTGCAGGAAAGCTTCATACTGCAAGATCTAGAAATGATCAGGTAGTAACTGATTTAAAATTATGGGTTAAAAAAGAATCCAAAATTTTAGATAGTGAACTAAAAAAATTTCAGAGAACTTTAATTAATATTGCAACAAAAAATACTGAAACAATTATGCCAGGTTACACTCATTTACAGATTGCTCAACCAATAACATTGGCTCATCATGTTTTAGCTTACGTTGAAATGATTGGTAGAGACAGAACAAGACTTGAAGATTGTTTATATCGTCTTAATGAAAACCCATTAGGTGTAGCTGCACTTGCAGGGACTTCTTTTCCTATTGATAGAAAATATACAACTAAAGAGTTGGGATTTAGAGAGCCAACAAAAAATGCTATGGACACTGTCTCAGATAGAGACTTTGTAATAGAATTTTTATTTGTCCTATCACTAATTTCTGTTCATTTATCAAAAATAGCAGAGGAAATAGTACTTTGGTCAAATCAACAATTTAATTTTATAAATTTACCAGATGATCTTTCAACTGGTAGTTCAATTATGCCTCAGAAAAAAAATCCAGATGGTGCAGAGCTTGTTAGAGGAAAAACAAGTATTATCATTAGTAATTTAAGTTCAATGCTTAATATTATTAAAGGGTTACCTCTTTCTTATAGTAAAGACTTACAAGACGATAAACAAATAACATTTAATTCATACGACAATGTTTCATTGTGTATAAAAGTTATGAATGAAATTTTATCAAAATCTACATTCAACAAAACTAGAATGAAAGAGTTGATTGATAATTCAAATGCAACCGCCACCGATTTGACTAATTGGTTGGTTCAAAATCTTAGATATTCATTTAGAGATGCTTATGTTGTTACAGGAAAGATTGTTTCTTATTGTTCAAAACAAGATAGAAACATAGATTCATTATCTCTTGGAGAATTAAAAAAATTTGACAAAAATATAACAGCTGAAGCAAAAAAAGTGCTATCAACTACTAACAGTGTTAAATCAAAATTAAGTTTTGGGGGTACAGCTCCTGAAATTACTAAAAAAATGATAAAAATTGTTATAAAAAAATACTTATAATGATCAGAGTAATATTATTATCATTTTTGTTGTTTACTTTTAGCTGTGGTAAAGTTGGTCCTTTAAGTTTGCCAGAAGATCAAGTAGACAAATCCGTTATTACATATCCATGTGATGAAGCATGTTTAGAGAAATTAGAAGAAGAGAAAAAGCGTCAACAATCCGTTATTATAAATACTGAATAAATGTTAACTTATAAAAATAACGAACCATATATTGAGGGTACTTCTTTATATGACTTAGTTAAAGTTTGTCAGACACCTTTTTATGTGTATTCACAAGAAAAAATTATTAATCAAGTTAATAAAACTAAAAATATTTTAGGTAACAATATTTTTTATTCAATTAAGTCTAATTCAAATCAAGCTATTTTGAAATTAATGAACTCGTTAGATATTGGAGCAGATGTAGTGTCAGTTGGTGAATTAAAAAGAGCTTTGGAAGCTGGTTTCGATCCAAATAAAATAATTTTTGAAGGTGTTGGAAAATCTGAACAAGACTTACTCTTTGCTATGCATAAAAATATACGTTTAATTAATGCTGAATCTTTAGAAGAAATAAAACTGCTCGATAATTTAGCAAATGAAAAAAATAAAATCGTTGATATTGGTGTTAGACTTAATCCAGATGTTGATGGTGAGACTTTAAGTAAAATTTCAACAGGAAAAAAAACTGATAAGTTTGGTATTGAATTTGAAAATTTAGATAAAATTATCAAATTAGTTAAAAGTTGTAAAAATTTAAATTTAATTGGTATTAGTTGTCATATTGGAAGTCAAATTAGTAAAATTGAGGCGTATAAAAATACGTTTTCTCAAATGAAAATGGCTGCAGAAAAGTTTATTGAATCAGGTATTAATATCAAGCATGTAGATCTGGGTGGAGGCTTTCATGTTAAATATGAAGATTCTGATCCTAACTTTAATATTGAGATGGTCAAAGAAGAACTTGATAAATGTTTTGCGCAAACAAACTATGAATTATCGTTTGAGCCTGGTCGATATTTAATTGCTGAGGCTGGAGTTACAGTTACCTCTATTCTTACAATTAAGAATAATGGAGGTATAAATTATTTAATTGTTGATGCTGGTATGAGTACATTGATACGTCCAGCGATGTACGGTGCACATCATGAAATATCAGCGATAAATGTAAACTCAGAGGAATTTATGGATTATGCTATTGCTGGTCCTATTTGTGAAAGTTCAGATGTTTTTTTAAAAAATATTAAATTGGCTAAACAAAAAATTGGTGATCTACTAGTTATAAAAAATACAGGAGCCTATGGAAAAGTAATGTCTTCAAATTATAACTCTAGACCATTACCCTCTGAAATTTTAGTATACAATGATAATTATGCAATTATTTATTCTCCAGAGAAAATTGAGAAAACAATTGAAGCAGATATTATTCCGAGTTGGTTGTAACTAATTTAAAGTATTGTGTATAATTTTTGCTAAGTCTGAAATTATCAAATTTAAATTAAAAAAAAATTCCCTAATATAGAACTCAATAATAATAAAAGTATTTACACCGTAGGATCGATAAATCCATATTGCTAAAATTACAACTATAGCTAGAGCAATTACTATAGTTGAATTAATAACACTTGGTTTTTCTTGTCTTACAACTGTACTTGGTAAATTTTTGACTGGACCTTTTTCTAATTTTTCTTTTTGTTTATTATTTTTTAAATTTTGATCGAATTCTTCTTTTTTTGTGGATGGGACTGTTGATGTAACATCAGTATCATCTAATTCTTGAAACCATTGATGATTACAATTTGCGCATTCAACCATTCTACCATTTGGTTTAAGATCTGCAGAATTTAACAAATACTTGAATTCACAATTAGAGCAAACAATGAACATAAATTATATATAGATCAGTCAGGCTAGTATATAAAACAAAATCATTAAGTATGTTAATTTTAAAAAGTATAATATTTTATATTTCCTTGGTTATATGGACTGTGTTGATGGGTATTGTGTGTTTACCTTTTCTCTTATTACCAAGTTATTTACTTAAATATCCAACAAAACTTTGGATACGTGTTATTTTTGTTTTTCTTAATCTTATTTGTAATATTAAACATAAAATTGAGGGTTTAGAAAATATTCCAAATGAAAGTGTCTTAATTGCATCTAAACATCAGTCCGCTTTTGAGACACTCGCACTCTATTACTATTTAAAAGATTGTTTTTTTGTCCATAAAAGAGAGCTTTTCTTTATACCAATTTTTGGCCAATATTTATTCAAGTCTAATATGGTTGCGATTAATAGAGATGGTGGAACAAAAACTATGAGAGATATGTTACAAAAAGTTCAATCAAAATTATCTTTTGGATCTTCAATTATTATTTTTCCAGAAGGAACAAGAAAGCTACCTGGTAGTAAACCTGATTATAAGACAGGTTTTATTGGAATTTATAATCATACAAAAAGAAAAATCCTTCCTGTAGCTTTAAATTCAGGTTTGTGTTGGCCAAAACAATCATGGGTATTAGAAAAAGGATTAATTACTATAAAATTTTTACCGATAATTGATGAAGGTCTAGATAAAAAAGTTTTATTAAACGAAGTTCAGAATAGAATAGAAACTGCTTCAAATTTATTATTGGATAACTAATTCTTTTCTGTTGGGTCAAAAGTTCCTGCTTGACCAATCTCTTCAATAATTTTTCTAATTTCTTTTGATTTTATAAATTTTTCTTCCAAATATTTTAAATCATTATTTCTTATTGCTTTTTGATAAGTAAGTAGATCTTCACTAAAACGACCAAGCATTTCTAAAACGGCTTCTTTATTTTTTTCATAAACATCACGCCACATTACTGGATCACTACCTGCCAATCTTGTGAAATCTCTAAAACCTGCAGCTGAATATTTAATTACTTCATCTTTCATTTGAGTTTCAAGCTCTGTTGCAGTTCCTACGACAGAATATGCAATGAGTTGTGGAATATGAGATGTCATAGCTAGTACTCTGTCATGACGTTTAGGTTCCATGATTTCTATATTCATTCCGAATGACTCCCAAATATCTGAAACTGATCTTGTTATCTCACTCTGAGTTTCTGTTGGGGTCAAAATACAATACCTATTCTCAAACAGCTTTGCGAAACCAAATTTTGGTCCACTTTTCTCTAATCCAGCAATGGGGTGAGCAGGAACAAATAAAATTTTTTTATTATTAATTGATTCTTTAAAATCTTCTATAACACTTACTTTTGTTGAACCAACATCTGTTACTAGTGTTGTTTCATTAACATAGCTATTCAATTGCTTAAATATATCCCTATATGAACTTAAAGGTGTACAAATAAAAATAATATCAAATTGTTGATTATGTTTATTTAAATCACTCTCTATTGCATCCACAAGATTTAAATTTTTTGAAATACTTATTACCTCACTGTCCTTATCAATAGCAAAAATTTTTTTTGATAATTGTTTTTCCTTTAGAGCCCTTGCTATGGATGATCCAATTAATCCCATACCAATGACCAGAGCTGAATCATAAGTTATTTTAGACATTCAATTTCTTCAAACTTTCAACTGTCAAATTCATTTCTTCTTTTGTACCAATACTAATTCTCAAAAAATTGGGCAAATTATAACTATTTAAACGCCTTATAATAATACCATCATTCATAAGATGATTACTAATTTTCTCAGCTTCTTCTTCTGAAGTTTCAATTAAAGTAAAATTACCTTCAGTTTGTCTGGTTTTAATATTTAGAAGTTTGAGCTCTTTTTCAAACCAATCTTTAATTTCAGAATTTAATTTAACAGAGTTTTCAATATGTTCCTTATCCTCCAAAGCTTTAATTGCAAGAGACTGTGAAATAGTTGTCGTATTAAACGGAGGTTTTATTTTATTAATTATATCGGCTATTTTTTGACTGGTATAACACCAGCCTACTCTTAAAGCTGCGAGTCCATATGTTTTTGAAAATGTTCTTGTTAAAATAATATTTTCATATTCATCCGTTAAACTAAATCCTTTATCATAATCGTCTTTTTGCACATATTCGACATATGCCCCGTCTATAACAACTATAATATTTTTAGAAATACTATTCATTAATTTAACAAGTTGGTCTCTAGACAAATAAGTTCCGGTTGGATTATTAGGTGATGCAATATAAATTACTTTAGTAGCGTCATTTGTTTGATCTATGAGATTTTCAATATTTAAATTAAAATTTACATCTTCCTTAATTTTTTTTGGAACTGCACCAACTACTTTACTCACAATTGAATACATCTCAAAGCCGTGGTTTGCGTGGAGAATTTCATCGCCATCTTGACAAAATGCCAAAGCTGCAAATAATAAAACTTCATCTGAGCCAGATCCAAGAATAATTCTATTACTATCAATAGAAAAATTTTTAGCTATTGCTTCTCTTAATGATGATCCATCAATTTCTGGGTATCTATGTAAATCATAATTAATATTTCTTGTTTCTAACAATTCAATTGCTTTCGGTGAAGCGCCATAGGGATTTTCATTTGAAGAAAGTTTGATAACTTTTTTATTATTATTTAATTTTGCTTTACCACCTTTATAAACATTAATATTTTCTATAGATCTTTTTGATTGAATGTGTTCCTTGGTTAATTTTTGAAGTTTTTCAGAAGATTGAAAAATTTCTCTCCAAAGTCTAACAATAGTATCTGTCGGATAAGATCCTGTAAATTTTGAGCTTAATCTGTCGAGAATTTTTTGTTCTCTATCTAGATCAACAACAGAATTATCTTTTTTGTGTTTCCCTATTTCTAAAACAATTTTAGATCGATTAGATAATAAAGATAAAATTTCATCATCAATGTTATTAATTTTGCTTCTTAAATTGTCTAATTCTTTATTTTTCATAATTTTGGACGTTTCTTTACAAACTATCTTACGATAAATCAAAATAAAGTAGTATTTAATTTAAAAAATGACGATTTATTGACTTAGAAAGATATATAAATATAAGACCGATTATCACCGATTTGAGACAGCTTGCGGGTGGAGCAATAATCAGCTAAAGCGTTTACACTCCTCCCTCATTCTTTCAAATAGTGCTAGACTAAAAAGATATGAAAACAAAATTTACTACTGACACAAAACTTGAAAGCGAAATAGCCTATTTCGAGAATATTAATTTAAAACTAGAATCAGGAGATATAATAGATAGTTTTAAACTAGCATTCAAAACATATGGCAAATTAAATGCTGATAAAACTAATGCTATTCTTGTTTGCCATGCTTTAACTGGAGATCAATATGTTGCTGGGAATAATCCAATTACTGGGAGAGAAGGTTGGTGGTCTAGAATGGTTGGACCGAATAAACCAATTGATACAAACAAATTTTTTGTAATTTGTTCAAATGTACTCGGCGGTTGTGCTGGCTCAACTGGTCCTAAAGAGTTACTAAATGGTGGTAATTTTCCCTCCATAACAATAAAAGATATGGTGAAGGCTCAATCTTTATTGATTGAAAGTTTAAATATAGAGAAGTTATTTTCTGTAATTGGTGGTTCGATGGGAGCAATGCAAGCACTTCAATGGACAATCGATTTTCCAGATAAAATTTTAAATATAATACATATTGCGGGCGCTTTAAAACATTCTGCTCAAAATATTGCATTTCATGAAGTTGGACGACAGGCAATAATGAGTGATCCTATTTGGAAAAATGGAAAGTATTTTGAAAATAATGAAGTGCCAGAAAGAGGTTTATCAGTAGCAAGAATGATTGCACATATCACATATTTATCAGAAAATGCGATGCATAGAAAATTTGGAAGAAAACTTCAATCAAGAGATATTATTTCTTTTGGGTTTGATGCTGATTTTCAAGTTGAGAGTTATCTGAGATATCAAGGTAAATCATTTGTTGAAAGATTTGATGCAAATTCATATCTTTATTTAACAAGGGCTATGGATTATTTTGATCATGATGAAACATTTAGAAAAAATATTGAGTTTAGTCATAATCCAAATAACCATTTAAAATATTTAATTGTGTCATTTACCTCGGATTGGTTATTCCCTACAATAGAAAGTAAAATTATTGTAAATCAATTAAATTCTCTATCAAGAGAAGTAAGCTTTCTAGAAATAGATACTGATAAAGGACATGATAGTTTTTTATTAGAGGAACCACAGTTAGATGATGTAATAAAAGGTTTCTTAACAAACAACTTTGCGAAGATAGATGAATAAAATTAATAGCATAAGAAAAGATTGGTCTCTTATTGAAACACTTATCGAACAAGATAGAAAAATCCTAGATATTGGATGTGGTGATGGCGGTCTTATGGAACAATTAGAAAATAATCGTAATGCGATAACTCATGGCATTGAATTAAATAGAGATCTAGCTGCAAATGCTATCGCAAGGGGTTTTAATGTTGTACATGGAAATGCCGAATTAGATTTATCCCAATATTCAAATAATAGTTTTGATTATGTAATTTTAAGTCAAACTTTACAAGCAATGATGAAACCCAAAGATATTCTGTCTGAATTATTAAGAATAGGATCAAAAGCAATAGTTTCTTTTCCTAACTTCGGACATTGGAAAATAAGATTACAGCTTTTAATATCTGGAAAAATGCCAGTAACAGAAAGTTTACCTTATACATGGTATGACACACCTAATATTCATTTTTTTACAATTAAGGATTTTTTGAATTTGTGTAATGAAATGAATATTGTGATTGAAAAAAGTATTGGATTAACATCAAAAGGTAAGCAGTTTGATATAAGTGAATCAGTTACTGGAGTTAATTTTTTCACTCACGAAGCTATCTTTTTATTAAGTTATAAAAATTTTGAACCAATAAAAATTAAATCTTCAAAAAAAGTTTTTGCAAAAAATTCAGTTATTGCAAATTAGTTATTAGATGAAAGTTGAAATTATAAATCAATTAAAAGATAACTACTCTTTTGTTTTATATAATAACACGCTTAAAAGCTGTGTTGTAGATCCTGCTGATAGTACTCCGATATTAAATTTTGCTCTTGAAAACAATTTAACCATAGAAGATATATTTATTACACATCATCATAAAGACCACACATCAGGTGTAAAAGGAATACTTAATGCTTTTCCAAAAGTAAATATACACTCTCCAAGTGCTCAGATTGAAAATACAAGATTCGTTTTACGTGAAGGAGATGAGATCAACTCCTGCTTAAATACATTTAGAATAATAAAAACACCCGGACATACATTAGATCATATAATTTACTATGATGAAAACAATAGTGTTTTATTTTGTGGTGATACACTGTTCAGACTTGGTTGTGGTCGTGTGTTTGAAGGAACCTTAAATGAAATGTTTAACAGTTTAAAAAAAATTAATGAGTTAGATAAAAATACAATTCTTTATTGCGGTCATGAATATACTCTAAACAATTTAAATTTTCTTGAAAAAATACTTAAAAAAGAAGATGTTTATTTGACAGTCAGAAACAAAATTAATGATGATTTAAATAACAAAGGAAAATCTGTACCTTTTTTATTAGAGGATGAAAAACACTATAACTTATTCCTGAATCAAAATTCAAAATTAGGAACTATAATTAAAAAAGAGCTAGGTTTTACAGACTTTGAATTATTTGCTTATTTGCGAAAAGCAAAGGATAGCTTTTAAGGTCTTTATTTCCAGTATTTACGCCATATTTTTAATTTGACTATTAGCATAGTTCACTATAAACCCCGCCATCAAAAGGTATGTTAGCAATTTTCAAAACTGGTGGAAAGCAATATTCAGCAAGAGCTGGTCAGATACTTAAAGTAGAAAAACTTGAGGGATCTAAAGGAGATAAAGTGTCTATTACTGATGTATTAGCGATCAGCGATCAGAGCACAAATAGTTTAGGTGAGCCTTTGCTAAAAGATGCTTCAATTGAAGCAAAAATTGTTGATCAAATCAGAGATAAAAAAATAATAGTTTTTAAAAAAAGAAAAAGACAAAATTACAGACTAACACAAGGTCATAGACAATATCTGACTGTATTAAGAATAGAATCAATTTCTTATGGTGGAAAAAAATCCACTGCTGAACCTGAAACAAAAAAAGTTAAAAAAACTGAAACTAAAGTTACTAAAGAAAAAATTGAGACTAAAGAGGTAAAATTTTCAAAAAAGAAGACAGTTGCAAAAAAAGCAGTAAATAAAGCTTCACCTACTAAGAAAAAATCATTAAAGAAAAATGTTAAAAAAACTGTAAAAACAAAAAAAGAAGATAAATAATGGCAACGAAAAAAGCAGGTGGTAGTTCAAGAAATGGAAGAGACTCGGCGGGTCGTAGACTTGGAGTTAAGAAATTTGGTGGTGAAAACGTAATAGCAGGAAACATTATTATTAGGCAGCGAGGTACAAAGTTTCATCCGGGTGATAATGTTGGCATAGGTAAAGATCACACGATATTTGCTACAATAGATGGAAAAGTAGCTTTTAAAAAAACAAGAGTAAGAACTTTTGTATCAGTTGTTCCCATAGAACAATAATCCCAATTAATTAAAAATTTATTATGAAATTTTTAGATCAAGCAAAAATATATATTGCATCAGGAAATGGTGGAGATGGCTGTGCTAGTTTTCGAAGGGAAAAATATATTGAGTTTGGTGGTCCTAATGGAGGCGATGGTGGCAAAGGCGGAAATATTATTTTTAAAGTAGATGATAATTTAAATACACTAATTGATTTTAGATACCAACAACATTTTAAAGCAAAAAAAGGTGAAAATGGAAGGGGGAAAAATCAAACAGGAGCCAATGGAAACAATATGGTTATTAAAGTTCCACCTGGAACAGAAATTTACAATGAAGATAAAACAGTATTACTAACTGATTTAACAAGAATTGATGAAGAATACATTTTATTAAAAGGAGGTAATGGCGGTTTAGGAAATAATCATTTTAAATCATCAGTTAACCAAGCTCCAAGAAAATTTACAAAAGGTGAATTAGGAGAAGAAAGATGGATATGGTTATCACTCAAATTATTTGCAGATATAGGAGTAATCGGCTTACCAAATGCAGGTAAATCAACTCTCTTATCAACAATTTCTAATGCTAACCCAAAAATTGGGGACTATCCATTTACAACCTTACATCCTGTACTTGGTACCGTGAAGCGATTTGATAAAGAGATTGTATTAGCAGATATCCCAGGTTTAATTGAAGGTGCGCATGAAGGAAAAGGTTTGGGAGATAAATTTTTAGCACATATTGAGAGATGTAAATATTTACTTCATTTAGTAGATATAAACGACGACAATTGGTTCAAAAACTATAAAACTGTAAGAAACGAAATTTCAAAATATAGTGAAAAAGTTTCTTCAAAAAAAGAAATAATTGTGTTTACCAAAATTGATTTACTCAATGAAAATTTAGAAGAAAAAAAAATTAAGATTAATCAAAAGTTAAATTTTGAGATTCTTTTTATATCAAGTTTTAATAATGAAGGTATAAATGATCTAATTGATTATTTATTCAAATATAATGCAATCACAAATGATTAAAAAATATAAAAAAGTAGTCGTAAAAATTGGTTCAAATTCAATTGTTGATTCGAAAACAAAAAAAATCAAATCTAAATGGTTAGATTATTTATGTAAAGACATTGCGGAATTAAATAAAACAAAAAAAATTGTGATTGTGTGTTCAGGTGCTATTGCATTAGGTGCAAAAAGTATTTCAAATACAAAGTTAAGAAAACTAGAAGATAAACAGGCAGCAGCTTCAGTAGGTCAAATTGAATTAGCCCATCAATGGCGAAACAAACTAGGAAAGTACAAGATAGGTGTTTCTCAAATTCTATTAACATTAGAAGATAGCGAAGAAAGACGACGGTATTTAAATGCTAGAAATACAATATCATCCTTGCAAAGCAAAAACATAATCCCAATTATTAATGAAAATGACACTGTAGCTACTGAAGAAATTAGATACGGTGATAATGATAGACTTGCAGCACGAGTAGCACAAATGATTGAAGCTGATTTATTAATTTTATTAAGTGATATTGATGGGTTATATCAAGGCAATCCAAAAAAAGACAAAGATATCAAAAAAATTTCTGAGGTATTTAAAATTGATAAAAAAATTGAAAAACTTGGTAATTATCAATCTTCTGAACTAGGTAGTGGAGGAATAGCCACTAAAATTTTAGCAGCAAAGATATGTGCTGGAAATGGATGTGCTACAATAATCACTAATAGTGATAAAAACAAACCAATCAGCAATATTGATAAGAAAAATTCAACAATTTTTTATCCCTTAACTTCTACAAATTCGTCCAAAAAGAAATGGTTATTAAATCATTTAAAACCGTCAGGATCGATTATTATTGATACAGGTGCTAAAAATGCAATTTTAAAAAATAAAAGTCTTCTTCCTGCAGGTGTAATAGATATCAAAGGAAGGTTCAAAAGAGGCGATGTAATTTCTATATTAGTCAAAAATGGTCAAAAGATAGCTATAGGCATATCAGCTTATGATTTTAATGATGCAAAAAAAATTATTGGAAAGAAAAGTGAAGAAATTTATAAAGTTTTAGGTTTTGAAGGAAGAGATGAAGTGGTACATAAAGATAATTTAGTAAGGCTTTCTGCATGAGTATTGAAAATAATATAATTAAATTAGGCAAAAGAGCAAAAACTGCCTCTCTAAATATGAAGGTTTGCAGCAGCGATCAAAAAAATCTTGCTTTAACAAAACTCACTAAAAATTTAGATAAAAACAGAGATAAAATTCTTGAGGCCAACAAGATAGATTTAGAAAATGGAGAAAAAAAATCTTTAACTAAACCTTTAATGAATAGACTTACATTAACAGAAAAATCTATTGATGGATTGATTACATCAATTGAAGATATAATTGAAATACCAGATCCTATTGGTATTACACTAGAAAAATGGGAAAGACCTAATGGTTTGCAGTTTCGTAAAATTTCAACACCGCTTGGTGTATTAGGGGTGATTTATGAATCCAGACCAAACGTCACTGTTGATGCTTCTTGTCTTTCCATAAAATCTGGTAATTGCATAATTTTAAGAGGTGGTAGTGATAGTTTTCATTCCTCTAAAGAATTAGTAAATAATATTACAAATGCTTTCACGGAAGCAGGCCTCCCTGAACATTGTGTTCAAATGATTAATACACCTGAAAGAGAAGCGGTTGATCATTTACTTAGTATGAGAGATTATGTTGATGTAATTATTCCTAGAGGTGGTAAGGGTTTGATTGAAAAAATTAATTCAGCAAGTAAGATTCCTGTCATCAAACATTTAGACGGTATATGTCATGTGTATGTAGATAAAGATGCTGATTTAAGTGTTGCAGAAAAAGTGGTTTTTAATAGTAAAATGAGGCGTCCTGAAATTTGTGGTGCTGCAGAAACACTTTTAATTGATGAAAAAATCAAAGATGAAGCAATGAAAATATTAAAACCTCTAAAAGAGGTAAATTGTGAAATTCGAGGTGATGAATATATTCAGTCTTTAGATAGTGATTTTAAAACTGCCAGTGAAGAAGATTGGTCATTAGAATATTTAGATAAAATTTTATCAGTAAAAATTGTTTCTGGTGTGGAGGAAGCAGTTAAACATATAAATGATTATTCTTCTGGACATACGGAAAGTATAATTACAGAAAGTGATAAAACCTTTGAAAAATTTTATAATAAAATTGACAGCGCAATAATACTTAAAAATGCATCTACACAATTTGCGGATGGTGGTGAATTTGGTTTTGGTGCTGAGATAGGAATCTCAACTGACAAAATACATGTAAGGGGACCAGTGGGAACAAAACATTTAACTACATTTAAATATGTAGTTAATGGCAATGGCCAGGAAAGACCATAATTGAAAAAGATCGGACTTCTTGGAGGATCTTTTGATCCACCACATCGCGGGCATCTATTTATTTCCAATGAAGCTAAAAAAGTATTACAACTTGATGAAATTTGGTGGTTAGTTACACCTCAGAATCCTTTAAAGATTTCAAAACCGGCAACATACGAAGAAAGATTACAAAATTGTAAACAAATTACAAAAAATTTTCCTATAAAAATATTAGAGGTAGAAAAAAAAATTAAATCTCAATATTCTTATCAAACAATTAAATTTCTAATTCAATATTATAAAAATATTAAATTTTTTTGGTTAATGGGTGCAGACAATTTAGTTAATTTCCACGAATGGGAAAGGTGGCAATCAATTTTTCATATTATCTCTATTGTTATTTTTAGAAGACATGGATATAATACAAATGCTTTGAAAAGTGTTGCAGCAAAAAAATTTATTCATAATAAATATATAGCTCAAGACATAGAACAAGTTTCAAAAAAAATTCCTGCATGGACTTTGATACAAAATAAAGAAATTAAAATTTCATCATCTGAAATTAGAAATCAAAGAAATAAATTAAGAGGCAAATATTAACAAAATTACTACATTGACAGAAAATATTGTATCAATACTAAGTGATGCAAAAGCTGAAGATATAAAAGTAATTGATTTATCTAATAAATCATCTGTTGCTGATGCCTTTGTGATTGCTACTTGTAGATCAACTAGACATTCAGATTCGACAGCAGACGAAATGGTCAAAAAATTAAAAAAGGCAGGGATAAATTGTCCAAATCCTGAAGGAAGACCTCAATGTGACTGGATAATTGTTGATGCAGGTGAGATCATTGTTCATTTGTTTCGACAAGAAATTAGAGAATTATATGCATTAGAAAAATTATGGGAAGTAAGCTTTGATTCTTCACAAACTAAACTAGCTTAAAATATATGACAATTTCAAACAATATATTTTTTAGAGTAATACTACTGTTCACCCTCATTACACTTATTGCAACTAAAACATATGGGTCTTCTTCAGATGAAGAAAAATATAAATATTTAGATCTATTTGGACAAGTATTCGACAGAGTAAGATCTTCCTATGTGGAAGAGGTTACGGATCAAGAATTAATTGAGAAAGCGATTGATGGGATGTTGTCAGGTTTAGATCCTCATTCTGGATTTATGAATGAAGAGGTATTTCAAGAAATGCAAATGGATACAGAGGGCAAATTTGGTGGATTAGGTATTGAAATTACCATGGAGGAAGGTTTTGTAAAAGTTATAGCACCAATAGAAGACACACCGGCATATGATGCTGGAGTTCTTGCTGGTGATTACATTATTCAAATAGATGAAACACCTGTTTTTGGGCTAACGCTAAATGAAGCTGTAGAATTAATGAGAGGAAAAAAAGGTGAACCAATAGTAATCACTATTTCGAGAGCAAATACTGAACCTTTTGAGATTGAAATTATCAGAGATTATATCAAAATTAGATCAGTAAAAAGTGAAGTACTTAACAATATTGGATATTTAAGAATAACATCTTTTAACGAACAAACAGAAAGTGGTCTTCTAGACGCAATAAAGAAAATCGAAAAAGAAAATAAAATTAAGGGTTATGTTTTAGATATACGATCTAACCCAGGAGGCCTTCTTACCCAAGCAGTTAAGGTAACGGATATATTCTTGGAAAGAGGAGAAATTGTTTCAACAAGAGGTAGAGATAAAAAAGATATAAAAAGATATCGTGCAAAAAAATCTGATAGAACTAATGGAAAACCACTAGTTGTTATTATTGACGGCGGTTCTGCATCTGCTTCCGAAATTGTTGCAGGTGCTCTTCAGGATCATAAAAGAGCTATCATTATAGGTACACAATCTTTCGGCAAAGGTTCAGTTCAAACAATAATCCCATTTCAAGTTTCAAATAGCAATAATTTAACTGGTATAAGACTAACTACCGCAAGATATTATACTCCCTCGGGTGAATCAATTCAAGGTAAGGGTATTGTACCTGATATAATAATTGAACAAGGAGAGTTTGAATCTTATGATTATAAAAGATTTTCTGAAGCAGATTTAAAAGATTCCCTTGATAAAAATAACGAAGAAGATGTTGAAGAAAACGAAGATAATGAATTAACTGAATTTGAAAAAAGACTAGAGATTGACTATCAACTTCAAAGAGCAATTGATTTAGTAAGGGGTATTAGTTTATATAATCTAAAAGAAGAATAAAATGAACCCTGAAGACATTACTAGGAAAATAAAACCTATTGTAAGATCAAACAAAAACTTCTCAAAAATTTTTTGTATAGGTTCAAATAAAACTGGTACCACATCATTAGCTGCTACACTAGAAATATACGGATATTCAACACCAAATCAAATTAGTCAAGAAATGGAAATATCAAAACAAACATATTTAGGTAATTATTTACCACTCAAGGAATTTGTAAACAAATATGATATGTTTCAAGATCTGCCATTTTCAATCGATCATTATTATATTGTTGCTGACACATTATTTCCAAACAGCAAATTTATTCTCACTGTAAGAGATCCAGAAGAATGGTTTAATTCAATGCAAATATATGACCAAAAAAAATATAACATTAATGATTTAGATAAGATCAAAGAAGAGGATATTAATGATAAATTTAACTATCTTTTTGAAGGTTATAGAAAGTCAACCATGCAAAAATATATTTCAAGGGTAGAAGAAAATAAAGTGATATATGACTGGAACCTTCTTTATAATAAAGAAAGATATATTAAATATTATAATGAAAGAAATAATCAAATAATAAAATATTTTAATAATAGAAAAAATGATTTTTTAATTTTAAATTTAAAGAAAGACAAAGATACAAAAATTTTATGTGAGTTTTTAAATATACCAACTAAATTTAAATTTGATTTTCCACATTTAAACAAATCTAGTTAATTTAATGAAAAAAAAATATAGAAAATGTGTGGGAATGATGATTCTCAATGCGAAAAATCAAATTTTGGTAGGTCGAAGATTAGATCATCCAAGTGGATATTGGCAAATGCCTCAAGGTGGTATAGATGAAAATGAAAATCCTGAAGAAGCAGTTTGGAGAGAAATGATGGAGGAGATTGGTACAAATAATGCATCTTTAATTACTTCATCTCAAGAATGGATCTCTTATGATATACCTTCAGAAACACTCAAGACATTACCTTGGGGTGATGAATACATAGGTCAAATTCAAAAGTGGTTTTTATTTCGTTTTACAGGAATTGATAACGATATAAATGTAGGAACAGAAAATCCTGAATTTAGTGAATGGCAATGGATGGATTATGATGAAATTACCCAAAACGTCGTAACATTTAAAAAAAATGTTTATTTAAAAATTCAAAAAGAATTTAGAAGTAATTTAGTTAAAGTTTAATTTAGAAAAAAATTAAATTTTATCGTAATAATTTACATTTATTGCTTCTAATTTTGCTTTGGCTACTGAAAGTTGTTCCTCTGTTTCTTTACCTTCCTTATTTTCTAATTCTTGTATTTCTTTTTCAATTGATGTTTTTTCTAAAGAATTAACTTCAACAACACTTTCAGCAAGAACAATACATTTTTCAGGATTGATTTCTGCAAAACCACCAGAAACAAAAAAGGATTTAATTAAATTTTTATCTTCACTGTATACCATTACTCTTCCTGGTCTAAGAGAAGACATGACCTTACTATGTCCTGGTAAAATGCCTAAGTCACCATCTTTACCAGGGACAATTATAGTACCGACCTCATCATTGAATACAAGGTTTTCTGGAGAAACTAAATCAAAAGAAATTGTTGCCATTATGCAGCTTCAGCTTCTAATTTTTTAGCTTTTTCAATTGCTTCATCTATGCCGCCTACCATATAAAATGCTCCTTCTGGCATATGATCATATTCTCCTTTTACCAGTCCATCAAAACTCTTAATAGTATCTTCAAGATCAACATACTTGCCTGGTGAACCAGTAAAAACTTCTGCTACAAAAAATGGTTGGCTTAAAAACTTTTCAATTTTTCTTGCTCTTGCAACAGTTAGCTTATCTTCTTCTGAGAGTTCATCCATTCCTAAAATAGCAATAATATCTTGAAGACTTTTATATGTTTGTAAAACTCTCTGCACTTCTCTAGCTACTCTGTAGTGATCATCACCAACAACTTGTGGATCTAAAATTCTTGAAGTAGAATCTAATGGATCAACTGCTGGATATATTCCTTTTTCAGAAATAGCTCTATTTAGAACTGTTGTAGCATCTAAGTGTGAGAAGGATGTAGCAGGTGCAGGATCCGTTAAATCATCCGCAGGAACATAGATTGCCTGTACTGATGTGATAGATCCTTTTTTTGTAGTTGTAATTCGCTCTTGCAGGGCGCCCATATCAGTTGCAAGTGTTGGTTGATATCCAACTGCAGATGGAATACGTCCTAGGAGAGCTGAAACTTCAGATCCAGCTTGAGTAAATCTAAAGATATTGTCTACAAAAAATAAAACGTCCTGTCCTTCTTCGTCTCTAAAATATTCTGCTTGGGTTAATCCTGATAGAGCAACTCTAGCTCTTGCCCCTGGTGGTTCGTTCATCTGGCCATAAACAAGTGCAACTTTTGAGTCCTTACCTTTTAGATCAATAATTCCTGACTCAATCATTTCGTGGTACAAGTCATTACCCTCACGAGTTCTTTCACCTACACCAGCAAATACAGAATATCCTCCATGAGCCTTGGCAATGTTATTAATTAATTCCATAATTAAAACTGTCTTACCAACTCCAGCTCCACCAAATAATCCAATCTTACCACCTCTTGCATAAGGTGCTAGTAGATCAACTACTTTAATTCCTGTTACTAGAACTTCGGTTTCTGTAGATTGATCAACAAACTCTGGCGCTGGTCTATGAATAGGATAAGATTTACTCGTTCCAATGTCGCCTCTTTCGTCAACTGGCTCTCCTACAACATTCATAATTCTACCTAAAGTTTCCGGGCCTACAGGCATTGAAATAGGGGCACCTGTATCCGTAGCTGTTTGACCTCTAACTAGTCCATCTGTTGTATCCATAGCAATTGTACGAACAGCATTTTCTCCTAAATGCTGAGCAACCTCTAGCATTAATCTTGTTCCGTTGTTGTCAACTTCAAGAGCGTTCATGATTGCAGGAAGTTCACCATCGAACTCTACATCAACTACAGCTCCGAGAACTTGTGATATTTTTCCAGTCAAATTGTTAGCCATATATCCCCCTTTATATTGATTCAGCTCCAGAAATAATCTCTATTAATTCTTTTGTAATGAACGCTTGTCGCGTTCTATTATACTTTAACGTTAAACTATCTATCATTTCACCTGCGTTTCGGGTTGCGTTGTCCATTGCGGCCATTCTTGCCCCCTGTTCCCCTGCATCACTTTCTAAAAGTACTTTAAATATTTGAATAGAAACATTTTTTGGAAGTAAATCCTTTAAAATTGTTTCTTCATCAGGCTCATAATCATAAATTGCATTTGAAGAATTTTCTTTTTCTTCTTCCGTTTCAGAATTTGAAACGTCTAATGGTATTAATTGTTGTTGTGTTACTTCTTGCGAAATAGCTGATTTAAATTTGTTAAAAACTAATATGCATTTGTCAAACTTACCATCAAAGTATAATTCTTGAAGCTTATTAGAAATGTTTAATGCAGACTCGTAACCAGTACTTGAAACATTTAAGTCAACAAAACTCTCTATAATTTGATCCTTCATTACCCTATTAAAAAAGTCTCTACTTTTTTTCCCAACTGGCATTAGGTGAACTTTTTTTCCATCAGCCTCAAGTGATTTAACTAACTTAAAAGTTTCTCTATTTATGCTGCTGTTAAATCCACCACATAAGCCTCTATCAGCACTTACTGGAACTACGATATAATTCTGATCTTTGCCAGTGCCTGTTAAGAGTTTGATTATACCTTCCCCAGATGCGGCAGATGATGCAAGAGAGGAAAGCATCTCCTCCAGTCTTGATGAATATGGTCTTGCCGCTTCAGCTTTTTCTTGTGATCTACGTAACTTACTTGCAGCAACCATTTTCATTGCTGATGTAATTTTTTTTGTAGACCCAACTGAATTGATCTGAGTTTTGATATCTTTTAAACTTGGCATAGATTATTAACTTGCAAACTTTCCAACCAAATTATCTAAGATTGATTTTAATTTATCATCATTTTCTTTAGATAATTCTTTTTCATTGGCAATAGCATCTAATAAATCACTATGCTTAGTTCTAATCTCATTTAAAACTTCTCTTTCAAACTTGACTACATCTCCTACTGCAACTTTATCAAGATATCCACGTACACCTGCATAAATAGATACAACTTGCTCTGAAACCGTTAGTGGTGAATATTGACCTTGTTTTAAAATTTCAACTAGTCTTGCACCACGATCAAGTAATTGTTTCGTTGAAGCGTCTAAGTCTGATGCAAACTGTGCAAAAGCAGCCATTTCACGATATTGAGCTAATTCTAGTTTTACAGGACCAGCAATTTTTTTCATTGCTTTTGTTTGCGCAGCAGAACCAACACGACTTACAGAAAGACCAACGTTAATTGCAGGTCGAATACCAGCAAAGAATAGGTTGGTTTCCAAGAATATTTGTCCATCAGTAATGGATATAACATTCGTTGGAATATAAGCAGATAAATCCCCTGCTTGAGTTTCAATAATTGGAAGGGCGGTCAAACTTCCACCACCATGTTCATCACTCATTTTGGCAGCTCTTTCTAAAAGACGACTATGAATGTAAAATACATCTCCGGGATATGCTTCACGTCCAGGAGGTCTTCTTAATAAAAGAGACATCTGTCTGTAAGCAACAGCTTGCTTTGATAAATCATCATAAACAATTAATGCATGCATACCATTATCTCTAAAATACTCACCCATCGTACAACCAGTATAAGCAGATAAAAATTGCAACGGTGCAGGCTCTGATGCAGTTGCAGATACAACAATTGTATATTCCATTGCACCATTATCTTCTAGCGTTTTTACTATTTGAGCAACTGTTGATCTTTTCTGACCAATTGCAACATAGATACAATATAATTTTTCTTTTTCATTGTCTGATTGATTTACAGATTTTTGATTTAAGATTGTATCAATAGCAACAGCAGTTTTACCTGTTTGTCTGTCACCAATTATTAATTCACGCTGTCCTCTTCCAACTGGAACAAGAGCATCAAGTGCTTTAATACCTGTCTGCATAGGTTCAGATACACTTTGACGAGGAATAATACCTGGAGCTTTTAATTCAATTCTTCTCTTTTCAGAAGATTGAATAGGACCTTTACCATCAATAGGATTTCCTAAACCATCAACAACACGTCCTAACAATTCTTTTCCAACAGGAACGTCAACAATTTCTCCTGTACGTTTAACTGTGTCACCTTCTTTAATTCCAGTATCATCACCGAAGATTGAAACACCAACGTTATCCATTTCAAGGTTGAGGGCCATACCTTTAATGCCACCTGGGAATTCTACCATCTCTCCAGCTTGTACTTGATCAAGACCATACACACGTGCAATTCCATCTCCTACGCTTAATACTGTTCCAACCTCAGCAACATCCGCTTTAGTTTCAAAATTAGCTATTTGGTCTTTAATTACAGAAGATATTTCTGCAGCTTTAATTTCCATTATGCCCCCTTCATTGCAATTTTAAGTTTATTAATTTTATTCGCTATAGATGTATCAATCATTTTGGAACCAACCTTAACAATTAAACCACCAATAATTTCTTCATCAACATCAAAATTTAAAGATAATTTTTCACCTAAAGATTTTTTAAGTTGATTTGTAATATTATTTTTTTCATCATCAGATAATATGTTTGCTGATGTTATGTCAGCAGTAATATCACCTCTTTTTTCAGAGTTTATTTTTTTAAATTGTAAAATAATAGAAGCAATATTTGAAATTCTTTTATTGTTATCAAGAACTTTTAAAAAAGTTGTCGTAAGATTATGTAAATTTGCTTCAGAAAATAATTTTAATAAAATATTAAGTTTCTCATCTGAATTTACTAATGGACTTTTAATTACTTGTCTCAATTCTGAACTTTCTTTCAATGCTTTATTCACTAATTCAAAATCTTTTAGAATATCATCAATGCATTTTTTTTCAGAAGCAAGATCATAGAGAGCAGCTCCGTACCTTTCCGATATAAGATCTCCAGATAATGTATTAGATGCCATAAATTAAGTTCATATGAAGTTTAGAGTTAGGCTATTAACACATCAGAAAAAGTAGGTAAACTGTCAGTTTGTGCGTCAAATGAGTTAAATCGAAGATATTTTTAAAATTGTGGGTAAATTACATAAATGAGTAAGGATCGACATCAATAATTAACTTTACAGAAGAAGGTAATTTAGTCTTTGCGACAATTTTTTTTGTGAATTTATTCAGATTTTTTCTACTATTGCTCTTCAATAATATTCTGTATCGATATTGTCCTCTAAGCAAAGAAATTGGAGCTTCAACAGGACCTAGAATTTTAATATTTTCACTATTTTGATCTTGTTGAGCCAGTCTTGAAGCATGTTTAAGAACTAAAGCTTTTGTATGACTTGAAAGAATTATTGAAGTCATAAAACCAAAAGGAGGAATATTAAAATTCTTTCTCTCTTCTAAAGCTCTTTCAATAAAAGCTTCTCTTTCTCGAAGTTGAATCGACTTAATTATTTCTTGATCTGGGAAATATGTTTGAAGAAAAACTTTACCAATTTTTTTTCCTCTACCAGCTCTTCCTCCAACTTGCTGAAGTAGGTTAAAAGTTTTTTCTATAGCCCTAGGATCACCACCAAATAAACCTGCGTCCGCATCAACTATTCCTACTAATGACAAATTTGGAAAATCATATCCTTTTGCCATAATTTGTGTAGCTACAATTATATCTATATCTTTGTTGTTTATATCAGTAATAAATTTTTTAATTTTGTTTGGTGTATTAACGTTGTCGCTAGACATTATGGAAATATTTTTCCCAGGAAAGAACTCTTTTAGTTCCTCTGCAACTCTCTCAACTCCAGGACCAACAAATTTTATACTATCTTTTTCATTACATTTAGGACAATCTAAATTTAATTTTTTTATAGTTCCACATTGATGGCATAAAAAAACTTTTTTGTGTTGATGCATAACCATCCATGATGAACATTGATCACATTCATATCTGAATCCACAACTGTTACACAAGGTTAATGGAGAATATCCTCTACGATTTAAAAAAATAAGAGTTTGTTCCTTATTTTCTAAGCACTGAGAAATAGAATCTATAATTGATTGTGATATCCATTTATCTTTATCAAGTTTATTTTTATTTAAATCAATTATAGAAATTTCAGGTAATGGAGTTCCAGAAAATTGTTTTGATAAATAGACTTGATCATATTTTTTAATTTTAACATTATTTATTGTTTCTAAAGATGGCGTTGCCGAAGCTAATAATATAAAATTTTTTTCAATTTTAGCTCTTACAACAGCAAGATCTCTTGCTTGGTAACGTATATTGTCCTCTTGTTTATAACTAGAGTCATGTTCTTCATCGACAACAATTAATCCTAAGTTTGTAAAAGGAAGAAACAAACTTGAACGAGCGCCAATAACAATGACTGGATCTCCTGCAAAACATTTATGCCAAATTTTTTGCCTATTTTTTTTTGTAATTTTAGAATGCCACAAACACACTTCCATTCCAAAACGCTTCTTTACTCTTGTCTCTAATTGCGGTGTTAAACTAATTTCTGGAACCATTATTAATATTTGTTTTTTTTCTTTTAAAAATTTATCTATTATTTCAAAATATACTTCAGTTTTACCAGAGCCTGTTACTCCTTCTAATAAAACGGGTTTGTTTGATTTATTAAATGATTGGGTGATTTCTTTAAATGAATCTGCTTGCTCTTCACTCAAGGTCACTAAAGAAGGTTCGGTGTTATTGAAACTATCTAATTTTTCTTTATCAAATTCAACTATATCATTGTTAATAAGGAATAATTTTAAAACTGCTCCTAGTGGAGCTAAAGTATAACTTGCGATCCAATTTATAAAATTGATTGAAGAATTCTGAAGGATAAGATCATTGCAAATTTTTGTAACCTCTTTAATTTCGTATCCAGGATTTTTAACATTCCTCTTCCAAATAATTCCAGCTTCTATTTTTTTTCCAAATGGAACTATGACTACTTGACCAATTTCAAGTTGCTCATTTGTTGAAGAATAAGTGAAAACTTTGTCGAAAGGTCTTGTTACTACTACATCATACAACATCATATTTATGTATTTTTTATATGTTAACTTTCTAAATAACTTGTATATGGTATACAACAAACAATGAAATTTTTTATAGACACTGCCGATATACCTCAGATTGAAGAGTTAATGCCTAGTGGACTAATAGACGGTGTTACGACAAACCCATCTCTGATTGCAAAAAGTGGTAAAGATATGGGAGAAACAATTCAAACAATTTGTTCCATAGTATCTGGTCCAGTAAGTGCAGAAGTGACAGCAACTGAATATGACAAAATGCTTGAAGAAGGTGAGTACTTAGCATCATTAGCTAAGAATGTTGCTGTAAAAGTTCCTCTTACACCTGCTGGTCTTCAGACATGCAAAGATCTTAGAGAAAAAGATATCATGGTAAATGTAACATTATGCTTTAGTGCTGCTCAAGCATTACTAGCCGCTAAGGTTGGTGCAACATTTATTTCTCCATTTGTGGGAAGACTCGATGATATTGGTGAAAAAGGTATGGATCTAATTTCAGATATAGTAATAATGTATGAAAATTATGGATTTGATACGGAAGTATTAGTTGCTTCAGTAAGAAATACGCAACATCTTATTGATGCAGCTGTGATTGGTGCTCATGTTTCAACTCTACCACCTAAAGTTATTCATGAATTATATAAACATCCTCTCACAGATAAAGGGCTGAAAGCATTTCTCGATGATTGGGCAAAAACAGGACAGCAAATCTTGCCAAAATAATCGTCATGGCGCATGAAGATGAAATTAATGAAAAACAAATAATAAATTTTTTAAAAAAAAATAAAAATTTTTTTATTAAAAATTCAGAATTAGTTAATGAACTAAATTTTCCAACCATAGATAATAGTTCAGGTAAGGTTGTTGATTTAGAAGCTTATAGATATAAAAAAATATCTCAACAAAATATCGATCTACAAAATCAAATGACAAAAATACTACTTGCAGGGAAAAGTCATTTAAATGCTCAAAAAAGAATTCTGAAGGATAAGATCATTGCAAATTTTTGTAACCTCTTTAATTTTAAATATAAAAAGTTTACCAAAATTAATAAGTTTAATTAAAAATGATCTTAAAACAATTTTAGGTTGTGAAGAAATGAATTGTTTTATTACAAATGAAAATATTAGAGCTGAAAACTTATCGCAACTTGATACTAAAATTGCAAATAGTTATTTTAAAAATAAACTGATTACAAATTTAAATCAAAACCCTAAAGGTTTTCTTTTATTTTTTCCAAACAAATCGACAACGATAAAATCATATATTTTATTAAAAGTTAAATTTCGTGA
>CACMPM010000016.1 GCA_902615625.1 uncultured Alphaproteobacteria bacterium
AATTAAAATAGCATTTATTTGATCTGAAGAAATTGCTTTGTTTGCAGTCTTTGCAACTTCACAACTATATTTTTTTGCAATTTTTTTAGCAGAGCTTGTATCGATATCATAAACATATTTAAGGTTTGCCTCAGGATGAGAATTTATGATTTGTGCATGCAATTTCCCAATTCTTCCTGTTCCTAACAAGGCAAAATTAATCATTTTAGAGTTTTACCCACCGAGAATTCAAATTAGAAGATTTTTTTGCGGCATAAATAAATTTAATACCTGCAACACCATCATCAATCGTTGGGAAGGAATATTTTGTATTTTTATTATGAATCTGATCAGCAAATTCTGAATAAATATTTGCAAAAGCTTCAAAAAAACCCTCTGGATGACCAGCAGCTATTCTTGAAGAGGAAAGTGAAAAATTAGATACTAATTTACTTGCTCTTGTAATAACTTTCATTGGCTTATCTAGTTCTGTAAACTTTAGATTATTTGGATCGTCCTGTAACCACTCTATTGAACCTTTTGTTCCATAAACTCTTATTTTTAAACCATTTTCTCCACCAGTTGCAGCAGACGATACCCAGATTATACCTCTTGCCTTATTGCGCATTCTTAATAAAACAAAAGCATTATCATCTACTGAAATTTCTGAAGATAATGAATTTACTTCTGCTGAAATTTCATTTGCTTCTAATCCAGTCACATATCTCAGCAAATGATACGCATGAGTTCCAATTTCAGATAATATCATTGAGGGTCCAGATTGTTTTTTATCTAGTCTCCATTTTAATGTTGCTTTTTCATCTTTCTTTTTTACACCGACTGTATAACCTTGAGGGTATTCAACATTTATTAAATTGATTTTTCCTAATTTATGATTTGAAATAATATTTTTTGCTTCTCTTAGCATTGGGTAGCTTGAATAATTGTGTGTTAATGCAAATACAATTTTATTTTTTAAAATTATTTTTTTTAATTTAACAGCATCCTCAACTGTTGCAGTTAAAGGCTTGTCACAAATAATATGTATGCCTTTTTCAATAAATGCTTTTGCTATCTTATAGTGATCACCCGATGGAGTCATTATTCCAAGAGCTTGAATGCCATCATTTCTTTTTGACTCTGCTGCAGCCATAGACTTATAATCACTATAACAACGATCATCAGTTAAACCTAATAATGAACCAAAAGATTTAGATTTTTTTTTGTCTTTTGAAAATATTCCAGCAACAAATTCAAATTTATTATCAAATCTTGCTGATAACCTATGTGTGTATCCAATAAATGAATTAGGTCCTCCACCAATAAAACCAATTCGAATTTTGCTTTTATTATTTAAAATATCATTTCTGAGTAAGTCTAATCTACCAAAAGCAAGCTTGGATTTTTTTTTCATCAATTAACTATGCCGCCATCAATTACATAATTCTGTGCAGTACAACCAGAACTTTGATCAGATGCAAAAAACAAAACTGGTTTTGATATATCTTCAGGCATAAGCATTCTCTTAATACATTGTCTCTCAAGTTGGGTTTTTTCAATTTCTGGAGTAAGCCATAATTTTTTTTGCCTATCCGTAATGATCCAGCCAGGAACAATACAATTTACTCTAATATTATAGACTCCTAAATCTCTTGCTAAAGTTCTTGTTAAACCCATAATGGCAGATTTTGCAGTGGTATATCCAGCCATACCACCTTGGGAAATCATCCATGAAAAACTACCTATATTTACAATGGAACCTTTACCTAAATCTTTCATATCTTTGTAGACAGCTTGAGTTGCAAAAAAATAATGTTTCAAATTAATATTCATTCTATCATCCCAATATTCAGGAGTGACACTATCTAGATCATGCCTCTCATCATTTGCTGCATTGTTTACTAGAATTGAAATTGGCCCAATTTCTTTTTTTACTTTTTCTAATGAACCTTTAAGTTGTTCTATATTTTTTAAATCACACTTTACAAATAAACTATCAATATCATATTTGTTTTTAATTTTTTTTGATAACTCATTACCTAGCTCATCATTTATATCTAAAAATGCAACTTTTGATTTTTGAGAAGCAAATTGTTCAACAATACTTTCCCCAATTCCCGAGGCACCCCCTGTAATAAGCACTACTCTATCTTTTAGTGATGGATAAGTTGCGATTTCGTTCATGATTATTTATGATATATATTAATCTTAGCTATGTTTAACATAATCAAATTAAATGAAAAAGATAATATTGGAATTGCACCAATGGATATTCCTCAGAATATTAATATAAATTATGGAATTAAATCTATAAATAATATTCCTTACGGCCATAAAATTTCTCTAAAAAAAATTAAAAGTGGTGATTTTATTTTTAAGTATGGTCAGATAATTGGAATCTCTAATCAAAATATAGAACCTGGAGAACATGTCCATTCCCATAATATGGGATATAGTGAATTCAAAAGAGAATATATCCGTAAAGATATTAGAAATGATATTAATAAAAGTGAAAAAACAGAATACTTTAAAGGCTTTAAAAGAAATAATGGATCATCAGGTACTAGGAATTATATAGGTTTAATTAGTACAGTTAATTGTTCAGCAACAGTTGTTAAAAAAATATCAGATAAAATAAATAATTATTTAAAAGATAATAATTTTGAAAATATTGATGGAGCGGTTTGTTTAAAACATTCATCAGGTTGTGGCATGAATACTTCTGGGTACGCTATGAGTGTGTTTAACAGAACTATTGAAGGTTTTAAAATTCATCCAAACTTTGGAAAAGTTTTTGTAATCGGACTAGGATGCGAATGTGCTCAAATAAGTTTGTATAATAATGATCAGGAAAAAAGAAATATTGAATATTTGAATATTCAAGACGAAGGTGGAACAAATGAAATAATAACAAAAGTAACTTCAAGAATTATTAATCAACTAAATGAAATTAATAGTATTTCTAGGACAAATATTCCTGTTTCAGAACTAACAGTTGCTTTACAATGTGGTGGTTCAGATTCGTATTCTGGGATAACTGCAAATCCTGCACTAGGCTTTGCTTCAGATATGATTATTGATCATGGTGGAACAACATTACTATCAGAGACTCCAGAAATATATGGAGCAGAACATTTATTATTTGAAAAATCATCAAACGAAAAAAATATAGAAAAACTAAATAAACAAATTGAATGGTGGAAAAAATATGTTGCTAGCAACGATAGCACATTAGATAATAATCCAAGTCCTGGTAATAAAAAAGGAGGTTTAACTACAATTCTGGAAAAATCATTAGGTGCAGTATCCAAAGCTGGAAATAGAAAAATGGTTGATGTTCTCGATTATGCTGAACAGGTAAAAACCAAAGGTTTTAATTTTATGAATTCTCCAGGTTATGATCCTGTATCTGTAACTGGTCAAGTTGCTTCTGGCGCTAATGTTATTTGTTTTACTACTGGTCGAGGTTCGTGCTTTGGATTTAAACCCACTCCAAGTATTAAAATAGCAACAAATACAAATATGTATAATAAACTTAGTGAAGATATGGACATCAATGCTGGTACTATTATGGATAACGTTTCAAGCGTTAATGAAGTTGGCAAAGAAATATTTGATAAAATAATTTCAGTTGCATCGGGTGAAAAATCAAAAAGTGAAATAAATGATTATGGAGATGATGAATTTAATCCTTGGATAATTGGAGCAACACTATAAATTTATAAATCACCTTTAAAAGCATTAATATACATTTTTAAAAAATCTTCAGCATTAACTGGTATAGGATTTGTACTTGTTGAGGGATCATTAAAAGCCATTAAACTCATTTTTTCTAAATTTTTATCATCATCAATTATTTCACTTAAAGTATGAGGAATATTTAAATTAGATCTAAGCTCTAAAATCCAATCCATAAAATTGTTAAATGTTGCTGATTTTAAATTTATATATCTTGATATATTAATAATTTTTTCTTCAATACCTTTTTTATTATATTGTAAAACATATGGCATAAATACAGCATTGGTTAATCCATGATGTGTATTATAAATTGCACCAACAGGATGACTTAAAGAATGGATAGCACCTAAACCCTTTTGAAAAGCTATTGAGCCCATAGATGAAGATGCTAGCATATGCGATCTAGCTTCTAGATTTGATCCATCATTAAAAGCAAGAACAAGATTATTTTTAACTAATCTAATGCCCTCTAATGCAATACCTTGCGAATAAGGATGAAAAATATTCGACAAATATGCTTCTAAGCAATGAGCTAGCGCATCCATTCCTGTAAAGGCTGTTAGATTAGCAGGAAGTGGAATTGTCAAATTTGGATCAAGGATAACAATTGATGGAAGCATTTTTGGATGGAAAATTATTTTTTTTTCTTGTGTTTGTTCGTTAGTAAAGACTGACGCTCTTCCAGTTTCAGAACCTGTTCCAGCTGTGGTAGGTAGAGCAATTATAGGAAAAATTGAATCTGCGTTAGCTCTAGTCCACCAGTCACCAATATCTTCAAAATCCCAGATTGGTCTTTCTTGCTTAGCCATAAATGCAATTGCCTTTCCTGTATCCATACCTGAGCCTCCACCAACAGCTATTACTCCATCATGTTTATTTTCATTAAATGCTTTAACACCATCTTCAACATTCCTACCTGTAGGATTTGATTTAATATCACTAAAAACAATTGCCTGTTTATCTAAAAAATCATTTAACTTATTAATAATGTTTGTTTTTAAAATTCCATTATCAGTAACAATTAATGGTTTTTGTATATTTAATTCTTCACAGGCTTTTTGTATTTCTTTTATTCTATCAACACCAAACCAGATTGTAGTAGGATAATTCCAATTTATATTTTCCATAATCTTAAATATTTCTTATATGATAGCTTTTTGCTCTTGTTAAATGATCAAATCCTAGAACAGATAAAGTAACACCAATTCCAGTATCTTTTACACCGGTCCATGCTAAGCCGGGATCTAAGTAATCACATCTATTCATAAAAAAAGTTCCTGTCTCAACATTTTTTCCAAAATTTTCTGCAAAAGACTTATCATTTGTCCAAATACTTGCTGTTAACCCATAAGAACTATCATTCATTAGAGATAAAGCTTCATTTTCATTTTCTACTTTCATTATTCCAACGGAAGGACCAAATATTTCTTCCATCATATATTTCATCGAATGATCGACATTGATGAGTGCACTTGGGCTTACATAACAATTATTACCATCATCTAAATTAAATTTTTTGTTATCTATAATATTCTTTCCACCTTGACTAATTGCGTTGTTAACTTCAGATCTAATATAATTTGCAGCAGATTGCTTCACTACTGGACCTAAATTTGTCTCCATCTCTAGTGGATTTCCTAAAATATATTTCTCAGTTACATCTTTAAATTTTTCTACAAATGTATTGTATATTTTTTTATCAACATAAATTCTTTCAATACCACAACAAGATTGACCAGAATTGAAGTATGATCCATCAACTAAATTTTCAACAGCATGATCTAAGTCACAATCAGCTCTAACATAAGCAGGATCTTTTCCACCTAACTCCAGACCGGCTCCAATAAATCTAGTGCCTATAGATTTTTTTATTTGTTTTCCGCCACTTACAGAACCTGTAAATAAAACATGATTAATTCTTGAATCTAAAATTATTCTTGATGTTTGATCATGATCTAAATGTAAATACTGAAAAATATTTTTTGGTAATGAAGATTGTTTAGCTGCCTCATATAATTCTTCAGCACAGAGTGGAGTTTGAGAAGAATGTTTTAATATAACTGCATTACCTGCAAGTAAACTTGGTACAATTGAATTAACAGAAGTGTTGAAAGGGTAATTCCACGGCGCAATCACAAATATAGTCCCTAGTGGTTCTTTGTTTATATAATTATCAAATTCATCATTTTTAATTGATACAACTCTTGATAGTGCTCTATCAGCATTTTCAATCATATAACGAGCTCTTTCTTCAAAACCTCGCATCTCTCCTGGGCACTGTGTTATAGGTCTGCCTATTTGCTTACATAAATTACTAGAAACATCCTTATTTTGTAAAAATATTTCTACAAAATTTAAAACTGACTTTTTTCTTTCATCTAGAGATATATTCTTCCAATGCTCTCTTACAGCATAGGAATTGCAGAGACTTTTTTCAATATCTTCCTCTGTTGCATATTCTCTTTTAACTAAGACGGAGTTGTCTATTGGAGTAATAGTCTCAAACATTTAGTAAAATTAGCCTCGTTCGAAATATCTTCGTAATTGCCAATCATTAACTGAACCATCATAATCTTTTTGCTCCCATTCAGCAGCATGGATATAATGATCAAGTACATCTTGTGGAAATATCTCTTTTAAATATTTAGATTTTTTAGCAAGTTGGATTGCTTCGTTAAGTGTTTTAGGAACTTCATTTACTTTTTTCTCATAAATATTCCCTGAATAAGGTTTATCTAATTTAAGTTTATTTTTAATACCATATAAACCAGCACCAACTAAAGCTGCAAAAGAAAGATAAGGATTAACATCCGCTCCTGGGACTCGACATTCAATTCTTATGGATGATCCATGACCAGCTAGTCTAAACCCAGCAGTACGATTATCAATGCCCCAAACAGATTTTGTAGGAGCAAATGATCCATCTTGAAATCTTTTATAAGAATTAATATTTGGTGCTAAAAAAATTGAAATATCTGGTAATAATTTAATTTGTCCCGCAAGATAACTTTTAAAAATATCTGACATTCCATATTTATCCTTAAGGTTATAAAAAATATTTTTCTTTGTTTTCTTATCGAATAAAGAGTTATGAATATGACATGAACTTCCACAAACTTCTTTGTTATATTTAGCCATAAAGGTTACGGCCTTGTTATGTTTGTAAGCAATTTCTTTTGTTGCATTTTTAATTAAAATATGATTGTCAGCCATGTTTAATGCATCGGAAAAAACAACATTGATTTCTTCTTGTCCTGGAGCTGCTTCTCCCTTTGAACATTCTACATAAATTCCACTATCTAGAAGAGAATTTCTTAATTCCTGCATTACATCCTCTTCTTTTGTAGTTTGGAAAATCATATAATCTTCAATGTACCAAGAAGACTCTTTGAGTTTTGTATAATTATTATTATGAATTTCCTCGTAAGTTTGATTGAAAAGAAAAAATTCTAATTCTGAACCAACCATTGATTGAAATCCCATTTTGTCTGCTTTAGCTAAGACATCTTTAAGTATTTGTCTTGTTGAATGAATTAGTGGTTTTTTCCCTGAGTGATCTAAACAATCACACATTACTAATGCAGTTTTATTTAACCATTTAGCAATTTTTATTGTTTTGAGATCTGGAATTACAGTCATATCTCCATAGCCAGTTTCCCATGAGGAAGATTTATAACCTGGCACAGTAAACATATCCATATCTACAGTATAAAGATAATCGCACATATGAGTTTCTTTATGAACATAATCAATGAATGCTTTACCGGTAACTCTTTTGCCATTCAAACGTCCTTGCATATCAGATACACAAACTAAAACTGTATCAATTTCGTTATTTTTAATTAACGTTTTTAATTTACTAAAACTTATGCTCATCTTTAATTAATCTTAAAATATCCATACCAAATACACTGAATTAATCAGCAATTATATCGGTAATCTATAAATAAGAATGAGTAATAAACAATAAAAATTGTTATTTATAAATTTCTTTTTTCCATCTTTTATTAATATTTAAGAAATTTTGTTCCCAATATTTATGATTTATAAATAATTGATACTTAAAATTATTTTTTTTTATAGGAAAAAATTCGTAAACTTTACTTTCATCTGTATTTGAAGATTTAAAGTACTCATCAAAGTAAATAATATTTGTTTTCTTCCAAGAACTATAAGGAATTTCTTTTAAAAAACTTAATTCAATTTTGGGAGAGGAAATAAATTTTAAAAATTCTAAAGCTTCATCGATTTTTTGTGAATTATTATTTATAGCATAAAATTCATAATCTATTATTTGATTATTCCAAACTTGTTTTAAATTATAATTATTATTAATTTGATTTTCATAAAATCTGTTACTCCAACCTGTTGACATTACAACTTTACCTGTTTTTAAAAGTTCTGAGGGCTCATTTCCACTTTTCCAGAAAACACATCCTCCTCTAGGATGATTACATAAATTTTTAATTTTTTTGAATGCTCTATTAATAGCACCAGTTTGATTTTGTAAAACTTGATAAACACCTTTTTCATTAATTCCATCAGCCATTAAAGCAAATTCAATGTTTGTTTTTGGTAAATAATAAAGTCCTCTTTTTCCTGGAAATTTTTCAACATCAAAAAAATCTTCAGCAGAGCTAGGTTTAGAATTTATAAAACTTGGTGAATTAAACGCAAAGTTCCAAGAAAATAATATGTTTCCAACTAAACAATCACTTAAAACTGGAGCGAGATAATCTTTATTTAAAGGTACAGAGTTAGATTTTGATTTTAAATCTTTGTTTAAATCAAATTTATATAAGGCTCCATTTTCACAATTAGTTTCTATTTCATTAAGAGAAAATCTGCTTCCTATTAATAAATCTAGAATATCTACAGATAAATTTTTAGTATTTTTTTTTATTATATCTTGAATTTTTAATGTTGGATTATCGGACCAGCTTATCCATTTAATTTGAGTCCCACCTTGTTGTGTATATGAATCTCCTAGAGCAGATTTTTGAGCACTTTGATATTTTCCACCCCAAGACATAACTGTGACTTCACTTCTCAAATTAAATGAAAAAAAAATTATAAATAAAGAGGAAATAAATATTACAATTTTATACATAGTTTAGTAAATTATTTTATACATCTAATTATTTTAAATTATATGAAATTTAATAAAATTTTACTATTCATTATTATTTTTATTTCCAATTATTCTATTGCTGATAATATTTTTGAACCAAATCAATTACCTAATATTGAAATAATTGAAAATAAAAATATTGAAATTGACCAGAAATATAAAAATAAATTATCTATACTTCAAAAAAATAGATTTTTTGTAATGTATAGTTATCAAAATTTATTACAAAAAAATATCAAATGTCAAAGTATTGAAATAAATGAGTACATTGAAAATTTTAAAATATTATTAAATGAATTAGATAGATATAAATTAGAATTTTTTAAACAAATTGATTTAAACTATTTAGTGCTATGCAGTAATCTACAATTGGAAAATTATTATACTGCCGGAATTCCAAATAATAAAGTCTCAACATTAATTTTTGATATTGCTCTAGATAAGAACATGATTGCTCGTTCTATTCATCATGAAATATTTCATATGATTAAACAAAATAAAAAAAATGAAAAAATTGATAATTTATATGCAAATATAAATGATAAAGGATTCAATTATGAAGATTGTTCTGTATGTTCAAATAATTTAGATATTACATTTACGAATCAACTAAATGGATTTGTTAGTTCCTATGCTAGTAATACTTTAGAAGAAGATCAAGCTGAATTATATGCTGCAATTATGACAATAGATAATTTTGATGATTTTTATATTAACGACAACAGAATAATTAAAAAGAAAAAATTAGTTGAAAATTATTATCTTAAATTTTTAAAATGAGTAAAAAAAAATACTTACCTAATTTATCTGAAGTTATTTTGTATACTTTTTTTTTATTATTTCTTGGATTATGCCTATTATTTTATTTCAATGTCAGTAATAAATGTAGAAATACAAAAGATTTTGATTTTAGTTCAATAAATAAAAACAAAACGTACGCTGTATTAATGATAGATTGTGGTGAAATTGTAATTGAAATAAATAATAATGTTTCTCCAAATAATACTAAACGTTTTTTAAAATTAATTGCAAATAAAGAATACGTAGATAGCTATTTTTATAAAGTTAAAGAAAATAAATTAGTAGAAGCAGGTGATTTAAAATATGGGAAAATTGAAAATTTAGATTATTTAAAAATTGGAACAGGAGGATCTGAGTATAATAATCTAAATTCAGAATTAAGTGAAAACTTTGATTTCACAAAAGGATCTGTGGGTATGGTAAGAAGAGGTAAATTTGATACCGAGAATTCACAGTTTTTTATTTTAATAGAAAATCAAAAATCTTTTAATTTGCAATATACTCCTATTGGAAAAGTAATAAGTGATTTAGAAATTTTAAAAACTATTAAAAGTAGCGACACAACATTTGTTCTAAGACCAGATAAAATATTAGATAGCTATCGAATTAATTAAAACGATTTGGGCTAAAAGCTTCAAAATCTCTATTTTTTTTATCTTCAATTATGTTCAAAATAATTTCAGCAGAAATAGTTGCTAAAGTTAATCCTAAATGTTGATGACCAAAATTGTAGATAATATTTGCATTATTTTTTGATTTACCAATAACAGGTAATGAATCTGGTAAAGTTGGTCTATAACCTAGCCAAACCTTATTTGGATCATTATTTATATTGAAATTTGAAATGGTATTTTTATGCATCCAATTGGTTCTTTTTGTATTTATACTCTTATCATTCATTCCAATTTCTACTGTTCCAGCAGCTCTTAAACCCTCTTCCATAGGAATATAATAAATACCTTGGTTGACTACACTAATAGGTCTTGAAATAATATTTTTGCAATTATTATACATTAGATGATATCCCCTTTCTGAGATCATAGGAAAAGTTTCATCTAGCATTTTAGTTAATTTGTTTGAAAATGAACCAGTACAAATAATTAATTTATCAAATGTATAGCTATCATTTAAATTATCTTGAATTATAATTTCATTTTCTTCATTTTTTATTTTGATAATTTTTTTATTAAAAAATTTACCATTATTTTTTAAAAACTCTTCATATATTTTATTTACAAATTTTAGAGGATTAGTAGTAAATTTAGAACCTTTAAATAATGTTCCTCTATAAAAATTTTTATTTAAATTAGGTTCAATTTCATTTATTTCTCTTGTAGAAATTTCTGTTAAATCAATATTTTTAGATTTTCTTAAATCATTATTTTTCTTATCTCTTAAAAAATCTTTTTCAGTTTCATATAAATACAAAGTTTCATTATTATTAATCAAACTACCAAAGTTAATTTCATTAAAAAGATTATTATTTGCAATAGATGCCTTTTGTAAAATAATTGATAGCTTAGTAATAATATTATTTACTTTTTCTTTGGAACAATTTTGTAAAAATTTAATTAACCAGGGATAAATTGAAAATAAATTTTTCCATTGTATTGATAAAGGTGAACTATCTGAAAAAAGTAAGAAAGGTAATTTCTTCAAAATGTCTTCACTATTTATTGGTATGCAAGCGTAATGAGCGAATGTTCCAGCATTTCCCATTGAAGTTTGGGTGCCAGGAAGATTTTCATCAAACAAACTTACAGAATAATTTTTTTTTTTTAAAGTATAGGCAGTTAATGTTCCTATTACACCTGATCCAATCACTCCTATTGTTAGGGGTGTATTTTTGTTCATTATCTAGGCTGTATACCTCTTAATCTTTCAGATCTTCTTCTAAGAATCTCCATCAAAACCAAGATTATAATTGAACCAGCAATTAGACAAGTCGCTACTGAAAGTATAGTTGGGCTTAATTGTTCTCTTAATCCAGTCCACATCTGTATTGGAACAGTTGTTTGATCAGGTCCTGCTAAAAATAAAACTACTACAACCTCATCAAATGAAGTTACAAATGCAAATAAAGCTCCAGATATAACCCCTGGTGTAATTAATGGTAAAATGACTTTAAAAAAAGTGTACATGGGAGAACTACCTAAACTTGATGCAGCTCTTGTTAGGCTATGATCAAAACTACTAAGAGTTGCAGTAACTGTTATAACTACAAATGGTGTTCCTAAAATAATATGAGAAATTATAATTCCTAGCATTGATGAAGACAGACCTATTTTTGCTAAAAAGAAAAAAAGTGCTGAGCCAGAAATAATTAAAGGCACTACCATTGGAGAAATTAGTATGCTCATAATTAGTGCCTTATACGGCATGTACTTAGAGCTAAGACCGAGTGCTGCAAGGGTTCCAAGGGTAGTTGCTCCAATTGTAGCAAATATGCCTATTACAAGACTATTTTTAAATGCTAATCCCCATGGATTTTTAGTACCATAAACCATATCTTCATACCAACGAAGAGAAAAGGCTTCAGGTTTTAATGCTAACATATCATCTGAAAAATGAATATATTGCTCAGCGTTAAAAGATAATGGAACAATAACAAACAATGGTGCAATTAAAAAAAAGAACACTAATCCACAAATAGTAAGGTATGTGTAATGCCAAATTTTATATCTTAATTCAGTATGTTTATTTATTGCCATTTATTATCCAAGTTTAATATTATCAATTCCTAATATTTTGTTATACAACCAATAAAGAACTAAAACTGATATTAAAAGCATTGTACCCATTGCAGAAGCCATAGACCAATCTAAAGTTTCTTTCATATGATATGCAATACGATTACTTATTAAAGTACCACTTGCACCTCCAACAAGTGCTGGGGTTATATAATAACCTATTGCTAATATAAAAACTAAAAGAGAACCCGCTCCAATACCAGGGTAAGTTAAAGGAAAGTATATTTTTCTAAATGAATGAAATGGTGTTCCACCCAAAGAACTGCCAGCTCTCATCAATGACGGAGGAATAGTTTTCATCACACTGTAAAGTGGTAAAACCATAAAAGGTAATAAAATTTGTGTCATTGCAACAAATGTACCTGTCATATTGTACATTAACTCGAGACGAGATTTATCTCCCACTATTTTAAAATAAACCAGTATATCATTTAGTACTCCCTGCTGTTGTAATAAAATCATCCAACTTGAAGTTCTTACAAGTAATGATGTCCAAAACGGTAAAAGTACACAGATCAAAAGTAAATTTGAGTACCTAAGAGGTAAAGTAGATAATAAATGAGCAATTGGATAGGCCAATAACAAACAACAAATTGTTACACCTAATGCTACATAGAATGTTCTATACCATAGAGTTCGATGTATTCTCCTTTTTTCAGGTTTCTGAATTATTTCTCCACTGTAATTTTTCTCAAGATCGACAGATCCTAAATATTTATCAATAGTGTATTTTGGCATAGCTACTTTCATAGCTTGCCAATATTCGATATCTCCCCATTTTTTATTTAAATCAATAAATTGATCCTTATAATTTTCATCTTCAAAGTTTTTTAGTTTTCTTCTAGTTTTGTTTATCAAACTTTTAAAACCATTTTTTGCATAATTTAGTCTTGTTGATACTTTACCTGAAAGTTTTTGTTTATGTGCCTCATTCAAATCAAGGTAAAATGTTTTGTAAATATCTTCAGAAGGCATTTCGTTACCTTCCCAATTTGCAAGAGCTATTGCGGTTTGAGGTAATAGATCTGAGATTAGTCTGTTATCAACACTTCTAGTTAATAAATTTAGTATTGGCCAAACATAAGCAACAATCAAAAATAAGAGTAAGGGTAATACTAACAAAAAAGCTCTGAATTTATTTTTTTGTTCAACTTTTTTCAGGCTTTTTTCAAGAGGTAAGCCTTCCGTTGTTAAAATTTTTGACATTTAATTTTTAAATTAAGGGCAAGCCTAAAAACTTGCCCTTAAAAAATATATTATATTATAGTGAAGCTTTGAAAGCTTCCCAAGCTTCTCCAACTTCTACTTCATTATCAGCCCAATACTCGGGATTCATTAAAATATAGTTCTTAGTATTGTCTGGAGCTGTAGGCATTTGTGGTAACATTTCTGTTTTGCCATCCTTATACCAAGGCTCGTTAGCTTCAATGATATCTAATGATGAAATTCTGAATGGTGCGTAAGCAATATACTTTGCACTTCCAGCTAGACCTTCAGTACCAGTAAAGTACTTCAATGCTTCCATTGCTTCTTCAGGGTTAGGACCGTTAGCAACTAGACCAAAATATTCATAATCTAATACCTGACCATCCCAAACTTGTTCAATAGTAGTACCTTCGCCTACAATTGCATTAAAGAAACGTCCATTCCAACCAGTAGACATTACAACTTCACCTGAAGCTAAGAATTCTGGTGGCTGAGCACCAGCACTCCAGAAAATACATCCACCACTTGGGTCATTACATAGAGCTTCAAATTTTCCAATTGCTCTGTCTAAAGCACCAGTTTGGTTTTCTAGAACATCATAAACACCTCCAGCACTAACACCATCAGCAACTAAAGCTATTTCTAAGTTTGACATAGCTCCAGTGTAAATTGATCTTTTGCCAGGGAATTTTTCAGTGTCAAAGAAATCACCAATTGTGCTTGGCATTGAATCAGCACCTGGAAATGCATTTGGATTGTAAGCATAGTTCCAAGAGTAAAGAATGTTTCCTACTGCACAATCACTTGGCATAGGAGCAAAGAAATCTTCACTTGCCGGTGTTCCATCGGGAGCTGCGGGGAAATCTTTGTCAAAATCGAATTCAACAAGTAATCCTTCGTCACATCCTGTAATAGTATCTTTCGCAAATAAATCTACGATATCATAAGTGATATTTCCAGCTTCAGCTTGAGCTCTAACTTCACTTAGGCCTCCAGAATAATCAATCCAATTTAGTTTGATACCTGTTTTAGCTGTAAAAGGATCACCATAACCTAATTTTTGACTTTCAGTATAAGCTCCACCCCAAGATACAACATTCACTTCCGCTGTTGCAAAAGGAGCAAAGAATACAGAAACCAATGCTGTTATAAGCATTTTTTTCATAAGTCCTCCATATTGTTTATTAATTAATAAATGATCACCAAATAACATGATGAGGTTTCTATGCAAATTAAAAAAGGGTAAATATGATAAAAAAACCTATATTTTCAGGAGTTTTTTTTATTACCTATAAAATCAAGAGCTCTACAATCCTGAGAATCCCATCCGAGAAGCACTTCTGATCCATTTTCAAAAGAAAATATATTTGAGGCATTTGGCACTTTTAATATGAAATCATTTTGATCCAACAAGTTAACCCTAAGTCTGGTATGATCACCGTGATAAATAACTTCTTCAATTTTTGCTTTAAATTTGTTTGGAATCTCAGCTGAAGGATTTATTAATACTCGCTCTGGTCTAAGAGACATACTAGTAGTATCACCAACATTATTTGAAATTACTGGATTTGCATGGATAATCTCATCATTATCAGTTTTTACTTTACATTGTTTTGAATCACTTTCAACAATCGTCCCATTAATAATATTATTTTCACCAATAAATCTTGCTACAAAAGAATTGGTGGGTCTTTCATAAAGCTCATTAGGACTTGATAATTGCTGTATATGTCCATCATTAAATACTGCTATTCTATTTGACATTGTTAGAGCTTCACCTTGATCATGAGTAACATAAACAATTGTTACACCTAGGTTTTCATGGATGTGCTTTAATTCATATTGCATACTTTCTCTTAAATTTTTATCAAGAGCACCCAGAGGCTCATCCATCAAAACTAATTTTGGCTCAAAAACAAGTGCTCTAGCAACAGCAACTCTTTGTTGTTGACCTCCAGAGAGCTGGTTTGGCATTCTATTTTCAAAGTTTGTAAGAGATACCATATCAAGTGCTTTATTAATCTTATTTTCTATTTCATCATTCTGAATTTTTCTTACTCTCAAGGGAAAGGCTAGATTTTCATAAACTGTCATATGAGGGAATAAAGCATAGTTTTGAAAAACCATACCAATTCCTCTTTTATGAGGTGTAATACTGCTGATTGGTTTTTTATCTAAGTATATTTCACCACTTGTTGGATTTTCAAAACCAGCTAACATCATTAAAGTTGTTGTTTTCCCAGATCCAGATGGTCCCAGTAAAGTTAAGAATTCACCTTCGGCAATATCTAAATTAAGATTTTTAACAACAAGCTCTTTACCATCATAGCTTTTATCAATTTTTTCAAAGCGAACAAAAGTATTAGAAGATTGAGGCATATTAGTTTTATTTAAAAAATGAAATAAAGGTGGTGAGAGGAATAGTCAAAACCTTATTTTGTTAAATGTATTTTTTTAAGTATTACTTGAATATAAGATACAAATATATTTCAATTGTAGAAAATTTCTCAATAATAAAGGTAAAAAGTAACTTTTATTTTAATTGTTGTTCTACCAATTCAGTCCAATAAGATGAACCAATAACCAAAAGCTCGTCGTTAAAATCATAATTGTCAGCGTGTAAAGGTCTTGAATACTGCTCTGAAGTACCATTCCCCATTAAAACAAAACATCCAGGTTTTTCACTAGTCATCATAGAAAAATCTTCAGAAAAAAGGCAAGGTTCAATATCCCCATTACATTTATCATTCCCAAGTAATGAAATCGCAGCTTTGGTTGCTGCATCAGCTTGAATTTTTGAATTGAAGGTTACTGGACAGGCTGTTTCATATTTAACACTACCATTAACACCATGTGCATTGCAAATGCCTTCGACAATTTGTAACATTTTTGAAGCAATTTTCTCATTTGTTTCTTTTGATAAAGCTCTTGCATCTCCTTTCATTGTAACATTGCCTGGTAGAACATTTTTTTTACCATCAGTTATAAATTCAGTAATAGAAAGTATACCATTATCTGCTGGATTTAATTTTCTAGAAACTATTGATTGAAGAGCTACAGCTATTTGAGAGCCAACAGTTATAGCATCAACACCCATATGGGGTAAAGCAGCATGTCCTCCCTTAGCTTTAATTTCAATTTCAAATAAATTTTCACTTGCTGTAATAGCACCTTTTCTAGTTCCAAAAGTTCCTATTTCCATATTAGGAATATTATGCATTGCATAAACTTCGTCTATATTAAATTTATCAAATAAACCCTCATCAATCATGGTTCTGGCGCCAAAAGTATTTTCTTCATCAGGTTGAAAAATGAAAAATACCGTTCCATTAAAGTTACCTTTTTCTGATAAATATTTTGCAGCTCCTAATAACATTGTAGTGTGACCGTCATGTCCACATGCATGCATTCTGTTATCAAACTTGGACTTATAACTAAACTTATTAGTTTCATGTATAGGAAGAGCGTCCATGTCAGCTCTTATACCTATTGATTTTGAACTATTTCCTTTTTTTAAAATTCCAACTACTCCGGTTCTGGCAATACCAGAATAAACTTCTATTCCAAAATCTTTTAGAAGTGTTGACACTTTTGCAGCTGCATATTCTTCTTCAAAACTTATTTGAGGGTGCATATGAAGATCATGACGCCATTCTACTAATTGGTTATGTAATGACTGAGTTTTCATAACCTACATATTATTAAATTCTTTAATCTTATTGTCTAGAGAGAGCATATAATCATAATGTGAATTCCAAAATTTTTGATCTTTTCTTTTTTCAAATTCATCAAGACTTACACCTTGTTGCTCTACCCAAGTAAAGTACCCTAAATTAAATATTCTTTTCTTATCCATGTGAGAAAGTTCTAGCATATTATCAGTTGATATTCCTGATAAGTGTTGCCCAAATAATTCAGCACAAACTGTTTCATCATAATTATTTTTAAAATCAGCAATGGTCTTATTTAATTCTGACATATATAAATCTGCACCATCAGTAGCAACCGTTATAATTGCATCATCACTTTTTAAATCCATATATTTAGCTAGTTTTATTGATGCCAATATATTTGCTATAGCTGAAAAACCAAATTCAGGCAGACGAGAAACAAAATCAGGGTCAAAATTTTTTTTCTGAATTAAAAACTTTTTTCCTATTTCAGTATTAAATATCATATTTAAATAGTTGGTAGCTTTATCAGAAACATCGACCACAAAATCTGTATTCATTACATTATGAATAAGGGGCACATGTTTATCACCAATTCCTTGTATATTGTGTTCACCATAACCTCCGTAAAGCAACGTTGGGCATTCCAAAGCTTCGACAACTGCAATCTTAGTCTGTAATTTATCTTTAAGATAATCTCCTGCTGCTAGAGTACCACTTGAACCTGAAGCACTTACATAAAATCTAGGAACTAAATTACTGTTCCCTTTAACTTTAAAAAATGATTTTTCGAAAGATGGACCAGTTACAGAACGATGGATGCTGTAATTATAATACTCATCAAATTGATTTATGATATCATTTTGATTATCTTTTTTTAATTCATTGCAAGCATCATAGATTTCTTTAACATTACTTTCTGTACCTTTTGTTTTTATGATATTTTTTTTATCTTCGACCCAATTATTTAACCATTCAAATCTCTCATTACTCATTCCTTCAGGAAGTATTGCAATACTATTAAGTCCCATTATCCGAGATATTGCTACTCCACCCCTACAATAATTTCCTGTTGAGGGCCAAACCGCTTTATGTTTTTCATAATCAAAAGTACCATTCAATATTCTTGGAAGCAAACAACCATAAGCTGCCAAAACTTTATGGGCTGTTATTAAAGGAAAATATCGTCCCATATTTACAATTATCTTTGCTTTAACACCTGTAAATTCTGTTGGAAGCACAATATATTCAGGCTCATTTCCAAAACCGGATTGATCTCTTTTATTAAACCAATGAACTCTAAAGAGATTAAGTGGATCAATATCGTTATTATTTATTTTTTTTAGAGAATTTTTAATATCATCATTAATAATTTGAGGATCTTGAAGTTCAGTTATACTTGGCAAGACAACTCCTTTTGATTTGAAGTAATCAGACGTTTTTTTTATTATTGCTTGACTCATAAATTAAATATTGATGCCTAAATTATTTTTTTTACAAACATTATAAGCAAATCTTGCTATTGCAGTATCTTGTACGCCAGTTCCTGTCAAATCACATATAGTTATATCTTCTATATTTTTTCTTCCTATACTTGGATCGTTAATAATATCTCCAAGTTCATTAAATTTTTCTTTGGAAGAAATTATATTTTGTTTTAAAGCATGATGTAATTCACCCAAAGCACTTGTTTGTAATTGATTATCAGGTACATATTGATCGCAATGTTTTAACAAGTGAGGATCTAATTCATTTTTTTGTTCTGCATCTGATCCCATTGCTGTTATGTGAGTTCCTTTTTTTATCCAATCAAATTCTAAAAGAGGTTTTTTACTTGGAGTTGTTGTAACAATTATTTCTGATAAGCTTGCCAATTCCTTGCAAGAAGAAACTATATGCAAATCTAAATCTAAATCTTTAAAACCTTCAATAAATTGATTTGCTTTTATCTGATCTCTTGACCAGACTATTATTTTATTTATTTTTCTAACTAACATTATTGCTTGAAGTTGTAATCTGGCTTGAATTCCGGCCCCAATAATACCAACAGAATTAGCATTTTGATTTGATAGATATTTTGTAGCTATTGCTCCTGCTATAGCTGTTCTAGTATCTGTAAGATAACCTTCATCCAATAAAACAGATTTTACAACTCCAGTCTTTGAATCTAATAAAACCATCAGTCCATTACTAGATGGTAAACCAAGTTTTGGATTATCGAAAAAACCTGAAGCTATTTTTATTGCAAAACTATCAAGACCCTCAACGTATGCAGCTTTAACATCTGATTCACCATGATATTTTTCAATATCAATTCTCATTATAGGTGGCATCATTACCAATCCCTTTGATAGACTTATGAAAGCCTCCTCTATTATTGGTATGAGATTTTTATTTAAATTAACATGTTGAATAATATCATTTTTATTAAGGATGAGCATGACTTAAAACTTTGTTAAATAGTTCAGAATCAATATTTCCACCACAAATTAAACAGATTATATTTTTTCCTAAATGTGATGTCAGTTTTTCTTTAACAACCATGACACTTGTTGCTGCTGCACCTTCAGATACAATTTTATGTTCTAAAAAATTTATTCTAATTCCCTCGGCTATTTTTTCTTCACTTACTAAAACAAAGTCATCAACATATTTTTGTACAATATTAAATGTAAATTTATTATCTAAGCCAATACTCCCCCCTAAACAATCAGCTAAAGTTTCAGTTTCCTCTACGTCAACAGGTTTACCCTCTTTCAAACTTTCATACATTGAAGGACCTCTTTCCATAGATACGGCAATAATCTTTGTGTCAGGTTTTTGAAGTTTAATTGCCTGAGCTATTCCAGATATAAGACCACCACCAGATGTTGGTATGATTACTGTATCAACTTCAGGAAATTCATTAAGCATTTCAAGCCCAACTGTGCCTTGGCCTATAATAATATCTTCATCATCAAAGGGATGAATTAATGGGATATTTTTTTCTTTCGAAATTTGCTTAGCATACAAATCTGCTTCATCACTATTCTTTCCTATAATTTCAACTTTTGCCCCTAAATTTTCAATGGCTTCTTTTCTATATTTTGGAACCATTGAAGACATATATATTGTTGATTGAATGCCTAATACCTTTGAAGCATAAGCAACACCTTTGCCATGATTGCCTGTAGAGACTGCAATGACTCCTTTGTTTTTGTCTGCTTCACTTAAAGAAAGTAACTTATTAACAGCACCTCTTAACTTAAATGAACCAGTGATTTGAAAATTTTCTAATTTTAGTTTTACTGTAGTATTTTTTGATAGAAAGTTAGAATTAATTAATGGTGTATAATTAACATAAGGTAAAATTTTCTTATGTGCATCTTGTATTTGTTGAAGTGTAATCAATTTAAACCCTATTTAATGTAATTTAAATAGGTTACCAAAACCATCAATTTTTTGATTAATATTAGATAATCTTAATGAATCCCAAATAATAGCTTGATTACTTGAAATAATATCTGTGCTTAATTTTGATTCTAATGTTTCGATAATATCAACTACTTTTAATGCAGTGCAAGAAACAAAAATACTATCAACATCAGTTAAATCAATTGAGGAAATTGTTTGCATTAAACTGTCATGAGTAACTTTGGCAATTTCCGAATCATAATTTAGATTAAATGAACTAAATGATTTAATTTCAAATCCGCTATCAATTAAATATTCGTAAATTTTAACATTAACATCTTTTGGATATGGGGTAAGAACAGCAATTTTTTTATGATTAAGCAATTTAAGTGCTTTGACAGCTGCTGTAATAGGTGTCGTAATTAAAGCATCAGGTTTAGCTTTGAAAATTTCAGATCTTATTCTTTTTTCACCAATTTCAATTGTGCCCGAAGTACATCCATACGCTACAACTTGTATTTTTTCATTGGGTAATATATGGTTTGCTGTTTCTGTAAGATGATCAGCCATCCTAATATAATTTTCATGAGTCAGAGGATTTAAAAAAGGTATCCTATTAAAAAACAGATCAACTGGTAAATTATGGCAAATTTTTCTAAAATCTTGCTCAATAGTAAAATCAGTTGATAATGTAATTATACCAATTCTAGAAAAGTTTGTATCATGTAAATTGGGTTTAATGTTATTTTGATTAAAACTATCCATTATTGATTTGGAAAATAATCCTCACACTCACCTTCTCTGTGAACATCAGTAGTGGCACAATGTAAACTACCACCAAACGCATAAACGTCTCTAAAAGGAACTGGAATAACCTCCAATTCAAAACTTTCCATTTGTTTAATCATTTTTTCTTCACTTGCCTCGACGCATATAGTTTTAGGGTCAATTATCAAAACGTTCATTGATAACCAGATTGATGAATAACACATAGGTGGTGGACTATTATGGATGGAAGGAGCTGCCTCATGAATTTCCCATTTATTATCATCAAAAATTTTTCTTTGCTCTGATGATATTTTTCTATTTGGATTAATAATTATAACTCCTGGTTTTATTGGAGTAAAACATGCATCAATGTGAGTTGGAATTAAATCACCTGGTAAATTAATTTGATGAACGCGATGATTTGGATAATGTCTTCTTAACCAATCTAAACCTCTTAAATTTGATGTAAAATTGTTGTGATAAAAGAGATCTTTTCCAAAGCGTAAAATTTCTGCTGCATCAAAAAGTGGTTCTTTTTCTGTCAATATCATATCTCTATTTTCGATTTTTTTATATCGTTCTTCTTCCGTTATGCCTTCATGAAGATAATTAGACTTATAAGATTGATTTGTTAATCTTGGCTTAGGTGCCGACTCCCATCTCATATTTTTATCTTCTGAGTAATATTTTTCTAGTAGTGGTCTATAAGCAAGGTATTCAAACCATCTACACCTGTAAGACATGGGCGCCTCTAGCATTTCATTTCCTACAGTAAGAATAACATCTCTAGGAGGCATACAACCAAACATACCATCATTAGACCAATCGGGTGTCTCGATACTCTGAGAAAAGTCAATAGGCGTTGGTCTATCAACTTTGATATTTAAGGAATTTAAGATTTTAACAAAGTTTTCTAATTGTATATTTGCTTTATCAATAGACTCCTTTGAACGTGGTCCGTGAGATCCTGCCATACCACTATCTTTACTAATTTTCGGTTCAAGCGCTGGTTCCATTGGAGGTATGTTAGCATTTTCAACTGCTCCAACTATAACATGCTTTAATGGATCCCATTCATTCCAAGAATTAACTATTGTCATTATATTTTCCTTAATTTAAAACTATCCATTATAATTAAAACATATGGAATTAAATAACAAATCACTCTTTAAACAAAAATGCTTTATAAATGGGGAATGGGTTGACAGTTCTTCAGGTGAAACTCTTGAGGTAAATAATCCAGCCTCTCTTGAAATTATTGGCAACGTACCAAAATGCTCAGTTTCAGAAACTAAAAAAGCTGTAGATGATGCTAATAAAGCTTTCCAAACTTGGAAAGAAACTACTGCAAAAGAAAGATCAGTTATTCTTAAAAAATGGGGGGAATTAATTACAGAAAATGCAGATGATTTAGCTAAAATCATGACTATTGAGCAAGGTAAACCTCTAGCTGAAGCAAAGGGTGAAATACTAATGGGTGCAACATATATTGAGTTTTACGCAGAAGAAGCAAAAAGAGTTTATGGTGATATAGTACCTGATCCAAGACCTGGAAAAAGAATTGTAATAATTAAACAACCTGTTGGTGTTGTTGGAGCAATAACTCCATGGAATTTTCCAAATTCAATGATCACAAGAAAATGTGCAGCCGCTCTAGCAGTTGGTTGTACTACTGTTGTTAAACCAGCAAGCCAAACACCATATTCAGCATTAGCTGTGGCAGTACTTGCTAAAGAAGCCGGTTTTCCAGATGGTGTATTTAATGTAATCACTGGATCAGCAAGTGAGATTGGTAAAGAGCTAACAAGCAATCCTATTGTTAGAAAAATTTCTTTTACTGGATCTACGGAGGTTGGAAAAATACTTTTAGAGCAAAGTGCTTCAACAGTAAAAAAAGTTTCTATGGAACTTGGTGGTCACGCACCATTTATTGTTTTTGATGATGCAGATATGGATGAAGCTGTTGCAGGAGCACTTCAAAGTAAATTTAGAAATAGTGGTCAAACATGTATTTGTTCAAATAGAATATTTGTACATGAAAATATTTATGATGAATTCCTGGAAAAATTTACAAATGAAGTCAGTAAAATAACGGTGGGAAATGGACTTGAAGATGGAATTACATCTGGTCCTTTAATTGATCAATCCTCTTTAGAAAAAGTAGTTGATCATGTTCAAGATGCAGTAAATACGGGAGCTAAAATAGCAATTGGTGGAGATGTGCATTCGCTTGGTGGAAATTTTTTTCAACCAACTGTTCTCTCTAATGTATCTACAAAGGCAAAGATAACTTTTGAAGAAACATTTGGACCTGTTGCACCTCTTTATAAATTTTCCAGTGATGATGAAGTGATTAAAATGGCTAATGATACTCCTTATGGATTAGCTTCATATTTCTATTCAAGAGACATAGGAAGAATTTGGAGAGTTGCCGAAGCACTTGAATATGGAATTGTATCTATTAACAATGGACTACCAACAATTGCAGAAGTTCCTTTTGGAGGTGTAAAAGAATCAGGAATGGGAAGAGAAGGTTCTCGATATGGGCTTGATGATTATTTAACTATAAAATATATTTCAATGGGCGGTATTTAAGAAAGCCAAGCAGCTCCTCTTACACCACTTGAATCCCCATAAACATTTTTAACAACTTTAGTTTCTAGCGTATCAGTAAAAACATATTTCTTTAGAGTATCATTTATATTTTCATAAATAAAATCTATATTGGACATACCACCACCCAAAACTATTACATCTGGATCAAGGATATTACATACAACAGATAAACCTCTAGCTAAATGATCAATGTATTGATTTAGTGCAAAAATACTGTCTTCTTCATTATTAATAAAACCCTCTAATATTTGATGTGAATTATAATTTTTATTGAAACGCAAGTTATAAGCCGATGAAAATCCTGGGCCAGAAATGTAAGTTTCTAAACAACCATTTTTACCACAATAACATTTTTTTACATATTTTTTTTCTTCTTCAGTTCTACCTGGCAGCACTATATGACCCCATTCCCCGCTTATACTATTTCGCCCTCTTATAACTTTTTGATCAATGCTAATACCACCACCAACGCCTGTTCCGATGATTACTCCAAAAACAACTTGATAACCTTTACCTGCTCCATCTACTGCTTCAGACAGTGTGAAACAATTAGCATCATTTTCTATATTAATATTTCTATTAAGAATTTTATCCAAATCTTGCTTAAATGGTTTGCCATTTAACCATATTGAATTAGCATTTTTAATTAAAGCTGTATCATTTGATATGGCCCCTGGCATTCCCATACCAACAGATTCTGCTTTGCCATGCTTATCTTCAAAATGATTTATAATGGAGAGTATTCCATTAATTGTTCCATCATAATTTTTTTCAGTATTAATTCTTTTTCTATCTATTTCAGTTCCATTTGGATCTAATAGAATACCCTCAGTTTTGGTACCGCCTACATCAATACCTATTTTCATTAATTATTATTTAGTAATAATTTTGTGTAAAGTTGGGATCAAAGCAACTGCCAATGCAATTTTAAACAATTCACTTGGAATAAATGGTAAAAGACCCGCGGCGACTGCTTTTTCGAAACCAATAATATAACCAAGATAGATGATACCAAATGAAAATATAATAGCAGAACCAATTAGTAGAGATACTGTAGCTTTAAAATATGTTTTGCTGAAACCTAAATTTGCTAAATAACTTATAACAATTGATGCAAATAACATACCATAAAGATATCCTGCCGTTGGTCCAACTAAATAAGCAACTCCGCCACCGGCTGCAAAAACAGGAAGTCCTAAAGCTCCTTGAAAAAGGTAAAAAGCAACTGTAGCAAAAGATAATCTTACACTATATGTCATTCCTATTAAGAATATGACAAACGTCTGCATTGTCATTGGCACTGGCCAAAATGGTACTTGAACTTTAGCGGAAATCGCTAATAAAATTGAGCCAAATAACATCAATGTTATTATAAGAAAATTTGAATTTATATTTTCAAAATTTTTTAGTTTGTGTATTAAAATTCTATTTTCGTGCATATGTTTTCCTTTAAAAATTATAATTAAACTAATTTATATTTTGCTTCAAGCTTATCCCAAAAATCTTTCTCTAATTTTACATTGTTTAATGCATTAATTTGCTTCAATCCTGTAGGTGAAGTTACGTTTATTTCTGTTAGATAATTTCCAATTATATCAATTCCAACAAAAAAGAGATTGTGTTCTTTTAGTTTTGGTCCCAAATTTTTGATAATTTCTTGGTCCCTATAAACTAGGTCAGTTTTACTTGCCTTACCGCCAGCATGAAAATTTGCCTTTAAATTACCTTCTTGTGGTATTCTGGCAACTGAACCAAAATATTCGCCATCGAAAAAAACGACTCTCCTGTCACCATACTCTATCTCATTAATAAATTTTTGGACCATTATTGGCAGGTGTAAATATTCTTCTAATATTTTAGTATTGAAATTACTTTTATCAAATCTATGTATACCCTCTCCTCCATTACCGTAAAGTGGTTTAGTTATAATATCTTTTTCTTTATCTAAAAATTCTTCGATAATTTTTAAATCTTTTGTTACCAAAGTAGGTGGCATGAATTCTTTAAAATTAAATGTAAATAATTTTTCAGTAGAATTTCTAACTGCTGTTGGATCATTCACAATAATTGTTGAAGATGGAAGCAAATCCAAAATATAAGTCGATGTGATATAATTCATATCGAAAGGAGGGTCCTGTCTTAAAAAGACAAATTGAAAATCTTCTAATTTGGCAATTATTTTACTAGATTTAAAATTGAAATAATTTTTTTCATCTAGCAATAACTCTAAATAATATCCAGATGCTTGAATAGTATTTTCTTTTATGAATAAATCTTTTGGATTGTAATAAAAAATATCATAGCCTCTCTCTTGTGCCTCATAACCAATTAAAAAAGATGTATCGAATTCATAATCAATTTTTTCAATGTTATCCATTTGGATTGCTATACTTTTTTTCATTAGAAAATTTCTTCCTCATATATTTTTTTAATATTTTTTTTCCATTCACCATTATATTTACTGACTAATAAATCAGCCGGTGAATAACCATTTGATAGATTTTGTTCTAAATCTTTTAGATAATATGTTTCGTTATATTTTTCATTTTTTACTAGAATATTTCTTTTTTCTAAACCTGATTTTGAAATTTCAAATAATTTTTGTGCAATATCTAACAAAATACCATTTTTGAATTTGGTTTGCAGACCTTCTTTTGGCACTAAACTATTAATCGAATTTCTATCTTTGTGAGTCCAACCCTCTACTATTTCATTTGTTTTATCAGTAGATTCATCGTTATATAAAATACCAATCCAAAAAGCAGGCTGAGAACATATTAAATCCCATGAACATGCATCCATAGAACGAATTTCTAAAAATTGCTTTAATCTAACTTGAGGAAATAAAGTTGATAAATGGTTTATCCAATCTTCAATAGTAGGCTCAATATTTAAATCTTTAGAAATATTATTTTGCATAAAATCTCTAAAAGTATAATCAGTCATATCTATATATTTATAATTTCTAATTACAAAATACATTGGTACATCAAGAGCGTACTCCACGTATTTTTCAAAATTAAAATCTTTATCAAAAACAAATGGCAGTAAACCTGTTCTATCTTTGTCTGTGTGATGCCAAAAATGAGATCTTAAACTCTTATATTTAGAAACTTCTTTTTGATCAAAAGGTGAGTTAGCAAATATTGCAGTTGCTATACCTTCAAGATTTAACATTAATCGATACTTAGTAATCATATCTTCTTCTGAATGATAATCCAAATTTACTTGATTTGTACATGTGCGTTTCATCATATGATGTCCTAAAGTACCAACTTTAGGCATATATTTTTTCATTATGGAATATCTTTGTTTAGGCATCCAAGGTAATTGATCTATAGACGAACTGGGCTCTACACCTAACCCTAACAAAATAAAATTAAATTCTTCACCTATTTCTTTTAACTCTTTTAAATGTCTATTGGTTTCTGTGCAGGTTTGATGAATATTTTTTAATTGTGCTCCAGATAATTCTATTTGACCACCTGGTTCTAAAGTTATGCTTTCACCGAATCTTTCTAGAGCAATTATTGTAGTATTTTTATCATCATACTTTGGTTTCCATCCCTTATTTACAAATTTTAAAAGAATTTCTTTTATACCATTGGGCTCTCCATAAGATAATTGATGTAAACTGTCTTTTTTTAGAACAAATTTCTCGTGCTCTACTCCTATGCGTAAATCATTCTTATTTTTGATACCTTTATAAAAGTAATCTATTAGATCATTTTTTTTTAGCATTGCTTTAATTTAAATAGGTCGGATCATATTAAAAATAAAGTTGCTAATCCAAGAAAAGAAAGGAAGCCAAATACATCTGTTATTGTAGTCAAAATTACTGCAGATGCTAAAGCAGGATCAATTTTAAGCTTATCTAAAACTAGTGGTATTGCAATTCCTGAAAAACCAGCGATCAGTAAGTTTAGTATCATAGCAAGACCTATTATCAAACCCAAAAGCAAATTATCAAACCAATAAATAGAAACTAAAGATATTATGATGGCGAATATGATACCATTTATACCACCAATTAGAGTTTCTTTGGTTATTATTTTTAAAGCATTACTAGTTGTTAATTCTTTTACAGCAATAGCTCTTACTGCAACTGTTAAAGTTTGAGTACCAGCATTAGCACCCATAGACGCTACAATAGGCATTAAAATTGCTAAGGCTACTACTTTTTCTATAGCAGCTTCAAACAAACCTATAACTATTGAAGCTACTACAGCTGTCATTAAATTTACAATTAACCATGAAATTCTTGATTTTGTTGTAGAAATAACTGACTCATATAAATCCGTATGATCAACACCTCCAAGTTTTAAAATATCTTCCTCTCTTTCTTCTTCTATAACCTCAACAACATCATCAACTGTAATTGATCCAATAATTTTTTTTCGATTATCAATAACAGGAGCACTGACCAATCCGTATTTATTAAATAATAAAGCTACATCTTCCTGATCTGTATTTACATCAATTAATC
>CACMPM010000017.1 GCA_902615625.1 uncultured Alphaproteobacteria bacterium
GATAAAATTGTAACTTCATTTGGTTTTTCAACAGACATTGACCCAATAATCAAATTATTTATTCCAATATCAAAATATTTTTTGGCTAAATCTAAACCTCGAACACCACCGCCTAATTGTATTGGAATTGAGATTGATTTTCTAATTTTCTTTATTGTTTCGAAATTAACACTTGATCTACCAAAAGCAGCATCTAGGTCAACCAGGTGAAGTTTTTTACAACCAATTTGCTCAAAATAAATAGCTTGTTTTTCTGGGTCTTCATTGTAAACAACACTAGAGTTGTCTTTACCTTTAGACAGTCTAACGCATTTGTTATCTTTTAAATCAATGGCAGGTATAATTTGCACTACAGTTTTTTATAGTAATAGTAACCCTTAATAAAACTTCCGTTAATGTAAGCATAGTATGGGTTTTCACCCCACTTTATATAATTTTTACTTGTAAATAATTTTATTGCTGCATCTTGCGTTTCTCTTACGGCTAACTGTAGTGATTTAATATTATCTTCTTTGGCAATTTGTTCAGTGTGATCTATCATTTTTTTAGCCAAACCATAACCCCTTGCCCATGGAGCAACAAATTGTCTTCTTATACGTGCGATATTTTTCCTAGACTCAATATTGGGTGCCTCATATGCAATTTGAAGGGTTCCAGCTATAACTCCATTGAGCCTACCAACAATAAGTTTAATATATTTATCATTGGTTCTTTTGGTCCAGTAATCTGTTAAAATATCTCTTGTTGGCACTCTTAACCAACCAAAACCTCCTCCAGCCTTAATTGCTTGTTCAGTTATATTACAAAGATCTGCCAAATCTACATCTGTAAGTGTTTCAATGTTATCAACTGAAATATTAATTTTTTCTTTTAGTTGTGTAGACATGTTCATACTCTAATAAATTCTTTTAATAAGTTTAATCCTTGGGAGGAACTTTTTTCAGGATGAAACTGAACGCCATATATATTTTCTTTTCCAACAATTGAAGCAAAATTTGTTCCATACTTAGTTTCTGCCAAAATATTATCTTTTTGAGCACAATCAAAATAATAAGAATGAACGAAGTAATAATCATTTTTATTAGAGATTAAGTTAGTATATTTTGATTTTGTTGGTATTACCAAGTTCCATCCCATATGAGGAAGTTTTAAATTATCTCCAGGTAATAATTTAATCTGACCATCTATCCAACCTAAGCCTTTATGAACTCCATTTTCTTCACTCATGTTAGCTAACATTTGCATACCAACACATATCCCTAAAAATGGTTTCTTTTTAATTAATGCAAACTCACAAAGCTCGTCGATTAAGCCATCAGTTTTTTTTAAACCATTCATGCATGTAGAAAAGGCTCCTTGACCAGGCAATACAACATGGGTTGAATCTTTTACATCATTCAGTTTTTTTGAAATTAAAACGTCGGCCTCAATATTGTTTTCTTTTGCTATCTTAGCAAAAGATTTTTGTGCAGACAAAACATTACCTGAGCCGTAATCGACGATAGTGATCTTTTTCATTAAAAATTAAAGAGTGCCTTTTGATGATGGTATGGTGTCTTTTCTTCTGTAATCTATTTCAACAGCAAATCTCAAACTTTTAGCAAATGCTTTAAAGCATGATTCTATGATATGGTGATTGTTTTTTCCATATAGGTTTTCAATATGTAAATTACATCTTGATTCATTTGAAAATGCTTTAAAAAATTCATGGAATAGCTCTGTGTCCATTTCACCAATTTTTTTTAAACCAAGATTAACATTCCACACAAGCTCTGGTCTTCCACTTAAATCAATAACACATCTTGATAAGCATTCATCCATCGGAACATATGAGAAACCATATCTATTAATACCTTTTTTATCATTTAGTGCTTTGTTTATAGCTAATGCAATTGCGTAAGCAGTATCTTCAACTGAATGGTGAAGATCAACATTAGTGTCTCCTTCACATTTTAAGTTTATATCTATTAGGCTGTGATGAGATAATAATTCCAACATATGATCAAAAAAACCAATTTGTGTTGAAATTTTAGATTGTCCAGCACCATCTAAGTTAATTTCACAACTTATCTTGGTTTCTTTAGTTTTTCTCTCAACTTTACCTTTTCGCATTTTTGCCTAATATCAGTGAAATATGATTTATTCTAGGTAAATTACTTGATAAAAATAATTAAATAGCCATCTTATCAATGAATGAAAAAAAATATTATTAAATCAACAACTATTGTAGGAATTAGAAAAGATAATCTTGTCGTTATTGCGGGTGATGGTCAAGCCAGTCTTGGTAATACCGTAATGAAATCAAATGTAAAAAAAATTAGAAGACTTGGTGCTGATGAAACTGTTATTTCTGGATTTGCAGGATCTACTGCAGATGCATTTGCTTTATTTGAAAGATTAGAGGGAAAATTAGATCAATATAAAAACCAACTTAAAAGAGCTTGTGTTGAATTAGCTAAAGATTGGAGAACAGATAGATATCTAAGAAGATTAGAAGCAATGATGATCGTAGCTGATAAGGATGTGAGCTTATTGTTATCTGGTACTGGTGATGTAATTGAGTCTGACGACGGAATACTTGCAATAGGTTCTGGGGGTCCATACGCAAATAGTGCTGCTAAAGCATTAATGAAAAATACAAAAATGAATGCAAAAGAAATTGCTTTAGAATCACTTAATATAGCCGCAGACATTTGTATTTATACAAATCATAATATTATTTCAGAAACTATTGAGCTTTAAATATGGAATCAAGTTTTAGCCCAAGAGAAATTGTTTCTGAATTAGATAAATTTATCATTGGTCAGAACAATGCAAAAAAAGCTGTTGCAGTTGCTTTAAGAAATAGATGGAGAAGAAAACAACTTGATGATTCTTTAAAAGAGGAAATAGTTCCAAAAAATATTTTAATGGTTGGTCCAACAGGTTGTGGAAAAACAGAAATCTCACGAAGACTTGCTAAGTTAGCAAATGCACCTTTTGTTAAAGTTGAGGCAACTAAATTTACAGAGGTTGGATATGTTGGAAGAGATGTTGAACAAATAATAAGAGATCTTGTTGAAATAAGTATTACAAAAACAAAAATACAAATGGGCCAAGAAGTAAAGGCAAAAGCAGAAAAAAATGCAGAAGAAAGAATTTTAGACGTTTTGGTTTCTAAAAGCTCAACACCAGCTACTAGAGATAATTTTAGGAAAAAACTAAGATCCGGTGAACTAAATGACAATGAAGTTGAAATTCCAGTTTCAGCTAATGCAAATTTAAGTTTACCAACTATGGACATACCTGGCATGCCTGGTTCTCAAATGGGTATGATTAATTTAGGTGATGTATTTGGAAAAGGTTTTAGCAATCAAAAGAAAATGAAAAAAATGAGTGTCAAAGATTCTCATGCATATTTGTTAAATGAGGAAACTGATAAACTTTTAGATAAAGATAAAATAAACTCAAGAGCATTGGATGATGTAGAGCAAAATGGTATCGTTTTTATAGACGAAATAGATAAAATTACTTCTAGAGCTGATAGAAGTGGTGCGGATGTTTCAAGAGAAGGTGTTCAAAGAGATTTATTACCACTTATTGAGGGAACTGCGGTTACGACAAAATATGGTGTTGTAAAGACAGATTATATTTTGTTCATTGCATCTGGGGCATTTCACTTATCAAAACCATCAGATATGCTACCTGAACTTCAGGGTAGATTGCCAATTAGGGTCGAGCTTGATAGTCTTAGTAAAAAAGATTTTAAACTTATTCTTACTGAAACACAAAACAGTTTGATTAAGCAGTATCAAGGACTTCTTGGAACAGAGAGGGTTGATTTGAAATTTGAGGAAGATGGAATTGATACCATCGCTTCTTTATCTACAGAGATAAATCAGAACGTAGAAAATATAGGCGCCAGAAGGCTCCATACTGTAATGGAAAAATTACTTGAAGAGGTTAGCTACACAGCTTCAGATATAGGCCCTACAGAAATAATAATTAATAAAGAATACGTAGAAAATAGCCTAGGAGAACTTATTAAAAGTCAGGACTTATCAAAGTTTATATTGTAAAGCTCATTTAATTTTTTAATAGTTGTAAAATGAGTATTTTTAAAAGCATCAAATTTGAATTACTTATTTTAGTAGTAATTACATTAAGTATTTTTGCTTCTTTTAATTTAGATCTTTTTTTTTATAGTTATTTTTCAAACCTAAGTGATTGGGCAAATGGAGTTTTTGTTAAAGAATTTTTTTCAGAAATAACAAAACTTGGCAGTTCGTCTTGGTATTTTTCTATTACAATAATAGGTTTTGTTATTTTTTATATAAATAACAAACTTCAAATTATAAAAACTAAATCAGTAAAAAATCTTTCTAATTTTTTTATTTCTTCTTTTGTTTATATTTTGACAGTAGGGATAATTACTCAAATTATAAAACATGTGGTAGGAAGGCCCAGACCAAATCATACTGATTTTGAAGACGTTTTTAGTTTTCAATATTTTACCATAGAGTCAAATTTTCATTCTTTTCCCTCTGGGCACTCTTCTACAATATTTATCGTTTGTTTTATTTTGGTTTCTGTTCTTCCAAAATTAAAATATTTTTTTTATTTTTTAGCTTCAATTGTTGCCTTTAGTCGAGTTATTGTGAGCGCACATTTTTTTACAGATATTGTTGCTGGAGCAATTTTAGCTTTAATATTATTTAAAGTTTTAAATAAATTAATAGAAAATAAATATAATAGATACAAATTATCAAATTTAATTCCTGAAAAAAATTCTGAGATTTTTTATTATATTCTAATTTTATTTTTTAGTTGTGTGTTTGTGACCGCCGGCCCATCCTTAGATTTATATGTATCGTCTTTATTTTATAAGGGGGAATCACAATTTGAATTACAAAGTTTTGATTTAACCTCAATATTTTTTCGAGATATTTTATTGCCACTAATACTTATTTATATTTTAATTTTACCAATAGTTGGGTGTTTCTTTAAAATTGATAAAATTTTTTTTAATTATAAATTTTCTATTAAGGAAATAGCTTTGTTATGGATTTCTCAAATTATTAGTGTTTTAATATTTGTAAATCTTATACTAAAAAATTTTTGGGGTAGGGCAAGACCAAACGATGTAGTGGAGTTGGATGGCAAAGAATCTTTTTCCCCTTGGTTTGAAATAACCAATGCTTGCGAAACAAATTGCTCCTTTGTTTCAGGTGATGCCTCTGTTGGCTTTTCAATTATAATTCTATATTTAATAACAAAAAATATAATTTTCCTCTATGCAAGCTTTGTTGCTGGTTTTGTATTTGGCTTGATTAGAATAATGGCTGGCGGTCATTTTTTAAGTGACATTTTTTTTGCTGGCTTTTTTATTGTAATTTTAAATATAATTTTATTTGAATTGTATAAAAAATATTATGTTAAATAAAATTTTGTTGCCATCATTTATTTTTTTACTTTTATTAAAAATTGGTGCCTTAAATTTTACTACCTTTAATTTGTTTGGTGATGAAGCACAGTATTGGTTATGGTCAAAAGATGTTGACTTTGGTTATTTTTCGAAGCCTCCTTTTTTGTCCTGGATAATAAGAGTTTATACAGAAATATTAGGCAGCAGTTTTGTTTCATTAAAGCTTCTCCCATCGTTTGTTTATTTATTGATTTCCTGGAGTATTTATAATCTTTTAATTAGCGCTGGAATAAACAAAAAAGATTCATTCGCGGGTTGTTTAATTTTTTTATTTATACCCGCTGTTTCTTTTTCATCTTTTATAATTAGTACTGATCTTTTTTTATTATTATTTTGGACACTTTCACTTAATGAATTAGTTAAGATCAATGGTGAACATAGTTTAAAAAATTTTATATTATTAGGTATTTTTCTGGGGTTAGGTTTTTTATCAAAATACGCAGCTATATATTTTGTGATTTGTTTATTTGTTTTAATTTTATTAGATAAAAGATTTAGAAGAATTTTTTTGGATAATTTATTTGGTTTTTGTCTTACCTTTTTATGTGTATTTGTAATTATCGTACCAAATATTATTTGGAACTTTAATAATGACTGGATAACACTTCAGCATACTTCGGATAATGCAAATTTTGGAAATATTGAAATAGATCTCATTAGAGGTTTAGAATTTTTGTTAATTCAAGTTTTAATGTTAGGTCCGTTTATGGTTTTGGGTGGGATATTTGGATTTAATAAATGGAACTATATTCAAAAAATTTTTCTAATATTTTCTATGCCTATAATTTTAATTGTTTTAGTAGAAGCTATTATCGTAAGAGCTAATGCAAATTGGGCTGCTCCAGCTTTAATTTCTTTATTTGCTCTTTTATATATTAGAATTAATAATTCTTTTTTAAAGATAGCTAATTATATGTTTAATTTTATTGTCTGCTTAATTCTTTTTGTAATGATTGGAATTAGCTATCCGTCTAAAATTTTTGACCGAATAAGTGGTATAAATGATTATGCTCTAAAAATTTACAGTGGTTCTTCAGATGGTGTCATAAAAAATATAGTGGTTTCAGATCGGCTTTTATTTTCAAGCCTTAATTTTGAATTAAGAGATAAGGATATTAATTTCTATATGCCACATAAAGAAGGAGGTGAAATAACAAACCACTTTAAAATAGTATCTCCTCTTAATAAAAATATAAATGAAAACTTTACTTTAATTGGGAGCCCCTCAGATATTAATTATTTAGAGAAAGAATATAGGGTGTTAAAAATAAGTTCACCTGATCAGAAATTTACAAAAAGAAAACTTGATGTTTACGAGGTTGTGTTTGAATAAATTTCTAGTATTTTTTATTATATTTGTAATTAACACATCCTATGCAAATAATTTTAGTGCAGAATATAAAGTCAGCACAGCAGGAATAAAAATTGGTAATTTTAGTTGGTCATTAAATATTAATGATAATATTTTTCAAACAGAAATTAATTTGAAAAATTCTGGCATTTTTTCACCTTTATATAAATTTGAAGGAAGCTATCTTTCAGCTGGGGTTATTGAAAACAACATATTTAAGACCAAGAATTATAAACAGTTTTGGAAAACTAATAAGAAAATAAAAATAGTTAAAATGTCTTTTGATGATTATTTAATTGAATTAAAACAAGAGCCTATAGAAGAAGAAATGGCTAGAGTAGACCTAGAAGAGTTATATTTATATTTTGACCCAATTACCTCTTTTATAAATATTTTAAATGGAGAAAATGAGGTAAAAACAATTGATGGGAGAAGAATTTACACACTTAAACAAAACAAAAGTGAGGATGGAAATATAATTTTAGAAATTGAAGACTATGTAAATATTTGGGCAGACCATAAAAGAAATGATTTAAAAAAAATTGAATTTTTAGTTAAAGATGATTTACTTCCATATGAAATTCTTATTCATTTCAAAAAAAGGGTGTTTAAGTTAGAAAGAATTTAAAACTTTTTTTTTCTTAAATAGACAAAAAGAGCTCCGTCACCCCCATGTTCAAAACCCGCATCTTGATATGTTAGGATATATTTCTTAAGATTGTCTTCGTTTATCCAATTTATTATTGAGTTTTTAATCTTTCCATAGAAAAGTTTAGGGTTTGTGTCTTGCTCATTTTGATTTTTTTTATGAACACCCTTTCCAGTAATTATAAGCAAACATCTTTTATTCTTGTTATAATTTTTTTTCACCTCACTTATAAGTTTTTCATGCGCTTCGACTAAACCGTACCCGTGAAGATCAATTCTTCTATCTATATTAATTTTTCCTCTCTTGAGCTCCTTATTAACCTCACCAAATGATAATTTAAACTCTGAGCTACTAAATTTGTGTTCAGTTATTGTTTTTTTGCTAGTTTTTTTAGTATTAGTTTTTTTATCTAATTTTACATTTTTTTTATTAGTTGTTTTCGTTTTAACTATATAGGCATCTTTTTTAAAAGGTTTTACACCTTTCATGTTTTTTAGAAAAAAATCTTCTTCCATTATTTTTTTGTATAGTTTTTAATTAAACTCTTTACTCTTTCCGGTGTTTGCAAATACCACAAACTGTCTAACATCTCTAGTGATGCCATCAATTTTTGTTTTTTGTTTAGAAAATTAAGCATTTTCTTAAATTTGAAGACACCTTTTGCTCCAAGTTGAAAAATCATTTCTATTAATAATTCCTTCTCTGAAGTTGTGTGATTTTTTTTAAAAAATTTTTTTTTATATTGTTTGTGTGCTTTTTTAAAGTCTATCTCAAACAATTCTTCAAAATATTTTTTTTTAAATTTTTTAATGTAATATTTATTTTCTTTTTCTGTAATAAGATGACCATAACCAATAGTATAAAACCCTAATTGATCTTGATAAGGCTTGTCAGAATAACCCTCGTTTTTTTTAATTCGGTCTTTGAGTTCTTTATAGGACAAATATTAAGTTTGAGTTAATATCCATATAGGACTAGAAGAATTTACTGGTTTTTCAAAAGTCCAAGTGTCTTTATTTTTAACAATAGAACCTTCATCATTATTTAACATCTGTTCACTAATAAAATTAACCGATATTGATATAGTATCATTTTCTACTTTTGCATCTGCGATGCCCTCTACAATAAGCGAATAAAATTGTGATTCAGGGTTGTTTGTTTTTTCATCAATCGCTTTTTCAAAAGCAGAATAAACATCTTTAGACACAAGGTTTTTCAGTGTTTTTTTATCACCATTGTTGAAAGATGAAATTATAATTTCAAAAGCTTTCTTGGCACCATCAAGAAACTCTCTGTGATTAAAATTATTTACTTTTTTATATACGGCCTCAAGCTTTGTCTCATTATCCATTAGTGATGGTATTTTTTGAACATCTTCTTGTTTTTTGGTTTCTTGAGGTTTTGGCTCTGAAATATTTTTTTGAAATCCTGTTCTTTTCCCTAGAACGCTCCTCAGTCTATAAATAATAAATCCAGCAATAGCTGCAAAAATTAGAATATCAAAAAATTGAAGGTCGCCGTAAATCATTTGATTTTAATATAATAACTTTTTTAAATATTAATAGTTAAATTTTTTCCAAAGGGGGTTTTTTAGTTTTTTTAACATTTCTTTATGGGCAAGATAATCTTCTTTATTAACTTCTATTATTTTGGTTTTTGTTTCGTTTTTGTTGTTAATTTGTATGTTTTTTTCGTTAATGTTTGAATTCAGCTCCATAGAAAATTGCTTACCCCCTCTTAACTCTAAATAAACTGCGGCTAGAAGCTGGGAGTCAAGTAGGGCTCCGTGAAATGATCTATCTGATAAATCAATGTTAAATCTTCTACACAAATAATCGAGGTTAGCTATTCTTGTATTTAGAACTTCTCTTGCAAGAGAAACTGTATCAACTACAGGATTATCTAAATGAGGTAATCCTAAGATTGACAGCTCATTATTTATAAAACCTAAATCAAATGACGCATTGTGAATTATCAATGTGTCGTTTTTCAAAAAATTTAAGAGCTCCTTATGGTTTTCTTCAAATGGTTTTTGTTGATTAAGAAAATCGTCTGAGAGACCCACAATGTTTTTTGCCCCTTCGCTTATACTTCTGTCTGGTTTACAATAAAATTGGAGTGTGTTTCCTGTAGGAACATAGTTTTTGAGTTCCACACAACCAACTTCTATTATTCTGTCACCGGTCTTATAATCAAGGCCCGTGGTTTCTGTATCAATTACTATTTCTCTCATTGTTTTAACTAAAGTTTACTTATTAGTTTATTAATCTTAATTTTATAATCCTTTAATGTCGAGTTGTTATAAATAACATAATCAGATTTCTTTTTTCTTATAACATCTGATGTTTGAGATCGAGTTATATTCTTAAATTGGTTTTCAGTCATTTTTCTCATTTTTTTTAATCTTTTTAATCTTACTTGTTTGGAGGCTATTATCGATATTACTTTGTTGAACTGTATTTCTAAATTGTTTTCAAACAATAATGGTATATCAATAAAAATTAATTTTGTTTTTTTTTGTTTTTCTTTTTTTATAAAATCAGACCTCTTTTTTCTAACTATTTTAAATATATATAACTCGAGCTTTTTTCTTATCTGTGTGTTTTCAAAAATAATCTTTGATATAATTTTTTTATCTATATTTTTTTTTGAAATGGACTTAGACAAACCTATGGTACGTAAATAAGTAACAAATTTTTTTTCAGGGTTTTTATATATTTTGGCCACCTCCTCATCTGAGCTGTGAACTTTAAAGCCTTTTTCTTTTAGTTTACTACAAAAGGTTGATTTACCCGATCCTATACCGCCTGTTATTGCTACAGTTTTTGTCATTAAATTTTTTTATAAATGGCGTTAAGCATTTTTCCATCTACAGATGGGTTTTTACCAAACCACATTTTAAAACACGGTTTGGCCTGTTCTATCAACATTGATATTCCATAAATCTTTTTATTCTTTGGAAACTGTTTGAGAAATGAGGTGTTTTTTGGGCTGTAAACAATGTCGCTTACAATTGTGGATTTGGTAATAAGCTTTAAGTGTTTTTTCAACATGGGGTTTATTGGTGTAGTATTAATTATTAAAAAAACTCCTTCAAGGTGTGTTTCAAGATCACTATATTTTTTTGTATACTCAGTGTTTTTTGAATACTTAATTTTTTTCTTAGATCTATTGAAAATTAAAATATCCTTAAAACCCCTCTTCTTTAAAACATAGTGAATGGCGTGTGATGCGCCTCCATAACCCAGTATAATAACTTTTCTTTTTTTGGTTTTTTTTATATTTGGTAGAGTTTTGTAATACCCTGTCCAATCAGTATTGGTTCCATTTATAGTTTTTTTATTTGTTACACAGTTCACAGCACCAATTTTTTTTGCATGAGCGTCTATTTTGTCAAGGTGTTTGATAATTTTGTTTTTAAATGGGATGGTTACATTTAGACCAAGCGTATGTTTTTTTTCTAAAACCTCTTTTATTTTTCTATGAAAGTTTTTTTCTGTAAGCTCTAAATATCCATAACTTGCTTTAATGTTATATTTTTTAAACCAATAGTTAAATATTGTTGGCGAAAGACTTTTAGATACCTTGTTCCCAACTACGTAAAGTTTTTTCATTTTTTTGAATATAAATAATCTAGCAAATTAAATAAAGGCAATCCCATAACATTAAAATAATCTCCTTTTATGTTTTCAATAATATTGGGCCCCAAGCTCTCTATTTGATAACATCCAACAGAGCTTAGTATTTGTTTGCCTGTTTTTTTTAGATATGTATTTATTTCGCTGTTATTAAGTTTTCTTATTTTAACATGGGTTTTTTCGTAACTTTCCCAAACTTTAGAACCATACAAACAAATAGTTAAGCCCGATACTATTAAGTGTGTCTTTCCTGATAAAGACTTGATTTTTTTTTGGGCTTTCTCAATAGAGTTTACTTTATCTAAAATTTTTCCATTGTGATAAATGACTGTATCACATCCCAAAACAATCTTATTGGTATGCAATTTTTTTATACTTACACTTCTTGCTTTTTCATAAGAAAGTTTTTTTGCAAAAATCTCAGGCTTTGTATTTCTATTAATAGTTTTTTTAATTTCCTCCTCGTTGCAATTTGGTTTTTTTTGTGTGAAATTTAATCCTGCATTTTTTAATATTTTGTATCTAGATTTGCTTGAACTAGCTAATATAAATTTTTGGTGCATAAGTGTGTTAATAAAAATTATAGTTATAAACACTATTAAATATAATTTGAATTTAAGAAATAGTTCTTTTGATTTAAAAATGTGTTTTCAACAACTTAATAACTTGTCTAAATATTATAAGGTGGGTGTTAATATATTTATTATACAAAATTAATAACAAGTTATTAGAAATTTATTGCATTGCAAATTATTTAAAAATAATAATTTTTTTTCAATATTCTATAAATTAACATATTCGTGAGCGTTGTTGTTCATATGTTGGTAAATAAAGAATGATGTGATAATAAAGCAGTAATTAAGCTTTTTAACCTTACAACAAATACTACAATTAAATATATAAATTATATATTTATTATTATTTTGACATTAACTTCAATTTTGATTATTAAAATATTCCATTTCTAAACTACCCCAACAACATTATGAATTTACAGGAATTAAAAGGAAAAGAACCCCAAGAGCTTTTAAAACAGGCAGACAAGCTTGGTATAGAAAACCCTTCGTCTCTTAGAAAGCAAGATTTGATGTTTGCAATTCTAAAAACAATTGCTGAAGAGGGCGAGATAATTACTGGTTTAGGGGTTATTGAAATTATGCAAGATGGTTTCGGTTTTTTAAGGTCTTCAGAGTCAAATTATCTTCCAGGACCAGATGATATCTATATTTCTCCATCTCAAATTAAAAAATTTAGCTTAAGAACGGGTGATAGTGTTGAAGGTGAAATTAGATCTCCAAAACAAGGGGAAAGATATTTTGCCATAACTAAAATTAACAAAATAAATGGTCAAGAAACTGATTTAGTTAAGAACAGGGTTAACTTTGAAGATTTAACACCATTGTATCCGGAAGCAAGGTTCAAACTTGAACAAGAAAAACCTATGCCGGATAATACAGAAAGAATAATTGATATTATTGCTCCTCTTGGAAAAGGACAAAGACAATTAATTGTTGCACAACCTTTCACAGGTAAAACAATAATTATGCAAAAAATTGCTAATGCTATAACTTCAAATAGTCCAGACGCTAAACTGATTGTTCTGCTAATTGATGAAAGACCAGAAGAAGTTACAGACATGCAAAGATCAGTTAAAGGCGAGGTAATTAGTTCAACCTTTGATGAACCTGCTTCACGTCACGTTCAGGTCGCTGAAATGGTAATTGAAAAAGCTAAAAGACTTGTTGAATATAAACATGATGTTGTAATCCTTCTTGATTCAATCACCAGACTTGGAAGAGCATATAATACCGTTGTACCTTCTAGTGGAAAGGTATTAACAGGTGGTGTTGATGCCAATGCTCTACAAAGACCAAAAAGATTTTTCGGAGCTGCAAGGAACGTAGAAAAAGGTGGATCGCTTACAATTATTGCTACTGCTTTAATAGATACAGGAAGTAGAATGGATGAAGTTATATTTGAAGAATTTAAAGGTACTGGTAATAGTGAAATGGTTCTAGATAGAAAACTAAGTCAAAAAAGAACCTATCCAGCTTTTGATATTGGTAAGTCGGGAACAAGAAAAGAAGAATTATTGCTTGATAAAGACGAGCTTGGAAAAATCTTTATTTTAAGAAAAATATTAGCCCCAATGGGAAGCACAGAAGCTATGGAGTTCTTATTAGATAAAATGAAAAATACAAAAACTAACAGCGAATTCTTCCAAAGCATGGGAACTAAATAAATATAAATTTTTTTATAATCTTTCTTATTTACTTATTTACTTAATATCATCTTGGGTTTAATTCCCAAAAAATGAAAGCTTCCAAAGAGACAATTTTTGCCCTTGCTACGCAAAGAGGTAAATCAGGTATAGCTGTTTTTAGGGTTTCGGGAAAAGGCTCTCATACAATAATTAAATCAATATCTTCTAAAAAAAAATTTAAAACAAACTTTGCTACATTAAACGATTTATTAGACGGAAAGAACGTTGTAGACCAGACGCTAACAACTTTTTTTAAATCACCAAAAAGCTATACAGGAGAGGATATGGTGGAAATATCTTGTCATGGAAGTATTTCTGTAATTAACAAAATAACCAAAACTCTATTAAAAAAACAGATCAGACTTGCTGAGCCTGGAGAGTTTACCAAAAGAGCTCTAATGAATGATAAGCTTAGTGTTTTAGAAGCTGAAACGATTAATGATTTAGTTAATGCAGAAACTGAAAATCAAAGAAAGATAGCCATTGGTAATTTAAGTGGAAATTTAGATAAATTAGTTAATGAAATATCAAATAAACAAAAAAAACTTCTAGCAGATATAGAGGCCATAATTGATTTTGCTGATGAAGACCTTCCTAAAGAAATATATAAAAACATAAGAGAACAAAATAAGAACATATATAAACAAATTGAAAATATTATCGAAAGATCAACTTTATCTAGACAAATTCATAATGGTTTTAAAATAACTATTATTGGAAAGCCAAACACTGGAAAATCATCCTTTATTAATTATATTAATAACAAGGAAGTTTCTATAGTTACTAATATACCAGGAACCACAACAGATTTAGTAAGCTCCACGCTAGATATACAAGGAGATAAATACACATTTATTGATACAGCTGGAATAAGAAAATATAAGAACTTAATTGAAAAAATAGGTATTGAAAGATCCTTAGAGAGCGCTGAAAAGTCTGATTTAAATATAGTTTTTCTTAAAAACAATGAAAAGAAAAACTACACTAAAATCAAATCAAAAATATTTGTTAAATCAAAATATGATACAAATAAAAAGAAAATTAGCGGGGTACATAGTATTTCATCAGTATCTGGTTATGGTATTGAGCCTCTTATTAAAACTATATCTTCAAAATTAAAGAAAAAACCAATTTCTGGACCACTCTTTTCACGTGAAAGACATATGGAAAGTCTCAAAAAATCCCTTGTACTACTTAAAGGTTTAGATTTAAAAGAAATAGATATTGCTGCTGAAAATATTAGAAGATCAATTATGTATATTGATGGAATTAATCAAAAATTTGATATTGAGAAAATTTTAGATATAATATTTAGTGATTTTTGTATAGGTAAGTAATTTCACGTGAAAAGAGACATGGACAATAAATTTGATGTAATTGTAATTGGTGGAGGGCATGCAGGCGTAGAAGCAGCATGCTCATCTGCAAGAACTGGATCAAAAACAGCTTTAATTACTCATAAAGCTGATAAAATAGGAGAAATGTCATGCAACCCTGCAATTGGAGGTCTTGGAAAAGGACATCTTGTAAAGGAAATAGATGCTTTAGATGGAATTATGGCCAAAGCTACAGACAAATCCTGTATACAATTTAGAATGTTAAACTCGAGCAGAGGTGCTGCCGTAAGAGGCCCAAGGGCACAAACAGACCGCATTTTATATAAAAATGCCATAAACGAGCTTGTATCTGAGCAAAAAAATCTTCAAATTATTGAGGGGTCAGTAGAAGACTTAATTGTTTTAAATAAACAGGTAAATGGAGTTGTTTTAGGCGATAACAAAAAGATACTATCCAAATCTGTGGTTTTAACTACAGGCACTTTCCTTCAAGGTTTAATAAGAATAGGCTCAGAGAAGCAAGAAGCCGGAAGAGTTGGTGACAAACCATCAATAAAGCTTGCAAAAAGGCTTAAAGACCTAAAGTTTTCAATAGGCAGATTGAAGACAGGAACACCGCCAAGATTACTAAAAAAAACTATAAATTTCAATGATTTAGATGAACAACACCCAGACAAAAAGCTTGTTCCATTTTCTTTTATTAACAGAGATATCCACATTCCTCAAATATCTTGTTTTATTACCCATACTAATAAAAATACCCATAAAATAATCGCTCAGAACCTTAATCTATCACCAATGTATTCGGGAGAAATACAATCAATGGGAGCTAGGTATTGTCCCTCAATTGAAGATAAGATTCATAGATTTAAAAGTAAATCATCGCACCAGATTTTTTTGGAGCCAGAAGGATTAGACAGTGATTTAATATATCCAAACGGAATATCTTCTTCTCTTCCAACCGAAATTCAAGAGCAGTTTGTTAAGACCATTAAGGGTTTAGAGAATGTTACAATTACACAGCCCGCTTATGCCATTGAATACGATTTTGTTGACCCACAAGAACTAACACATACACTTGAAACAAAAAAAATAAAAAATTTATTTTTTGCAGGGCAAATAAATGGAACAACCGGATACGAAGAAGCAGCCGCACAAGGTATAATGGCTGGGATAAATGCATCACTTAAAACAACATCTAATAAAGAATTTATAATACCTAGGTCCTCCGGATATATAGGCGTTTTGATAGACGATTTGGTTACAAAAGGGACTAAAGAGCCATATAGAATGTTCACCTCAAGGTCTGAATACAGACTTTTACTTCGGGCTGATAATGCAGATTTAAGACTTACACCTCTTGGGGTTGATATAGGTTGTGTTGATATAGATAGGCAAAGAGAATTTGAAAAAAAATCCAGAAGGATAAAAGAAGGGTTTAGGCTTGTAAAAAATCACAAATTCTCTCCAGACGCGCTTCTGAAAAAGGGGATAAAAATAAACAAAGATGGAAAGAAACGAAATATCATAGACCTTTTGTCGTTTTCTAATATTACAACCACCAAACTCAAAAAAATACTTCCTGAATTAAGTGATTTAGAAGACGATGTAATAGAACAAATAGAAATTGAAGCTAAGTACTCAGGTTATCTTGATAGGCAAAGAATGGATATTCAAGATTTTGAAAAAGAAGAAAGTTTAACAATTCCAAAATCAACCAATTATAAACTAGTTGGCAGCTTATCTAATGAGATAGTAGAAAAATTATCAAAAATTAAACCACCAACTCTTGGAGCAGCCTCAAGAATATCGGGCGTAACACCAGCAGCCACAATAGCACTTCTAAGATATATTAAAAAAAATAAAAATAAAAAAGCAGCATAATTTGGATAAAAGCGCTGTAATAAAAAAATACAATCTTAACAGGAAGCAGATTGATTTAATCAATAGCTACATACTAAAGTTAACAAAAAGCAACCAAATACACAATTTAGTAGGGCCCTCAACACTTGATGCTGCTTGGGATAGACATATTAATGATTCATTACAGTTGTCTGAATTTATTTTGAAAAAAAATGCATCGATAATAGACCTTGGTACCGGTGCGGGCTTACCAGGGGTGATCTTACATATTTTTGGGCATTCAAATATATTATTGATTGACTCAAAGATGAAAAAAATAAACTTTATCAAAGAATTTGCACATGAGCAGAATTTAGAAATAAAAACTATTTGCACAAGAGTTGAAAAAATAAAAAATCAAAAATTTGACTTTATTGTCTGTCGAGCCTTTGCCCCATTGGCAAAATTATTAGATTATTCACGGTTTTTTACTAAAAAAAATACATCGCTACTTTTTCTAAAAGGAAGAAGTGTTAAGAAAGAAATAAATGATGCAAAAAAATCCTTTAGCTTTGAATACGATCTTTATCCAAGCCAAAGTGCGGGCGGTGGATATGTGTTAAAAATAAACAAATATAAAAAACTGTGAAAAAAATTATCTCTATATCAAACCAAAAAGGCGGTGTTGGCAAAACCACAACAACAATAAACCTAGCTACCTCATTAGCTGCAGTGAAAAAAAATGTTTTAATTGTAGATGCTGACCCACAAGGTAATGCGAGTACAGGATTAGGACTTTCTTATGATGAAAGAAAGCCATCAATTTATGAAATGATTCATGAAAAGAAACTTTTAATAGAAGGCATAAAAGAAACACTAGTTCCTGGTCTAAAAATAATTGGAGCAAACACAGATCTAGCTGCGGCAGAGGTAGAGCTTACAAATTTTGAAAATAGGGAGTACGTCTTTAAATCAATTTTTGATGAAATTAATAATTTCGATTTTATTTTTATAGATTGCCCACCAGCACTTGGTCTGCTAACCATTAACTCACTAGTTGCATCTGACACTACGCTTATTCCTCTTCAGTCTGAGTTCTTTGCGCTTGAGGGACTTTCAGCCTTAATGCAAACAATAAAACTAATTCAACAAAACTTTAATAAAGATTTAAAAATTGAAGGAATTTTATTAACTATGTTAGACAAAAGAAATTCACTAAGCTCTTTAGTTGAGAAAGATGTAAGGCATCATTTTGGAAAACAAGTATACAAAACAACAATTCCAAGAAATGTTAAAATATCTGAAGCCCCAAGTCATGGTAAACCGGCATTGATATACGATACACAAGCCGCAGGCTCTTTGGCTTATATAGAGCTTGCAAAAGAAGTAATTTTAAATCAAAATAAAAACTATGAATAAAGATAACAAACTAGGAATGGGCCTAGGAGCTCTTTTATCAACCACAAATAATAACCCTGACAGCAATAGCGGGATTCAGAAAATTAATATATCTCAAATAATACCCAACCCCTCCCAACCTAGAAAAAACTTTAAAGATGAGGATCTCAAAGAGCTATCATCCTCAATTAAAAACCAAGGATTAATTCAGCCTATAATTATAAAACCAATAAAAGATGGCCAATATCAGATTGTTGCTGGGGAAAGAAGGTGGAGAGCATGTCAATTAAATGGAATGCATGAAGTCGAATGTCTCATTAAAAATTTTGATGACACCAATGTGTTAGAAGCAGCCTTAATTGAAAACATTCAAAGAGAAGATCTAAATGTTATTGAGGAGGCAAATGCATATAAAGGACTAATTGATATCAAAGGCATCAACAACGAAAACCTTGCTAAAATAATAGGTAAAAGCTCAAGCCATGTTTCAAATATTTTACGCCTTTTAGAACTTGATAAAAAAATACAAGAAATGGTAATAAACGGCGACTTATCAATGGGCCACGCTAGAGCTCTTATTGGTGTACCAGATGCTATTAATAAGGCTAAAGAAATAATTGAAAAGAAGCTTAGTGTAAGACAGATAGAAAAAATAACATCTGAATTTAAAAAAAATAAAACAAAAAAAACCTCAAAAGATCCGAATATAACCGATCTAGAAAAGGAGCTTTCTGACAAAATAGGCCTAAAAACATCCATCCAATTTAATGAGAATGGCTCATCTGGTTCACTAACTCTTTATTACTCTGATTTAAATCAATTAGATGATTTAATGAAAAGACTTAAGAAATAGTAATTTTCTTAATATTCAAAAGAAAACGAAGACCAACAACTAAAGATAAACCGCTTTCTTTCCGCAAAATACTCTCAGTTGATGAAAGCAAATTTAAAAGCGTTTTTTTCTTTTTAAAATTATATTTCCTATAAATATCAATTAAATAATTCTTTTCTTTGAATAAATACATTGGAATTTTTTTTACATACTCCTTTTCACTATTACAATCTATGATCATTTGACAGAAAAATTTACTATAGTAAAATAATTCGTTAACATCTGAATTATTTACAATTTTATCTCTGTAAAGAGCGATAATTTCTTTATTTTTCTGTAGTAAGTTGAAGAAAATTTTTTCTTTACCAGATTCATCAATGGTCAATATTTTTTTGATTTTGTCTATTGTTAAGTCTTTTTTATCCAATTCCAAAACTTTTATTAAATTTTTTTCAAATAAACCATATTTACTATCCAATTTATCAACCAAGAACCAATAAACATCTTCGGATATTTCTAATTTATTTAATCTTAAAAATTCATTTAAAATTTTTATTTTTGAATCTTTATCTAGTTCATAACAGTCAATTAAGCAGGAATCTTTATCAGCATTAAATAAACTTTTTATTTTTTTTATTTTCTGTGAATTTTCCTGCAAAAAAATAAAATTACTCTCTGATAACCTTAAATTATCTAAAGATTCTTTATCTATTCCTTTATTCCCACCTACTATGTATATATTTTTGTCACCAAAAAGCTCAATTTCATCAACAAATTCACTAATCGTGTCTATATTTTTTATTTGCACATTTTCTTTATCTTTAAAACCCTCAACAATTATTTTTTTTATTTTTTCCATAAGTGTTTTTTCGTTACCACTTATAAAATAAAATTTTTTATTTAGAACAGATGCTGGGTTTATAATTACGTTTAATGAATTTATTTTCATGAACAACTATTTAAATCATTGTCTGTTATTATAGAAACAAATCGATTTAAGTTTTCAGTTATAGCCAATTCATATTTTTTTTCTAAAGATGAAACGGTACCATAATTATAGCCTGAAGACTTAGGAATTATTGAAAAATAAGATATTAATTCCTTATATAAAGTGACGCAGTTTTTTTCATTTAATACCAAAGTATAATTGAATTTTAGTTCATATCTTAATTTTGATACAGCCTGATTAGTTTCTATAGAACTTCTTGTTTTATTTTCCTCAATTTTTATTGACAGATTAAAAATATCATCTTTGTTACTTCCAAAAAACATTGGTAAGTATGAATTCATAAAATTTATATTAAAACCTGAGGTGCTAACTTCTGTTTTTTCATACAATGGGTTAATGAGGTTTTTGTTTTCTTTGTAAACAAAGTCAACACCGCCACATGATATAATAAATATAAAAAAAGTAACAAAAAATAACTTTCTCATTTGATAACCAAATTTACAATCTTACCAGGAACATAAATCTCTCGCACAATATTTTTGCCCAATAAATTTTTCTTTATTTTATTATTAAATTTAACAGTTTCTAAAACTTTTTCTTTAGAAAACTTATCATCAATTTCAATTATTTCTTTCGTTTTACCGTTTATTTGTACGGCAATTTTTATTTCTGATTTTTTTATTACATCTTCTAAGGGCCAGGTTTCATTAATACATAATGATTGATTTCCAAGGCTTGACCATATTTCCTCACTTATATGAGGCACAAATGGTTGTAATATAATTGATAATTTTTCTAGAGACCACTTAAAGTTCTTTACTGATAATTTATTTTTTAATAATGAATCATTAAGAATATTTACAAATTCATAAATTTTTGCAACTGATTTATTAAATTGAAATGCCTCTATATTCTCTGCTACTTCATTAATAATATTTTTTAATTCATTTATATCTTTAGTATTTTCACAATTTTTTGGTTGATGATGTTTATATTTCTCAACCAAATCGTATAATTTATTTATAAACTTAAAAGATGCTGCTACACCAGTATCAGTCCATTGCAAATCCCTTTCTGGCGGACTATCAGATAACATGAACCACCTTGCTGTATCTGCTCCGTAAGAACTAATAATATCATTTGGATCAACAACATTTTTTTTTGACTTACTCATTTTTTCAATTTTTCCAGTTATAACTTCTTCGCCAGTATTATCTTTAAAAGACCCGTTTACTATTTCAACATCCTTTGGCTCTACCCAATCACCCTTTTTATTTTTAAAAGTAATGTGAGTAACCATTCCTTGTGTAAACAGTCCCTTAAATGGTTCATCTAAATTAAAATAATTCAGATCTCTAAGCGCTTTTGTAAAAAATCGTGAATAAAGAAGATGCAATATGGCGTGTTCAACACCGCCAATATATTGATCAACTGGTAACCAATAGTCTATATCTTTTTTATCAAAGGGTTTTTCTAATCGTGCATTACAATAACGAAAATAATACCATGAAGACTCAAAAAAAGTATCAAATGTATCCGTCTCTCTTATCGCCTTTAATCCAGTTTTAGGACAAACAGTTTCCTTCCAACCAGAGATATTGTTCAGCGCGCTAGATGATTCAGTAAAATTTTTTATGTCTGGAAGTTTTACTGGTAATTCAGAGTCCTCAACAGCCAACACCGCCCCATCTTCTCTATAAATTATAGGAATTGGACAACCCCAAAACCGTTGACGTGAAATCCCCCAATCTCTTAATTTATAGTTTACCTTTTTTCTTCCAATCTTTTTATTTACAATATGTTTAATAATCTTATTTTTTGCATCATTTATATTTAATCCATTTAAGGAAGGTGAGTTAATCAATATACCTTCACCAGTAAAAGCTTCAGTCGTAATTTTGAAATTATCTTCACTAATATCAGCTGGCTTAACAACCGGTATTATATCAAGATTATATTCTCTAGCAAAATCAAGATCTCTTTGATCATGTGCAGGGCAACCAAAAATTGCCCCTAACCCATATTCTTTCAGAACAAAATTAGCTACGAAAACTGGAAGTTTTTTTCCCTCAATAAATGGATGGTTTGCAAATAAACCAGTATCAAACCCTCTTTTAACTTTATCAGGATTTATGTTTTCAGAATCCTTAATAAATTTTTCTAAACCATCGTTTTTTTTTAAAATTTTAGTTACTAATTCATGATCACTTGAAATAGCTAAAAAAGTTGCTCCGTAAATAGTGTCAGGTCTTGTTGTAAATATTTTGATTTTTATATCACTTTCTGAAACTTGAAAGTCTATTTCTGCCCCTATTGATTTACCAATCCAGTTAGATTGCATAATTTTTACTTTGTTTGGCCAATTTTCTAAATTATCTAGATCTTTCAAGAGTTCTTCAGAATATTTACTTATTTTTAAAAACCATTGGGATAATTTTTTCTTTTCAACAACAGCTCCCGATCTCCACCCTTTGCCATCAATTACTTGTTCATTTGCCAACACCGTTTTATCTACAGGATCCCAATTGACCTCAGCCTCTTTTTTGTAAGCAAGTCCTGCTTTAAACATATCAATAAAAAACTTTTGTTCGTGTTTGTAATATTCTGGATGGCAAGTTGCAATTTCCCTTTCCCAATCAAGAGACAATCCCATTTTCAAAAGTTGTTTTTTCATTGTTTCAATATTTTGGTAAGTCCAACTTTCAGGATGCTTTTTCTCTGTTAAAGCAGCATTTTCCGCAGGAAGACCAAATGCATCCCAGCCCATTGGGTGTAATACGTTATACCCCTTCATTTTTTTATATCTTGCTACTACATCTCCTAAGGTATAGTTTCTAACGTGGCCCATATGTATTTTACCTGAGGGATATGGGAACATTTCTAAAACATAAAATTTTTCTTTTTTCTCATCTCGTGAAGTCTGAAAAATTTTGTTTTGTGACCATATATCCTGCCACTTTTTTTCAACTAATTTATGATTGTATCGTGATGACACTTTTAACTTGATTGTAGTTTTAATTTTTTTGCTTTATTTAATATTGCGTTTTCTATTTTTATATTATTTTCTTTTTCAATTTCTTTATTAACCCATGTAGGATTTTTAAATTCTTGACAAAAAGATACAACCCTAAGGTTTTCAGCTTTAAAACTTACACCTGTAATAAAAATATTTAGTTTACAACGCTCTTTTTCATTACCTGATGTAGAATACCAATCAGTAATAATAGTGCCACCAACTTGGTCAGCTGAGCTGAGAGGCATAAAATCAATTGTTTCTATGGCAGCTCTCCAAAGGAAGGGGTTTACTGATGTTGTAATCACCCCAGACGATGTGTTTTTTTCTTGATTGTTGTCACCTAAAATTCCGCCCAAAGACACACCACCTTTCCCAAACAAACCACCACCTGACTGAAGTCTGGTTTCAGCATCTCTCATTGCTAAATCTTTATTTGTAGCTGTATTAAATTTTGATCCAGATCTATTTACTATCTCTCCAGTTGTTTGTGCTTTTGACCACAACTCATCCATTTCCTCTTCGCTCTTGTTACTGTTACAAGAAAAGATAAATAACAGCAAAAAAGACATAATTAACCGGATTAAAATCATTTAATATAATTATTGTATAGACGACTAAATGTAAAACATAAAAAAAACGGCACTCGTTAAAGTGCCGTTTTTTAAGATTTAAAATCTTTAATTAAAATGCCATGTTAGCACCGATGTACCATGCAGATCCATCAGTTGAGTCAGCACCTTCATCACTTGCATCTAAAGAAGTGTAACCAAGAATTGCAGTCACACCAGAAGCTACAGCGTAAGATACACTAGCTGAAGTTGTATCTATTGCATCCTCTTTTCCAGAGACCGAACCAATAGTTAGATCTGTTGAATCAGCTGAAGTAAAACCAACATTAAATGTTAAGTCTCCAGTTACATATTTAACACCAGCTTTTACAACATCACCAGTCATTTCTTTTGCACCGTTAATACCAGTACCAACTTTTTCACCATCAGCAAAACCAACAGCAAAAGTTAAGTCACCAGTTACAGCACTTAAACCAACATGGAATCCACCAGTGTCATTTGCCGGAGCTTTACCAGTTTTTGATCCATCTATTGCAGAATAACCAGCACCAATTGTTACAGCGCTGTCACCAAGATCAGTTACATAAGTAGCACCAACCGCAACGTGACCGTCAATTCTGTATGTTGTTCCAGCTGCTTCACCACCATCTGTTGAAGCTGAGAAAGACATTTTTAGTCCATCAGCTAGGAAGTCCGATGCAGTATGATACTCAACACCTTGTTTAGTTGCGCCAGTTGCAAAATCTAAACCAGTTTCTGCAGAGTTAGTAGTAGCTGTTGCTACATTTTCTGGACCAGCTGAACCTGGGATAGAAACGTCATGTGTACCAGATGCGTTACCAGCATTGATTACATCAAGTTTAGATCCATCAGTAAATGCTAAAGTGAAACCAGCATCTACATCACCAGCAGCAGCATTTTCATTCATAAGCATGAAGCTTGAAGAAATAGTCATACCGCCGTCAGTAGTTTCTGATAATGACACAGTAAAGTTGTTGTCTGATTTTTGAGCGTTAGTATCTGTACTTCCACTTGGTGAATCAAACTCAATACCAGTTTGGTGGTTACCACTCATAGTAGCTGTTACAGCTTCAGCAACTGAAGCAGCACCAAGCGTAGAAACTAGAGCAGTTCCCATTAATAGTTCTTTTTTCATAATTACTCCTTTTGAGTTAATGAATATTCATTAAATACAAGAAACAAACTTGTATTGTGAAACGTATTATTTAAAAATTGAATAAAGTTCAAAAAAAGCATAATGATTCTTTATATTTTTTTAAATCATGTTGTTTTTTTACAACACCTATTATTATGTTTAATATACAAAAATTCAATGAAATAAGCGATATTTTGGAAAAACATAACAATAAAGCCAAAATTGTTGCAATTTCTAAAAACCATCCAATAGAAAGTGTTTTTGAGGCCATTAAGCAAGGCGTTTACATTTTCGGAGAAAACAGAGTTCAAGAAGCAAAAACCAAATTTGTAAAAATCAAAAAAGATAATCCAAAAATTGAATTACACCTAACAGGACCTTTACAATCAAACAAAGTAAAGGATGCCCTATTATTGTTTGATGTATTTCACACAATAGATAGAGAAAAAATTGCAAAGGAAATTTCAAAGCATTCCCAATTACTAATAAATAAAAAGTTTTTTGTACAAATAAACACTGGAAGAGAAAAAAGTAAGAGTGGTATTTTTCCTGAAAACACTAAAGACTTCCTTTTCTTTTTAAAAAATGAAATAAACCTACCTATACAAGGTCTTATGTGCATACCCCCTGTAGAAGATGATCCAAAACATCACTTTAACCAACTCCAAAATTTGGCAAAAGAAAACAGTCTTGATAAGCTCAGTATTGGTATGAGTGGAGACTATAAAGAGGCACTACCTTTTAAACCAACATATATAAGGCTCGGAACAATTTTGTTCGGAAAAAGAAATTGAAGAATAAAATAAATATTTTTTCAGATAAAAACATTAGGCCTTTCTTAATTGATTTATTTTCTGATTTTGAATTGTTTTTTATGGATCTTAATGAAATTCAAAA
>CACMPM010000018.1 GCA_902615625.1 uncultured Alphaproteobacteria bacterium
TCTCCTAAACCAGATCTTGGTCCAGATGCTAGAAATCGTATGTCATTAATAATTTTTAATAATGATACTGATAGAGTTTTTAACGAATTTGAAAAATTTACCAGTGAGTCATGAGATGATAAAGCTTCAAATTTATTTTGTGCAGGCTTGTAGTTATCTTTGGTAAATTTATTCAAATATTTACAAAATACTTTATCAAATTTATTTGGTGCATTAATCCCAGATCCTACTGCAGTTCCACCTTGAGCAAGATATTTTAATTCTGATTGCGAAATTTGAATTCTTTTTAAACAAGATTGTAGTTGTGAACAAAATGCAGAGAATTCATCACCTAAAGTAATAGGTGTAGCATCTTGTGTATGCGTTCTTCCTATTTTAATTATTCTTTGAAACACTCTCTTTTTATTTTTAAATTCTTTTATTAAATTTTTTAGATTTGGAATTAAGTTTTTAATACATAATTCATTTATTGCTATGTGCATTATTGTAGGGAAAGTATCATTTGAGGATTGAGATAAATTCACATGGTCATTTGGATGGATTGGATCTTTACTTCCAATTTTTCCATTTAATTTTTTAATTATATAATTACTAATTACTTCATTCGCATTCATATTTGTTTGCGTTCCAGATCCAGTTTGCCATACTACTAATGGAAATTCTTCAATAAGTTTTAAATTTATTATATCATTACAGGCGTCCATAATTAATGATCCTAATTTTTTATTTAAAACACCAAGTTCTATATTAGCTTCTGCAGCAGCTTTTTTTTGTTGCCCTAAAGCAATTATTAATTCAACCGGTATTTTTTCATCACCAATTTTAAAATTCTCTAGTGATCTTTGCGTTTGAGCACCCCAAAGCTTATTTTTATCAATTTTTTTTGAACCTAGGCTATCAAATTCTATTCTTTTTTTATTTTTCATTAATTATTAACAATTTACTTATAACATATTATATGAAACATATGAACAAACTTGTTTTACTAAGACATGGCCAAAGTCAGTGGAATTTAGAAAATAAATTTACTGGCTGGAAAGATGTTCCATTAACTGAAAAAGGTATAAATGAAGCAAATAATGCTGGCCTTTTATTAAAAAAAAATAATATAAAAATTGATAAAATTTTTAGTAGTGTCTTAGAAAGAGCAAATAAAACAGCAGAAATTGCAATCATGGCATCAGAAATAGAAAATTTACATAAAAATGGAATTCTTATTTATGAAAAAGATCAAAGACTAAATGAGAGAGATTATGGTGATTTAGTTGGTTTAAATAAAACAGAAACTGCTAAAAAATTTGGAAAAGAACAAGTGCATATTTGGAGACGATCATATGACACACCACCACCTAACGGTGAAAGTCTTAAGGATGTAGTGGATCGAGTTTCACCTTATTTTACTGAAACAATTCAACCATTTATATTAGGAAAGAAAAATGTTCTAATTGTAGCACATGGTAACTCTCTAAGAGCAATAATGATTAAAGTTGGTATGTATAAACCAGAACAAATATCTTCGATAGAACTTCCTACTGGAAGTCCGTTGTGCTTAGATTATGCTAATGGTCAACTAAAAAAACATTATTATTTAAATTAATTTTTTTTATAATTAGAAAAATTAATTACATTATTTTTATTTAATTTTTTCTTTTTCATTTTATTATTTACATTCTTGTGAATTTTATTTTTTTTTAAAATTAATCCAAAATTTGCTGAAGGATCTGCAAAAGAGATGATAGAGTTATAATCTATTTTTAAATTTGTTTTTATATCATTAAATGAAAGTGAAATAGAAAAACTATTTTTATTAATTTCAAGATCATAATATTCGTATTGAATTACTATTGTCATCTCTTCTGGATATTTTTGTTTTAACCAATTTGGTAGTTCAACATTTTGATGATTAGTAGAAAATGTAACATAGAGGTGATTATTATTTGAGAGTCCTTTATCTCTGATATAAATTAAAATATCTTTAAATACGTTTAACATATTTTTATCTAATATATTTTGATATTCAATCATTTTAAGCTTTCAATATAAGATAAAAAATTATTAATTTTTACAAACTTACACAACCCAATTGGAAACATTTCTCTTGTTGTAAATCCACCACCAGTCATAGCCCACACATCAATTCTTAATGAATTAAGTTCAATAGAATAAACTCTATCTCTAATATTATTTTCATTCGAAAATATGTTAATGTAGGATAGTTTTAGATCTACATCATAATAATATTCATCAATTGATGTTATGTTATTAAGGTCTGTATTAATGACTTTGACTTTATTTGATGAAATAAATTCAAATCCCCATAGTAATGTTGGACATAATAGTTGATTATTTGAAAAATCATATTTTGTAAGAGCCATAGATGAGGGTAAATAAGAAAATATAAATATAAAAATAAATAATTTCCTTATCATGTCAAAAGAATAGTTCTGATTTTTTTTTTCTAAATTTTTTAGTTCAAAACTAATCAATTTAATTTGAATGAGGTTATTTTTTTAACTTTTCCCATTCAGCCATACCACCGGTAATATTCTTAACATTTTTAATACCCATATCTTTCATTGTTTTAGTTGATAAAGCACCTTGTCCACCAACACCACAGAATACAACATATTCTTTATCTGGATTTTCTTTGAAAAATTTATTTTCTAAAGGACTACCTTCTGCTAAATAAAATTCAAGAAAAGCTCTATCCAAATGAATTGCATTTCCTATTGTTTCTTTATCAAAACTTTCTTTATCTCTAACATCAACAAATTGCACGTTTGGATCATTGACTTTTTCCTTTGCTTCAGACGCTGAAATATTTTCAATTTCATTTTTTACATTCATCAAATCTTCAAATTTTTTCATATTATCCTTTTTTCATTAATATGTAGCTTTTTTTCTTCTATAATTTTATTAATAACAGAAAACAAAGACTTTTTGAAACAATTCATTGTATTAATTATTGGTAAGTGTCATTACTTCTTCCCAACCTTGTTTTTATACTTCATTGAGAATTAGCATAATGTTATAAATATTTCATGTATTTTAATCAAAACAACAATTTTTTTCACGGTATCATGTTTCATCATTTTCACGACTATGGAATACATACAAAAAGTCAAGGTTCTATAGATAAAGATGACTTTTATAAGATGATAAATTTTATTGGAAAAAATAATATTTTAGACGCTGAGATATTTTTTGAAAAATTAAAAAACAAAAAACTTAAAGAAACAGAAGTTTGTATAACATTTGATGATGCTTTAAGATGTCAAATTGACATTGCCTTACCTGTTTTAGAGGAACTTAAAATTAAAAGTTTCTTTTTTGTATACACCTCAGTATTTGAGCAAAAACCCGACAATTTAGAGATTTTTAGATATTTTCGAGTTAATTATTTTAAGGATATTAATGAATTTTATAAAAGTTTTTATAAAGTTTTGGATAAAGATTTAAAAAAATTTTTTGATGAAAATAATGATAAGATAAATTCTACAAAAGATAAATTTCCTTTTTATTCAATTGAAGACATTAAGTTTAGGTTAATACGAGATAATTTTTTGAACAAAACTAAATATGAGGAAATAATGTTTTTAATGATTAAAGAAAAAAATCTTAATTTTAAAGAAACATATAAAAAACTTTTTTTTCAAAAAGATGATTTAAAGAAACTTGATAATTTAGGACATTTGGTTGGTCTACATTCACATAATCACCCAACATTATTGGAGAAATTAAATTATGATGAGCAAAAACATGAGTATGAAAAATGTTTATCTTCAATTTCTAACATTTTAGATAAACCCAAAAATGAATTAAAGTACATGTCACATCCTTGTGGGAGTTATAATAACGATACTTTAGAAATTTTAAAGGAACTTGGAGTAGAGTTAGGTTTTAAACAAATAATGACTATTGAAACAGAAAAAGGTATGAAAAAATTAAATAATTCTTTTTTAGAAATAGCAAGACAAGATCATGCTCAAATATACAAAAGTATGAATTAATGAAAATTACATTATTTACTTCAAACAAAAACAGACATAATTATTTAATTAACTTATTATCTACAATATCTGACGAACTTTTTGTTATTCAGGAGTGTGACACTATTTTTCCAGGAGTTATTCCTGGTCATTATCAAGCTTTACCCATTATGAAAAAATATTTTGAAAATGTTAATGATGTTCAATCTAAATTATTTGGTAATTCTTATGTAAATAATTTAAAAAAAAATATCAAAATTCTACCTATGCTTTCCGGAGATCTAAATAAATGTCCAATAAGTTTATTATCAAATTTTCTAAAAAGCGATCTTTATGTTGTTTTTGGCAGCAGTTATATCAAAGGAAAACTTATAGATTTTTTAGTAGAACAAAGAGCAATTAATATTCATGCTGGTGTATCACCATATTACAGAGGCACAGATTGTAATTTTTGGGCATTGTATGATAACAATCCTCATTTAGTAGGTGCTACAATTCATTTACTATCTAAAGGTTTGGATAGTGGACCAATGCTGTATCATGCTATGTCAAATATAAAAACTAATCCTTTTGAATATACTATGTCCACAATTAAATCGGCATTCCATTCGATTGCTGAAAGAATTAAAGATAATTCTATATTTAAAATCAATCCTGTAATTCAAGATAAAATTAAAGAAATTAGATATACAAAAAAGAATGAATTTAATGAAGAGATAGTGAAAGAATATTTCAAAAAAGAAATTAATTTGAATTACAAGAAATTTGATAATTCTTTATTAAAAGAACCATTTTTTTTAAATAACTAAACTTTATTCTCTGTTATAGACGCATCTGTGTGTTTAACGATCATATTTTTATTTCTGACTTAATTGTAACTTAATTGTAAACTTTCATGTAAATTTTTTTGCAAAATATCTGAGTACAACTGCAACCTTAAAAAAGGGCATTCTGTTGATAAGTGTGTGAAAAATTGCTAGTTTATTTATGCGCAATCAAACACAAAATTATTAAGCAATTTCTCCATTATTTGTTTATTCTTTCTTTAGAAAGTTTGTAATATATATTTTTATTATAGAGAATTTCTAATTTTATTACCCACAAATTACGTACGATATATTTTATAATTTAATTTAACTATTTAAAATTCATTATATGATTTAATAATGTTTTTAAATTTAATAAAAAAAATCTTAGTTTTCGTATTTTTTGTCAATCCTGTTTTAGCTTTTCATGATGTAGAAGTTTCTAATGAGGATGTAGCAACTTTAGGAGGTTTGTGGGTTCAAATATTTGTTTATGAAGAAAACTGTATAGATAATCAATATTACACTTTAATTACAGAAAGATTACAAGAAAGTCCTAGATTTGAAAGATACTCATCAGAGTTAGATCATTTAACTGAAAGCCAAGAATTGGCTTGGGAAAATGGTGCGGAAGGCGCAGCTTTAGTAATTGAATCAGGAGGAACAAGCTGTGATATTATTGCCGAAGTTATTTGGGAATGGTTTGGCGAAAATTAAAAAAATTTTAATTTATTTCCGCACATATTACGCACAAATTTAGAGCAACTTAAAAAATAAAATGAAAAGAATAAAAAATTAAGAATGTAGTGGGGCGTTCTGTTTCTCGTCCCTTGATTAATAATATACAGAATATAGCACTTTTTCAAAAACTTCGTGTAAAACTTCGTGTAATTTAATTTATTATTTTTTGTGAGGAATATAGAAAATTTGAATTTATGGGGCGTTCTGTATAACGACTACTAAATCATTATTAACAGAAAATAAGGACTTTTGGAAACTTCTTCGTAGAAACTTCGTAGTAAGTTTTCTTTATTTGTCAGATTTCTTGTTTTAGTTCTTCGTAGTCTTTTTTATTCTTTAATTAAGGATAATAATTTCTTTGCTAGTCTAGAAACTGCCTTTCTTCTATCTTTTGAAAGTTTTTTAATAATTTTTATATTTTCTTTTATTGTTTTATTATCAATTTTATTGAAAGTTATTAGAGCATTCATTGATTGACACAAAACAATCCAATCACTGGAATTATTAAGATAATCAGATACAATTTTTTTTGCTTTTTTTTGTTCTTTATTTTCTAATTGATTAACTAATTCTGAAAATAATTGAGCGCAGGTCCATTGTGTGGAAGATTGTTTTATTTTTGAAATTTTGTTTAAGAAAATATGTTTAAAATCTAAAAACCATTCTGGTTTTTGTCTAAATATTCTTTTAAAAGCATTTGATGTTCTTAATCTTACTATTTGGTCTGTGCTTGAATAACACTTAATTAATGGATTAATTCTATTTTTTTTAACAATAACATGTTCAACAACTTTTATTGTATTACCTAGTGAATTTGGATGACCTCCAGTTAGTTCAGACTCATAATTCATTATCAATTAATTTGTTTAAATAAATCTGACAATTAACATTACATAATAATAAATTATATATTTTCCTTCGTAGTAACTTCGTAGTAAACTTCGTAGAGAGGTTTTTAAAAGAAATTGTTGATTTGATTAGATAATATTTAAAAAATGGGGCGTTCTGTTGCTCGGTGCCCCGGACCGCGCTCACCTAGAATCTAGGCAGCAAGTGCTAATCTATTATCGTTAGCGTTTATAAAATAGCCCGATAACGGTGGTACAATACCGGATAAAGTCTTTGTCTTTGAATTACCGTCAAACCTATTTCGTCCCCATATTGGTGGAGACGCCGGGTACCGCCCCCGGGTCCGAATAACTTATTGCACAAAGCATTTATTATCTTAGTTGCAAAGCAACTTTATTATTATACCTGAAAGTAATTATTCTTTAAAGATTTGTCTTGAAACCTAGTAATTAAAAAAAAAATTGTTACTAATTAGGGAATAAAATAAATAAAAGATGATTAAAGCAATAATGGCAGTAGATGAAAAAGGTGGCATAAGTAAGGGGCAAAGTATGCCTTGGCCTAAAAATTCAATTGATTTGAAATGGTTCAAAGAAAATACTATTAATAATATTGTAGTAATGGGAAGAAAGACCTGGGATGATCCTTTTATGCCTACACCTCTAAAATCAAGAATAAATGTTCTAGTTACAAGTAAAGATAAAGATTTAATAGAAGGGGCAGATTATTACTTTAGTGGAGACATAAATGATCAAATTCAAAATCTTCAATCAGAATATATGGACAAAGACATTTTTATAATTGGAGGTTCAGAAATAATAAATTTAACTTTTAAATCTATAGAACAATTTTATCTCACTAGAATCTACGGTAATTACAATTGTGAAAAATTTATTAATGTATCTTTAATAGAAAAAAATATGAAAATGATAAAAAAAATAGATGGCGATTCTTCTTGCCATTTCGAAATTTGGGAAAAATGAAACAGTATTTAGATGCTTTAAAATATTGTTATGAAAATGGCACAGATGTTGAAAGTAGAGCTGGTGGCGTTAGAAAGTCTTTTGGTTATCAAATGCATTATGATTTATCAAAAGGTTTTCCTGCTATAACGACTAAAAAACTAGCATGGAAATCTGTAGTTTCAGAGTTATTGTGGTTCATTGAAGGTTCAGACGATGAGAGAAGACTTGCTGAAATCTTATACAATGATTCAAGAGAAAATTTAAAAGATAAAAAAACTATTTGGACGCAGAATGCTCAAGCTGATTACTGGAAATCACAAGCTCGGTTTGAAGGAGATGTTGGTAAAATTTATGGAGTTCAATGGAGAAATTTTAATGGAGAAGATCAAGTCTTAAACCTAATTAAAGGACTTAAAGAAGATCCAAATGGAAGACGTCATATAATTTCTGCTTGGAATCCTCCGGAGATTAAAAATATGTCATTGCCAGCATGCCATGCATTTTCACAATTTTTTATTTCTAATAACAAATTAAGTTGCCAATTATATCAAAGGTCATGTGATATGTTTTTGGGAGTTCCATTTAATATAGCAAGTTATAGTCTTTTAACTCATATGTTGGCAAGAGAGTGTAAATTAGAAGTTGGAACATTTATTCATTCTTTAGGAGATTTTCACATTTATAATGAACATTTTGAGAAGGTTAAAATCCAATTAGAAAGAGAGCCTAAAAAATTACCTGAGCTTCAATTTGAAACAAAAGATTTTTTTAAATACAACGTAAATGATTTTAAACTAACAAACTATCAGCATCATGAAAAAATTGATGCTCTGATGAATGTTTAATACAGAGATTTTTTTAAGTTTTTAGCAATTGATATAAATTTTTTTGAAATTTCACCATCTGGATTATCTATCAAAGCAGGTATTCCCTTGTCTGATTGAATTCTTAAATTTGTATCAATAGGAATTTCTCCTAAAAAAGGTATTTTGGATTTTTCAGCTTCTTTTTTCACACCATCTTTTGAAAATATATGATGTTTTTGATTACAATTATCACATATGAAATAACTCATATTTTCAACAATACCAAGAATATTAACATTCACTTTTTTAAACATATTTATTCCTTTTCTGGCATCAGTAAGAGCTACATCTTGAGGTGTAGAAATTACAATTGATCCTGAAAGTTTTGAACTTTGAGCCAAAGTAAGCTGAGCATCTCCAGTGCCAGGTGGCAAATCTATTATAAGATAATCTAATTCACCCCATTCAACTCCATTAAACATTTGCTCCAATGCTTTCATGACCATTGGCCCTCTCCAAATTGTTGGAGCCTCTGAGTCTAATATAAAACCAATTGACATTAATTTTATTCCATAATTTTCTAAAGGTATAAGTTTTTTGTTTTCATTCATTATTGGTTTTTGAGAAATACCCATCATTCTAGGAATGCTAGGGCCATAAATATCAGCGTCAAGTAAGCCAATATTAAGATCCAGTGAACTTAAAGCTGTAGCAAGATTTACTGAAAATGTTGATTTGCCAACTCCTCCCTTACCACTAGCGATAGCTACTATGTTTTTTGCATCAATTTTAAATCTTTTATTATCATTATTATTTGTTTTAGTATTTTCTACATCTGAGTTTATAATTACATTCACAGAGAGTATTCCAGAAATTTGTTCAACATTATTTTTAAGCAATCTTGCTATATTAAGATATAAATCTTCTTTTTGACCTTTTACAAGTAAGGAAATGTTTACATTGCCCTCATTTACAACTGCTGAAATATTTTGATTTTTAGGATCAAAACTAAGATTTGTTTCAGGATCACTAAATTTCTTAGAAAATGTGTAGATTAAAGATAAAATTTCATCAGACATACTTGATTTTTCCAGATTTACTCAAATATTAGTTATTAAATAATTTAATTAGTGTTAGTAGATAGAGCCAATATTATCAATAATATATGAACTGGAATAAAAATAACAACGACAATAATCCTTGGGGATCAGGGGGTAATAACAATCCTTGGGGCTCAGGAGGTTCCGGGGATGGTCCAAATAGAAGAGATTTTGAAGATTCAATAAGAAAAGCGAAAGACAGATTTGGAAATTTTAAATTTGGTGGAAGGCGTAATCTTTCAATTTTTATAATTGTAGCCGTTTTACTATGGTTAGCTACTGGTTTTTACAGAGTTGAACCTGATGAACAAGGTGTAGAACTTTTATTTGGAAGATGGAATGGTCAAACAACTGAGCCGGGATTACATTACTTTTTTCCTACTCCAATCGGTCAAACTGTTACACCAAAAGTTGAAGTAATTAGAAAAATCAATGTTGGATTTAGAAGCGCAAGTGACCTTGGTTTTGGCTCAAATTCAAATGCAGAGAGAAAAGTTATTGAAGAAAGTTTAATGCTTACGGGTGATCAAAACATAGCAGATGTTGCATTCACAGTACTCTTCAAAATTAAAGACGCTGGAAATTTTCTATTCAAGCTTAGAAATCCAGAACTTACCGTCAAAGATATGTCTGAGAGTGTTGTTCGTGAAGTCGTCGGTCAAAGAGACCTTCAATTCTTACTTACAGAAGGTCGTCAAGAGGTTGAACAAGTAGTAAGAAATGAATTACAACTAGTTTTAGATTCTTATGAAAGTGGTGTTTTAATTCAATCAGTGCAGCTTCAAAGTGTTGATCCGCCCGATCAAGTTATTGATGCTTTTGATGAAGTTCAAAGAGCAAGACAAGATAAAGAAAGACTAGTTAACGAAGCAAACACTTATTTAAATAGAATTGTTCCTAATGCTCGTGGTGAAGCAGCCAAACTTGTTGAAGCTGCTACAGCATATAAAGAGCAGGTGGTTAAACAAGCTGAGGGTGTGGCACAAAACTTTATTGACGTTTATAATAGTTATAAAGATGCGAAAGAAGTAACTAAGAGAAGGATTTATCTAGAAACTTTAAGAGAAGTTTTAGAAGGCAAGAACAAAATAATTTTAGATGACACTGGAAATGGACAGGGTGTAGTCCCTTATCTTCCATTGAATGAACTTAAAAAGTCAGGAAACAACTAAGATGAGATTTAGTGCAAGAAATTTACTTATAGTTTTAGTTTTATTTATTCTTTTCCTTACTTTTACTGGAGCTTTTTTTATTGTAAATGAAACTAAGCAAGCTTTAGTGCTTCAATTTGGTGACCCAAGAAAAGTTGTTACAAAACCTGGCCTTCAATTTAAAATTCCATTTATTCAAGATGCTGTTTTTTTAGATTCTAGATTACTTAATCTCGATCCTCAACCTGAAGAGATGATTCTTTCAGATCAAAAAAGAATTATTGTTGATTCATTTGCAAGATACAACATTGTTGATCCTCTAAAGTTTTATCAGACAGTTAGAAATGAGACCACTTTTTCTGATAGATTTGGAAGAATTATAAACGCAGCAGTTAGAGGTGTAATTGCACAATACTCTTTAACATCACTACTGAGTGATGAACGTATCAATATTATGAATGAAATTGAAAAACAAATAAAGGTTAACGAAAATTCTTTTGGCGTTAAAATTGTAGATATAAGGATTGGTAGAACAGACTTAACAGAACAGGTATCTAACAACGTTTATCAAAGAATGCGCTCTGAACGTGAAAAAGAAGCAAATTTATTAAGAGCAGAAGGTGAAGAACTTTCTAAAGAAATTGTTGCATCAGCAGATAGACAACAAACAGTAATTCTTGCCGAAGCTGAAAGAACTTCATCAATACTAAGAGGTGAAGGAGATGCTGCTAAAAATAGAATATTAGGTGATGCTTATAGTCGTGATGAGGAATTTTTTGATTTCTTAAGAACAATGCAAGCTTGTAAAGATACTTTTGGAGACACAGAGATGTCCATGGTAATCGCTCCTGGGGAAGTTTGTGAAAAATTTTTTGGTGAAATAGATATCCAAAATTAATGTTTGAAATATTACTAATAAGCATGGGTCTAGTGCTGATCATCGAAGGCACAATCTATTTTTTCTTAGCGAACAACTTAAAGAAATATCTCGATATGGTTTCCCTTATTAGTCCACAAACTATAAAAAATATTAGTTTATTTTTTGCTCTTTTAGGACTGTGCCTTATTTATTTCACCTTCAAATACTATGACAAATAATATGAGAATTAAATTTATATTTTTAATTTCTATTTTATTTTCAAAACCATTACTTGCTGTACCTGAGAGTTTTGCTGATTTAGTAGAGCAATTATCTCCTGCAGTAGTTAGTATTGCTTCAACTACTATTGTTGAAAATAATAACCAAAATCAAATACCACAATTTCCGGAGGGATCTCCGTTTGATGATTTTTTTAAAGAATATTTTGATCGTGATCAAAGAAGGTCACAACGACCAATGACAGGACTTGGGTCAGGTTTTATAATAAGTGAAGACGGTATAGTTGTTACAAATAATCATGTAATTGAAGGAGCTGATGAAATAACTGTTATTCTAAATGATGAAACAGAGTTTACAGCTGAATTACTTGGAAGAGATCCAAAAGCAGACATAGCTGTATTGAAAATTGATCCAAAAAACAAAAAACTTACATATGTTGGTTGGGGAGACTCGGATAATATGAGAGTTGGAGATTGGTCAATTGCAATTGGAAACCCTCTTGGTTTGGGAGGAACTGTGACAGCAGGAATAATATCTGCAATCTCAAGAGATTTAGGTAGTGGACCATATGTTAAATTTTTACAAACAGATGCATCTATTAACCGTGGTAATTCTGGTGGACCATTATTTAATTTAGATGGAGAAGTAATAGGAATTAATACAGCAATTGTTTCGCAAACAGGTGGAAGTATTGGTTTAGGATTTGCAATACCTGCGAACAGTGCCAAAAAAATAGTACAACAATTAAAAGATTTTGGAAAAACTAAAAGAGGTTGGTTAGGTGTACAAATTCAACCTGTAACTAAGGATTTTGCGGAAAGTCTTGGATTGCCTGATCAAAAAGGTGCATTCATATCCAATGTCAATCCTAATGGTCCCTCAAAAACTGCTGGGTTAGAACCTGGCGATGTAATCTTAAAATTTAATGATATAGAAATTAAAAAGATGCCTGATTTACCAAGAGTTGTTGCAGAGTCAGATGTAGGTTCTACTGCAATATTAGAAGTTTGGAGAAAAAATAAAAAGATTTATATTGAGGTAATATTAGGTGAATTACCTGGAGAGGTAGTTACGGAAAGAAAAACAACTTCAAATATTGAAAGAAATTTAAAAATAGAATCTTTAGGAATTACTATTGAAGATCATGACAGTGGAGTTAAAGTAATTTCAATTGAGGATGATGATAGTAGTTTGCAGAATGGAGACATAATTACAGAAGTTAATAGAGAGGTTATTAACAATATGAATGCATTTGAAGAATTAGTAAATTCTTTAGAAAAAACAGGCAGATCCTCATTATTACTAAAAATAATTAGAGATGATGAGCAAAATTGGGTAACAATTAAATTTAAGAATAATTGAAAACACAAATCTATTTTGTATTAGGCCCAACTGCATCAGGAAAATCAAAATTTGCTTTAAGCCTAGCGAACAAACTAAATGGTGAAATTATAAATGCTGATAGTATGCAGATTTATCATGAGTTAAGTATCTTAACTGCTAGACCAACTATAAATGATCAAAAAAAAATCAATCATCATCTTTATGGTTTTGTTAAAGGTGATGTTAGATTTAATGTTCAAAAATGGTGTGAGGAAGCATCAAAAAAAATTAATTATTTAGTTAATCAAAATATAACACCTATTTTAGTTGGTGGTACAGGTCTTTACATAGAATCTTTAATTAATGGAATAGTTTCAATTCCATCTATTCCAGAAAAAGTAAAAATAGAATCAGAAAAAATGATTTTAAAAATTGGTAAGGAAAATTTTTATAATTTAGTTAAAGAGCTTGACAGTGATGCAATCATTAATATTGCGCCTAACGATTTTCAAAGAATAAGAAGAATATGGGAAGTAAATTTTTTTACAAAGAAAAAATTTAGTGACTGGAAAAAAAGTAAAAATAAAAATTTTATTAATTTAAAAAATTACAAAATATTATTATTTCTTCCAGATAGAAAAGAAAACTATAGAAGAGTAGATCATAGAACACACTTAATGATGGAAGATGGTGCGATAGAGGAAGTCAAAAATTTGCTAAAACTAAATTATAATAATAGTTTACCAATAATGAAAGCTCACGGAGTTCCTGAAATTCAATCTTATCTCAATAACGAAGTATCAATTGAGGAATGTATTTCTAAAATACAGCAAGTGACAAGAAACTATGTAAAAAGACAACATACTTGGTGGAGATCTTCAAATCTTAATATTTTTAAAAAATTTAATCAATTTCCAGACGAAATTGACTTAAAATCCATTAATTTAGAGCAAAATTGAACTAATTTATTGATTTTATTTTATCCACAGCCTATGAGCTAAAATCAATGAATAATGAAATAACAGGTGCTGAAATTGTCTTAAAAAGCTTAGCTGAACAAGGTGTAGAAGTTGTATTTGGATATCCTGGTGGCGCGGTATTACCTATATACGATACTTTATTTAAACAGAATTCAATTAAGCACGTTTTAGTAAGACAAGAGGGTGGTGCCATACATGCAGCTGAGGGTTATGCAAGGTCGACTGGTAAAACTGGTGTACTTCTTGTTACATCAGGACCTGGTGCAACAAATGTTGTAACCGGTTTAACTGACGCAATGATGGATAGTGTACCTATTGTATGTATAACTGGACAGGTACCTCAACACTTAATTGGCAGTGATGCATTTCAAGAATGTGACACGACAGGCATAACGAGACCTTGTACTAAACATAATTACTTAGTTAAGGATGTTAATAAATTATCTTCTGTATTTCATGAAGCATTTACCATTGCTCAAAATGGAAGACCGGGTCCTGTATTAATTGATATACCTAAAGATGTTCAATTTGCTTCAGGAACTTATGAAGAAAAAAATAAAATTATTATTCCCTCTCATAGATTGTTTGAACCAAGTCCTGATTTTGAAAAAAATAAAATTGAAGAAGCAGTAGAACTAATTTCAAAAGCTAAAAAACCAATTTTTTATATTGGAGGTGGATGTATTAACTCTGGTCCCAAGGCCTCAAAATTAGTTAGACAGTTCATAAATATGGTTGGGTCACCAGTTACAATGACATTAATGGGTCTTGGTGTAGTAGGCTCATCAGATAAAAACTCACTTGGTATGCTTGGTATGCACGGAATGTATGAAGCCAATATGGCAATGCATGAATGTGATGTCATGATTAATATCGGTGCAAGATTTGATGATCGAGTTACAGGAAGACTTGATGCTTTCTCACCTAACTCAAAGAAAATTCATATTGATATTGATGAAAGTAATATCAACAAAACAATAAACGTTGATGTTCCAATTATAGGTGATGTTAAACAAGTTGTAGAAAAAATGATTTCAGTCTGGAAAGATAAAAAATATAAAATAGATACTGATTCATTAAAATTGTGGTGGGATAAAATAAATAAATGGAAAGAAGTAGATTGTTTAAACTACAATAATGAAGGCAAGCAGATTAAACCACAGTATGCGGTTCAAAGACTTTATGAGTTAACAAAAAATACAAAAACATTTATTACAACCGAAGTAGGTCAACATCAAATGTGGGCTGCTCAATTTTATAAATTTGAAGAACCAAATAGATGGCTAACTTCAGGTGGTTTAGGAACTATGGGATACGGTTTTCCTGCTGCTATTGGAGCTCAGGTTGGACATCCTGATGCTTTAGTAGTCGATATAGCAGGAGACGCTTCAATCCTTATGAATATTCAAGAAATGAGCACAGCAGTTCAATATAGACTGCCTGTAAAAATATTTATTTTAAATAATGAATACATGGGAATGGTGAGGCAATGGCAAGAACTTTTACATGGCGGAAGATATTCTGAGAGTTATACTGATAGTTTACCTGATTTTGTAAAGTTAGCTGAGAGTTATAAAGCTGTTGGTTTAAGAGCAAAGACGACTGATGAACTTGATGATGTAATAACCCAAATGATTGAAACAAAAAATACAGTTATTGCAGATATCTGGGTTACTAAAGAAGAGAATTGCTTTCCAATGATTCAAAGCGGATCTGCTCATAATGAAATGATGTTAAGTAAAGATCAAAAACAAGATAAAAAATCAGCCGAAAAAGGAAAAATTTTAGTTTAATGAATAAATCTGTTTATGCTTCTCATGATCAAGTATCAGAGACTAAAAGACATATATTGACTGTATTGGTTGATAATGAACCAGGCGTTTTAGCTAGAGTAATAGGAATGTTTTCTGGTAGAGGATATAACATTGATAGTTTGAATGTAGCTGAGGTTAGTAATGATGAAAATATATCAAGAATTACTATTGTAACTCATGGTACTTCAGAGGTTGTTAGTCAAATTGAAAAACAGTTACTTAGAATTGTTCCTGTTCACAGTGTTACAAATTTAGATCATGAGGGTAGTTCTGTTGAAGCTGAGGTTGCTTTAATTTATATTTATATTTCTGATACTAATAAAAAGAAAGTTTATCAGCTTTGTGATTTGTACAGAGCTAGAAAAATTGAAAATGAAAACAATACTACTATTTTTGAAATTGCTGGTGCTTCAGAAAGAGTAAATAGATTTATAAAAGAAATTAATGAAATTACGAAAGTTGAAATTGTTAGAAGTGGCCCCGTAGCAATATCATCAATTCAAAAAAATGAGGAGGAATAATGAGAGTATATTATGATAGAGATGCAGACTTAAATTTAATCAAAGATAAAAAAATATCAATAGTAGGATATGGAAGTCAAGGTCATGCTCATGCTATGAACTTAAGAGATTCTGGAATTGAAAATGTTTCAATTGCTTTGAGAGAAGGTTCAAATTCAAGAAGTAAAGCAGAACAAGCTAATTTTAAAGTAATGACACCTGCAGAAGCTGCAAGTTGGGCTGATGTGATTATGATGTTAACGCCTGATGAACTTCAATCTGAAATATATAAAAATGACATTGCTGAAAACATTAAAGAAGGTACAACAATTGCTTTTGCCCATGGATTAAATATTCACTTTGACTTAATTAAACCTAGAGAAGGTATTGATGTAATCATGGTTGCACCTAAAGGTCCTGGTCATACAGTAAGAGCTGAATACGTAAGAGGTGCAGGTGTGCCATGTTTAGTTGCTGTAGATAAAAATCCCTCAGGGAATGCCCTTGAAATAGGGATCGCTTACGCTTCTGCCATTGGGGGTGGACGTGCAGGAATTATAGAAACAACATTTAAAGAAGAATGTGAAACAGATCTTTTTGGAGAACAATCTGTTTTGTGCGGAGGTCTAACACATTTAATCTTAGCAGGTTATGAAACTCTTGTTGAAGCAGGATATGCTCCAGAAATGGCATATTTTGAATGTCTGCATGAAGTTAAACTTATTGTTGATCTTTTATATGAAGGTGGAATGGCAAATATGAGATACTCAATATCAAACACGGCTGAGTATGGTGATTATTCAAGAGGTCCAAGACTTATTACAGATGAAACAAAAAAAGAAATGAAAAAAATTCTTTCAGAAATTCAATCTGGTCAATTTGCTAAAGAATGGATGCAAGAGCATCAGAGTGGTCAAACTAAATTCAAAGTAATGAGAAAAGAACAAGCTGAACATCCAATTGAGGCAGTGGGAGAAAAGTTACGAACTTTGATGCCATGGATTGCTGAAGGAAAAATGGTTGATAAATCGAAAAACTAGATGAAAGTTTAATAAAATTTTTATTAGTATATAATTGAATATATGACTGAAAAAATTTACATTTTTGATACAACTCTTCGAGATGGAGAGCAGTCTCCAGGAGCATCAATGAATTTAGATGAAAAACTTCAAATAGCTGAAGTGCTTGATTCTATGAAGGTTGATATTATTGAAGCAGGGTTTCCAATTGCTTCTAATGGAGATTTTGAAGCTGTTTCTGAAGTTAGTAAACAGGTAAAAAATTCAACGATAGCAGGTTTAGCAAGAGCAAGTTTTAAAGATATCGATCGTGCTTGGGAAGCAGTACAACATGCAAATTCTCCAAGAATTCATACTTTTATTGCAACAAGTCCACTTCATATGAAATATAAATTAAAGAAAACTGAAGATGAGGTTTTAGAGGCTATTCAAAAGACTGTCTCTCATGCAAGAAATCTTTGCGATAATATTGAGTGGAGTTGTGAAGATGGTGGAAGATCAGAGTTAGAATTTTTATATAAATGCATCGAACTTGCTATTAACTCTGGTGCTTCAACTATAAATATTCCTGATACTGTTGGTTATACATTACCAGAAGAGTTTGGTAAAATTTTTAAAAATGTAAAAAATAATGTTCCAAATATTGATAAAGCAATTCTTTCTACTCACACACATAATGATTTGGGTTTAGCAACAGCAAATAATGTTGCTGCTATTAAAGAAGGTGCTAGACAAGTTGAGTGTACAATTAATGGTATGGGTGAAAGAGCTGGAAATTCATCATTAGAAGAAATTGTCATGACTTTAAAGGTAAAAAAAGACCTAATGCCTTTTCATACAGATATTAAAACAGAAACTATTATGAAAGCTTCTAGATTAGTTTCATCAATAACAGGTTTTCCAGTTCAACCAAATAAAGCGATAGTTGGTGCAAATGCTTTTGCTCATGAAGCAGGAATACATCAAGATGGAATGCTAAAACATGCTGGTACATATGAAATTATGACACCTGAATCAATAGGACTTAATAAATCTTCACTAGTTCTTGGAAAACATTCAGGTAAACATGCTTTTTCAGAAAAATTAAAAGAACTTGGTTATGAAGTAGGTGATAATGCTTTAATGGAATTATTTGGAAGATTTAAAGATTTAGCTGATAAGAAAAAAGAAATATTTGAAGAAGATTTAATTGCATTAGCAGAAGATAGAACTTCGTCATATGATGAACACATTAAATTTGTATCATTAGAAGTAAATGCTGGGTCTGTTGAAAAAGCTGAAGCTAAATTAAAGCTAGAGATTAACGATAAAGTGGAAAATACTAAAATTAATGGTAATGGTCCTGTTGATGCTACATTTAATGCAATAAAAAAACTCACTAATACTAAATTTAAACTTAAACTTTACCAAGTAAATGCAATTACTGCAGGTACTGATGCACAAGGAGAGGTTACTGTAAGACTTGAAGATGATAATTTATCATCTCAAGCAAAAGGAAGTGATCCTGACATCATTGTTGCATCAGCAAAAGCTTATATTAATGCATTAAACAGATTGATCTTTAAAAAAACTAAATCAATTAAAGAAAATACAGCAAGTTTAAAAATAGAAGGGGTTTAATTAATGGTAATCGATCGTTTTTTCAGTTTATTTTCTAAAGATATGGCTATAGATTTGGGTACGGCCAATACTCTTGTATATGTCAAAGGTGAAGGTGTAATTCTTAATGAACCTTCTGTTGTAGCTACAATTGAAAATGATGGGGGAAACCAAGTGTTAGCTGTAGGAAATGAAGCTAAACAAATGTTGGGAAGGACACCAGGAAAAATTAAAGCCATTCGCCCGATGAAAGATGGTGTTATCGCTGATTTTGATGTCGCTGAACAGATGATAAAAAGTTTTATTAAAAAAGTTCATAAAGGAAGATCATTATCAAATCCACAAATTGTAATATGTGTACCATCTGGAGCAACAAATGTTGAAAGAAGAGCAATTAGAGAGTCAGCTGATGCTGCAGGAGCTAGAAAAGTTTATTTAATTGAAGAACCGGTTGCTGCTGCAATAGGTGCGGGTCTTCCAGTTGCAGAACCAACAGGCTCTATGGTTGTTGATATTGGTGGAGGCACAACAGAAGTAGCAGTTTTATCTCTTGGAGGTGTTGTTAATTCTAGTTCAGTTAAAGCTGCCGGAGATCGATTTGATGAAGCTATAATGGAGTATATGAGAGCAACTCATAAATTAGCAATTGGAGAGACTACAGCTGAAAGAATGAAAAAAGATGTGGGCTCTGCTAGTCCACCAGATGATGGAGATGGTAAAAGTATGAGCGTAAAAGGTAGGGATTTAATAACAGGACTTCCAAAAGAAATTTCTATTTCTCAAAGACAAATTGCAGAAGCCCTTGCTGAACCAGTTGCTCAAATAATTGATACCATTAAAAGAGCTTTAGAACAAACACCAGCAGAATTATCTGCAGACATAGTTGAGAGAGGTATAATGTTAACTGGGGGCGGTTCTCTCTTACACAATCTTGATAAAGTATTAAGAAGGTCGACAAGTTTACCAGTTTCTATTGCAGAAGATCCACTCTTATGTGTTGTAATGGGTACAGGTATGGCGCTTGAAGAAAAATCACGATTGAGTGATGTATTTGCCTCTGATTAAAAATTAAAATGGCACCTAAGTTCCAAATAAAAGCTTTTCAAATTTCGCGTTTAGTAAAGAATTTTATAATTTTCTCTATTGTTACTCTTTCATTTCTTCTGGTTTTTTTTTCAAAATCTGATTTGTATCTTATTCATGGGATAAAAAATATATCTAGTTCAGTAATTATTCCAATTACAAAAGTTATTTCAGCACCAATAAATACCTTTTCAAATTTTGTTGACGAATATAATCAATTTAGAAGCTTAAAATTTGAAAATAAAATTCTTCAAGAAGAAATAATACGTTTAAAAAAATGGCAAACATTAGCAATACAAAATTCAAGAGAGAATAATGTTTTAAAAAAATTATTAAATGCAACTGATAACAATCTAATTTTAATAAAAACAGCATCTCTCATTAATAGAAATGATACAATTTATAGCAAGCTTATAAATTTGAATGCTGGTTATGAAGATAAAATTAAGAAAAATATGTCAGCTATCAATGAACGAGGATTAGTTGGGAAAGTAATTGATACAACTTCAAATAATTCTAGAGTAATTCTTTTAACTGATCCCAATCTATCTATTTCTGTTAAATCCATATCTGACGGTATTTTTTCTTTACTTACTGGAAAAGGAGATGGAAAACATCTAGTAAGTTCATTTGTCAAAGAAAATAAAATGCCTAGATTAGGAGATATTCTTGTGACTAGTGGCACAGCTCAAATTTTTCCTGTAGATCTATTGGTTGGAAAAGTAATAAAAGTTGAAAAAAATAGATTTTTTGTTTTACCATTTGTTGATTTTGAAAATATTGATTATGTACAAATCGTTACTTCAAAATAATGGAATTTTCCAAATTTCTTAAATCCTCCTCTAAACTAAATATCATTTTAATTGTAAGTTTCTCAATCTCTGTAAATTCTTTTATCTTATTTCCAAATATCAATAATTCATTCTATGTATTATTTCATTTAACTTTAATTTATATAATTTTTTATTATTACCATTATTATCTTTATTTTGTAGCTTTGATATATGGAATTTTATTTGATATATTCTTATTAAATAGTATTGGAGCTCATTTAATTATCTTTTTATCGCTTTTAATTTTATTTATATTACTAAGAAAATATTTAATTAGATTATCTTCGAATCAAATTATATTTATTTATTTTATATCATTAATTGTCATACTTCTAATTGAACAATTTTTAGTAATTCTAATACATAATTATAAATTTAACATGAGTTCCTTTCTCAATTTCTTTTTAATTTCTTTAATTATTTTTATTCCTACTGTATTTTTGCTTACTAAATTGGATAAATGAAATGTTCTACTCTGATGATAAAAAACAATATTCAGTTCTAAATAGAAGAACTTTTTTATTATATTTATTAAAAATATCTTTTTTTGGTATTGCGGGTTGGAGATTATATGACATTCAAATAAAAAATTCACAAAAATATAAAACGCTTTCAAAAAATAATCAAATAGATGTAGAAATTATTTACCCTATTAGAGGGAAGATTTATGATACTAATAATAAAGTTTTAGCATCTAATATAAAAGTATTTGATGTATATATAATTCCTGAAAATACAAAAAATATAAATAAATCCCTTAATGAATTAAATAAAATTATAAAAATAAATTTTAGTGATAGAAGGAAAATTCTAGAACTATCAAAAAAAGTTAAAAAATTTGAAAAAATAAAAGTTTTAGAAAATATTAATTGGTCAGAGCTTGAAAAAATAGAATCAAACAGACTTAATATCGAAGGTATATTTATTTCTCAAGATTATATGAGAACTTACCAGTATAATGATACTTTCTCACATTTAATTGGATATACAAATAAACCCAATCGTGAAGAAGTGGAATTACCTTTTATTGCAAATATGCCTGATCTAGAGATAGGAAAAGATGGTATTGAAAAAATTTTTAATCCTAATCTAATTGGTAAATCAGGACAAAGAGAGATTGAAGTTAATTCTTATGGAAGAGTAATTCGTGAAATATCTAGGCAAGATAGTCAAAAAGGAAATGATATTCAGTTAACTATTGACCTTAGAATTCAACAATATGCTTTGAATTTATTAAAAAAACATAAAGCAGGTTCTGCAGTACTTATGGATATTAACAATGGCGACATATTATGTATGGCCTCAACTCCATCTTATAATCCAAATAAAATTATACAAAAACCAAATAAGGAATATTGGAATTCAATTTTAGAAAATGAACTCTCGCCACTTACGTATAGATGTATTCAAGGTTTATATGCTCCAGGCTCAACTTTTAAAATGGTTGTCGCCATAGCGGGGATGGTCCATGGGATTATTGACACAAATACAAAACATTTTTGTAGTGGAAAAATTGGTTTAGGTGAAAGACTTTATCATTGTTGGAAAAATAATGGTCATGGCTCGATGAATGTTAGTGACGCAATCAAAGAATCATGTGATGTTTTCTTTTATGAAATTTCAAAAAAAATTGGGATAGATAAAATTGCTAAAGTTGCTGAAGATTTTGGTTTAGGTAAAATATATGATGTCCCTTTACCTAATCAAAAAAAAGGAATTGTTCCTTCACGTGAATGGAAAAAGAAAAAATACGATGAAAGTTGGTATCCTGGAGAAACTCTAATTTCTGCTATTGGACAAGGTTTCGTATTAACTAATCCATTACAACTTGCTGTTATGACCTCTATTATTGCTTCTAATGGTAAAAATGTAAAACCAAATATTATCAAGCAAAATAATGACATTGAATTTGATAACTTTGAAAAATATCAAAATGCAATTAAAATTATTAAAAGTTCAATGTTTAAAGTAGTTAATGAAAGCAAGGGAACAGCTTATAATTCAAGATCTGCGTCTGCACCTTTTGCAGGAAAGACAGGAACTTCTCAAGTTAGAAGAATAACAGTGGCTGAAAGAGAAAGTGATGATTTTAGAAAAATAGAAGTAGAATGGAAAAAAAGAGATCATGCTTTATTTGTTGGGTATATGCCGGTTGAAAAGCCTAGATATGCTGTTTCAGTTGTTATTGAACATGGAGGCTCAGGTGCTTCAACTGCAGCACCTATAGCTAAAGAAATTTTTCAATTTACAAAAAATTTAGAAATATAATGGTAAATAAAATTCAAAACTTAAATTACTTACTGATTTTCTTAGTAATATTAATTTCTTTTATTGGTGCAGCCGGTTTATATTCTGCGGCAGGAGGATCATATAATCCTTGGGCATCAAGACATTTAATTAGATTAGCACTTTTTATATTTTTAGCAATTATATTAGCTTTAATAAATATTAAATTTATTTATCAATTTGCTTATATCTTTTTTATTTTATCATTATTTCTTTTGCTATCAGTTGAAATAATAGGTGTGTTTGGTAAGGGCGCAACTAGATGGATAAATGTATTTGGTTTTAGCATCCAACCTTCAGAATTAATTAAAATAACTATAATACTTGCACTTGCTAGATTTTATCATGATTTAAAATTTGATGAAATTAAGCGAATAAAAAATTTATTATTTCCAATTTTGATTTTATTTTTACCGTTTGCTTTAGTAGTCACTCAACCAGATCTTGGAACTGCTTTAAGTATAGCAATGCTTGGAATTCTTATTCTATTTGCATGTGGAATAAGAATTTGGAAATTTGTATTAGGATTTTTTGTTTTAATTTTATCAATTCCCTTGTCATTAAATTACTTACAACCCTATCAAAAAGATAGAATTTTCTCTTTTTTAAATCCTGAAGAAGATGCTCTTGGAAGAGGATATCAACTCATACAATCTAAAATTGCTTTAGGATCTGGCGGCCTTACTGGTAAAGGATTTTTGGAAGGCTCTCAATCATACTTGCAGTATTTACCGGAAAAACAGACAGATTTTATATTTACATTAATTGGAGAAGAATTTGGTTTTATTGGTACTATGTTTATAATTTTACTATTTCTATTATTAATATCAGTTTGTTTTTATATAAGTATTAAATCAAATCATGTTTTTGGCAGAATTCTTTCAATAGGTGTTGGCAGTAATTTGTTTATATATGTGATAATGAACATTTCTATGGTATCTGGATTAATGCCTGTTGTTGGAATTCCATTACCTTTAGTTTCTTATGGGGGATCAGCAATGCTTGCTATAATTATATCTCTAGGACTAGTTCTTAACGCAGAATTGAATGGAAACTTAAAAAAATTACATAATGCTTGAAATAAATAATGTTAATAAATTTTTTGGAGGATTAAAAGCAGTCCATAACGCATCAATGAAAGTTGAATTGGGCTCAATTACAGGTTTAATTGGTCCAAATGGAGCAGGAAAAACAACATTATTTAATACTATTGCGGGATTATATGATCCAGATGATGGAAATATAATTCTTAATAATGAAGATATTTCATTTTTAAAACCTCACGAATTATTTGCTAAAGGAGTGCTAAGAACTTTTCAAATTGCCCATGAATTTTCAACTTTAACTGTTCTTGAAAATTTAATGATGGTACCACCAAATCAATTTGGTGAAAAATTATCATACGCTTTATTAAGTAATGCTAAAGTAAAGCAACAAGAAGAAGAAATAAGACAAAAAGCTATCGAAGTAATAAATTTTTTAAATTTAAGTCACTTAACTCAAGAACTTGCAGGCAATTTATCTGGGGGACAAAAAAAACTACTTGAGTTAGGAAGAACTATGATGGTTGATCCTCAAATCGTCTTACTTGATGAGGTGGGGGCTGGAGTAAACCGAACATTACTTAATGAAATTACTGATGCAATTTTAAGATTAAACAAAGAAAAGAATTATACCTTTTTTGTAATTGAGCATGATATGGACCTCATAGAAAAAATTTGCGATCCTGTAATTGTGATGGCTGAAGGTTCAGTTTTATTCAAAGGGAATTTTAATGAAGTGAAAAATAACGAAACAGTTATAGAAGCATATTTAGGCAAAGGTATTAATAAGAATTAGAATTGTATGAATAATTTAATTGGTAAAAATTTAACTGCTGGATATGGAGGGGTCGATATTATTAAAGATATCAATTTAGATGTAAATGAAGGTGAAATTGTTGTTATAGTTGGCCCAAATGGAGCAGGTAAATCAACAGTAATGAAAGCATTGCTTGGTATGTTAAGTTTAACGTCAGGTTCTGTTGAATACTCAAATGAAGAAATTTCTTCAATGCTACCTCAAAATAGAATTAATTTAGGATTGGCATTTGTTCCTCAAACAAACAATGTGTTTACTGGTATGACAGTAGAAGAAAATTTAGAAATGGGAGGTTTTTTAAGAGATGATGATATTATTCATACCATTAATGATGTTTATGATCTTTTTCCTATCTTAAAAGAAAAAAGAAATCAAAGCGCAGGAGAATTATCTGGTGGTCAAAGACAACAAGTAGCTTTCGGAAGAGCACTTATGACTAAACCTAAAATTTTGATGTTAGATGAACCAACTGCAGGAGTATCACCAATTGTAATGGATGAGTTATTTTCAAG
>CACMPM010000019.1 GCA_902615625.1 uncultured Alphaproteobacteria bacterium
AATAGATATCTGACTGAATTCACTTATGTAAATCAAGAAACTGTTTATACAAATATTATTAAGCATTTGTTTAAAAATTTATTGACGAAAAATTAAATAGATTTATTACGCCATTTGATGGTGCGATGATCGCTTGAGAAATCAAGAGGAAAGTCCGGGCTCCACTGGAAAAAAAACCAGGTAACACCTGGCAGGTGCAAGCTTAGGGAAAGTGCAACAGAAAATATACCGCCTGCAAAGGTAAGGGTGAAATGGTAAGGTAAGAGCTTACCGCTTTTTTGGTAACAAAAAAGGCATTGCAAACCCTTTTTGGAGCAAGGTCAAATAGGAATAGCAATCAGTTCCAGCTGAGTTATTCGGGTAGACTGCTTGAAACAAATGGCAACATTTGTTCTAGATTAATGATCATCAATTTTTTATTAAATTACAGAACCCGGCTTATGCACCATCTATATTAATTGAGAACATACAAAGAACATTTATGAATAATTCACATACCCATTGACGCCCATATAATCCCATGATAACCCATTTTAAATGGATTTATTTGTATCAAAATTTTTTAATAAAATAGATAAAAAGGGAAGAGTCTCGCTTCCATCTAGTTTTAGAAATGCCCTTCCTAAAGCTAATAGAAATGAAATTATTTTGTACAAATCTATTAAATCACCTTCTATTGAAGGATGCGGTGTTGGGCGATTAAAAGAAATTGCAAAAAGAATTAATAATTTAGATTTTTTTTCTGAAGATTATGATGATTTCTCAACATCAATATTTTCTGAAATAGTAACAACTAATATTGATAAAGAAGGAAGATTTTTGATACCTGAAGAATTAAAATCATATGCAGGTATTAAAACAGAGGCAGCGTTTTTTGGGCAAGGGCATTTTTTTCAAATATGGGAACCTGCACAAGGCTTAAAAAATACTGAAGTCTCAAGAAAACGTCTCTTAGAAGAAAAAAAATCATTGCGTATAATATTAACACAACAGAAATAATATGGAAAATTTACACAAACCAGTAATGATTGATGAAATAATATCTTTTATTCCTTCTGAAAAATCAATAAATGTTATAGATGCAACTTTTGGTGGAGGTGGCTATTCAAAAACTATTCTTGAAAAATTTAATGTAAATCAGTTTTTAGCAATAGACAGAGATCCTATTTCAAAAATATTTGCAAAAGAAATAGAATCCAAATTTTCAAATTTTACTCTGATAAATGATAAATTTAGCAAAATTGAAGAAATAGTAAATAATACAAAATTTATAGATAAAAAATTTGACATAATTCTTTTCGATATAGGTACAAGCTCGAATCAAATAGATAACGCACAACGAGGTTTTTCATTCAACAAATCTGGACCACTTGATATGCGAATGGGAGCATCAGATAAAAATGCTTTTGATATAATTAATAAGTATGAAGAAAAAAATTTAGCTGACATCATTTACCAATATGGAGAAGAACGTTATTCAAGAATTATTGCAAAAGAAATAGTAAAAAATAGAAAAATAAAATTTATTAGTGACACAATAGAATTATCAAACATTATTAAAAAATGTTTACCTAAAAAGAATCAATTAAAAAACAAGATTCATCCAGCTACAAAAACATTTCAGGCAATTAGAATTTATGTAAATGATGAGTTAAATGAACTAAAGATAAGTTTAGAAAAAACTTTAAAGATTTTAAACAAAGATGGTTTAATTTTAGTAGTTTCTTTCCAAAGTCTAGAAGATAGAATTGTGAAAGATTTTTTTAACCACAATAGTGGTAAACGATGGCGTTCCTCCCGCCACTACCCGGAGTTACCTGATAAACTGGCAACTCAACTTAAAATAATCACCAAAAAACCAATATTGCCATCAGCTTCTGAGATTTTAGAAAATCCCAGATCTAGATCAGCAAAACTTCGGGTAGCTCAGAAAATTTAATAATGAAGTATACTAAATCAATTATATTCTTTTTAATTTTTAATTTAATACTGGTTTTTTCAATGATTTTTATTGCTAACAATACAAGAGAAATCGAAAAAAATAATCTTAATCTGAAAATGAATATTTCTAAGATTTCAGAAAACTTAAAAATCAATAAGATTGAACTAGCTGCTCATCAAAATAGCTCATATTTAAAAACTCTATATGAATTGTATTTTCATAAAACTCAAAACAATAATGTCCCGCTTATTGTAAAAATAAAAGAACTTTCAAATCAAGATAAAAATATTAAGCTTGTTAGTTCAAATAATTAATTAATGTTAAGTAAACTAAAATTATTTGATAGTGATTCTTTAAAATTACTTCATAGAAGAGTTTTTTTTTCAATTACCATTTTTATCTTTGTCTATTTCATTTCTATTTATAGAATCTCGTCAATTATGCTCTTTCCTGATCTGAATGATGATACCACTAATTATATAAAAAAAGATATTAGGGGCAGTATTTATGATAGGAATGGAAATATAATTGCTACTTCAATTGAAAGTATCTCTTTATCAATTAATCCTAATAAGATAAAAAATAAAAAAGATCTTGCAAATAAATTGGGATTAATTCTTGATTTAGATATAAAAAAAATAGAAAAAAAATTATTATCAACAAGTAAATTTATTTGGATAAAAAGAAATATATCTCCAGTTGAATATCAAGAAATAATTAATCTTGGTGAAATAAACATCGAAGCTCATAAGGAATTTAAAAGAATATATCCTTATAAGAATACTTTATCGCATATCCTTGGATATGTAGATATTGATCAAATTGGTCAAAGTGGAATTGAGAGGTATTTTGAAAATGATCTCGCAAAATCACAAGATATAATTATTAGTATTGATACTAATTTACAGCAGTTGGTAAGAGAAAATCTCTTAAAAACAATAAATAATTATAAAGCTGAATCCGGTTTAGCTATAGTTATGGATATTACTAACGGTCAAATCTTATCATCAGTAAGCTTACCTGATTATAATCCTGAGGACAAATCCTCATATAATAACAATAATTTAATGAATAGAGTTTTTCAGTCTAATTATGAGATGGGATCAACTTTCAAACCAATAACTGCCACTATTGGATTTGATTTAGATATTATAGATCCTCAAATGACTTTTGATGTTACAAAAAAATATTTAAATATAAGTGATCATGATAAATACAAAGATAATGGTATTTATGATATTGAAAAAATAATTGTTGAATCATCCAATATTGGTACAGCTCAGATTGCTACTTTGATTGGAAAAAAAAACCAAATAGAATTTTTTGAAAAAATAGGTTTCAATAAAAAAATAAATATAGAAAATAAAGAAAGCTCAGCTCCTTTAGGAAATAAATATAATTGGGGTAAGCTAGAAACAGCAACGATAGGATTTGGTCATGGATTTGCAATTACACCTCTTCATTTAGTTAAAGCTTATGCTTCATTAGCGAATAATGGGAATGAGGTTTTTCCTACACTTCAATTAAACAAACAATTTGAACAAAATCAAATTTTTAATAATAAAGAATCATCTAAATTCTTTATCAATTTATTAAATTCTGTTGTTCTCAAGACCGAATACACTGGTCCTAGAGTAAAAGTAGATGGTTATTCTGTAGGAGGTAAAACGGGAACATCAGAATTACTAAATCCAAATGGTGGATATTATAAGGATAGAAACTTAACGTCCTTTATTGGGATATTCCCAACAAATAATCCAAAATATGTAGTTTACACTGCTATTGAGTATCCAAAAAAGGAAACAGGCACTAAACAAAGAATGACTGGTGCAAGAGTAAATGCACCCTTGGTAAAAGATATTATTATTAATATTATAAGCCTCTTTAATATTTCAAAAGATAAAAATGATGATCTTCTAAAAGTAGACACAAATTTTTTATATATAAAATTAAATGCTACTGTCTAATTTATCAAAAGTTATAACAGTAAATAAAACGTACAACTTTAATAAAAATAAATATTTCTCTGCAATTACCTCTAACTCAAAATTTACTAATAACAAAACGTTGTTTGTTTATGACAAAAATACAAAGGTAAAAAAGATTTATTTAGATGAAGTACTTAAGAATAAAACTCCTGCTATAATTTCAAATAAATATATTAAAAACTTAAAAATTCCTCAATTTGTTGTATCTAATATTAATTTTGAGATACATTATTTATTAACTAAGCTTCATAGCAATCTTCCCTTTAAAACACTAGCAGTTACAGGCACCAATGGAAAGACATCAGTTGTTTGGTATATTTCAAAAATTCTTAATTCACTAAAATATAATAATACAATGGTTGGTACTTTAGGACATTTTGTAAACGGAAAAAAAATAAATGATATAAATTTAACAACACCTGCCTATGAAGAATTATTTAGATATGGATCTTCGAATAAAAAAGAAAAAAATATTTTCATTTTTGAAGCTTCAAGTCACGCTCTAGAACAAAACAGGTTAAGAAATTATCCAATAAATATTGCAGCTATTACAAACATTTCAAAAGATCATCTTGATTACCATAAAACATTCTCAAATTATAAAAAATCTAAAATTAAACTTTTCTCTAATCATTTAGTAAATTCTGGATTTGCTATAATTAATTCAAGATTAAACATCTTATCTGAATTAAAAAAAACATTGATAAAAAAAAACGTAAAATTTAAATATTTCGGAAATAAAAATATAAAATTAATAAAAATCAATGATTTTGTATATTTGAATATTAACAATACAAAATATAAACTAGAAAATCTAAAACTTAAAACAAATATAGAATTAGAAAATTTAGAATGCGCGATTACTTGTTGTTTAGCACTTAATATTAGTCAAAGTAAAATTATAAGAGTATTATCAAAAGTTACAAATCCATCAGGTCGTTTGCAAACAATTGAGTATAAGAAAAAAAAATCAAAAATTATTATTGATTATGCACATACACCAGATGCTTTGAAAAAAATTCTACTTGCTTATAAAATCAAAAAAATGAAACCATCAATTTTATTTGGTTGTGGCGGTGATAGAGATAAAAGTAAGCGAAAATCTATGGCATTAATTGCAAATAAATATGCTGATAAAATTTATATAACGGATGACAATCCTAGAAACGAAAATCCATCTAAAATAAGGAAAAATATTCTAAAGTATTGTTCTAGAGCTATGGAAGTATCTGATAGAACAAAAGCAATTAAATTAGCTATTAAAGAATTAAAAATGAATGAAATTTTAATAGTAGCAGGTAAAGGGCACGAAAAATTTCAAGTTTTAAAAAATAAAACAATTAAGTTTGATGATTTTACAGTTGTTAAACAATTATTAAATTAATGATCGAATTAAATGAATTAGAGAAATATATAATATCTAAAAAAGATAAAATTCAAATATCAAGTAAAGATATTAAAAGTGGCGATATATTTCTTGCTTTAAAAGGTAAAAGGTTTCATGGAAACAAGTTTTTATATGAAGCAATAGATAAAGGTGCAAAATTTTGTGTAACTGATAATAAAAATTTCAAAAAAAATAAAAAAATTTTATATGTAAATAATATTTATAAGTATCTTTCAAAAATAGCAAAAACGAAACGAGATTTATACAAAGGTAAAGTAATAGGCATTACTGGCAGTGCTGGTAAAACTACTTTAAAAGAAACTTTAGCATTTTTCTTAAAAAAAGATCATACCATTTCTTACTCAAAGAAAAGTTATAATAATCAGTTAGGTGTATTAATTTCTTTACTAAATTTAAATTTAAAATCAAATTATGCAATTTTTGAAATTGGAACAAATAATTTTGGTGAGATAAAATTTCTTAGTAATTTAGTCAAACCATCAGAGATTTTTATTACAAATATACAATCTACTCACCTTGAAAATTTCCAAACTAAAAATAAAATTGCCAGAGAGAAAGCTGATATATTTATTTCTAAATATAATAATAATAGGAAAAAGCTATATCTCAATGTTTCTTCTAAATCTGAAAATATTTTATTCACAAAAGCAAAAAAAGAAAAAAATCTTAAAATAATTCGTATTGATAATTCTTCAAAAAAATATTTTATTAAAAAAATATCTCCCTATAAAAAATTGCATAAAGTAACTTTATCAATTAATAAAAAAAAGGTTAACATTGTTACTGATGCAATAGTAATGCATAGATTAAATAACTTATTATTTTGTCTTGCATTTTATAATGAAAATTCTCTGAACATTAAATCAGTTCTAAATCGTTTTAAGTTTTTAAAACCAGTGGAAGGTAGGGGATTAGTTCATAAAATTTCTTTAAATAAAAAAAAAATAAATATTATTGATGAATCTTATAATGCTAATCCTGAAACAATGTTGCAAAGCATAAAAAACTTAGAAAATATCAAAGTAAAAAATAATAAAAAAATAATAATTCTAGGGACAATGAATGAATTAGGAAATAATTCTTATAAAATTCATTATAAATTACTACAACAATTAGATGCCACTATTTTTAAATTTGTAATTTTATGTGGCGAATTCTTTGAATTATCTGTAAAAAATTTAAATCCAAATAATGAATTTATCCATTTTAAAAATACAAATAAAATTATGCAATTTTTAAAAGAGAAAGTGCATAATAATGACATTATTTTAATTAAATGTTCTAATTCGACAAAAATAAATAAGTTTGCAAAAATATTATTAAAACAGGTATCGATTTGATTAAATATTTGGCCTTTGAATACCAATCTTTATTTAGTTTTCTAAATATTTTTAGCTATATAACATTTAGAGCTGGCGCTTCTATTCTTACTGGATTATTTTTTTCTCTCATATTTGGAAATTATATTATTAACAAATTATCAAATGTTCAGCCAACTGGTCAGCCAATAAGAGATGATGGTCCAGAGTCACATATAATTGCAAAAAAAGGTACTCCTACAATGGGTGGCCTGTTGATTATTTTAAGTGTTTTTGTTTCAACAATTATTTGGGCTGATTTACAAAATATTTTTATATGGATTTTACTTTCAACTATTTTAATTTTTGGATCTATTGGTTTTGCAGATGACTACAGTAAAATCAAATCGAATACCAGTAAGGGTATTTCATCAAAAATAAGAATTATATTTCAAATCATTTTTTCTTTTTTCATTACATATTTAATTCTTATCAATTTAGATCCAAGTATAAGCAAATCTATGACATTTCCTTTCTTTAAAAATTTAATTATAGATTTTGGAATATTTTATTTTCTAATTTCCATATTTATAATTATTGGATCGGCTAATGCAGTAAACCTAACTGATGGACTTGATGGTTTAGCAATTGTCCCTGTAATGATAGTTGCTATGTCTTTTGCTTTCATAGCTTATGTTTCAGGTAATATAGTTTTTTCTAATTATTTACTTATCCAATATATTCCTGGAACCGGTGAATTAGCAGTTTTTTGTGGTTCTTTAATTGGAGCTGCTTTAGGTTTTCTTTGGTTTAACGCACCACCTGCTAAAGTTTTTATGGGTGATACAGGATCTTTAGCATTAGGCGGCTCTTTAGGCTCAGTAGCAATAATATGCAAACATGAAATTCTTCTTGCAATAATAGGAGGTTTATTTGTTCTAGAAACCTTGTCTGTAGTAATCCAAGTATTCATTTTTAAAATGACAGGAAAAAGGGTTTTTTTAATGGCTCCACTACATCATCATTTTGAAAAAAAGGGATGGCCTGAGTCAACAATAGTTATTCGTTTTTGGATAATTACTATTGTATTAGCTTTGATAGGTCTTGCAACTTTAAGAATAAGATAATGTATTTAGTTTACGGAATTCAAAAATCGGGACTTTCTATAGTAAATTATTTTGAAAATAAAAAAATAAAATTTAAGATGTGGGATGATAATCCAACAGTAAGAAAGGCTATAAAAAAAAATTACAATAAAGATTATTTTTTTAATATAAAAAAAGATAATTTGAATGATTTTAAAAAAATTTTTGTTAGCCCAGGAATATCTTTAAAGCAGAAAAAATTTCAAAAAAAAAATATATCTAAAAAAATAAATCGAGACTTAAATCTATATATATCAAATTTAACAAATCAAAAGATCGTAGCTATTACTGGCACTAATGGGAAATCAACAACAACAAAATTAATAGGAGATATGTTAAAAAAAAGTAAAATTGAAACATTTGTTGGGGGTAATATTGGAGAATCATTATGCAATGCTTTTCTTCTTAAAAAAAAATATAAAGTTCATGTTATCGAATTAAGTTCTTTTCAATTAGAAACAGTTAAGTCACTTGATAGTAGAATATCAGTAATAACAAATTTATCTGGTGATCATTTAGATAGGTACAAAGGTATTAGTGATTATGTTAGTCAGAAGAAAAATATTATTACTAAAAATGGAATTAATTTGTTATCAATTGATGATATTTATTCAAGAAAGATATTTAATCAAAAAAAAATTAAAAATAAAATTAGTTTTTCTTTAGTCGATAAATCAGCTAATTGTTTCGCTAACAATGATTATATTCTAGATAATTACTTCAAAAAAAACAAAAAATTATTTATAAAAAAAATCTCAAAAGATTTAGAAGGTAATTTTAATATTCAAAATATTTTAATAGCATACATATGTAGCAAAATATTAAAAATTCCAGAAACTAATTTTCTTGAGGTTATTAAAACATTTAAGGGTCTGCCATTTAGGTCATCTACAATTTTTACAAATAATAAATTAAAAATAGTAAATAATAGTAAATCTACAAATTTAAATTCAACAATAAATTCAGTTGTAAATTATAATAATATTTACCTAATCTTAGGAGGCATAGCTAAAGAAAAAAATTTTGAAATTCTTCTAAAATATAAAAATAAAATTAGCTGTGTATATACTTACGGAAAATCAGGAAATTTCATTGATAAAAAATTAAAAAAAGAATTAGTTGTAAAAAAATTGGCAAATTTAAAATCAGTTATCAAAGAAACCTTCAAGGATATTAAAAAAAATTCAAATCAATCAACTATACTATTTGCTCCTGCATGTGCCTCTTATGATCAATACAAAAATTTTGAAGAAAGAGGCATACATTTTAATAAATTAATTAAAAATTATATAAATTAACCATGGAATATTTAAAGAATTGGTGGAGTTCAATTGATAGAATTAATATTATATTAATATTATCATTGGGTTTTACGGGATTAATACTTTCATTTTCCATAGATGAAAATTTATCCATAAATAGACACTCTATTTTTTTTCTTTTTTCAGTTTTCTTACTTATTGCGTTATCAGACTTAGATAGTAAAAATATAAGAAGAATTTCATTATTTTTATTTATTATTTTATTAATAATAATACTGCTAATACTTTTTTTAGATTACGAAGTTAAAGGCGCTAAGAGATGGTTTCAAATATTTAACTTTACACTTCAACCTTCAGAGATAATTAAGCCTATTTTTGTCATATTGACTGCATGGTGTATAAGTAAATCTATAGAAGATAAAAAATTTTATTTACCTTTACTGTTTGTTTTTTTCTTCTTGCTTTTATCTTTAATACTTATGCAGCCTGATTTGGGAATGACAGTTTTGCTGTCAGCAACTTTTTTTTGCCAGTTATTCGTTGCTGGTTTATCGATTTATTTAGTTATAGTTGCATTTTTATTTATATTAGGAATTTCAATTTTTTCTTATTTTATTTTTGATCATGTTCAATCAAGAATTAATTCATTTCTTGGCGGATTAGGTGGGACTGATACATACCAAATAGATTTAAGTATTCAAGCTTTTAAAAATGGTGGGCTACTTGGAAAGGGTCCAGGGCAAGGTATTTTAAAAGAAAAAATTCCAGATGCTAACACTGATTTTATTTTTGCTGTTGCTGGAGAAGAATTAGGATTTATTTTTTGTTTAATAATTATTTTTATAATTCTATCTATTATAATAAGAAGCTTATTAAAAGTTCTACAACTTGAGGATCCATATAAAATTATAGCAATTAGTGGTTTAATTTGCTCATTTGGATTACAATGCTTAATTAATATCTTCAGCTCGCTGGGCCTTATACCAACAAAGGGTATGACACTGCCATTTGTAAGTTATGGAGGTTCTTCCATGATATCAATAGCAATTTTATTTGGTTTTTTATTATCTCTTACAAATAGAAAAAATGAAGAATTATGAAAGAAAATTTTTTACTAATTACAGGAGGAACAGGCGGACATGTTATACCAGCAAAAAATTTTGCTAATTATTTATCTAATAAAAATAAAAATTGCACAATTATAACTGACAAAAGAGGCTATAAATACTTTGATAATTATAATGGAAAAATTTATATAATTAGCTCGTCAAATTTGAATGGAAACCTAATATTTAAAATCTTTGGCATATTTCAAATTTTATTAGGATTAATCCAATCATTCATTATTATTTTTATATTAAAACCATCCCATTCTATTTCTTTTGGAAGTTATGCTTCGTTTTCTCCAATGTTAACATGTATGTTATTTAAACCAATTTATAAAGTTAAACTTTATATACATGAACAAAATTCAATAATAGGAAGAACGAATAAATTTTTTTTGAATTTTTCAAATAAATTATTTTTAAATTTTGATATTAAATCTAAAATCAATTCAAAATTTAAAGATAAAATATTTGTAGTTGGTTCTCCAGAAAATAATTTTCAAAAAAATAATAACATAAGCACTAAAAATTCTAAGACTAACTTTACAATTTTTATTTCTGGTGGCAGTCAAGGATCAGAATTTGTATCAAATTTTGCAACAAATCTAATTAAAATTATAGATGATGAAAAAATTATAAAAGTTAAATTTATATTTCAGTGTTCTAAACATTTGATAAAAAAATATGAAGCAGAATTACAAAATATTAAATCACCAATAATTTTGAAAGATTTTTTTATAAATGTAGATGAAATACTAGCTAATTCTAATTTAGCAATATGCAGAGCTGGAGCAGGAACAATTGTTGATTTAATTAACTTTAAACTTCCCTCGATATTAATTCCTTTACCTTCTTCAAAAGATAATCATCAATTTTTTAATGCTGAAATATTAGCTAAACATGAATTAGCCATAATTTTTGATCAAAATAATGATGATTTAGACAAAGCAAAAAGACATATTTATGAAACATATAGTAATGAAAGTAAATTAGAATCAATGAATAAAAAATTTGATATGATTAAAGTTAAAAACTCTAATACTTTAATTTATAAATTAATACTAAATGCAAATTAACAGTAAAATTCATTTTATAGGTATTTCAGGAATAGGAATGTCTGGTATTGCAGAATTGATGCTAGATAAAGGATATTCGATCCAGGGTAGTGATATATCAGTAAATGACAATACCAAAAGATTAAAGAAAAAAGGTATAAAATTTTTTTTAGGACATAATAAAAAAAATATTAAAAATGCTCATGCTATTGTTTATTCATCAGCTATTAAAAAAAATAATCCTGAAATAAGAGAGGCATATATTAAAAAAATACCAGTTCTTTCTCGAGCTGATATGCTTTCTGAATTAATGAAAAATAAAAAATCTATTGCCATAGCTGGATCTCACGGAAAAACTACTACTACTAGTTTGGTAGGAAATATTTTCAATGAAGCAGGTTTAGATCCTACTATTGTAAATGGCGGTATTATAAATTCTATTTCTAAAAATAATCGTTATGGAAAAGGTGAATGGATGATTGTTGAAGCAGACGAGAGTGATGGCACCTTTTTAAAGCTTCCACATCAAATATCAATTATTACTAATTTAGATATTGAACACATGGATTTTTATAAATCAAAAAAAAATTTAATTAATGCATTCGAAAAATTTATAAATTTGCTTCCATTTTATGGAACCACAATAATGTGTTATGATGATAAGAATCTTAAATTACTAATTAACAAAATAAAAAATAGAAATATTTTAACTTATTCAATAAAAAATAAAAAAGCAGATGTATTAATCTTTGATATTATACAAAACAAACTAAAAACTTCTTTTAAATTAAAAATTAACAATAAAATTATTCATTCTTCTAATTATAAATTTACTATCAATGCAATTGGCAATCATAATATTTTAAATGCAACTGCAAGTATTATTGCAGCCAAACTAAATGGAATTAAAAATAAAGATATTAATAATGCTTTGATTAATTATGTGGGTGTAAAAAGAAGGTTCTCATTTATGGGAAAAAAAAATAAGTCCTTTGTGTATGATGATTATGCACATCATCCAACAGAAATTGCAGCTACATTAAGTGCAGCTAAAAGTCTAAAAAATAAAGTAATAGTTGTTTTTCAGCCACACAGATACACTAGAACTAAAATACTAATTACAGAATTTATAAAAGTTTTATCTAGAGTTGATTATTTATTTTTATTAGAAACTTATTCAGCTGGAGAAAAGATTATCAAGGGTGCAACTTCAAAAGACATATATTCTAAAATATTAAAAAAAAATAAAAATACTATATATTTAAAAAATATAGGTGATTTAAATAAATTAATGAAACCTTATACATTGCATCAAAATACAATTGTTTTTATGGGCGCGGGTTCGATATCAAGTATTGCAAAAAAATATTTGAATAACTAATGTCAAAAAAAATTATAGAATTAGCCGATAAACTTAAAAGTAAAATTTACTCAGATTATAATGCTGGTAAACATACTTGGTTTAGAACAGGAGGTAATGCAAAAATATTTGCAATAGTTGAAGATAATTTAGAGTTAGAAATTATATTAAATGAAATAAATAATGAAAATTTTTATATAATAGGTTCAGGCTCAAATCTATTAATTAGAGATAATGGTTATAATGGAACTCTTATAAAATTAGGCAAAGGTTTTAATACTATTAAAATCAATGATAACAAACTTGAAGTTGGCGCTAGTATTTTAGATATTAATTTATCAAATTATGCATTGAGACAAAATATAGAGGGTTTTGAATTTTATAGTGGTATTCCAGGATCAATAGGTGGAGCAGTTAAAATGAATGCTGGATGTTATGGTTCGGAAACTGTAGATGTTATAAATAGCGTTGAAATTTGTGATAATTTTGGTCAAAGAAAAATAATTACAAAAGATAAACTAAATCTAAAATATAGATCTTCAGAAATAAACAATACAGATATAGTTACAAAAGCTATATTTAATTTTAATTATGGAGATCAAAATATAATAAAAGATAAGATTAATAAAATAAAGAATAAACGTTTAGAATCTCAGCCAATAAAAAATAAAACTTCTGGTAGTACTTTTAAAAATCCTCAAAATCTTCATGCGGCAAAACTAATTGAAGAAGCAGGATGTAAAGGTACCAATTTTGGAGATGCATATGTGAGTGAAAAACATGCAAATTTTTTAATTAATTTGGGAAGTGCTTCAGCAACAGATATAGAAAACCTAGGCAAAAGTATTGTTGAGAAAGTATATGCCAAATTCAATGTAAAATTAGAATGGGAGGTAAAAATAATAGGTGAGTAATAAAAAAATTTTAATTTTAGAAGGTGGTAATAATGAAGAGCATGATGTATCTTTAGCAACCTCTAGAGAAATTCAAAAAATTCTTAATCAAAATAAATTGAAGTTTAAGATATTAAGAGTTAATCCAAAAAACTTTCATAAAAAAATAATTAATTATAAAAATTTTGTTTGTATTAATGCTTTACACGGGCCCTTTGGTGAAGATGGACAAACTCAAAAAATTTTAAAAAAAAATAAGATTCCCTTTTCTCATTCAAATATAAAATCATCTAATCTATGTTTTAATAAATCTGCCTCCAAGAGAGAAATTATTAAAAATAAATTAATGTCTCCAAAATTTTATCTTTTAAATATAAATGATTTAAATGAGAAGAAATTAATTACTATCAAGAGTAAGTTAAAAAAATTTGTTATTAAACCCAATAGAAGTGGTTCAAGTTTTGGTATAAAAATAATAAAAAATAAAAAAGAATTTGATTATTTAATTTCTAATATAGAAGAATTTAAAAAGGAACTTAATAATCACAAAGAAATTTTAATAGAAGAGTATATATCTGGAAAGGAGCTTACAGTTTCAACTATTAAATTAGATAAAAAAATTCACGCACTAGCTGTTACAGAGATAAAATCAAAAAATAATTTCTTCGATTATAAAGCAAAATATTCAAAAGGTTACGCTAAACATATTTTGCCAGCCAAGTTAAATAAAATAAATTATGCTAAATGTCTTAAATTTGCTACTAAAGCTCATAAACTCTTAGGTTGTAATTCACTTGCAAGAACTGATTTTATTTTTGATACAAAAAAAAATAAAATTTTCTTTTTAGAAACAAATACTCAACCTGGACTTACTCCTATATCTCTATTACCTGAACAAGCTAATTATAAAGGTTTACCTTTTTCTGAAATCATTTTTATTTTGATAAAAAATTTAAATTATTAGTATGAACAATATTAATAGAAGAAGATATGTTATAAGTTTCAGATCATTTACTTATTTTTGTATTTCCTTATTTTTAATCATTTTTTCTTTTTTACTATATTTTTACAAAAATAATTTAACTGAGACTTCTAAAAATATAATACAGAGTTTTTCTGAAAACTTCCAATATCAATTTACAAAATATGATATTTCAGGTTTGGAGAAAATTGAATTAAAATTTGTAGAGGATAAACTGCAGAATTATTTAGGATCTTCAATTTTTTTATTACCATTGGATCAAATTAATGGCTCAATAAATGAAAACAGTTGGGTCAAAGAAATATATTTAAATACAAATTACAAAGATACACTATTTATTAGGATTGAAGAATATAAGCCAATAGGAATTTATTTTTTTAACGAGAAATACTTTGTTTTTGATGAAAATGGAAAAATTATAGATCAAATTTATATTAAAGATTTCACTAATCAGTCATTATTAATCTTTAAGGGTAATTCTTCAAACTTAAAAGCTAATTCATTAATTAATATTTTAAAAAACAATGATTTTGAAAAAAAATATCAAATAGAGAGTTTGGAATTCCTTAATAAAAGAAGATGGGATATAAATTTATACGGTGATGTTAAAATAATGCTTTCAGAAGAAGATCCAAATACCTCTATTCAGAATTTTATTATGATACAAAATAAACTTAGCGAAACAGATATTAATAATATAAAAACATATGATTTAAGAAATTTAAAAAAGACAATCTTAATTAATATAAATGATTAAAGCTGGTTTAGATATTGGTAATTCAAAAATATCATTTGTCATTGCTGATTATAAGAATACAGACAATATTAATATTCTATCCATTGGTAGTGTTCCTAATAATAATATTAAAAAAAATGTTATTTTAAATTTTGAAAATTTACATGATCAAATTAAATCTTTGGTTAAAGATGCTGAAAAACAATCTCAAACTAAATTAAATTCTATTAATCTTAATCTATCTTTATTGAATTCTAATTCTCATTACTACAACTCGGCAATAGAATTAAAAAATGAGAAAATTTCAGAATTACATCTGAAAAAAATTATTAATCAATCAGAATATTTTAATAATCATCATCAACAATTCGAAATATTTAATAATATAACTTCATACGATATCGATAATAATCTGTATTTTAATGCTCCAATAGGAAATTACTCAGATAATATAAAAATTAACTTTTATAAAATAAATATACAAAAAAAATATACTGATAATATTTCCAGTGTTATCAAAAAATTGAAACTTAATATTGATAATTATATCCCTTCTCCTTTATCGTCCTCTTTATCATCATTAACAAAAGATGAAAAAGAGCTGGGTACTATTTGTATTGATTTAGGTCATTCTACATCTTCTATATCTGTTTTTGAAAATAATAAATTTGTGTTTGGAGACGCAATAGGTGTTGGCAGTAACAACATTACTTTAGATATTGCTAGAGGTTTATCAACTACCATTTCCAGTGCTGAAAGATTGAAAACTTTATATGGCTCTTTAGTTTCATCGCCAAGTGATGATCATGAAATAATAGAAATTCCAATTATTGCAGGTGATAAAAATACATTTAAACAAATAACAAGATCAAGCTTAAATGCAATTATTAGACCTCGTATTGAAGAGACTTTAGAAATGATATGGCAAAAAATTAGAGACAATAATTTAAGAAGTAAAAAATTAAATAATGTTGTCTTAACTGGTGGTGGTGCAATGATGGATAATATTACAAAATATGTAGAAACAATTTTTGCAAGTGGAGTAAGAGTATCAAGCCCATTAGATCAATTAAATTTGGAAAATAATTTTAAAAAACCAAATTTTTGCGACATTATCGGATCAATATTGTATGAACGAGACTTATTTAAAATTGATTTTCTTGCAAAACATTCAAAAACCTCAAAAAAACGAGGAATGTCTAGATTTTTTACTTGGCTTGATCAATATATTTAGATAATACTATATGTAGTAAATTATATTGACGATTTCGATCATAATTCGTTAAAAAACTAAATAAAACGGCGGAGATTACAATGACTATCAATATTTCAATACAAGATGTAGATCAAAACTTACATCCTAAAATTACAGTTTTAGGAGTAGGTGGATCTGGTGGAAATGCAGTTAACAACATGATTAATGCTAATTTAGAAGGCGTAGACTTTTTAATAGCAAATACAGACGCACAAGCTTTACAAATTTCAAGTTGTCCAAATAAAATTCAATTAGGATTAAACAGCACCAAAGGTTTGGGTGCGGGAATGAGGCCTGATATTGGTAGACAAGCAGCAGAAGAAGCAATTCAAGATCTAAGTGAAAAATTTGAAGGCAGTCATATGCTTTTTATAGCAGCTGGAATGGGAGGTGGTACTGGGACAGGAGCTGCTCCTGTTATTGCTAAATTAGCAAGAGAAAAAGGAATACTTACTGTTGGTGTAGTTACTAAACCTTTTCATTTTGAGGGCTCTCAAAGGATGAAGTTAGCTGAGAAAGGAATTGAAGAACTACAACAGTATGTTGATACATTGCTAACAATACCAAATCAAAATTTATTTAGGATTGCGAATGAAAAAACTACTTTCTCTGATGCTTTTAAGATGGCAGATGATGTCCTTTATGCAGGTGTCAGAGGTGTAACTGATCTTATGGTTCAGCCTGGAATGATAAATTTAGATTTCTCAGATATCAAAACTGTTATGTCTGAAATGGGTAAAGCTATGATGGGTACTGGTGAAGCACAAGGTGAAGGTAGAGCAATTGCAGCTGCTGAAGCTGCTATTGCAAACCCATTAATTGATGATGTTTCTCTTAAAGGTGCAAAAGGTCTAATAATAAATATTACTGGTGGCAAAGACATTACATTATATGAAGTTGATGAGGCTGCAAATAGAATTAAACAAGAAATTGATGAAGAAGCTAACATTATATACGGAACAACATGTGATGATAGACTTGAAGGTGTTGTAAGAGTTAGTATTGTAGCTACAGGTATTGATGCAAATAACAATATATCAGCTAAACCATTAGAAAATTTTGCTCCAATAAATATAAATAATGATATTTATAAAAAAGATATAAAAAAATCCCTTTCATTAACTGAAAGTACGGCATTGCAGGAACATTCTCTAGAAGATGGAAATATCTTAGATAAAGAAATTTATGGGATTTCAAATGAAGAAATTTTGAATAATCAAAATTCTGAAAATATTGATGTAGAGGAGCAAACAAATATTGAACAAATAGAGACTGCAAGTTTAGAAGATCATATTGATAAAAAAATATTTGCGCAAAATGGAGTTCCAGAATCTTCAGATCAGACTGAAACTGACAATATCTTTGAGGAAGTTTCAAACTCATCATCAAGTATTGAAACACCAAATGAAACAAGTGTAAGAAGATTGAGCTTATTTGATACTCTTTCGACTGATAATAAATCCGAAGATAGTGCTTCAGAAAATGAGGTTCTTGAAAAAATGGAGCCTGTTTTTGCATCTTCAGAAGAAAAAATTGAAGAAAATGACTCAGAAGATAAAAACTCTGAAGATAATAATTTAAGCATTGATGAGAAAGAGGAGTTTAGTGCTGAGGAGACCGAATCTTCTGAAATTGATGACGATTTCAATCAGGAAACAGAGGAAGAACTTCTAGATATACCCACTTTCCTAAGAAGACAAGCTAACTAGTATTTGGAGAATTATTTGCAATATTTTGAAATATTAGGTTAGTTGTTAAGATCGCCAAATATATATATTAAAAAAAGTGCTGAAATCAGCACTTTTTATTAATATGATAGATATATTAAATAGTTATAATAATCAAAAAACAATAGCTGAACCAGTTTCCATAAGTGGAATAGGATTGCATTCTGGAGTAAATGTATCCATGAAATTATATCCTGCCAAAGTAGATTATGGAATTAAGTTTATAAGAAAAGATCTCACTAATAATAATATCATTGAGGCTTTATGGTCAAATGTAACTAATACAAAATTAAGTACAACTATAAGTAATCAAAGTGGTGCGAGCGTCTCAACCATTGAGCATTTAATGAGTGCATTATCTGGATTACATATAGATAATATTAAAATTGAAATTGATGGACCAGAAGTACCTATTATGGATGGAAGTTCAATAAATTTCGTTGATCTTATTGATCAAACTACTACTCAAAGTTTAGATAAAAAGAGAAAAATTTTAAAAGTTAAAAAAAATATTAAAGTAAAAAATAATGATTCATCAGTCGAATTAAAACCAAACAATCAGTTTTCTATAGATTTTGAAATTGATTTTCCTAGTAAACTAATTAGTAAACAAAGCTGCCATTTACAGTTAGTAAATGGAAATTACAAAACTGATATCGCATCAGCGCGTACTTTTGGATTTGAAAGAGATGTTGATAAGTTAAGATCAAATGGCTTAGCACTTGGAGGTTCTTTGGATAATGCCGTTGTAGTTGGAGAAAGTAAAATACTTAATTCAGATGGTTTACGTTTTAAGGACGAGTTTGTAAGACATAAAATTCTTGATTCTATCGGAGATTTATATTTAGCAGGAGCTCCAATTCAAGGTTATTTTTTAGGTAATAAATCAGGTCATCACTTGAATAACTTGTTATTAAGATCTTTGTTTGCTGATAAAAATAATTACGAATATATTTAGTTAAATCATTTTTTTTGGATCAACTATTTTATCAAAATCTTTTTCAGATATTAATTTTAGTTTCAATGCTGCTTTTTTAAGAGTCAAATTCTCCGTAAAGGCCTTTTTTGCGATTTTTGCTGCATTATCATATCCAATACTATTGTTTAAGGCTGTAACTAGCATTAAAGAATTGTTTAAATGATTATTAATAACCTTTTTGTCTGCTTTTAATCCTTTTAAGCAATTGTTATTAAAACTTTTAATCCCATCACTTAGTA
>CACMPM010000020.1 GCA_902615625.1 uncultured Alphaproteobacteria bacterium
TTTTTGAAAATTTTCATCGATTACATAAGTAAATATTTGACTTATATATAATGAATTCGTATTAGGCCCAGAGATTTATTATGAAACGCACTTACCAACCTAGTAGAGTAATTAGAAAAAGAAGACACGGTTTTAGGGCTAGAATGGCAACTAAAGCAGGTCGTCAAATCATTAATAGAAGACGTGCAAAAGGAAGAGCTCAATTAAGCGCTTAAAAAGGCCAAATGGCCCAAACATTATTTACAATTAAGAAAAGATCGACTTTCGTTATGATACGAAACCAGGGAGAATTTATAAAAGGTAAAAATATGAATATCCAAATTTTACACAATCAAGATCTAGAAAATTCTATAGGTGTAGGATACACAGCTTCCAAAAAAATTGGCAACGCAGTAAAAAGAAATAGAGCAAAGAGAATAATGAGAGAATTAGCTAGAAAAATTATTATTAATGGTAAAATTAATTCATATTATGTGTTAATAGCTAAAACGTCATTGCTCGAAGAGAAATTTGATAAACTTTTATTAGAACTTAAGGGAAAGATAAATGGTTAGTAAATATATTTCATTACCTTTAATCATAATAATTAGATTATACCAGTTATTGATTTCCCCAATACTTGGGCAGAATTGTCGGTATTTACCAACCTGCTCTGAGTATTCTATTAAAGCATTAAAGGAACATGGGTTATTTAAAGGATCAATTTTATCGGTGAAAAGAGTTTCAAAATGTCATCCCTGGGGTTCCCACGGATTTGATCCAGTACCAAAAAAATCTGAGTTAAATAAATGAACGAGCAAAGAAATTTATATTTGGCTATTGGTATTTCAATTGCGATAATTATTTTTTTTCAATTATTATTTCCAACTCAACCAATTCAAACAACATCCTTTGAAGAAGATGAAGTATTAGAGCCTGCAACATCCATTGACGGACAAAGCAGCCAAGTTGTTTCAGAAATACAAAGTAGAGATGAAGCTTTAATTCAAACCGACAGAGTTATTTTTGAAAATGCATCTATTAAAGGTTCTATAAATTTAAAAGGAGCAATTTTAGATGATCTCATATTATCAAAATATAAAACTAGCTTAGAACCTGATTCGAATAATATACAGCTTTTGTTACCGGATGGGACTGCTAATCCATATTATATTGAAACAGGTTGGAAAGAGCTAAAAAATTCTAACATTGAATTACCTAATTTAGAAACAAATTGGAAAACTAACTCTACCACTCTAAGCCCCTCAAGCCCTGTTACACTTAGTTGGACGAATAATAAAAATATAACTTTCAAAATCAACTATCAAGTTGATGATGAGTATATGTTTACAATTACACAGGAAATAGAAAATAACAGTGGTGAAGATATTGAAGTTTTTCCATACAGATTAATCAAAAGAATAAACACACCAGATACAATTAATTTTTTTATACTTCACGAGGGTTTAATTAGTCTAATAAACGACGAATTATTGGAAAAAAATTATGATGATATTGCCGATGATTGTAATTCATCAATGCAAACAAAAAAAGAGTTTTGCGATAATAAAACACAAGGAGGTTGGTTAGGTTTTACAGACAAATATTGGATGTCTGCTTTAATTCCTGATGCTGACCAATCCATTAACGTCAATTATAGATACGGAAATAATGGACGTGATAGCTATAGGGCAGGTTATGTTGGTCAGATATATAAAATTAACTCGGGTGAAAATATATCTTACGGTGGAAAATTATTTGTGGGTGCAAAAAAATTAAATGTCTTAAGTGCTTATGATGAAAATCTCTCTATACCAAGATTTACTGATGCAATTGACTGGGGCTGGTTTAGTTTTTTAACTAAACCTGTTTCATATGCCATTAATTGGTTTTTTGGTTATGCAGGTAATTTTGGTCTAGCAATAATTGCCTTTACCATTTTAATGCGTTTAATTTTATTCCCACTGGCACAAGCATCTTTTAAATCTATGGCAAAGATGAAAAAACTTCAGCCTGATATGCAAAGATTAAAAGAAACATATCCAAATGACAGACAAAAAATGCAGCAAGAACTAATGGCCTTGTATAAAAGAGAGGGAGCTAATCCTGTTGCGGGTTGTCTACCAATTTTAGTACAAATACCAATTTTCTTCTCTTTGTATAAAGTGTTGTTTGTTACGATAGAGATGTATCATGCTCCTTTTTATGGATGGATTCATGATCTATCTGCGCCAGACCCATTAGGCTTAATGACAATATTTGGATTAGTTCCTTGGGATGTGCCACCTATACTTTCAATAATTGATATTGGTATTCTTCCTATCATTATGGGGTTCACTATGTGGTTACAACAAAAACTAAATCCTGCTCCCGCTGATCCAACACAGGCTAGAATTTTTGCATTACTTCCATTTGTATTTACTTTTGTACTAGCTGGTTTTGCAGCTGGTTTAGTTTTATATTGGTCAGTGAACAATATTTTATCAATTGCACAGCAATGGTATATTCAAAGAAGAATTTTAGCCAAAAATGGCTAGCTTAAATAAAAATTTAAATAACTTTTTTAATAATAATAAGTTTTTAGGTTCCTTTCAGTCATTTAAAGATATTCCTTATTCAGATATAAAAAAAGAATGTTGTTTTATAGGTAGATCTAATGTTGGAAAATCTAGTTTAATAAATTCGTTAACTAAAACAAAAAAATTAGCAAAAACTAGTAAAACTCCAGGAAGAACGCAGGCTATAAATGTTTTTTTAATTAGTGAAAAAATAAATATGATTGATTTACCTGGTTATGGTTTTGCCAAAGTATCAAAAGTTGCACGAGAAAATTTAATGACCTTGATTGAAGAATATATAGAAAATAGAGATACACTTGATCATGTTTTTTTACTCATTGACTCAAAAGTTGGTATCAAAAATTCTGATATTGATATGTTGGATTTATTGAGTGATTGTTCAAGAAAATTTTCAATAATTTTAACTAAAATAGATAAAATATCTAATAACTATTTAGAATATCAAAAAAAATCAATTTTAAGTTTAATGCAAAATTATGAAAAATCATTTACAAAAATATATCAATCTGAGACCAAAAAAAATAATGGTATTACAGAGATTCAAAGATCTATATACGGGTTATCACAATAAATATGAAATTTGATTTTTTATCAGAGAGTGATCAGGCTTATTTTATACATAAAGCCTCAACCTTAGTTGAAGCTCTTCCATACATTCGAGAACATAGTGGTGATACCATTGTAATAAAATACGGTGGACATGCAATGGGAGATAAAAAACTGTCTGAGAGTTTTTCAAGAGATATTGGATTGTTAAAAGAAGTAGGTGTGTCACCAATTATTATTCATGGTGGAGGGCCTCAAATTGGCGAGAGACTTAAATCAAAAAATATATCAACACAATTTGTTGAAGGATTAAGAGTTACTGATAAAGAAACAATTAAGGTGGTTGAAGAAGTATTATCTAAGGATATCAATTCAGAAATAGTAGAATCTATAAGTGCCTCTGGAGGAAAAGCGATAGGAGTATCTGGTAATGATAACTTAGTCACTGCAACTAAATTGAACGTGGAAATTAAAGATAGTGATTCAAATATTGAAAAAATAGTTGATATTGGTTTTGTTGGACAACCAAAAAAATTAAATAAAGATATGCTAACTAGCTTTATAAAAAATGGTCAAATACCTGTCATATCTCCCTTAGGTAAGGATGAAAATAATTTTACATATAATATTAATGCTGACACTGTTGCGGGTTTTATAGCAGGTGAGTTACAGGCAAGTAAATTATTATTACTAACCGATGTACCTGGAATTTTAGACAAAGATGAAAAATTAATCTCATCAATAACTTTAGAAGAAGCTAGAAGTATTGCTAATAAAGAATATATTTCTGGAGGTATGAAGCCAAAAATTAAGACATGTATTGATGCAATGAAAAAAGGCGTTAAGAAATCTACTATTTTAGATGGAAGAATTCCTCATTCAGTAATATTAGAGTTATTCACTGAACATGGAATTGGTACACAAATAACAAGTAATTGAATGAGCTTTAAAGATAACATCAATACCTGGATATTTGATCTAGACAACACACTTTACTCAGCAGACAGTGGAATTTTTCAGCAAGTACATAAGTTAATGGGTGAATTTGTAGCTAAAAATTTAAATATAGAATTAGCTGAAGCAAAAAAACTACAAGCAAAATATTACAAGCAACATGGCACAACTCTAAGAGGTATGATGGATAATCATGGCGTAGATCCTGATTATTTTTTAGAAGAAGTTCATAAGTTAGATTATTCAATTGTTGGTCCAAATCAAAATCTTAATGATGAATTATATAAACTTGAGGGAAGAAAAATTATTTATACAAATGCAAATAAGCAACATGTCTTAGATGTATTAGATAAAATAAATCTAACAAATTTTTTTGATGAAATATATGATATTAAAATGGCTGATTATATTCCTAAGCCAGAAATTTCTCCCTATGAAAAAATTATCGACTTATTTAATATTGAACCAAACAAATCAGCAATGTTTGATGATATCGCAAAAAATTTAGTTCCAGCAAAAAAAGTTGGTTTTACACCTGTCTGGGTTGATGCTGGTTATGAGAATTTTTCCGATGATATTGAAGCATCTAAAGAATATTTAGATTTTCAAACAAGAGATTTGAGTTTATTTTTAAAAGATGTAAATGAGGGTAAAATATGAGTAATCTCGAAAAAATTATAAATGATGCCTTTGAGGACAGAGATAATATTAATGTCAATACTGCAGGTGATATTAGAAATGCAGTAGATGAAACTTTAAACAAACTTGATAGTGGAAACTTAAGGGTTTGTGAAAAAATTGATAATGAATGGCAAGTTAATCAATGGATTAAAAAGGCAATTCTTTTAAGTTTCAGATTAAATGATAATGAAATAATTAAAGCATCGCAAGCCACTTGGTTTGACAAAGTAGAAAGTAAAACTGCAAATTGGACTAAAGATGACCATCTAAAAGCAGGATTTCGATATGTACCAGACGCTGTTGTAAGAAAATCTGCATTTATTGCTAAAGGTGTTGTTTTAATGCCTTCTTTTGTAAATCTTGGCGCATATGTTGATGAAGGAACAATGATTGATACTTGGGCAACAGTTGGCTCATGTGCGCAAATAGGTAAAAACTGTCATATTTCTGGAGGCGCTGGGATTGGTGGTGTACTTGAACCTCTTCAAGCAAATCCTGTGATTATTGAAGACAATTGTTTTATTGGAGCAAGAAGTGAAGTGGCTGAAGGTGTTATTGTTGGTGAAGGCGCGGTTTTATCAATGGGTGTGTTTATTGGAGCATCTACAAAAATAGTCGATCGATCAACTGGAGAAATTCATATGGGAAAAGTTCCAGCGTATTCAGTTGTGGTACCAGGTACATTACCAGGAAAAAAAGAAGGGGATATTAATCCTTCTTTATACTGTGCTGTTATTGTTAAAAGAGTTGATGAAAAAACTAGAAGCAAAACATCAATCAATGATCTTTTAAGAGATTAATGTCAGAAATTAATTTTGATCCAGTTACTCTTACACAATCCTTAGTTAAATGTGCAAGTGTAACTCCAAAAGATGAGGGAGCTTTAACAGTCGTTGAAAATCATCTAAATGCTATAGGATGTGACTGTCATCAATTAACTTTCTCTGGAAACAATTCTTATGAGGTTAAAAATTTATTTGCAACGATAGGAAATGAAGGAAAGCATTTTGCTTATGCTGGTCACACAGATGTAGTTCCAGTAGGAAATGAGAATTCTTGGAAATACCCTCCTTTTTCAGCAAAAATAGATGAAGGTAAACTTTATGGAAGAGGTAGTGAAGATATGAAAAGTAGTGTTGCTTGTTTCATTAGTGCCGCTAAAAGATTTGTAGATAAATATAAAAATATTCCAGGTAAGATTTCATTTATTATTACAGGAGATGAAGAAAGAGATTCTGTAAACGGCACACCAAGAATTCTAGAATGGGCAAGTAAACAAAATTATAAATTTGATCATTGTCTTGTTGGTGAACCAACTTCTAAAAATGAGGTTGGCGATAAAGTAAAAATTGGAAGAAGAGGATCAGTTAGTTTCTTTTTTCAGGTAAAAGGTATTCAAGGACATACGGCAAATTCTCATTTAGCTGAAAATTCTTCACATCACTTAGTGAATTTATTAAATAGTATATTAGAAGAGCCGCTAGATGAAGGTAATGAAAATTTTTTACCAACATCAGTTCAAATCGCTACTATTGATATTGGCAATCCTGTTCAAAACGTAATTCCAGAATTAGCTAAAGCAACAGTTAATATTAGATTTAATGATATGCACTCATCTGACTCACTTATAAAATGGATCGATAATAAAATAGAAAAGATTTTCTCTAAACTGGAAAACGCTAGTTGCACTTATACATATGATGCAACAGCTGAGTCATTTTTGAATAAAGCCGGTGATTTATATAATATTATTTCAAAATCAATTTCTGATGTCACAGGAAGAAATAGCCCGCCTGAGCAAGCTACCGATGGTGGTACTTCTGATGCAAGATATATAAAGAACTATTGTGAAGTAGTAGAGTTAGGTCTTAGAAATCAAACTCTTCATAAAGTAGATGAATTTGTTTTTGTTGAAGATATTATTAAATTGGAAAGTATTTATTTTAGAATTTTACAAAATTATTTTGATGTCACTTAATATCCGTCAGATGGATTAACATCTGATTTTACTTTTTTCTTTTTTCTTAGTTTTTTATATTTGGAGTACATATATTTAACAGATGGCTCTATAGCTGTTACACCTGCCACATGTGGAGTAATTGTTACATTAGGCAATCTCCAAAATTGACTACTTGATTTTAAAGGTTCATTTTTAAAGACATCCAAATAAGCATAAAAATTTTTGTTTTTCTTTAAATGATTTAGAAGATCTTTCTCTTCAATTGCATTTCCTCTGCCTATATTTATTAAACAAGAATTTTTTTTCATATTCTTTAAAAACTTTTTATCTATTATATTATTTGTTTGAGTTGTTGATGGTAGAATAGAAATGATAACATCAGAACTTTTGATAAAACTTATAATATTTTTACCCGTATATATTTTTACATTTTTTACTTTTACTCGATTTTTTTTATATGCAATAACATTATAATTTAATTTATTTAGTAATTTTGCAATATGATTACCAAGAAAGCCTAGACCTAAAATACCTACTGTTAAATTTTTATTATCAATTGGTGTCCTTTCTCCAGACCAGTATTGCTTGATTTGAGAATTTTGAAAAATTTTAAAATTTAATTGATAATTTAGTATTTGAGCTAGAGAATAATTGGCAATTCTCTCCCCCATTTCTTCATCTTTTATTCTGATTATGGGAATTTTTTTATTATAATTTTTAAGTTTTAGAATGTGATCTACTCCAGCTCCCATAGAGAAAATAACTTGGAGATTTTTTAGTCTTGAAAGAATATTATCTGGTAGATTCCAAATAATTGCACAGTTTACATCATTAAAATTTTTATAATCTTTGATAGAAATTATTTTTTCATTTTTAAAATATTTTTTTATTGTTTTTTTCCAAACATCAATTTTATCAAAAGTGGTGTTATGAAATAAAATAGTCATTGAATGTCATCTATTAACTTATTGTATTTTACTACTTGTTTTTCCCAGATTAATTCATTTTCTGCTCTATTTTTTGCATTTTGACCTAATTCAATTCTATTTTGTTTGTTCTCAACTAAATTCATAATTGATTCATCTAATTCATTAAAATTATTAATAATTAAACCTGTTTTATTATGCAATACAGCTTCAGGAGTGCCTCCAACATTTGAGGCAATTGAAGGAATTCCATATTGTGCTGCTTCAATATATGCGATTCCAAAACCTTCAATAGAATTTGCATGAGTTTCATCTATTGTCGGCATGATCATAATATCAGTCTTAGAAAAAATGAATTTTTTTTGATTTTCATTTATTGTTCCAACTAACTTTACATTTGGTTCTAGATTATAATTTTTTATTTCTTTCTTTATTTTCTCTAACTGATCACCTTCACCAGCAATTATATATTGAATATCTGGATAAATTTTTTTTAAATTAAAAATAGATTTAAGAATATACGAATGTCCTTTTCTTTTTTCTAGTCTGGCAAGAGTAAGCAACGTTGGATAACTATCATCTAAATCTATTGCTTGTTCTATAATATTCTTAGTAGATTTTACACCTGGATAGATAACCTCAATTTTTTTAAAGTTTTCACTTATTTTTGAAAGTAAGTTTTTAGTATATGATGAATTAACCACTAATGCGTTTGCTAATTCTAAAACTTTCTTTATTCGTTTATGATGATTATCGTTTTTGATTATTATTTCATTTCCATGAACAAGACTAATGATTGGAATTTTTTTCTCTTTTAAAAAATTAATTGGTAACTCAAGACTTTTCCAGCTATCAGTGATGACTGCTTCAATATTATTTGAAGAACAAATATTTTTTAGTTGATTAAATTTATTTCTTTTTCTTAAGAATTTTAAACCTTTAAATCTTAATATTGAAAAATTTTTATTGTTTTTATCAAATTCTAAATCTTTAGCACTGTCTTGTTGGTCAGCTAAGACTTTTACAGTGTGTTTGAGACTTAAATTTAATGCTATGTCATACATCAATGTTTCAATTCCCCCTACTCTAGATGGAAAACATTGTGTTAAAATAATTATCATTGAAAGTTATAATATTTTGAAGTATTAATGTACAAAGTCAATCAGGAACAATTAATTTTAACCATTATTAAATAATTTAACTACATTTAAATTTTTCATATATTTATATATGCATTTTTTGCATATTAAAATTCATATTTTTATACTTTGATTGCATAGAATAATTACTATTTTATTATTGAAAGGAATAATAATGATTAATGTTTTTAACTTTTTTAATAAAGTTTACGAGGATTTAAGCGATAAAAACTACAATTATGATGAGGATTTAGTTAAATATTTCAAAACTGAATATGGAAAAGAGTGGAAAATTGAATTAGATAAGCACCTCCTAAAAACTGAATTTGATATTAATAAGAAAGCCGCATAATTGGCGGCTTTAGTTAAACTTCAGAAGTTACCTCTTTAAGCCAATCTTTCTCTTTATTTTCAAGGAACGTCTCCAGTGTATCATAAACCTTTTTATGATATGTATTTAACCAATGTCTTTCAATTTGATCTAGCATACTACTTTCAATGAGATCCAAATCTATTGGACACCAAGAAATGTTTTCAAAATATAATTTTTTATTATTATTCTCTTTTATAACGACTAAATTTTCTGTTCTTATGCCATATTCATTTTCTTTATAGTATCCAGGTTCATTCGATAAAATCATTCCTGGAAGCAACTCAACACTATCAAACATTGATTTTTTTGCAATACGTTGTGGAGCTTCATGAACACTCAAAAAACTTCCGATACCATGACCAGTACCGTGATCATAATCTAAATTAATTTCTTGTAGACTTTTTCTTGCTAGATAATCAATATCAGTTCCTTTTGTTCCCTTTTCAAAAACATGATTTGATAATGCAATATGACCTTTAAGAACTCTCGTAAATCTATCTTTTTGTTCTGTTGTTGCTTTACCTAAAATTATTGTTCTTGTTATATCGGTTGTTCCATCAAAATATTGCCCTCCTGAGTCAACAAGGTAAATATTATTATCTGAGAAAGATGATTTTCCTTCTTCAGTAACGCGGTAATGAGGAAGGGCTGCATTTTGATCAATTGCTGATATTGTATCAAAAGATAGAGAATGAAAAAATTCATTTTTTCTTCGCAGATTTTCTAAATGATATGCAACACTTATTTCATCATTTGATTTAGGATCCATGATATTTTTTAACCAATAAATATATTTGGTAATACTAACACCATCTCTTATATGTGCTTTTTTTGCCCCATCTAGTTCAGTTTCATTTTTGATAGCTTTTAACAAAATACATGGATTTGCTAAATTTTTAGTATTTATTTTTTGTTTTCTTAAAAGATCTAAAAAATAAAAAGTGGTAGAATTAAAATCTAAACCAATTGATTCGGATGAATTAATGTTATTAAAAATTGATCCGATATTTTCAATATTATTAATATTTATTAGTGTTTGGATTTCTTTTTTTAGAATTTCTGGCATTGAAGACTCATTAACATACAAAGAGTGTTTATTATTCTTTGAAATTAGAAGGTAAGAATAAAGCAGCGGTGTATATTTAATATCATCTGCTCTTAAATTTAATAGCCAAGCAATATTATCAAGCCCAGAAATAAAGTAATGATCAATTTCATTTTGATCTAAAAATTTTTTTAAAATATCTAATTTTTCACGTCTGCCCTGACCAGCAAAACTTGTTGGGTGATCAAATATATCTGTATACTGAGTTTTTGGTTGATTTTCCCATATTAAATCAACAAAATTTTTATCTATTAGTTGGAGTTGAGATGTTGAATTCTCTAACATTTTTTCCACTTTTTCAATTTCTATAATTGAATGAAGAGTTGGATCTAATGCAATTTTATATTCTTCTTCTAATAAAATTTTTTCTAAATCTGTCCAAAAGTTATTTAAATGTTTTGCCTGAATTTCTTTTGCATTAATTTGAGTATTCGCTTGAAAAGTATATCGTCCATCAACATACAAGAAGGCATCTGTTGGCATTATAATTGCTCTTCCTGCTGAACCAGAAAAATTTGTTATAAAATTTAATCTTTCTGCATTTGGGGAAATATACTCATTTAAATATTCATCACTTCTATTAATGACAAAAATATCGATATCTTTTTCTTTTAATAGATTTTGTAATTTTTTTAAATTTGATTGATTCATTATAACTTATTAAATAAACTTAGATCGATATTACCACCAGAAATCATAACTATAATTTTTTTATTTTTAACATCAATTTTATTATTTAATACTGCTGCAGCTGCAACTGCTCCTCCTGGCTCCACAACTATTTTAAGTTGTTCAGCTAGCAAAATTATAGTTTTTGTTACTTCTTCATCAGAAACACTTAATCCTCCTTCAAGATTATTTGAATTAATTTGAAAAGTTATATTACCCGGTTGTGGTGCTAATAGTGCATCACAAAAAGATTTAGCATTTTTTTTATTTTCTATAAGTTTACCAGCTTCTAAAGATCTTTTTGTGTCATCAAATTCATCAGGCTCCACAGAGTATGATCTTATATTTGGATAAATATGTTTTAGGTAAGTTGATGTTCCTGCAATAAGACCACCACCTCCACAACAACATAAATACAGATCAGGTTCAATTGATTGCTCTTTCAAATCATTTACAATTTCAATAGCTGCAGTTCCTTGACCAGCAATTATATCTTCATCATCATAGGGTTTAATTAGAGCTCTATTATCCTTCTTTTGAATTTCATTTCCTATCTCTTCTCTACTTTGAAAGTAAGTGTCATATAATATTACCTCTGCTCCATATTTTTTTGTATTTTCGATTTTTATTTGAGGTGCAGTTTTAGGCATTATTATTTTTGCACTAATGGTATTAATCATAGAAGCATAGGCAACAGCTTGTGCATGATTACCTGATGAATATGCTACTACACCTGAGTCTTTTACAGTTTCTATTAATTTTGTAATTTTATGTGTAGCTCCACGTAGTTTAAATGATCCAGTATTTTGTAAATTCTCAAGTTTAAAATAAATTTCAGCTTCTAAAAGATTATTTATGTAATCATTAGTTACCAAAGGAGTTTTTGTTACCTTTTGGTTGATTAATTTATAAGCATTATCAACATTTAAATAGCTAAAATCAGTCATAATTTTCAAGTTTTACATCGTTTTAATGGAATAAACTAAAAAAAAATATATGTATATTATCATGGAACAGAACAAAGTAACTTCGCCTTGCATTAGCGTATGTAAAACTGACCCAATCTCAGGGTATTGCTACGGTTGTGGAAGAACCAATGAAGAAAAAGATATTTGGAAAGATGAAAATACTTCTAATGAATGGAAACAAAATAATTTATCTGAACTAAAATCTAGATTTTCAGATTGGCAGTTAAAGGCATTTGAAGAATCATATAAATCAAAAGTTGAAACGGGTTTATCTCTTATCAAAAAAAAATTAGCAGAAAATCGTAAAAATTGAAAAGTTTAATAATTTTTGTTTTTATTTTATTTTTTTCATTCAATCTTCAATCTCAGAATAAAATGATACTTGATAACTTAGAAACACCAGGAATTTCTTCTCAAGGTCAAAATTGGGCCTTTTTTACTGATGGCGTAATGGGTGGATTATCACAGGGTAAAGCGATCATATCAAAAGTTAATGATGTTAATTGTTATCATATGACAGGAGATGTAACGACTGAAAATAATGGCGGCTTTATACAAATAAGAAATCAATTAAGACCTTCAATATCAACAGAGGAGTTTGAAGGTGTTTATTTTAAAGTATTTGGTAATAATGAAGAGTATTCAATTCACGTAAGAACCGCTCTAACGATGGCTCCATGGCAATATTATAAATATAGTTTTAAAACTAATTCTGAGTGGACAGTAATAAAAGCACCGTTCAGTGAATTTAAAAAATCAAATGCTTATCAACCTAAAAAATTAGTTGGTCAGAATATAAAAACATTAGGGCTGGTTGCTGGATTTAAAGATTTTCAAGCAGATATTTGCTTATCAGAAATTGGCTTTTACTAATAATCTATTTTCAATAAATATAATCCTTCAGGTGGTGCAGTAACTCCAGCAAATTCTCTTTTTTTGGATTGAATAATTTCTGAAATAGATTTTTCTATTTTATTTAAACCTATGTCGACTAGAGTGCCGACCATGATTCTAACCTGAGAATGTAAAAAGGATTTAGCTGATATTAAAAAATTTATTTCATCATGATTAAAATTTATATCTAGTGAACTAATAGATTTAATTGGTGATTTCGATTGGCAATTTATTGATCTAAAAGCAGACAAATCAAATTTACCTATAAATTGTTGTGATTGTTTTATTATTTTTTCAGTATCTATTTTTTTGTGTACACACCAAACTTTGTTTTGCTCTAGCGTAATTGGTGATCTTCTATTTAAGATCTTATATTCATACCATCTCAATTTTGCGGAAAATCTAGAATTAAAATCTTTATCCACTTCTTCAGCATGTAAAACAGATACTGGTTGGGGTCTTAGATAATGATTAATGCCATCTCTAATAGTATCAGTATCAAAATGTTGCTCTAATTCAAAATTAGCTACTTGTCCTCTTGCATGAACGCCTGCATCTGTTCGACCAGCTCCAAAAAGTGTTATTTTTTGTTTTGATAGTTTTTCAATTGCCTCTTCAACCAATTGTTGAACAGAAGGACCATTTTCTTGACGTTGCCAACCAACATAATTAGTTCCATCATATTCTAATGTTATTTTGTAGTTAGGCATTTATTACTTCATTAACCTTAAAACTATATCCCCGAAGAAAATCATCTTTAGAAATAGCATTTTTGCCTTCTCTTTGTAAAATTAGTGGCTCAATACTTCCGTCATTGCACCCAATATCAAAGGTCTTGTTAAGAATTGTCGATGCATTACCGTTAGAGTTTGATTTTCTTGCTTTAATGATTTTAATTCTTTCATTTTGTATAGTAAACCAAGCACCAGGTTTAGGCGAATGTGCTCTTATGAGATTTAAAACTTCATTTACAGATTTATTAAAATTAATTTTTCTGTTTAGTGAAGAAATTTTATTTGCATATGTTGCATCATTATCATCCTGATCTGAATAAGTAATTTTTTTATCAAATATAAGGGGAATAGTTTCCACTAATAATTTGATTCCAACCTCTGTTAATTTTTGACTTAATTCGTTTTTATTACAACTGTCTTCTATATCCACTTTTTTTTGATTAATAATTGGTCCAGCATCTAATTTTTCGATTAGCTGTATTATTGATATACCCGTCTCTTTATCGCCATTCATTAGAGAATGCTCTATTGGGGCTGCACCCCTCCATCTAGGCAACAAAGAGACATGGATATTGATACAACCAAATGGTGGTAAATCTAAAATATCTTTTGGCAATATTTTACCATATGCCATGACAATAATTAAATCTGGATCTAATTTTTTCACTGTCTCAATAGTATCTTTATCAAACGTATTTGGACAAAAAACTTCAATGTTATTTTTATTTGCAAGTTGATGGACTTCCGATTCAATTATTTTCATTCCTCTAGATTTCTTTTTTGGGGGTTGTGAAAATACTGCAGAAATTATGAAATTGCTTTTAATTAAAGCCTCAAGATAATCAGAAGCTATTTTAGGTGAACCCATGAAAATTATTTTTTTATTATTCATTATTTTTTGTTTTTTAAAAATTTTTGTACTTTTTTGATCATTATATTCCTTTTTAATGAAGAAAGATAATCTACAAATAACTTTCCAGAAAGATGATCAATTTCATGTTGTAAAATTCTTGATTCTACTCCACTCACTTCTTTTGTTATTTGTTTGTTATTTTCATCTAAGTACTCGACTACTATATTTTGAGGTCTCTCAATTTCTGCAAATTGTTCAGGAAGAGATAAACAACCCTCTTCCATAACAATTTTTTCTTGAGAGTATGAAACAATATTTGGGTTAAACAATGTATATTGTGTTTCT
>CACMPM010000021.1 GCA_902615625.1 uncultured Alphaproteobacteria bacterium
CAAAAAAATAAAAATACAAATCCATTAAATATTCTTAACCAAGATATTTCTAGAGTAGGAGCATTAGATTTGAAATTTTATAATAAAAAATTTGATAATGATTACAATAAACAATTAAAAAAACATATTGATAAAACAAAGCCTGTAGTTTTCTTGATGGGGTTAGATGAGATAAATTTGACAACATTTGAAAATGCTTTTGTTGTTTATCTTGGTCATCATGGAGATGTTTCAGCATCTATAGCTGATATAATTTTACCAACTCCTGCATATACCGAGAAAAGTTCTACTTATATGAATATAGAAGGTAGAGTTATTCAAACAACTAAGTGTCATAATCCAATAGGTGAGGCAAAAGAGGAGTGGAAAATTTTTAGAGTTTTAAGTGACTTATTTGAAAAAAATTTAAATTTTAATAATCTTGGGGAGCTTCGAAATGAGCTTACAAGTACCTATGGTCATTTTGCTCTCTTAAACGAAGTTAATTCTGTTAGCGAAATAACTTTTGCTAAAAATAATAAAATTGAGAATATTAAAATTAAATATAACATTGAAAATTTTTATATGAATGATTCTATTTCTAGATCTTCTGAAACAATGGCAAAATGTACTAAAGATATTTTAAATAAGGCAGCATAATAATTAGATGACTTATGATATATTTATTACAGGGTTAATAATCATTGCCCAAATACTTGCTGTTGTTGTTCCAGTTTTAATATCTGTAGCTTTTTTAGTTTATGCTGAAAGAAAAGTTTTAGCATTAATTCAATTAAGAAGAGGTCCAAATATAGTAGGGCCTTTTGGTATATTACAAAGTTTTGCTGATGCATTAAAACTTATTACTAAAGAAAATATTATACCTAGTGGATCAAATAAAATTGTTTTTATTTTAGCACCCATAATAACAATGGTACTTAGTTTAGCAGGTTGGGCAGTAATACCTTTTGCTCCAGGATGGGTAGTCTCTGATATTAACGTAGGTATTATGTATCTGTTTGCAGTATCATCTCTTGGAGTATACGGAATAATAATGGCTGGATGGGCTAGTAACTCTCAATATCCTTTTCTAGGAGCATTAAGATCAGCTGCTCAAATGGTTTCATATGAAGTATCTATTGGATTTGTAATAATTACAGTATTATTATGTGTAGGTTCTTTGAATTTATCAAAGATAGTTTTAGCTCAGCAGACTGTATGGTTTGCAATTCCGTTATTACCTATGTTCATTATTTTTTTTATTTCTGCGTTAGCTGAAACAAATAGATTACCTTTTGATCTCCCTGAAGATGAATCAACACTTGTTGCAGGATTTTTTACTGAATATTCATCTGCTTCATTTGTATTATTTTTTTTAGGTGAATACGCGAGTATGATTTTAATGTCTTCTATGACGGTCATTCTTTTTTTAGGCGGATGGCTTCCCCCATTTGATATATACCCATTAAATGTTGTTCCTGGAGTAATCTGGTTTACTGTAAAAGTAATATTTATATTATTTTTATTTATTTGGGTTAGAGGAACTTTCCCAAGATATAGATATGATCAGTTAATGAGACTTGGATGGAAAGTTTTTCTACCGTTTTCTTTGTTTTGGGTTGTGGCAACTTCTGGTTTTTTAGTATATTTTGACATGCTGCCAAATTAAAATGTATAAATTAATTAAATCTTTTACCCTATTTGAATTATTTCAAGGACTTTTTTTAACTTTCAAATACATATTTAAATCTAAAGTTACAATAAATTATCCTCATGAAAAAGGTCCATTAAGCCCACGTTTTAGAGGTGAGCATGCTTTGAGAAGATATCCAAGTGGGGAAGAGAGATGTATCGCATGTAAACTTTGTGAAGCAGTATGTCCTGCTCAGGCAATTACAATTGAAGCAGAGCCAAGAGAGGATGGAAGTAGAAGAACAACAAGATATGATATAGATATGACTAAATGTATTTACTGTGGTTTATGTCAAGAATCTTGCCCAGTTGATGCAATAGTAGAAGGACCAAATTTTGAATTTGCTACTGAAACAAGAGAAGAATTAATTTATAATAAAGATAAACTTTTAGAAAATGGAGATAGATGGGAGCAAGAAATTGCTCAAAATATTCATCTCGATAGAAAATATAGATAGAATGGTTCTTTATTCATTAACATTTTATCTTTTTTCATCTGTTGCAGTTCTTTCTGCTCTAATGGTTATAAGTGCAAAAAATCCAGTTCATTCAGTTTTGTTCTTAATTTTAAGCTTTGTTAACGCATCAGGACTCTTTGTTTTATTAGGTGCTGAATTTTTGGCAATGATCCTTGTGGTTGTATATGTTGGAGCTGTTGCAGTCCTTTTTCTATTTGTTGTAATGATGCTTGATATAAATTTTGTAAGGTTGAGAGAAGGTTTTTTGCAATATTTACCTTTTGGAGCATTATTAGGGATAGTTCTAGTAATTGAACTTGGAATACTTTTTTTAACAGATAGATCTTCTAATATTTATAACAATCAAACACCACTACAACCTATAGTTAATGAAGTAGAAAATACAAAAATGATTGGGCAAATACTCTACACTGAATATTTTTATTTATTTCAAATATGTGGGATAATTTTATTAGTCGCAATGATTGGCTCTATTACACTTACATTAAGAGATAAAGGTGGTGTTAAAAGGCAAAATATAGATTCTCAAAATACAGTTGATGCATCAACAGCTATAGAAAAGAAAAAAGTAAACATAGGCGAAGGAATTTAATTAATGATTACTCTTGAACACTATCTTTTTCTCGGCGCAATTATTTTTACCTTAGGTGTTTTAGGAATATTTTTAAATAAGAAAAATTTAATTATAATTTTAATGTCTATAGAACTCATCTTGTTGTCGGTAAATATTAATTTTATCGCTTTCTCAGCGTATATTAATGATATTTCAGGGCAAATCTTTGCAATGCTTACACTTACTGTTGCAGCCGCTGAAGCAGCAATTGGACTCGCCATACTTGTAGTATTTTTTAGAAATTTAGGATCAATAGAAGTAAATAAAATTAATCAGCTTAAGGGATAGTAGATGGCAACCTCAATTATATTTTTACCTCTACTTGGTTTTCTCTTTTGTTTTTTACTCGGTAAACATTTTAACTATAAGGTTTATCAAATATCAACAACTTCAATCCTTTTTCTTTGTACTTTATTTTCTTGGATAATATTAATTCAGTTTATTAACAATAAGGAAACTGAAATAATTTTTATTCTTAACTGGATCACTTCTGGAAACTTTATTGTTGATTGGTCAATTAGATTAGACACTTTAACTTCTGTGATGTTCATTGTGGTTACAACTGTTTCTTCTTGTGTTCATTTATATTCAATAGGCTATATGGAAGAAGATCCATCAAAAATAAGATTTATGGGTTATCTAAGCTTATTTACTTTTTTTATGCTTGTTCTTGTATCAAGTAATAACTTGCTGCAAATGTTCTTTGGTTGGGAAGGTGTTGGACTAGCCTCATATTTATTAATTGGGTTTTGGCACCATAAAGATTCAGCAAATAAAGCTGCTATAAAAGCATTTGTTGTAAACAGAGTTGGAGATTTTGGATACGCAATTGGAATTGCTGGAATATTTTATATTTTTGGCACGATAAGTTTTGACAGTATTTTTTCACAAGTGGATCGATTTAGTGAGCATCAAATTCAATTCCTTTCTTTCAGTTTTCCAACTTTAGATTTTTTATGTTTTCTTTTATTCATAGGCGCAATGGGTAAATCTGCCCAATTAGGTTTACACACCTGGTTGCCAGATGCTATGGAGGGACCTACTCCTGTATCTGCACTAATACATGCTGCAACAATGGTAACAGCTGGTGTATTTTTAGTTGCAAGAATGAGTCCTCTTTATGAGTTTGCGACATTTACTAATTTATTCATTACTTTTATTGGTGCAGCCACAGCTATTTTTGCTGCCTCTATAGCCTTAACGCAAAATGATATTAAACGAGTCATTGCATATTCAACATGCAGTCAATTAGGATATATGTTTTTTGCAGCAGGTGTAGGCGCTTATAATGCATCAATATTTCACTTAACAACTCATGCCTTTTTTAAAGCTCTTCTATTTCTTTCTGCAGGTTCTGTAATTCACGCAATGCATCATGAACAGGATATGAGAAAAATGGGGGGATTATTCAAAAAAATACCTTTTACTGCTACAATGATGTGGATTGGATCTCTTGCAATTATTGGTTTCCCATATCTATCTGGTTACTATTCGAAAGAAAGTATTTTAGAAAATGCTTTCTATACTTCAAATGGAATAGCATACTTTGCATATTTAGTAGGTATTTTAACTGCTCTACTTACTGCTTTTTATTCATGGAGATTATTATTCCTAACATTTCATGGTGAAAATAGATCAAATAATAAAATATATGATCAAGCCCATGAGTCACCTTTAGTAATGACAGTTCCATTATTTATTCTTGCAATTGGTTCTATTTTTTCTGGAATATTCTTTGCTGATTATTTTATTGGATATTACAAAAAAGAATTTTGGGATAATGCAATATTATTAACAGAAAGCTCTCATAAATATCTTCCTCTTACACAATCATTAATATCAAAATCGGCTGTTGCAATTGGAATTCTTGTCTGTGTATTGATATATTCAAATAATTTAAACAGAGCAAAAAATCTTTCCTATAATTTAGATCCTTTATATTCTCTTTCTAAAAATAAATGGTATGTGGATGAACTATATCATAAAGTATTTGTTTTAACTTTTTTCAAATTGGCAAACTTTTTCTGGAAAAAAGGAGATGAAAAAACTATTGATGGTTTAGGACCAAACGGAGTCTCCTGGATTATTTCAAAATCTTCATCATATGTAAGTTTGTTTCAATCAGGGTATTTGTTTCATTATGCTTTTGCTATGCTTGGAGGCTTAGTAATAATTTTAACATGGTTTTTATATTACTAAATGATTGACTGGCCATTAGTATCAGTAATAATTTTTTTACCTTTAATTGGTGCTTTAATTATTCTTTTTATTAAAGAAGATGAATTAACATCAATTAATATTAAATTGGCTGCTTTACTAGCAACATTAGGAACATTTATTTTAAGTTTAATACTCTGGTTACAATTTGATTATTCCAATCCGTCTTATCAATATGAAGAAAAATTTAGATGGTTCGATGATTTTAATTTTTTCTACCATGTTGGAGTTGACGGTATCTCGCTTTTTATGATTTTACTAAGTACATTTTTGACCCCACTTTGTATTTTAGCTAGCTGGAATAATATAAAAAAAAGAATCAAGGAATACATGCTTTCTTTTTTATTTTTAGAGACTGTAATGATTGGAATGTTTGCTTCTATAGATATACTTTTATTTTATATTTTTTTTGAAGCAGTATTAATACCAATGTATCTAATCATAGGTATATGGGGAGGTAATAGAAGAATCTATGCTTCTTTTAAATTCTTTCTCTACACTCTTTTGGGTTCAGTGCTCATGTTGATTGCTATTATTGTAATGTATAGAAATACAAGTTCAATGAGTATTGAGTTCTTACAAGGTAATTATTTTTCCTATAATACTCAGTTGTTTCTTTGGCTTGCCTTCTTTGCTTCCTTTGCAGTTAAAATTCCTATGTGGCCTTTTCATACATGGTTGCCCGATGCCCATGTTGAAGCTCCAACGGCTGGATCTGTTATTTTAGCCGGAGTACTTTTAAAAATGGGCGGATATGGTTTTATCCGTTTCTCTTTAGGTATGCTTCCAGAAGCAACAGAGTTTTTTATTCCTCTAATTATGACATTAAGTATAGTTGCTATAGTATACACTTCGTTAGTGGCACTAGCACAAACTGATATAAAAAAACTAATTGCATATTCATCCGTTGCTCATATGGGAATTGTAACAATTGGAATTTTTTTAGTTAATCAACAAGGTTTAGAAGGAGCAATGATGCAAATGATTAGTCATGGACTAGTCTCAGCAGCTTTATTTTTATGTGTTGGTGTTATTTATGATCGAATGCATACTAGAGAAATTGAATTTTACGGAGGATTAGTTCAAAGAATGCCACTTTATGCAACAGTATTCATGATTTTTATGCTGGGATCAGTTGGATTACCTGGTACTAGTGGTTTTATTGGAGAATTTTTAGTTATTGTTGGCGCATTTAAATTTTCAAGTTACGTTGTTATTGGCGCGGCTTTTGGAATAATATTATCCGCTGTTTACATGCTATACCTTTATAAAAGAATTATTTTTGGCACCATAACTAATAATAAACTTGCAGATATTTTAGATATAAACACAAGAGAGAAAATCATATTAATTCCTTTAGCAATTTCAGTAATATTACTAGGTATATTTCCTAATCTATTTTTAGATCCTATGAGATTATCGCTAGAATTAATTATAACAAACTATGAAATAGCCAATGCTAAATAATATTTACAATATTTTTTTTATACCTGAAATTTTTTTAGCATGCTCTTCATTTGTTTGCTTACTTTTTGGTCTTTTTTTAAAAAAGAATGCATTTAGACAAACTTCCAATCTCGCAGTTTTCGTTTTATTATTGACCATTTTGCTTGTTTACTATGATAGTGAATCAAATTTTGCAAATTATAAAAGTTTATTTAGCCACTCTTCTTTTATAAATTTTTTCAAAATTTTAGCTTTATTAGGATCTATAGCCAGTATCATCATTTCTAAAGATTATTTCTTAGGCATTAAGCTAAGAAATTTTGAAATTCCTATTTTATTTTTATTTTCAACACTTGGGATGATGTTAATGATTGCTTCAAATAATCTTATGTCCATGTATCTAGCAATAGAACTACAAAGTTTATCTCTATATGTTGCTGCAGCAATAAAAAGAGATTCAATCTCATCAGCTGAATCAGGAGTAAAATACTTTATTTTAGGAGCATTATCGTCTGGTATACTTTTGTATGGTTTCTCCTTAATTTATGGATTTACTGGTTCAATGAATTTTGATGATATAAGTTTCTATTTATCAAAATATGATAATTTAAATTTAGGTTTAGTATTTGGACTTGTATTTGTGATGGTAGGCTTGGCTTTTAAGGTTTCAGCCGTACCTTTCCATATGTGGACTCCCGATGTTTATGAAGGAGCCCCAAACTCAATTACAGGTTTTTTTGCTATTGTCCCTAAGATTGCTGCAGTAGCTTTAATTTATCGTTTTTGTTTAGTTCCATTTCAAAATTTTTACTTAGAATGGAGTCAAATAATTTTATTTTTATCAATAGCCTCAATGTTTCTTGGGGCTATAGCCGCTATAGCACAGTCAAATATTAAAAGATTATTAGCTTATAGTTCTATCGGACATATAGGCTATATCTTAATCGCTTTAGTTGCCGCAAATGATGATGGAATTAAAGCAGCATCAATTTATATGTTTTCATACATGATAATGAATGTTGCTATTTTTGCTATTTTACTTTCGTTAAAAGTTAAAAATGAATATTTAATTAATATAAGCGATTTAAAAGGGTTAAGTAAAAGTAATCCAATCGTTAGTCTTTCTATTTCAATAATAATGCTATCTATGGCTGGCATCCCCCCATTTATAGGATTTTTTGGAAAGTTTTATGTTTTCATTGCTGCAATTGAACAAGAATTATATGTACTTTCAGTTCTAGGTGTCCTGGCTAGTGTAATTTCTGCTTTTTATTATTTAAGAATTATTAAGATAATGTATTTTGATGAAACTAAAAGTGAAGGAATAATTAATTTTCAAATTTCTTTTCAATCAAAAATTATTTTATCCTTAAGTTTATTTTTAATTATTTGTTTTATATTTTACCCATCTTTATTGATTAATATTTCTGCAAGTTTGACCATTTGATTAATGTCATTAGATAAAATTAAAAATCTATTAGATAAAAACAATTTTGATTTTCATTTTATTGAATCTGTAGATTCTACAATGTCAGAAGTTAAAAAACTTATTTATAATAGAAATATATGTTTGATGGCAAATGAACAAAAAAAAGGATTTGGAAGACGGGGAACAACTTGGGAAAGTCCAAAAAATAATGTCTATATTTCAATTTTATCTAAAAATATATTGCCAATAGAAAATCATTTTTTAAATAATGCTTTTATTACTAATATGATCTGTTCTGTGATTGAAAATATTTGTAATGTTAAAACTCAAATTAAATGGCCAAATGATATTTTAATAAATAAAGAAAAAATTTCTGGAATAATTTCTGAAATATTTAGTATCAAAAGTGATAAATATATAAATACTGGTTTTGGAGTTAATATAGTATCTTCTCCAAAAATTGAAAATTATCCAACAACTAATATTAATAAATACAATAAAGAAATTAACAATTTTAATTTTGTATATGAAATTATGGAAGAGTATTTTAACAATTTTAAACAACTGCTAAATAATCACGAAAAAATTATGACTGAATATAAAAGTAGATTATTATATTTAGGAAGCAATATTAATTTAAAAATTGATGAACAAAATGTAAAACAAGGAATATTTCATAATCTTAACCCAGATGGTTCAATCACT
>CACMPM010000022.1 GCA_902615625.1 uncultured Alphaproteobacteria bacterium
TTTCTATTCAATCGGTTATTGAATAAATCATAATGAGCGACAACCTGTCCTAGAATTTTGCCTCTAAATCACTGGTTAATTTACTGATTAATTTATTTATTAGTGTATACAATAACAAGTTAAGATGCGCATTTTATCCTTTATTACCGCTACATTTATGACTTTTGCTTCTTCAGCAAATGGCATTTCTGATTGGCAGTTAGGTTTTCAAACACCTGCAAGTGAAGTTATGAGAAATGTTTATGACCTTCATAATTTTGTATTAATCATGATGACTGCAATAACGATATTTGTTCTGTTTCTAATATTTTACGTTGTATTTAGATTTAGAAGAAAAGCAAATCCAGTTGCTTCTAAAACTACTCATAACACATTTATAGAAATACTCTGGACCGGGATTCCAGTAATAATATTAATTTTTATGGCTATCCCATCATTTAAGTTAGTTTATCAGCAAGATGTAATACCTGAAACAGATATGACAATTAAAGTCATAGGCCATCAGTGGTACTGGGAATATCAATACCCAGAACATGATGACATTTCTTTTGAGAGTTACATGACACCTGATGAAGAATTAGAACCAGGTGACATAAGATTATTAACAGTAGATAACCACCTAGTTTTACCAGCAAATAAAAATATTCACGTATTAGTTACTGCTGGTGATGTGCTTCATAGTTTTGCAATGCCTTCATTAGGTGTAAAAAAAGATGCGGTTCCTGGAAGACTTAATGAAACATGGTTCAATATAGATGAGCCAGGAATATATAGAGGTCAATGTTCTGAATTATGTGGAACAGGTCATGGGTACATGCCCATTGTTATAGAAGCACTTAATGAAAAAGATTTTAATAATTGGATAATTGAACAAAAAAGTAAGTTAGCATTAGCAAACGAAATAACCACTAAAGAGAATACAATAGAATAGGAGAAAAATGAGTTACGCAGATTCAGCAAGTCACGACCATCATGATCATAAACCAGGTTTTATAAAAAGATGGTTTTTTTCTACCAACCATAAAGATATTGGAACTCTCTACATAATATTCGCCATATTAGCTGGTCTAGTTGGAGGTTTCTTTTCATTATTAATGAGAGCTGAATTAGCTGCCCCAGGCTTAGATGTTGTTGCTGATGGTCAAGTTTGGAATGTAATTATTACTGCTCATGGCTTGTTAATGGTATTTTTTGTTGTAATGCCTGCATTAATAGGTGGCTTTGGAAACTGGTTTGTCCCATTAATGATTGGAGCGCCTGATATGGCTTTTCCAAGAATGAATAACTTTAGTTTTTGGATACTTGTTCCTGCTCTAGTTTTATTAGTTGTTTCAGCAACAATAGGAACTGGCGCTGGTACGGGGTGGACAATTTATCCTCCACTCTCAAATAAACTAGGACACGCAGGACCCTCTGTTGATATGGCAATTTTTGCTCTTCATTTAGCAGGTGCTTCTTCAATCCTAGGTGCAGTTAATTTTATAACAACAATACTCAATATGAGAACTCCTGGAATGACTCTTCATAAGATGCCTCTTTTTGTATGGGCTATGTTGATTACAGCATTCTTGCTTTTATTAGCTGTTCCTGTTTTAGCTGGAGCAATTACAATGCTTCTAACTGATAGAAACTTTGGTACAACATTTTTTAATCCTGCCGGTGGTGGAGATCCAGTTCTCTTCCAACACTTATTTTGGTTCTTTGGTCATCCAGAAGTTTACATCATGATATTACCAGCTTTTGGAATTGTAAGTCAGGTCATCTCTACTTTCTCAAGAAAACCAGTATTTGGATATCTAGGAATGGTGTATGCTATGATATCTATAGGATTTATAGGCTTTATTGTTTGGGCTCACCATATGTTCACAGTTGGTATGAGCGCAGATTTAAGAGCATATTTTATGCTAGCTACAATTATTATCGCTGTTCCAACCGGTATAAAAATCTTTAGTTGGATAGCAACTATGTGGGGTGGATCACTTACATTTGAAACTCCAATGTTATTTGCAATTGGATTTGTTTTCTTATTTACACTAGGAGGAGTAACAGGAGTCATTCTGGCCAATGCTGGAATAGACACTGTAATGCATGATACGTATTATGTTGTTGCACACTTCCATTATGTTCTGAGCATGGGAGCTATGTTTGGAATCTTTGCAGGTATTTACTATTGGTTTGGTAAAATGTCTGGAAGAAAGTATAATGAATTCTTAGGCAAACTACATTTTTGGTTATTTTTTATCGGGGTAAATGTAACATTTTTCCCTCAACATTTCTTAGGACTTGCTGGTATGCCCAGAAGAATTCCAGATTATCCAGACGCTTATGCAGGATGGAATCTTGTATCAACTTACGGTTCTTACATCTCTTTTGCTGCTACCTTGATATTTCTTTTTGCAATTGTGTATGCTTTATTTTTTGGAAAGAAAGAAGTCGCAAACCCGTGGGGAGAGGGAGCTGATACTCTTGAATGGACACTTTCTTCACCTCCACCATTCCATCAGTTTGAGACTTTACCTAAATTCAAAGGATAATTTACGTGGATGCTAAATCCTTAGAAGCTGGTTATAGCAATAATTTTCTTTTAAGAAAATTTAAAGGTTATTATGAACTAATGAAACCAAGAGTTATGTCCTTGGTTATTTTTACTGCGTTTGTTGGAATGTTTTTGGCACCTGGGCAGATAACATTTCTAAATAGTTTTCTCGTAATAGTTGCTATTGCGTTGGGAGCTGGTTCTTCAGCAGCAATAAATATGTGGTTCGATGAAGATATAGATAAAACTATGGAAAGAACAAAACTAAGACCAATTCCGCTTGGAGTAGTTTCTAAAAATGAAGCCTTAGTTGTAGGGATATTAACAGGGACTATTTCTTTAATTTTGATGCAATGGTTCTCGAACTCGTTAGCAACTAGTTTACTTCTTTTTACAATTCTCTTTTATGTATTTATCTATACATTTTGGCTTAAACGAACAACTTCATTAAATATAGTTATTGGAGGAGCAGCAGGAGCAATTCCTCCAATTATTGGATGGACAGCAGTTATTCCTGAATTAAATTTCTTACCAATTAGTTTGTTTATAATTATATTTTTTTGGACCCCACCTCATTTTTGGGCTCTATCCGTATATAGATATAATGATTATAAAAATGCAAATGTGCCTATGTTACCAAATGTAAGCAGTATTGAAGATACAAAAAAACAGATTGTTTATTATGCTGTAATATTAATTTTATCGAGTTATCTTCCATACTTTGATAGCAATGTTGGAATAATATACTTAACTATAGTTACTATATTAAATTTATTATTATTTAATAGTTCTTTAAAGTTAAAAAAATCTAGAGAAAAAAAATCAATGCCAAATTCTGAAGGGTTAAAATTTTTTGCTATTTCAATTCTTTATTTATTCAGTTTATTCTCAGCATTATTGATTGATCATGTGGTACTAAGATGAAAAATAGAAGAAGAAAAAATATTATCACTTTAATTATTCTACTTTGTATTGTCGCTTTTTTTTATTTGTGGACTTTATTTAAGGCTAATATTTTTGGAGTATAATGACAAATACTAGAACAGCTTTAGGATTATCATTAATTGTTTTAACAATGATAACTTTAGTTGCTTTTTCGGTACCTTTATATGACTTATTTTGTCGTGTTACTGGTTATGGTGGTAAGACAAGTACATCTGAGGTCCTTTCATCATCAATTTTAGAAAGAGATATTAATCTTAAATTTAATGCCGATGTTAATGATAGTATAAGTTGGACATTCACCGCACCAGAAAATATTAAATTTAAGGTTGGTGAAAATAAACTTGTTAACTATAAAGCTACAAACCAATCTGATGTTGAAACAATTGGAACTGCGACATTTAATGTTTTACCAGAAAAGGTTGGTCCGTATTTTATTAAAACACAGTGTTTTTGTTTTGAAAAGCAGGCTTTAAAACCTGGTGAAACAGTTGAAATGCCGGTTGTGTTTTATATAGACCCTTCAATTAATGAAGATCCAACAATGAAAGATGTCGAAGAGATAACATTGTCATATACCTTTTTTAAATATATAGAATAACCAATGGCTAATAAATCAACAACAGGGCAGAAACATCCATATCACTTAGTTGATCCAAGCCCACTTCCATTTTTATCATCAATAGCTGGTCTAGCAATGGCTGCCGGTCTTGTATTTTATATGCATTATGGAACTTCTTGGCTTCTTATTCTTGGTACAATTGGTTTGTTAACTATTATGTTTTTATGGTGGAGAGACGTAATTAAAGAGTCAACTTTTCAAAAGGTTCATACACCTGTTGTGGAACTGGGACTAAGATATGGAATGGCACTTTTTATTGCATCAGAAGTAATGTTTTTTGTTGCTTTTTTCTGGGCTTTCTTTGATGCAAGTTTAACACCTAAATTACCTATAGAAGAATTCTCTGAAACTTTTGATAGTAATGGTGCTGTTGGAATTTGGCCACCAGAAGGTATCAAAACATTTGATCCGCTTGATGTTCCTTTTTTAAATACATTAATATTATTAATGTCAGGTACTACTTGTACATGGGCTCACCATGCTGTTAGAGAAGGTCATAGAGAGCAAGCCATTCAGGCATTATGGTGTACTGTTGGTCTCGGAATTTTCTTCTCATTTATGCAGGGTGTAGAATATTACGAAGCAGCTCATCATTATTTTAGTTTTACTGATGGAATATATCCGTCAGTATTTTATATGGCTACTGGTTTTCATGGATTTCATGTAATGGTTGGTACAGCATTTCTAGCTGTTTGTTTGTATCGTGTTTATAAAAATCATTTTACTCCAGATAGACATTTTGGATTAGAGGCTGCAGCATGGTACTGGCACTTTGTTGATGTTGTTTGGCTATTCTTGTTTGTCTGCGTTTATGTTTGGGGTGCATAAATTAAAAACTTTCCCATAAAATTTTTTTTATTTAGTTTATTTTGTATTGCGCTGACAATATTTTTAGGAATTTGGCAATTGCAAAGACTGGAATGGAAAGAAAAAATTATTGCCGAATTTAATGAACTAAAGGATCAAAAACCACTTTCACTTTCAATGGGAAAAATGAAGTATCCAAACATTGATGAGTTTACTAAAGTGATCACTTTAGGAACTATTGACAGAAGTAAAAAAATTTTTTTTCCTGCTAAAACATTGAATGGGATTTCTGGTGTTAGAATAGCTAGTTTATTGTCAGATAATCATGGTAATAATTATTTAATTGATGAAGGTTGGTTTGAGCAAAGCAGATATGATTATTTTAAAGACAATAATGAAATAATAAATGCTGAAATTCTAGGATACATCCGATACCCAACTCAAAAAAAGATGTTTACTCCCGAGAATTCTATCTCTTCAAATGAATGGTATTATTATGATTTGGAGCAAATTCAAACTTTCTTAAATGTTAAGATAAATCAGAAGTTTTTCATTAAAAATATGAGTAATTACGCAGAGAATTTCTTAATACCATCATCTCAAACTCATAATTTTTCAAATAATCATTTGCAGTATGCAATTACATGGTTTTTGATGAGTTTTTCTTTTTTGATTATTTTTATAATTTATTTATTTAGGAAGAAAAAATGAAAACATATTTTAAACTTAAAGAGATCTTTAATGAAGCTTCACTGACATCAGATATTGCAGGTATTTTACACTGGGATATGGCAACAATGATGCCGAGCAGCTCAAGAGATCAAAGATCAGATCAATTAGCCTATTTATCAAAACTTAGTCATAGTAAAATTTCATCTTCTGAAGTCGGAGATTTAATTGAAGACTCAAAGAATCTTAACCTAAATAAAAGTGATCAGAAAAACTTAAATGAAATGGACAGAGAATATAAATTAGCTTCTGCAATACCAACGGAGCTTGTAGAAAAAATTTCAAAATCTTCAGCTAATTGTGAAGGTGTTTGGCAAGATGCAAGGGAAAAGTCTGATTTTAATTTAGTAAAAAAAGATTTAGCAGAACTTATAAATTTAACGAAAGAAGAAGCTAATATTTTAGGGGAAACTTTTAAAGTTTCTCCTTATGAAGCTCTAATTAATAAATTTGAACCTTCTTTAGAAGAAAATAAAATATCTGAAGTATTTGAAGATTTACAAAAATTTCTCTCACCACTTATTGATAAAATTATAGATAAGCAAAAAAATGAAGAAACACTTCAATTTGAAACAAGTATAGATGAAGAAAAGCAGAAAAATATTTCTGAATATATAATGAAACAAATAGGTTTTGATTTTACAAGAGGAAGACTTGATAAAAGTGTTCACCCTTTTTGTGGAGGATCTACAAATGATGTTAGAATTACAACTAGATATAATAATGACAATCCATTTTCATCTTTAGACGGTGTTATGCATGAAACTGGACATGCATTATATGAGCTAAACCTACCAAAAGATTGGATGCATCAACCAGTAGGTAAATCTAGAGGGATGGCCATGCATGAAAGTCAATCACTATTAGTTGAAATGCAAATCACAAGGTCTTTAGCTTTTAAAAAATTTTTATCTAACACTTTAAATAAACAATTTAATATTAAAGACAAAGCTACAGATCCTGACAATCTTTACAAATTAGGTACTCGAGTAAATAAATCTTTTATAAGAGTTGAGTCGGATGAAGTTACTTACCCCCTACATATTATTTTAAGATTTAATTTAGAAAGAAAAATTTTTAACAATGAAATAAATATCGCAGACATTCCTGATGCTTGGAATGATGAATTTAATAGGTTATTTAATTTATCGATAAATAAAGACACTGATGGATGTTTACAAGATATTCATTGGTTTGCTG
>CACMPM010000023.1 GCA_902615625.1 uncultured Alphaproteobacteria bacterium
TAAAAAAATGGGCAATAGGAATAATAATAGGATCAATTGTAGGTTCAATTACAGCAAGTTCTATTTCAGGACAGAGTTTAGTAATTCTTTTTGTAATTCTAGCATTTCTGATTTCATTAAATATGCTATTTCAACAAAGTCCAATAATTGTAAGTAACGATATACCATCATCTAATATAATTAATCTTGCAATAAGCTCTTCTATCGGTTTTTTATCTGCAACAATTGGTATAGGTGGTGGTAGTTTTAGTGTTCCAACTTTAACAATGTTTTCAAAAAAGATACATGAAGCAGTTGGAACATCTGCTGTTTTTGGTTTTTTAATCGCTTTTCCAGGAACACTTACATTTATGTATACTGGGTCAAATATAAATGAACTTCCCATTTATTCTTTTGGTTATGTGAATATTATAATAGTTTTTTTTATATCGATAACTAGTATATTTACTGCTGGAATTGGTGCAAAAGTTTCATCAAATATAGATAAGTTATTATTAAGAAAGATTTTTGCTATTTTTTTGTTGTTAACTTGTGCTAGTCTAATTATTGAACATTTTATAATTTAAATGAATTTTGTTGCAGATAGACTAAGTAAAATAAAACCTTCAATGACCGTAGGTATAAATGTCAAAGCCAAGGCTTTGAAGGACGAGGGTAAAGATGTAATTGTTCTTGCAGCAGGTGAGCCAGATTTTAACACACCAAAAAATATAAGAGATGCAGCTAGTAAAGCGATGGAAGAGGGTAAAACTAAATATGTACCAGGTAAAGGTACACCAGAATTACAAAAAGCAATTCAGAAAAAATTCAAAGAAGATAATAATATACATTATCAATTAGATGAAATCATATGTGGTGTCGGAGGCAAACACATTATCTATAATGCTATGATGGCAACTATTAATCCAGGAGATGAGGTCATTATAACAGCTCCTTTTTGGGTTAGTTATCCAGATATTGTATTATTAGCAGAAGGGAAGCCCGTGATAGTTAAATGTCCTCAATCACAGAATTTCAAAATTACACCAGAGCAACTAGAAAAAAATATAAACTTTAAAACAAAATGGTTAATGTTAAATAGTCCCAGTAATCCAACTGGCTCAGTTTATTCAAAAAAAGAGTTAGAAGATTTAGCACTTATTTTAAAAAAATATCCTAATGTTCTTATAATGTGTGATGATATATATGAAAAAATTGTTTACGATGGAGTAGAATTTCATACTCTTGCTTCTATTGAACCTTCACTGAAAGACAGATGCTTGACACTAAACGGTGTTTCAAAATCATATTGTATGACAGGATGGAGACTTGGATATTGTGGAGCTCCAAAAGAGATTATTGCTGCTATGAACAAAATACAATCGCAAAGCACAACATCAACTTCTTCAATTACAATGGCTGCTGCTGTTGAAGCAATAAGTGGTCCACAGGATTTTATAAACGACCATAATAAAAAATTTTTAAAACGCAGGGATTTAGTATTGAATAAATTAAATGATATTGATGGAATCACATGTCAAAAACCAGAAGGAGCTTTTTATGTTTATCCAAATTGTGATGGTATAATTGGAAAAAAGACACCGGATGGAAAACACATTTCAAACGATGAAGATTTCATGACATATCTTTTAGAAGATCAAGGTGTAGCAGGAGTTCATGGTGCAGCATTTGGTTTATCTCCTTATTTTAGATTATCTTATGCAACTAGTGATTCAATTCTGGAAGATGCATGTAACAGAATTAAAGAAGCTTGTAATAAGCTTACTTAAGATCTTTATCAGCAATTATCTCAGCTAATCTAAGTAGATTAGTAGTTCCAGCGCTTCCAAAAGGAACACCAGCTGAAATAACCACATTATCTCCTGGCTGAACTAATTTTTTGTTTTTTGCAATTGAACACGCAATATTAACCATATCTTGAGCATTTTGAGCATCATCTTGTGTATGACATGAGTTTACACCCCAATATAATTGCATTTTTCTTGTAGTATTAATATTTGGAGATAAACCAACAATTTGCACTGGCGCTCTTTCCCTAGCCATTCTAGTCGTTGTTCTACCACTTACAGAAAATGTGATAATTGCTTTCGCATCTGATTTTTTTGCAATTGAGTAAGCTGCTAATGTTATTGCATCTGTATTATCAACATCATCAATATTTTCTTGAGTAATTCGTAAATCATAATTATTTTTATCATTCTCAACATTTTCTATTATTTTATTCATAGTTCTTACCACTTCTATTGGATGTGATCCAACGGCAGACTCGCCAGATAACATTACAGCATCTGTTCCATCGTAAATAGCATTAGCAACATCAGATGCTTCAGCTCTCGTTGGAACAAGATTTTCAATCATACTTTCAAGCATTTGTGTAGCAACAACAACTGGTTTACCAAAGTGCCTGCATCTTTTAATAATATTTTTTTGAACTATAGGAACTTGTTCTGTTGGCATTTCAACACCCAAATCACCTCTAGCTATCATAATTCCATCTGCAGCATTGATAATATCATCAATATTTTTTACTGCTGAAGGCTTTTCAATTTTTGCCATCACGAGTGCTTTATTGTTAATTATTTTTTTTAGTTTGTATATATCTTCTGCTTGTTGCACGAAAGAAAGTGCAACCCAATCAACTCCCATATCTAATGCCTTCATAAGATCAGATTTGTCTTTTTTAGTAAGAGCGTCTATTGGAAGAATAACATCTGGAATATTTACACCTTTGTTATTTGAGATTTCAGCATCATTTAAAACTTCTGTAATTAAACTATCTTTTTTTTGTTCAACAATTTGTAATCTTATTCTTCCATCATTTACTAATAAAATAGAATTAGGTGTTAAAAAATCATAAATTTCTTCATGAGGAAAGTTAACCCTATTATTATCTCCAGGCTCACTTGAAAGATCTAATGCAAAACTTTGACCTTTGACTAAATTTTCTTTTGTATTCTTAAATGTGCCCACTCTTAATTTGGGTCCTTGTAAGTCAGCTAATATGCATGACGCATGATTATATTTTTCTTCAAGAGATCTAATATTTTCATAATTTTTTCTATGAGTTTCTAAATCACCATGTGAAAAATTTAATCTAAAAACATCACATCCAACAACAAATAAGTCTTCTATTATTTTTTTATCTGATGATGCAGGTCCTAGCGTAGCTAAAATTTTAGCTTTTCTGTTACGTTTCATTAATTATTATATATATATAGCACAAAAAAAGATTTATATAATTTATTTACGTAATATGACAAAAAACATTGATAGAGAATTACTAGCTGATGTTGCAGAAAGATTGATTGATCATCTAAAAAATAGATCAGATGTACAAAATATTGATTTAATGAATTTATCAGGTTTTTGCAGAAACTGTCTTTCAAAATGGTATGTTAGTGCTGCAGAAAAGAAAAATATTTCAATTACATACGATGAAGCACGAGAAATGATCTATGGTATGCCATACTCAGAGTGGAAAACAAAATTTCAAACTGAAATTACTTCTGAACAAAAAGAAAAATTCGATAAAAGAGAAACTTAATATAGTTTCTCTAAATTTTCTCCATACATCTCTTTTACTTTAAACCTTCTTACTTTCATGGAAGGTGTCATCATATTGTTTTCTATTGTAAACTCGTGATCAATTAAAATAAACTTTCTTATTTGTTCTATGCTAGAAAGGCTTTTATTGACTTTATCTACAACTTCTTTCATTTTTTTATTAAATGAAGAATATTGAATAATTTTATTTAAATCACCTTCAAGATTATTTTCTTTTGCCCATTCTAAAGCTAAATCTTTATTAGGTACCAAGATTGCAACTAGGTAATTTTTGAAATCTCCATATAACATTGATTGAGCAATTTCAGGTTCAATATCTAATTTTGCCTCTATTCTTGAAGGAGAAATATTATCTCCACCAGCATTTACAATAATATCTTTTTTCCTATCCGTTATCTTTAAATAACCTTCGTCATCAAATTCACCAATATCACCTGTATGAACCCATCCATCAATTATAGTTTTATTAGTTGACTCAGGATCATTCCAATAACCATTCATAATTAGTTCACCACGAGCTAAAATTTCTCCATCTTCTGAAATTTTCACTTCATTTCCTTGAAGAACTTTTCCAACAGTATCTAATTTAATTTTTTCAGGAGGGTTTGCAGAAATAACAGGAGCAGTTTCAGTTTGTCCGTAGCCTTGAAGTAGTGGAAGGCCAAGGGCGCTTAGGTATAATCCAACTTCAAAATTTAGTGCTGCGCCTCCTGATATCAATGCTCTGAGACTTCCACCAAATCTTTTCTTAACTTTTTTTCTTACTATCCTATCCATTAATCCATTCATAAACCTTTCAGAGAAGCTCATCTGCTCACCAAAATATTTTTTCTTTCCTAGATATAATGTAATTGCAAAGAAACGTTGACTTAATTTACTTTGGTTTTTTAGACCTTGTGAAATACGTGTGTGTAAAGAGTCATAAAACCTAGGAACAGCTGTCATAAAATGTGGTGCTGCCTCAGCCATATTTACTAATAATTTATCTATACTTTCAGCGTAATAGATTTGTGCACCTTGCCCCATTTCTAAAAATTGTAATGTATGTTCATATGAATGAGATAATGGCAACCATGATAAATATCTAATTTCTTTGGTTAAATCACTGGTAAGGCTCTCAAGTAATTTATCACACGAAGCACAATTTCTAAGCATGGCTCCATGACTTAACATCACTCCCTTAGGATTGCCCCCAGTACCTGATGTATAAATAATACATGCTGTATCTTTTCTTTTAAAATTTTTTGATAATTCTTCTATATCATTAGAATTTTTACTTTTTTCTAAATTGTCATTTATAATTTTATTGTATGATAAAATATTTGCAACTTCTGTATAAGTTTCATTATCATCATTAATTTTTATTACATTTTGACATTGTGAAATTTTTTCTATTGCAGGTAGAACTTTTTTCATTAACTCATGTGATGATACGATGGCACATCTAGCACCTGAATGCTCAATAATATATTTATAGTCATTGGTTGTGCTTGTTGTATAGGCAGGTACTGAAATTGCTCCTATAGACATTATTGCTAAATCAGTGATTTGCCATTCAGGTCTATTTTCAGATAAAATTAATACTCTATCTCCTTCTAAAATTCCTAGATCTTTTAAGTATGTTGCTAAACATTCGACTTGTTCTTTTACTTGTGACCAGCTTAAAGAAACATATTTATCATTCTCTTTCTTCCATAAATATGGTTGATCTTTTAGATCATTTGCTTGATGATAAAATACACCGGTTATGCTATTAAATTCGTCAAAATTAACAATCATGCTTTCTGTCCTCCCTACAAAGCTTTGATATTAGACCTATATCGAAATAGTAAAATATGAAACAAAAAAATTATCAAAATTCAACAAAAAATACCCTTGGTAAACTACCAATTTGGAATTTAAAGGATTTATATGAATCACCAAAAGCGAAGAAGCTCAATAATGATTTAAATAAGCTCAGAATATCGACAAAGAAATTTGAGAAAAAATACGCATCCAAAGTCACCAAGATTAGTTCCAATCAACTTTTAAAAGCCATCATAGAGTTGGAGGATATTGATACAAAAATAGATAAAATTATGTCTTATGCACATTTATTAGTTGCAGAGGATGGTAACAATGAAAAGAATAAAATTTTTTACCAACAAATGCAGGAGCAAATAACAAATATCGCCTCTTCAATTGTCTTCTTTAGTCTTGAGATAAATGAAATTTCTGAAAAAAATTTAAAAAAAATCTATGCTGATAAAAAACTAAAGATTTATAAAAACTGGATAAAAAATATTCGAAAATTCAAACCTTATCAATTGGATGTTAAAATAGAAAAATTACTTCAAGAAAAAAGTATTACTTCTAGATCAGCTTGGGTTAGACTATTTGATGATACAATTGCCTCACTTAAATTTCCTTTCAAGGGGAGAAATTTATCTAGTGCTGAAATTTTTAATTTTCTTTCTGACAAAAAAGAAACAAATCGTAAAAAATCAGCCGAGGTAGTATCTGCTGTTTTAAAAGATAATATCAATTTATTTACATCTATTACTAATAATCTTGCAAAAGACAAATCAATAAATGATAAATGGAGAGGATTGCCAAATCCGGTAAGTTCAAGAAATTTATCTAATGTTGTTGAAGATGAAGTTGTAGAAGCTTTAACTGAAACAATAAAAGAAAATTATCCAAAAATTGCTCATCGTTATTATAAA
>CACMPM010000024.1 GCA_902615625.1 uncultured Alphaproteobacteria bacterium
ACGTGCTTTAAGTTTTTTTGGAATTTTGGCGCGATAACTATTCCTGCATAACTTGATAACCCTGAAATAGCTTTAGAAGCAACATCAAGCACCTCTTCATAAGATTTACCCTTAGTTAAACACTGCTGTTTAATATTTTCTTTATCTACTTTTGAAATCCTTCCAAATTCCAGCAATCCATCAACAAAAAACCGCATTCCTTTTTCAGTAGGCATTCTTCCAGCTGATCTATGTGGGGCATATAAAAGCCCTTCTTTTTGTAAATTTGATAAAATGGATCTAATTGAGGCTGAGGAAAGATTTAATCCTCCCATCTTCATAATTGTTTCTGATCCTGCTGGAGACCCAGTTTTAAGATATGACTCAACTAATTTTTTGAATATTAATTTCGATCTATCATTAATTTGTGCATATACGTTTTCAGACATAAGAATTTTATTTAAAAATATTATTTATCTTCTATTATTAAATTTATATGAGAAAAGATAGATCCTTCAATCAAATGCGTGAAATTTCATTTGAGAAAAACGTAAATATTCATGCAGATGGTTCATGCTTAGTAAAATTTGGAAATACACATGTACTATGTCTTGCAACAATTGACGAAAAAGTACCTCACTGGTTAAAAAATACTGGCAAAGGTTGGGTTACAGCAGAATATGGCATGCTACCAAGATCAACAAATACTAGAATGGACAGAGAGGCTGCAAAAGGAAAACAATCGGGTAGAACACAAGAAATTCAAAGGTTAATTGGGCGTAGTTTAAGATCTATTGTAGATCTTTCAAACCTTGGAGAGCGTCAAATTAAAATAGATTGTGATGTTATTCAAGCTGATGGAGGAACAAGAACTGCTTCAATAAGTGGTGGTTTTATTTCTTTATATCTAGCAATAGAAAGGCTGAAGAACAATTATAATCTTCAAAAACCAATTATAAAAAAATTTATAGGTGCGGTCTCAACTGGAATAGTTGAAAACAAAGCAATATTAGACTTGGATTACAAGGAAGACTCAGACGCTCAAGTAGATGCAAATTTTGTAATTTGTGATTCAGATGAGATATCTGAAATACAAGTTACTGGTGAAGAATTTTTTTTCAATGATGCTCAGTTTTTAGAAATGTTTTCACTAGCAAAAATTGGAGTCAAAGAAATAATTTCTAAACAAAAAGAGGCTTTGAAATAAATTGAGGCAATTATTATTTTTCTCAAATAATAAAAATAAAATAATTGAAATTAACAAAATTTTTAACAAATTTAATTTAGAACTTCTTTCATTAAGTGATCTAAATATAATTGAAGAGCCAGAAGAAAGCGGTCAAACTTTCGAAGAAAATGCAAAAATTAAATCAGACTTTGGATTTAATAAAACTGGTATTCCTTGTTTTGCCGATGACTCAGGAATATGCATTGAAAGCTTAAATTGGAAACCAGGCGTTTTTTCAAAAAGATTTTTAAATAAATTCAAAAGTAATGAGGCTTGTTTTGACAGTATTATTAAAAGTACTGAAAAAAATAACAAAAAAAATGCTTACTTTAAAACCTCAATAAGCCTAACAGTTAAAGATAATCAAAACCTAATATTCAATGGCAAAATTGAGGGAAAAATTTCTAAACAAGCTAAGGGTAAATTTGGTTTTGGTTATGATCCAGTTTTCATTCCTAAAAATTATAACAAAACATTGGCTGAATTAAGCACTAAAGAAAAAAATGAAATTAGTCATAGGTCCATAGCGGTAACAAAATTGATTAACTTTTTAACTAATTAATTACAAATGAATTTCCGTTATTTATTTTTAATATGTTAAGATCTCTTTCAATCATATTATCTTTAAAATAAAAGTTTCCATCAATGCCATCAAACCTTTTGTTCGGATTGTTTAATAAATTGATTACATCACCAAATCTATATTTCTTTGTGTAGATGAAATTAATTAAGCCTATCAAATCATAAGGTAATGTTGAGATTCTTAAAAACTCATCATCATATATTTCCATGTAATTATTAATTATATTTATTCTTCTTGTTTCAGGAATTCCTGGATATATTGCTCCTTGTAAAGAAGGTTCATAGAAAAAAGTTTTATCATCTATTACTCCAGTTCCCATAAACTGTACAATGTTTGGGTCTATATCGTAGTATGGTAGAAGAGGTGCAACCTGTAATAAATTCAAACCATAATCAGCAATCAAGATATGTGTAAAATCGTAGTCACTTGTAGTTTTAAATCTTTCTAATTTTTTTAATCTTTTTTTTGATTTTTCATCTTTTTTAGAGAATAGAATTTGCTTTTGTCTATTCAATTCATATTTTCTCAATTCATATTTTCCTAATTCTTTTATTGATTCTCTTACATTTGATAAATCTTTTTTATATGAAGATCTATTCACTAAGATAGCTGAACTTTCAAAAATTATATCATCTATAAAACTATTTATTAAATATCCATATTCATTCTCAGGATAAAGAAGGGCTACTTTTGCATCATCATTCAAATACAGAAAAAGTTGTGAAAGTTCATTTTTGGGAAAAAAATTCAATAAGTAAAGACAATCTTTTGCAAGTGAAGATTTAGAAGAGTAGGAAAAGAAAATTACTTCGTGAGTACAATAATTATTTAAAATATTTGAATACTTAGATTGTATTGGGCCTAGAAAAATCTTCCCAGGTAATAGATTTTTTTCAATAATTTTTCTTAAATCATTTTCATCTTCAAAAAACTCTATTTGCATAACAACATCATTTAAACCAAGGTTATAAATTCCCAATTCATAGGTATTTAAAAATTGTTTTGTTATTTTTTTTTCATCATCTTTAGCAAATAAAGCAATAATCGTTTTATCTAAGACAATATCGTCTAAACTCCTATTTTGCTTATCTTGTTTGATTTCTTTTTTTTCAATCAATTTTTTTTCACTTTTAGTATCAATTGATTTTTCAGAAATAGTTGTTTCTTGGGTGCTTTTTGTATCTTCTTTCGATAAATTTACTGGAGTACATGAAATTATAAATATAAATATATAAATAATGGATAATGTTATTAATGGCCTCTCAATTGTAGCAACACCTATTGGTAATTTAGATGACATAACCTACAGGGCTGTAAAAACACTTGGAGAATGTGATATAATTATTTGTGAAAATCCTAAACATTCTCTTAAACTACTAAATAAATTAGACATTAAAAAGAAATTAATAGCTTTGCACGATTATAATGAGCATAAAATTATAGATCAGATTAAAGTCTTATTAAGAAATAAAAATTGTGTCCTAATTTCTGATGCAGGTTCACCCCTTATTTCAGATCCTGGATTTAATTTAGTAAAATATTGTATTGCAAATAATATAAATGTAACATCTGTGCCTGGTCCTTCAGCAGTTGTATCGAGTTTACAGTTATCCGGATTGCCGATGTCAGAATTTACTTTTTTTGGTTTTGTTCCAAAATCCAAAAAAAAGATAGAGGATCTTATTAAAATTATTGCTAAAGAAAGAAGGACTTGTGTAGTTTTTGTCTCAAGTCATAAATTAATCATTTTTTTGGATTGCTTAGAAAATATTATGGCCGATAGATCAGTTTCAATATGTAAAGAACTTACTAAAGTAAATGAATTTGTTTTTAGAGGAACCCCAAGTAATATCAAAAATAAAATACTAGAAGATAAAGAAAATATTAAAGGAGAGTTTGTTGCTGTTATTGATAGACAAACAACAAAAAATCAAGATTTTGACAACATTGATTTGTATAGTAAAGAGTTAAGAAAGATGGCTTCAAAATTTTCTTTGACCGACATCGTCGAAATAGTGCATAAATTTACAAAAATTAATAAAAATAAAATTTACAAATGGGTGTTAAAATTAAAAAAATAATTAAAATTTCATTTATTCCAATATTTTTGATCTTTGTTTCTGTTAATTATGGATGTTCACCAGCAAGTGTGCTTGCAACAGGTGGTGGTAGTGCAATGGTAGTTGCAGAGGGAGAAAGATCTCTTGGTACGGTAATAGATGATGCAACCATTAAAGTTAATATTGCAGCTAAATTTCTAAGTGCAGAGAACAATCTTTTTGTAAATATTAATACAAGTGTTTTAGAAGGTAGAATTTTATTAACTGGTCTTGTTGACAATCAAGAAATTAGAATTGATGCGGTAAGATTAGTCTGGGAAGTTGAGGGTGTTAAAGAAATTATAAATGAAATAGAAATTGGAAATAGAACGACACTTAAAGACTATGCTAGTGATTTATGGATTAATACACAAGCAAGAGCTTTAGCAGCTAAAACTGTTGGGATTAAGGCCATTACGTTTAACTTTGAGACTATTCAAGGTAAAATTTATATAGCAGGTATTACGGCTCGCCCAGATCTTTTGGATGAAATGATTGTTGCTCTTAAAAACATCAAGGGTGTTAATGAAATTGTTAACTATGTAATTATTAGAGAGAAACTATAATTTATCTTAAGCTTCCGATTTTTTCTCCAGCTAAAATATGAATATGAAAATGTGGCACTTCTTGACCCCCATCTTCTCCTGAATTTGTTATCAACCTATAGCCTGTGTCTTCAATATTAATATCATTTATTACGAACTGAACACTCTTAAAAAAAGAGGTGATATTTTTATTATCTGCATTTTTTAAAAAATCAGAAAAAGTTGTGCAAGGGAATTTTGGTATACCTAAAACATGTATTTTAGCTTGAGGATTAATATCATTAAAAAATAAACTAAACTCATCTTCATAAACTTTATCACAAGGTATTTCTTTCCTTAATATTTTTGCGAATATGTTGTTTTCATCATACATTTTTTTACTTTCTTTTATCAAGCTCTTTATGAATTTCATTCATAGTAATTTTTTTTGATTTTAACAAAATAAGAAGATGATAGATTACATCAGCGGCTTCTTCTGTTGTTCTTTTTTTTGATCCTTTTAAAAAATCTATAATTAATTCAGAGGATTCTTCTCCAAATTTTTGAGCTATTTTTTTGGGCCCTAACTTTAATAATTTGTTAGTGTAAGAATTTTTTTTTCTTGTTTTTACTCTATTATTTATAATTTCATTTAAGTCTTCAATTTTCATAGAATTTAGTCTCGAACGCTTATATTTTTATCTTTTAAATATTTCTTTACTTCTTTTATGCTAATTTCATTAAAATGAAAGACTGAGGCTGCTAATAATGCATCGGCTTTGCCTTTAACTACACCGTCATAGAAATGATCTAGAGTTCCAACTCCCCCACTAGCTATAACTGGTATATTTATAAATTCTGATACTTTACCCAGTAGTACATTATCAAAGCCAGATTTTGTGCCATCCTTGTCCATTGATGTTAAAAGAATTTCCCCAGCCCCTAGTTCTTGAGCTTTTTCTATCCAGTTTAAGGCAAGTAAATCAGTTTTCTTAGTACCACCATGAGAATAAACAAACCAATCATCATTGTGTTTTTTTGCATCAACAGCCACAACGATGCATTGGTTTCCAAAATATTCAGAAGCCTCTTTAATGATATGGGGATTTTTAATTGCTGCAGAATTTATAGAAACTTTGTCAGCTCCAGCTTTAAGCAAAGCTTGTATATTTTCTATTGATGAAATTCCACCGCCAACTGTAAGGGGGATAAAAACCTCGTTTGCAGTTTTTTTAACTACATTGACCATAGTATCTCTATTTTCTAATGATGCGCTAATATCTAAAAAACATATTTCATCAGCTCCATTATCAGAATAGTGTTTTGCCTGTTCAACAGGATCTCCTGCATCAATTAAATTTAAAAAATTTATACCCTTTACAACCCTTCCGCCTTTAACATCCAAGCATGGTATGATTCTTATTTTTACCATTTTAGTTTAAAATTTTCTGAGCCTCTACTAGATCGATCTTTCCTTCATAGAAAGATTTACCTGAAATTATTCCTTCAATATTTTTTGTGTTTAGTTTT
>CACMPM010000025.1 GCA_902615625.1 uncultured Alphaproteobacteria bacterium
ACTTTGATAAAATCCTTTAATCTTATTTTTTGATATGACTCTTAAAGTGTTTGCTAAAGGAATATTCTTAAAAACTTCACCATAACTATAACTGAGATTTTGATTCAAAAATAATCTTTTAGAATTAGGATTTTTTTTAAGTTTTTTTTCATTCTCTTTCCATGCAATAGCTTCAACTTCATGAACAGGAAATCCTCTTCTAGCAAAATTTTCTGCTCCAGATAAAACTTCTTTAAAATCAATTCTTCCAAATTTTTCATGCATAGAACACCATGCATGAACTGCTCCAGGAACAGTAACTGAATGTGGACTTGTTAAACCAATATTTTTTATTTTATTATCTTTATAAAACTGTAAATTTGCTTTTTTCGGAGCGATTCCGGACCCATTTACAGCAATTGGTTTTTTCCCATTCATCGAAATAATTGCAAAGCAATCTCCGCCAATTCCTGTCGCACTAGGACATACTACAGCTTGAACTGCTGAAGCCGCGATAGCAGCATCAACAGCATTTCCACCTTTTTGAAGTACATTAATTGCTACTATTGAGCTTAATGGATTTGATGTTGCAACCATGCCATTTTGAGCTAAAATATTAGATCTTCCAGGATAAGATAATTTTCTCATATTAATTCAGACAATATATGTTTGACAAAACAAATCCCAGAATTTAAAGCGCTTTTTATGAAAGTAAAATGTTCATTAAAAACTGCTAAAACTAGGGATAAGGATTGTAAAATTGTTCGTAGAAAAGGCAGGATTTATGTAATTAATAAAAAAAATCCCAGAATGAAAGCAAGACAGGGTTAATTAACTCTCCGCTATATATTTTTCAGCCTCTAAAGCAGCCATACAACCCATACCAGCAGCAGTAACAGCCTGTCTGTAAATTTTATCTTTTACATCTCCCGCAGCAAAAACTCCCTTTATACTTGTCTCAGTACTATCAGGTTTTGTAATGATATAATTCTCTTCATCCATTTTTAACTTATCAATAAAAAGTGAAGTAGCAGGATCATGTCCTATAGCTATAAATGCACCATTTACATCTATAGTTGTTTTGCTGCTATCTAATGTATTCTCTAAAATAATTTTTTTTAATGTATTTGGGTTTTCATCTCCAATAAATTCAGAAACTTTACTATTCCAAATTACTTCAATTTTTTTATTGTTAAACAGTCTTTCTTGTAAAATTTTTTCAGCTCGCAAACTATCTCTTCTATGAATTAACATTACCTTTGAGGCAAATTTAGTCAAAAACATTGCCTCCTCTACTGCACTATTACCTCCACCTATGACTGCAACTTGCTGATCTTTGAAGAAAAAACCATCGCAAGTTGCACAAGCAGAAATACCAAATCCTTTAAATTTTTTTTCACTTTCCAAATTCAGCCATCTAGCTTGAGCGCCTGTTGCTATAATTATTGACTTGGATATAAATTCTTTCCCTGACTCAGTTTTGGAGATAAATGGATTTTTCTCAAAATCAACTGAAGTTACAATATCATTATGAAAAATAGTTCCTACTTTTATAGCTTGTTTTTTCATTTGTTCCATAAGCCAAGGACCTTGAATTACATTTTCAAATCCTGGATAGTTTTCTACATCCGTAGTGATGGTTAGCTGACCTCCTGGTTCTAAACCTGAAACTAAATGTGGTTTTAAATTTGCTCTTGCTGCATAGATTGCAGCCGTGTATCCTGCTGGTCCAGAGCCAATAATTAAAACATCATTTTCTATTTTTTCAGTCATATAATTAAATTAATAATTTAAGCACTTTTTTCAACTGGCCAATCTGTATTAAAAGTAACATAATTTATTTGAATACATCTTCTCTCTTTTTGAATTTCTTTTAATTCAAGTCCGTGCCAAGTATCATCCCCTGAAGAAAAAAAATAACCACTATTATGAACATATTTAATTGTTTTAACTAATTTAAAATTTTTATCATATAGGTCGGTACCCAAATTTGACGCTTCATTATATGGGTTCGCCCAAACCATCATCGTCATTAATTTCTCTGAGATATCTTTATGTGGTTTTAACCAAAATCCTTTTTTATCTCCAATTACTTCTATTCTGACGTATGAATTTGATAAATCTTTATCAATTATGTTCGATATTTTATTTACCATTTCTTTGCTTTGTAAAGACTGAATTAATTTTGTTAGATATGGAAAATTTTGACAATTATTTTTCGTTATAAACAGTCTTAATTTACCATCAACTCCCTGTCCTGTATGATCTGCAGCTCTTGTCCCATCGTACATTCTATTTCCTGATGGAATGTTACTAAAGGAAATTTCATTTAATGCGCCTTCTTCTAAACAATTACTAAATACCCAGTGATTAAAGGGAAAATCTACATGAGTTAAGTTCTCAAGATTCATTTATCCTTTCTATAATTCTTTTTTTTATAATTCCAGCAATTCTTTTGCTTTCCTCTAGTTTCGTATATGTCCAATTTTCTAATTTATCTAAAGTATTTAAATCTCTTGTTATATTCATAGTTTTAAATTCGTCATGGAATCTTATAAATCTTTTACTTTTTCTCTTCATTGGTAATTGATAAACATAAATTGGCTTACCAGATATGCTTGCTTCAGAAATCATAGAGGTTGAGTCAGAAGTAATTATAAAATAACTGGAATTATAGATAGCAAATTCGTATGGATTCTTTCCTTCTCCAAGCCATAAGGTAGACATAGTGCTCAATTCTTTTTTCAAAATATGCTTAATTTCTTTATTAGTTCTTCTCGAGGTAAGAACTAAAATTTCATTATTATGAGACTTTAATTTTTTAATTCTTTTACAAAGATCTAAAGTATTTTCTTTAGCAAAATTATAGTGATTATTTTCACCTCCAATAATACATGTGATCAAATTTTTTGTATTAATTTCATAATGATTCTTCAAATTATTAAATTGTTTAAAAGGATGTATTGCACCAAAAGAATTAATTATATTGTCACCATATAAACTATCATGATTTGGAACTATAATATAAGAAAATTTTTTTGAAGAAATTTTTGGGTTTTGAATATGAATATTAATAATATTTGGATATTTTTTTTTAAGATAGATTGATAGGTAAACACTTTTTCTTCCACAACTGATAACTAAATCAGGTATCTCATCTATTGGTAACTTATTTTTAAATATCCAGCTAAAAATAGGAAGTATCCCAGGTTGTAATTTATTCCAAGGAAAAACTATTTCAGTTTTAATTTCCTTTATATTTTTACTCAATTCATTTGCTAGACCTTTAGTCTGGCTTATCATTCCTTGTGAGCCATCAGTTAATGACCAAATTTTAAGATTGTCTATATTCAAATGTATTTTACTGATAATATTGTATAACTTTTTAAACCTTTGGGACTATTGATTTCAACATTATCTTCTTCTGTTTTTCCAATTAGACCTCTTGCTAGAGGACTTGTAATAGAAAGTTTTTTATTTTCAATATCAGATTCGTATTCTCCAACAATTTGATACTCTTGTGTTTCTCCACTTTCATCATCTTCTATTTTAACAGTTGCACCAAATTTTATATCATCACCTGCAATTGATTTTACATCTATTACCTCTGCTTTACTAATAGCACTTTCCAAATCTATAATTCTTCCTTCAATTAAACTTTGTTGTTCTTTAGCATATTGATATTCTGCATTTTCAGACAGATCACCATGACTTCTAGCCTCAGCTATTGCTTCAATTATTTTTGGTCTATCCTCAGATGTTAATTTTTTTAATTCATCTTGTAATCTTGTATAACCTTCTGCAGTCATAGGAATTTTATTCATAAGATGATGATGATTTATTTACTTTTTATAGTCAATAAAATTAATTTATAGTTTGAAGACTTTTTATTGTGAATTCTTGAGTTTTCATATGTTCAATAGCATCTACAGCAACTTTTGCTCCAGCTATTGTCGTGTAATATGGAATATTATACATTAAAGATGTCCTTCTAATACTATAGCTATCTCTAATAGATGATTGAGTTTTTGTTGTATTAATTACTAGCTGAATTTCATTATTAATCAATGAGTCAACTACATGAGGATTACCTTCTTTTACTTTATTTACTATTTTTGTCTTGATGTTATTAGTATTTAAGTATTCAGCAGTCCCTTTAGTTGCAAGTAGATTAAAATCTAATTCTTTTAACTTTTGTGCTATCTCAATAATGAACTTTTTATTATCATTATCAATTGAGATAAAAACTGTCCCTTTAGATGGAAGAATATTACCGCAGGCTATTTGGCTCTTTATATAGGAAGATAAAAAGGTTTCATCTATTCCCATAACTTCTCCTGTAGATTTCATTTCAGGACCTAATATTAGATCAACTCCATCAAATTTATTGAAAGGAAAAACAGATTCTTTTACATTATAGTTTTTTAATTCATTAATTTTATAATCACTCAAAATTGAATTAAGATTTTCCCCGACCATTACTTTTGCTGCAATTTTTGCTACTGGAATACCTCTTGATTTGGCCACAAATGGTACAGTCCTGCTGGCTCTTGGGTTTACTTCTAAAACATATATTTTTTTATCTTTAATTGCTAATTGAGTATTCATTAATCCAACAACATTAATTTCATTCGCAATTTTTGATACCCATTCAATTATTTTATTCTGAGTTTCTTTACTAACTGAATAGGGAGGTAAGGAACAAGCACTATCTCCAGAGTGAATTCCTGCCTCTTCGATGTGTTCCATAATCCCAGCTACAAATATTTCTCCTTTTTTATCTCTAATGATATCTACATCTATTTCTTTAGCATTCTCAAGATACTCATCAATCAAAATTACATTATTGGAAGAAACTTCAAGAGCTTCATTAGAAAATGATTCTAAATTATCTTTATCGTATGCAATTTGCATAGCTCTTCCTCCTAGTACATAAGAAGGCCTAACTAAAACAGGATATCCAATTTCTTCAGCTTTTTCTAAAGTTTGAGCTACAGTATTTGCAAAAGCATTTTTTGGTTGAGCAATTTTTAGTTTCATTAATATTTCACTGAATCTATCTCTATCTTCAGCTAAATCTATTGCTTCAGTTGAAGTTCCTATAACTTTTATTCCAGCCTCTTCTAATTCTTTTGCAATTTTTAAAGGAGTCTGGCCTCCAAATTGAACTAACACACCAAGAACATTTCCATTAATTTTTTCTTTATTATAAATTTCAATAACACTTTCAGCTGAAAGTGGTTCAAAATAAAGTCTATCAGCA
>CACMPM010000026.1 GCA_902615625.1 uncultured Alphaproteobacteria bacterium
TACACCAGAAAGTTTTGGAACTAAATTTTTTGAAGAACAAGATAGAAACGATTATACTGAAGCAGGCTTTCCATATGATTTAGAAATGTTGCAAAATTACTTTACTAATACTTATGCTCAAGAATCTTTTTATTTTATGGGTCAAAGGTATGTTGAAGAGGCAAGATATATTAATGGAGTTCCAGAAGGTGCTGTAAAGTTAACAATCGGCATTGAAGGCTTAGATTATAATCATTATTTATATTGTAATTTTAAAAATGGTTTACCTAATGGCTCAGCAATGCTCTATGAGTCTTATAAACTTTCACATGATCTTTATGAATTTGACAAAGGATCAATAGTTAATGCTACTAGTTTTGATAATCTAACTGATCTTGAATTGAACAAAATAACTGATAATTGGAAGAAAAATAAAAATCTCTATAATCTTATGAAGGAAGATTTGGAGTTATATGAATGAGATAAATTATGAATTTTAAAAAAATATTATTATTTATCGTAATTTTACTATTATCAAATTCATCTTTTTCAAATCAACTGCCAATTCTTTTTGGCATAAATTTAGGTAGTCCATTATCAAATTACACTAACATAATAGATAGTAGAAATGGTGGTCAATATGTGTTTAAACCAAAAAAACCAGATCCATATATTGATTATTATTATTTTGATGCACACAAGTTTAGTGAAAAAATTTATGCGATAACTGCAATTAAAAGAAATATAGAAATAAATAATTGTTTATATGAAAAATACCAATGGAGTGTACAAATCAAAAATAATTATGGTAATCCAACGAAAACAAATATTGAAAATGCATATAATGGTAAAATTTTAACTAATAATGCTATTGAAAGACTGGAATATAGTAATTTTCTATTTGATATTAGATGCAGTGGTAAAATTTTTTCTTTAACAATTAGAGCTAATAATGATTTATTTTCAAATATGATGGATGAAAATGATAAGTTAAATAATCCTAAAAGAGAATACTTAGAGTAATTATTATTCTAATTCTCCAGTTAAATAGGTATGGAAGTAGTATTCTAGTAATTTCCACAGTACCTTATCATTATCTTTAAAAAAATTACCCCACTCAACATACTTATCCCACTCATCTAATTTTATGATTTTTTCTAAATACCCCTCATTAAAATAATAAACAAAATCTCCAGAAGTGTTCTCGCTACGATCATTAATAAAACTATATCCGTCAGGAAATCCATTTTTAAAATTACAAATAAATTCATAGTGATCTAAAGCACCCTCTTCTAAACCACCAAGTTCAATATAAGTTGGACCCTCTAGTTTGCCGTTAATATATTGACCCTTTTCATACGTTCTAGTTTTGTAATGAAATCTAATAAGTGCTTCTTCACCTTTTAAAGATTTAAGGAACTCTAAATCATATGGGTCTTTATTCTCTAAAATTTTGGGTTTTTTAAATTTATCCTTAATGCCAATTTCTCTAAGAGTGTGGGGAATACCGTTTTTCGTTTTACCTTTGTATGTATATTCTAGTGGAGCACTATTTTTATCGGAAAGAATTTTATTAATCTCCTTCAGTTCTTCTTTTTTCCAATTCATACTTTTAAAATCTCAACACCTTTTTTAGTTTTAACCTACATTATGATTAGCTAGTTTTACAGTGTCTTAATTACGAAAATTACAGGTCAACCACAGGGCAACTTTTTTAAATCTGAAATTTGATAAAGGCCAATTTTTGTTGGTAGGAGTAGAGGGAATCGAACCCACACCACCGAAGTGACCAGATTTTGAATCCGGCGCGTCTACCAGTTCCGCCATACTCCCATATTATTTTTTTTAATATTACTTGGTTTTTAAAGTTTAGTCCATGAAGTTATTATCTGAATTAAAATAAGTTTTATTTTCTTTTTAAATTAAATTTAGAGTCAACAGTTGTATATTCACTGTATCCCATTCTTGCAATAAAACGCATTGATACACTATCTATTCTATTATTATTAATAAATTTATTATTTATATAAATTCCAATTACTTCTCCAATAATCATTGTTGAGATTTTTTTCGAATTTGATTTTAGTTTAATAGTTTTAATTAATTTGCATTCTAAATTTACAGGACTGTCTTTGACTGAAGGTGCTTTAACAAGTTTTGAAACTTTTTTTTTTAATTTTGATAAAACGAACTCATCTTCATGAGGTTTAAAATCTCTTGAAGTATTATTCATTTGATTTCTGGTAGTAGATGTAGCAAAATTTACAACAAACTCTTTTGTAGACAAAATATTTGATAAAGAATCCTTATATTTACTATGAACTGAACTACCATTTGCGCAAAACATAACTTGTGGAGGATCATCGGCTACCGCATTAAAGTAAGAGTAAGGTGCAAGATTTGCTACACCATTCTTATTAATTGAAGATATCCAGCCTATAGGTCTAGGAAAAATCAATGATTTAAATGGATCTATTTTAAAGGGCATTCCTTTTTTAGGTTCGTAAAACATAATATATTTTATGAATAAGAATTTGCGTATTCTTTTATTTTTTCTAGCATTGAATAAACACCATTTCTTCTTCCAGGAGTCAATAATGTATCAAGTTCTAAAATATTTAACATATCGAAATCAGAATTTTTAATTTCAGATGGCTCTCTATCACCATAAATATCACATAAAATAGTTACCATCCCTTTTGATATAAAAGCGTCAGAGTCGTAGAAAAATGAAAGTTTATTATCATTCAATTGTGGAACTAACCAAACTTGTGCCTGACAACCAGATACTTTAAAGGAATCATTTCTATATTCCTCAGGAAAATTTTTGGCATTTTTTGCTTGATCAATTAAAAACTTATACTTCTCCATTCCATCATCAAAGATATCTAAGCTTTCTTTGTAGTAATTTATTTTTTCTTTTATAGTTTTCATGTCGTAAATTTTCTTAACACTTTAGCAGAATCTTCAGGCAATACATCCATAATAAAAACACCAGCCATTGATTCTGAACCTGCTAAAATTTTTGGTTTATCTTCATGTCGTAAAGGAGGATAAAATTCGACATGAAAATGAAAATTACTATCATTTAATTCAGGAGATGCGTGCAGTCCCATTATATAAGGACATTTTTTATTTAGAAAAGTATCGTATCCTTTAACAACTTTCTGAATACATTTTGAAAAATCTTCTATTTGACTATCACTAAATTTCCAAGGACCCTCAATTTGATTTCTAGGTATTATCCATACTTCATAAGCGTATCTAGCAAAAGGTGGTACTGCAGCTACAAAGTTTTCATTTTGATAAACATAAAACTTCTCCTCTAGCTGATTCATAATTTTAATTAAAAAATTTTCTTTTTTAAATGCCCTTATTTCTTTTTCAATTGCAGGAGGAATAAAAGGATACGCATAAATTTGACCATGAGGATGGTGAAGAGTAACTCCACATTCCTCCCCTCTGTTTTCAAAAGGTAGCACATATTTAGTATCAGGATTTTTTTGTAATTCTTTATATCGATCTATCCAAACATTAGTTAATAATTCTATTCTTTCTAAGGGCATTTCTGAGATTGTATCCAAATGTTCAGATGAATATACAACTACTTCACATTCTCCCTTCGACGGTTTAGTCAAAATATTTTCTAAATGTATATTTTCTCCCATTGAATTAAAACTTGCCCATCGATTTGGAAAGACTGCAACTTCAAAGTTTTTAAACGGTATTTCTGTTGGATAATTTAGATTTGCTCCAGGACATAATGGGCAATACTCTTTAGGTGGAAAAAATGTCCTATCTTTTCTTCCAGCTGAGTATGTTACCCATTCTTCTCTAGAAGGATTCCACCTCATATGTGGTTTAGCAATATCACCTACTTCAAGTTCTTTGCTCGGATTTTCTGTGTGTTCTTGATAGCCATAAAGAAGCAGTTCTTTGTTATCATTTCTAATAAAGGATCTTTTATGTATTTGACGCATTAATTTT
>CACMPM010000027.1 GCA_902615625.1 uncultured Alphaproteobacteria bacterium
TTAATATTATCAGTTTTTATAATTTTTATTAATTTGATAGAATTATCAAGAGTCATTTCAGAAAATGATAAGAATATAATTAATTTTATTTATCTTTCATTTCTTAAATATCCTTCAATTATTAATGAAATAATTCCATTTGTTACAATATTAGGTGTAGCTTTTTTAATTAGAAATTTAATTAGGAACAACGAGTTTGTTTCAATGAGGAATTTAGGTTTTTCCATTTTAGACATATTCAAACCAATTCTAATAGCTGTTTTTATAATGGGTTTATTTTTCTTATTTATTATTAACCCCTTAGCAGTTTTTATGGAAACAAAATATGATAATGTGCTAGATAAAAAAGATAATAGCTTATATTCAATTAAAATTACAAATAATGAAATGTGGATCAAAAATAAAATTGATCAACAAAATTCTAGTTTTATTAATATTAAAAATATAAACTTGAGAAATATGTATGCTTCAAATATCAAAATTTTACAAACTAAAAAAGATGACAATAAATTTATAATGGCGAAAAAAGGTGAGTTCAACAACAATATTTTTTCATTAGAAAATGTAATATATTATAATTTTAAAAAAGAAGAATATAAAAACTTACCTAACTATAATTTGATTATGAACTTTAACAAGGATAATATAATAAACTCTATTTCAAAATATAAACTAGTTCCTTTTTATAATTATATAAATCATTCTAAAACGTTATCAAAATTCAATCTATACTCCCCTGAAATTGGTCTTTACTACTTATCTGAAATGCTAAAACCTTTTTTTACTGTTGTATTGGCTTTTGTAATTTTAGGTTTTTCAAGTAAATTTCAAAGAAATGAAAATTTTTTCAAAGTTCTTTTTGTTTCTATATCTATTGGATTATTAATTTTTTTATTAAAAGAGATAATTACCAAATTAACAATAAGCCTTACTTTAAATTTTTTTCTTTCATATTTTATAATTTTTTTAATTCCTCTCTTAATTGGCCTGTATCAAATTATTAAAATTGAAAATGAATAAATTTAAAAATTTTTTCATTCTTAAGTTTTTTTTAGTTTTTATTTTAATTCCTAATTTTAATAATGCCAAAGAGATATTAATATATGCTGACTCAATATCTTATGACGATGAAGACAATATTATTGCTAGAGGTAATGCTAAAATATTTCAAGATGATAAATTGATACTTTCTGATTTAATTATTATTAATAAAATTGATAATAAAATCATTTTACCAGCAAAATTCACACTCAAAGATGAGGAAAATAATTATTTCGAAGGAGAAAATGGTTATTTCTTTAAAAATCTCGAATTTGGAGAATTTGAAAATCCAAAAATAAAACTTAATGATGGATCACGTTTAATTGGAAAAAAATTAAAAAGAAATGGTAAAATTGATATAATTTCAAAAGGAGTATATACACCTTGCAATTCTAGAATAAAAATAGGTAATTTTATATGCCCGACATGGCAGTTAGAGGGTGAAAAAATCCTTCACGATAATGATAATCTTTTTTTGTATCAAAAACATTCTAAAATGAGAGTACTAAATACACCTGTTTTTTATATACCATATATTGTAACACCTTCACCCTTGAGAAAAGAGAGGAAATCTGGATTTTTAACTCCATCAATAGCCTTTAATTTTTTTGATACGAAAACCTCTCAATCTACTTCTTTACCCTATTATTTTAATATCGATATTGATAAGGAACTTTTATTTACTCCAATGATTAACTATGGAGGAGGTGTAGATTCATCTCAAAGATTTATATTTGATTATAATCAAATCTTATCAGGGGGGAATCTTAAAACAGACCTGACTTTTGATTCAAATTTTGAAAATAAAAATAATAATAAATGGTTAAGTGATGCAAGTTTAATTACAAATTATAACAAAAATATTAATGAAAAATATAAAGTTAAGATAGATTCGGCATTCCAAACTTCAAAAAATTATATTCAAATTACCAAACCAAATGATGAACTTAGTTATACCAATTCTTTATCAACAAATTTTAATTTGGAGGGTTTTAATTTGAGAAAATTAGACGACCAATTAAATATAAGTTTAAATTTTTATCAAACTAATCAAGAAAATGAAGATAATAAATTAATACCAACAGTATTACCAAAAATTAAATATTTTTCAGGTTACCATAATCAATATGGTAGCATATCAAATTCTAATTTTGAGTTTTATAATATTTTTAGAGAAAAAAGTACTGTTGTACATGCAAAAAAACAACAAAAATTTTCTCATAAATATAATATTAAAAGAGAAATTTTAAAATTTAATTCAAAAATTTCATTAGATGCAGAAGTATACAATCAAATTTTTAATACTGAAAATAAATTAATAAGTGATGATAATTATAAAACAGGATCTTATTATCGTTTTTTTCCTATAGTTGGTATAAGTTCAGAAACCCCTTTTAGATTAAAAAATTATAAATCAAATTTAACCTTTAAACCATCTATACATGTTGTGGTAACTCCAAGTATCTCTAATAGTAATAAACTATCAAACGAAGATGCAACAAATAATGATTTTAGCTTAAACAACATTTATGTACTAAATAGGTATAGTGGGAATGATAAAATGGATAATTCTAAAAGAATTACTTTTGGACTATCGACGTATTCAGAAAGTTTTAATACCAATCTTTATCAATCATATGAGTTTACAAATAATAGTAACTTTCATAGAGAACAAGGTAATGATTACTATTTAAGTGATTTGCTAGGCTCAATTGAATATTTTAAAACAAATGATATTACATATAATTTTAGATATGACGTAAATGAATCTTATTTAAAGAAACAGTATGTAAGTTTAAATTCCGCAACTAAATATGGTGAAATTAATTTATCTTATCTTGATGAAAATTCAAAAACAAATAACTTAATTACTAAAGATACAGAAACAATAAATTATTCATTTTTAAGTAAAAAATTTTCAAAATTTTCTAAGATAAGCTTTGGAGGATTGTATGATCTTAAAGAGGAAATTAATAAAGAGTATTCAATACGTTATAGTTATTTTGATGAATGTTTTGGGATAAATATTAATTTTGACAGAAAATCATACAAAGAAGATAATCTTAAACCTCAAGATATTCTAACTTTAATGTTTTCCTTTAAAAATATAGGAAGTTATAAATCAACTAATTTAGCTGTGTCTGAAAATGATAAACAGGATATAGAATGGGAAAAAATTAATGCTGATTATGAAAAATTTGAAAAAAATTAATTATAAATTAAATTTATTATTTTTAGTATTGGTTATTTTTTTATATTCCCAAAGCATAGATAGCTTAGAAAACAGAATAATTTTTAAGATAAATGATAATGCATTTACTTCTTTTGATTTAGAAAAAAGAATGGAATATTTGGATTTTG
>CACMPM010000028.1 GCA_902615625.1 uncultured Alphaproteobacteria bacterium
TCATGGAACAATGCTGCTTCAAAATCATGAGGGTCAGCAACAGAAGAAGTATTGCTATGGTGTCTAAAATGACTCCAAGTCCATCTAGTTGGTTCAAAGTCGGTCATAAAAGAACCAATTTGATAAAAAAATTCATTTAAAAATTTTGATTTGAATGCAGTTCTATGTCCGCATTCATGCCAAATTGGGTTACTTGAATAGAAAAGAACACCGTAAAGCCATAACCACAAAACTGCCCACCATGTTCCCCAGGTAGCTACGGACATATACCCAAAAATAAATAAAAGAATAAAATATATTGTTACATGCTGTAATCCCTTTAAATCACTTTTTTTTGATAACTCTTTAAGATCTTTTTTACTTATCTCGGCTCTAAACCATTTGTCATCAACATTATCTAATTTTTCTGACATATATTTTCCTTATAAAACTATTATGAGATTGAAAAGATAAATATTAACTATTTTGTCTCACTAAACGTCAACCCATTTTCCAATTTCATTACTTTCTATACATTTATCAATAATATTTTGAATTTTTGCACCTTGATAAAAATCGGGCTGCATATTCAAGTTTGTTTTTATTGACTCTATAAAGTTTTGATAATTACTTGGGGTTTTTGGACATTCAATTGTATCCCAAGCCATTTTATTGATATTTTCGTCAATACAAATATGCAATGTAGACCACTTAGTTCTTTCCTCATCTAGTTCAACTTTTAAAGCACCTTTTGTACAAAATACTTCTAGAATTAAGGAGTTTGCATGTCCTGTTGCAAATCTTGTATTAGTTATTGTTCCGATAGCTCCATTTTCAAATCTAACTAATGAATTGAAACCATCATTAGCATCTAATGTATATTCTTTTATTTTATTTCCTTTATCGAAGTAAGTTTTTAAATCAGTACATATCTCTTTTATGTCACCTACAGCATTAACAGCAAAATCAAAAATATGAACACCTGTATCTCCTAAAGCACCGTTACTTCCATGTTTCGTTGATAGTCTCCACAGCCATTTGTCTTCTTCTCTCCAATCACCCCATTTATTACTTGTAAGCCAAGACTGATAATAACAAGCACTAACATGTCTAGGATTTCCTATTTCTCCAGATTTTAATATTTCAACTAATCTTTGATACGCACTTGATTCTCTATAAGTAAAATTAACCATATTAATTTTTTTAGATTGAACTGCTGCATTTACCATATCTTTTGCATCACTATAATTTTCAGCAAGTGGTTTTTCACAAAAAACATTATAACCACTTTTTAAAATTTGCAGTGTAGTCTCTTTATGAAACTTATCAGGTGTTGTGTTACTAATACCATCAAAAGTTTTTTCTTTTTCGAGCATTTCTTCTAAACTCAAATAACCTCTGATATCTGAATCTTTATTATTTGATAAAAATATTTCTAAATTTTTTTGATTTGTATCACAAACAGCTTCAACATTGACATTTGGCATATTGTTAAATTCATCAAGATGCCTTGAAGAGATATTTCCTGTTCCAACAATGCCAATTTTCATTTTATTTTTCTTCTGTTGGATGTCCTACACTAAAACCTTTCTTACTAATCTGTTCAATAGGTTTTGGTCTATTACTTTTGGGAGTAGGAGAATGTATATCTTCCCACAAAACTTTATTTGTCTGTTTTACAAAATGTATTGCATTTCTAATTACAATTTGCACATTAATATTATGATAAGTTGGATATGCTTCATGACCTGGTCGAAAATAAAATATTTGACCATTTCCTCTTCTATATAATAAGCCCGATCTAAAGGTTTCTCCTCCTTCAAACCAACTAGTAAAAAGTGTTTCATCTGGAGATGGAACCTGAAAAGGCTCACCATACATTTCTTCCATTTCTAGTTCAAAATATGGCTCTAAACCATCACAGATAGGATGACCAGGATTGCATACCCATAATCTTTCTTTTTCACCGTATTCTCTCCAGGTCAAATTACAATTAGTGCCCATTAATCTTTTAAATATCTTAGAATGATGTCCGGAATGTAATACTATTAAGCCCATTCCTTCAAGAACTCGTCGTTGTACTAAATCAACTGTCTTATCAAGTACTTCGTCATGTGCTTTGTGACCCCACCAAACAAGAACATCACAATTTTTTAATAATTCTTCACTTAATCCATTTTGATCTTCTTTGAGCGTAGCGGTTTTAATTTTTAAACTATTATCAGTTGATAAAAAATCTTTTATGCAGCCATGAATACCTTTGGGATAAATTTTTTTAACTTCTTCATTTTCTACTTCATGAATATTTTCATTCCAAATTATAATATTAGTCATCAAGTACTATCTAACTCTTTCTCCGTGCAACCGATGTCCTAGTAATGCTAGTAATATGATTAATCCGTTAAAGAATTGTCTCCACTCACCACTCCAGCCAATGGCAATAATTCCTATTTCCATATAGGCAATTATGCCAACGCCAAATACTGCTCCAATAATAGTTCCTAAGCCTCCCCAGTAAGGAGTACCGCCAACAAAAACAGCTGCTAGAGCAAGCAATAAATAACCAAATCCTTGAGTAGGGAAAAATGTATAAGTAATCATTGTTGTAAAAATTCCACCAATAGCAGAACCAATACCTACAAACATGAATGCTTTAATCTTAACGGCATTTACATTAATACCCATCTGTTCTGCGCTAACAGAATTATCTCCTACATGCTGAATATGAATACCAAAAACATGTTTGTTAAAAAAATAATAGCAAAAAATTACAAATATTGCTGCCCAAAAAATTTGCATTGGGAAGCCATAAAAATTTCCAACTAAAAGAGGGTAGATCCAGTGGCTATCTATTTCCATAATCGTAATTGATCTGCTGTTAGATAATAAGAGAATTACACCTCTCAGTAAAAATAATACTCCAAGAGACGCAACAAGAGAGGAAAGTCTAAATACAACAATTAATGTTCCAACGAGAGCACCAATAGCTGCTCCAGTAAAAATACCAAGTACTAAACAAATAGCTGGATCAACTCCATTTTTAACTAGTAAAGCAAATACGTAAGCTGCTACAGCGTAAGTAGAGGCAAAGGAAAGATCTATTTCACCAGATGCAACTAGAAAAACTAATGGTATAGTTAAAAATATCAAAGTTGGCATCATTACAAATACTGATTGATGAAGGTTGGGTCTTATCCAAGCTTCTGGTGCACCTACTAAAAAAATTACCAT
>CACMPM010000029.1 GCA_902615625.1 uncultured Alphaproteobacteria bacterium
CCAAATCCTGCAAAAGTACTAAATCCGCAATCAGTTCCAGCCATTAGTTGGTCTTTTGGAATTACCGTTGAAAACTGAATTAATCTATCTGCTACAACCTCAGGGTGCTCAACAAAATTTGATGTTGAATCGATAACACCAGGAACTAAAACTTTATCTTTTGGTAATTTAATATCTTGAAAAACTTTCCACTCATGTGCGTGTCTGGGATTTGATGACTCAATTAAAAAATATTTAATTTTAGATTTTAAAATTATTGGTAATATTTTTTCTAGTGGGATATCATGTGTATGAGGTCCTTCATAGTTTCCCCAACAAATATGCATTCTAGTCATATTAACATCTACATTAGTTAAAGCTTCATTCAAACACTCAATTTGAATTTCCGCACGTTTTAAAAATTCTTGTTCGGATAATTCCTTAAAATTCATATGTCTAGCTAATGCAAGATCAGGACAATCTAATTGCACTTGTATATTTGATTTAGTAATTGTCTCATACTCAATAGCCATAATTTCTGAAAGTTTATGTAAATATTCATCATCTGTTTTATAAAACCTATTTGGCATAAATACATTTATGACACCTGGTGATGCAGCATTCATAAATGCTTTTTGATGATTGTTTTTATCTAATGAATTTTTAAAATGCTCTAAGTCTTTATTTAATGAATCTTTATCTTTGATTTTTAATGCATTAGTACAACACGGTCTGCTATACGTTGGTGTACCCCCACTTTTAGCTATTTTTTCTTTATACTCTGGAAAATCATCTAAATCAGCTGGTGCTCTTCTTTCACTTTCTCCAGAAAAACCATCTATCCTATCTTTTATATAAGTGGCATAACTTATTTTACTCATTTCACCGTCACTTATATAATCAATACCAACTTCGATCTGTTTTTTAACAATTGTTTCAACATTTTTTTTCAATATATTATTGAAATCTTCTTTAATAAATTTTTCACCCCGATCTTTAGAAAATAAAATTTCTGAAAGTCCTTTTGATCTAGGCAAGCTGCCTACATGTGTAGTTAATATTTTAGACATTTTTTAATTAACCTGTTTTTATCAAGATTTGTTTCCAAATTGCAGTTTCATCAAATAAAACCCATTCGTTCTTTATACCTCTTGGTCCTATTTCGGCATGATTAATTCCCATAATATAAATCTCAGAATTAGAAGCTTGCCCAAATATACCATTCCCACTGTGCTTCCCAACTAAAGACCAGCGTATAGCAACTTTTTTTGGTTGATTTTCTTCTACAGTAAAACTTTTATGTTCTATTCTAAAAAGAGCATCTGGGAAAGATTGTCTTAAATTTAGCCAGAAATTTGTTACATCATCGATACCATAACAAACAAAACCTCCTGGTTGAAATTGTTGAACTGATCTGTCATAATTTTTTTCAATTGTAGATTTAGAATTAATATTAAGAATGTTTTCTAAATTTTCTGCATATTGATCAGCTATATTATTTTTTGATAAAATTGGTGGTGCATAACTTGTTTCTTGAGATGAATTCTTATCAAATGGTTTAATGCAATTCTTTATTCCACCTTCTTGCTTTATTAAAATTGCTGCATATTTTTTTGGATCTATTTCTAGCTGTCTAACAATTGCTCCTTGATCTCTAACTAACCATTCATCATAAACTTGATTATTCTTACAAGCGCAGTCAGCAATGACTCTGTATACAAGTTTTTTATTTGTTGCTTTCCCATATAAACCATCTTTTACATGAGTGGCTTTACTAAGAATTCTATGAGAAGATAAAAACCCTTCATCTTCGTTACCAATCCAAATTACATCTTCACCTAATAATTGCCTATCTGGAAATTCGTCTAAAGTTGCATTAGTTGCATCAACTACTGTATTAGGTCCATAAATGATTCCCATAGGTGATCTAACAGGAATATTTTCAGCATAATATTCCATAATTGAGTTAACATCTTTTTCTTCCCATATCTGATGAGTTATTTTTAGAATATAATCTGGAAGATTTTCAAACTTGTTATTAAAACCTTTCATATAACTGAATTCTTAATTTGTTTGTCTTATAATAAATAAATTTCCATCCTCATCACTTATCTGCTTAATTGATCGTGATGAGTTTTTTGGTACTGAAAAAGTATCCTTGTCCTTAATTACTACTTTCTCTCCATCACAATCTATTTCCCATTCACCAGATAAACAATGATATACTTCTGATTTCTCAAATTTGTATTCATGTATATGGGCATTTTTTCCATGGAGAAGCGAAAGGCTAAATCCTGTTAAATGCGGTATGTTTGGAATAAATGATTTATTATGAATATTAAATTGATCAAGGTAATTAATAATTTTATTGGATTGATAGTGTTCATCATCAACAAAGTATTTATCTTTTTCATCAAATCGAATGACAAACTTTTCTATATCTTCTGAGGAATAATGATCAAAACTCTTTAATTCATCTTCTTTTAATGGTTGAATAATTTTAGTTTCATCAGTAATTTTCTGTTTTTCTGTATCTACTAAAGAATTATCATTCATTAATACCATACCAGAATCTTTTGCATCTTTTAAAAGTTTTGGAGTCCAAGTGATTACACCTGGATCATTTTCACCTAAAACTACAAACATTAACGCTTCTTCTTTGCTTACATTTTGAAAACCTCTAAACATATTTGTAGGGAAAGAAGCAATATCACCTTTTTTAAGTATTACCTCTCCTTCTGTGCCATCAACTCCCCAATAGAAACGCCAAGCACCAGAATGAATTATAAATACTTCAGCAGTTGTATGGCTATGTAATCCAGAACCGTTCATTGGAGCAGCACTTACAGCTCCAATATTGAAGCCATGCGCTTCAGCTATTTTAACATTTTGTTTAGCATCTTCACTAACACCTGGGCCTATAACAGAATAATTTTTCCTATCTTGATGTCCCTTTAATTTTCCTTCTACAAAAGGAATAGTACTTGGAATAAGTTCCTCAAATTTTGCTAATCTTGTAGTAATATTAATTGACAT
>CACMPM010000030.1 GCA_902615625.1 uncultured Alphaproteobacteria bacterium
AAGAAGCAGCTGTAACAATCTTGTTTGGGTCTCAACTCCTTCCATTGATTATAATGACAGAAGAAAAAAAATATAAAGTTTTAGCTAGAAAATACAGACCTCAAAAATTTGAAGATTTGGTTGGTCAAGAATTATTAGTAAAAATTCTGTCAAACGCTATAAATAATGATCGGCTAGCTCACGCTTATATTCTAACCGGTGTCAGAGGTGTTGGAAAAACCACAACTGCTAGACTTATAGCAATGAGTATTAATTGTAAAAATAGGGATAAAAAAAATTGTGAGCCATGCGGTAATTGTGATTCATGCAAGTCAACAACTTCAGACAGCAATCTTGATGTTATTGAAATTGATGCAGCATCGAATACTGGAGTTGATGACATTAGAGAAATAATTGACAATGTAAAATATAAACCTGTTATTGGAGATTATAAAATATTTATAATTGATGAAGTTCATATGCTTTCAAAAAGTGCATTCAATGCGCTGCTTAAAACTTTAGAAGAACCACCAGAACATGTTAAATTTATTTTTGCCACAACAGAAATTAAAAAAGTACCAATAACAGTTTTATCGAGGTGTCAGAGATTTGATTTACATAGAATAGAGAATAAAATTTTATCAGATCATTTATTAAAAATTTCCAAACTAGAAAATATTGATATTGATTTAGATGCTATTTCGTTAATTGTTAGATCGGCAGATGGATCTGTAAGAGATGGTCTTAGTTTATTAGATCAAGCAATAACTAGCCCAAATGAAAAAGTTGACTCGCAAACTGTAATAAGCATGCTTGGATTAGCTGATAGAGAAAAAATATTTAACTTAGTTGAAATTATTTTAAAAGGAGATGCGCTTGGTGCAATTAACAAATATAGAGAATTGTATGAATTAGGAGCAGATATAGCAATGATATTTGATGAACTATTAAACGTAGTACATTTCCTTGTTCAAATAAAAATAGCACCAGATTTAAAAGATGACATTTATATTCCTGAATTTGAAAGAAATAAGGGGGCTGAGTTGTCATCAAAAATGACATTAAATAATTTGAATATTATATGGCAAATTTTATTCAAAGGTTATCAAGAATTACAAAATAGCTCTCATTTATATCAACATGGGGAAATGATTATTTTAAGAATAATTTATTTACATGATGGTCCAAGCCCAGAAGATCTAATTAAAAAAATGGACAAAGAAGTAGTAAAAAAAGAACCCTTAGAAAAAAATCTTGAACTACAAAATGAATCTAATGAAAGTAACAAAGTTCTAAACTTTAATGAAAATAAAAAAGAAATTTCACCAAAAGAAAATGTAAATATAAAACATGTTCAAGACTTCAGATATTTTGTCGATATGTTTTTTAAAAATAGAGAGGGATTACTTCACACTAAGTTATACAATGATGTGCAGTTAGTCTCTTTTAAAGAAGGAGAAGTTACCCTAAACACATCTAAAATTAATGACACTGGCTTCAATAGAACTGTTGCGAAATTAATCTCTAAATGGACTGGAAGAATATGGCAGATACATTCATCTACAAGCAATCTTGGAAAAAGTTTGCATGATGAAGATATTATTAACCAACAAAAAGAAATTGAAATAATGAAAAATCATCCAGAAGTAAAAAAAATATTAAAAGAATTTCCTGAAAGTAAAATTCACGCTATTACAGAACTAGGTGAAATAAATGATGATGACACAGATATAAATCAACCAAAGATGAAAAAGGAGAAATAATGGTTAATTTAGGTAATATGATGAAGCAAGCTCAACAGCTGCAAAAGAAAATGGCTGAAGCACAGAATAAATTAAATGATATTGAAGTTGAAGGTACTTCTGGAGGCGGTCTTATTAAAGTAACAGCTACAGCAAAAGGTATATTCAAAAGAATTTCAATTGATGACAGCTTGATTAAGCAAGATGAGAAAGAAATACTTGAAGATCTGATCGTCGCTGCAATAAATGATGCCAAAGAAAAAGGAGAAGCTGCAGCCCAAGTAGAAATGAAAAATCTCACAGGTGGCCTGCCATTACCTCCAGGAATGAAACTTCCTTTCTAAAAATGGAGCAATCCCCAATAGATAAATTAATAAACGATATTTCAAAACTTCCAGGATTAGGAAGAAGATCAGCACAAAGAATTGCTCTTTTTTTATTAAAAAATAAAGATAAAAATTTATCTCCTTTAATTGAGAGTTTAAACTTATCATATAATAAAATTATTGAGTGTTCAGAATGTGGAAATATAGACATGGTAAATCCATGCAATATTTGTGCAAATCCTAAAAGGGATAAAGCAACTATTTGTGTTGTTGAGGATGTGTCAGATTTGTGGACATTAGAAAAAGTAGGATTTTATCGTGGCCTCTATAATGTTTTAGGTGGTTCATTATCAGCGATACAAGGTATAGGAACCGATGAATTGAAAATAGAACATCTACTAAACAGAATTGAAACAAATAATGTTAAAGAAATTATTCTTGCCTTAAGTACAACTATGGAAGGACAAACAACATCTTTTGTTATTGCAGATAAGCTAGAAAAATTTAAAGATTTAAATGTAACAAGACTTGCACAAGGAATCCCTATGGGTGGAGAAGTACACTACTTAGATGAAAACACATTAAATACAGCATTCCAATCTAGAAAAAAAATTACATAAATAAAAATGGATAAATTACTTTACGTACCAAATCCACTATTACGCCAAAAAGCAGATAAAATTC
>CACMPM010000031.1 GCA_902615625.1 uncultured Alphaproteobacteria bacterium
TTTCTTTGATCATGTCCTTAGTTATAATCTTTGGAGCATTAGAGCCTGGAACAAGCACACCACCAATTAGTAAATCACATTCAGAAATATAATCTTTTAGATTTATTTTATCACTGTGTAGTGGTTCTATTTTATCACCAAATTTTTCTTGTAATTCTTCTAATCTTTTTTCTGATTTATCAACGATGAAAACTTTTGCTTGCATACCGGTAGCAATTATTGCTGCATTTTCACCTACAACACCTCCACCTAAAATTAAGACATTTCCAGGTTGAACCCCAGGCGCACCCCCTAAGAGTAAACCACTTCCACCCTTATGTTTTTCAAGTGAATACGCACCAGCTTGAATCGACATTCTACCGGCTACAGCACTCATAGGTGCAAGAAGTGGTAGTTTATTATTATGATCACTTACTGTTTCATAAGCTATACAAATTGAATTTGAATCAATTAAACCCTTTGTCAATTCTGGAGCTGCTGAAAGATGTAAGTAAGTAAACAAAATTTGGTTTTCTCTTATCATTGATACTTCATTCATTAGAGGTTCTTTTACTTTTACAATCATTTCAGAATCATTGAAAATATCCTCAGCTGAATTTACAATTTTTGCACCTGATAATTCATAATCACTATTTGAAAATCCAGCACCAATTCCTGCATCTTTTTGAATTAGTACTGTATGTTTATTCTTTACTAATTCTTTAACACTTTGCGGAGTAAGCCCAACCCTAGACTCCTGAGCTTTAATCTCAGAGGGAACACCTATTTTCATTATCTGTCATGCATATAGTTTGAGATACCTGTTCTTAATTTTTCAATTATCTCATCAATATGTTTTTTTTCACAAGTAAATGGAGGTGCAACAATTAAACAATCACCTGTTGCTTTCAAGCTTAAGCCTGCTTCAAATAATTTTTTAAAACAAGCATATCCAGCTTTGCCTAAACGCTCATCCATTTTAATATCAATTCCTCCCATCATTCCATATCCTCTTATATCAGTAATGATATCTAAGTCTTTCAAAGTAAATAAACCATCTAAGAAATATGGAGACATATCTTTTGCTCTATTAAATAAATCTTCTTTCTCGATTATATCTTGCATTGCTAAACCTGCTGCCATTGAAACAGGTATAGCAGAATAAGTATAACCATGAAAAAATTCTATAGCTCCTGTAGGTGAAGCATCAACAATAGTGTCATAGATATGATCACGTGAAGCTACTGCGCCTAAAGGTACAACACCATTAGTAATTGCTTTAGCCATTGTCATGATATCTGGACAAACATCAAAAGCTTGGGCTGCAAATGGGGCGCCCATTCTTCCCCAGCCAGTAATAACTTCATCAAAAATTAAAAGAATTCCGTGTTTGTCACAAATTTCTCTTAGTCTTTTTAAATATCCTTTTGGCGGAACTAAAGTTCCTGTTGATCCTGCCACTGGCTCAACAATACATGCAGCAATATTTTCAGCACCTATGTTACCAGCAATCCTTTCAAGATCATCTGCTAGATCAGCACCTGTTTCAGGTTCGCCTTTTACAAATAAATTTTCAGGCAAATGAGTATGTCTTAGATGATGTACATTTGGCATGAGAATATTTGAGAAAGTTTTTCTATTAGCAATCATTCCGCCAACAGAAATTCCTCCAATATTCATTCCATGATAACCTCTTTCTCTTCCTACTATGTGAGATCTATGACCTTCTCCTTTTGCTTTAAAATATGCTATGGCTGTTTTTATTGCTGTTTCAACAGCTGATGAACCACAAATAGTAAAAAATATTTTATTTAAATCTTCGGGCGTATGTTTTGAAACTTTTCTGGCTAAATCAAATGAACCGCCAAAACCTTGTTGAAATGGTTGAACATAATCTAATTGCTCTAATTGTTTTGATACTGCTTCTCTTATTTCTGGTCTTGAATGGCCCGCTGGACTACAAAATAATCCTGAGCTTGCATCAATTAGTTTATTTCCATAATGATCAGTATAATAAACACCTTCTGCCTTAACCATTAATCTTGGACTATTTTTATAGTCTCTATTAGATGTGAATGGCATCCAATGTTCTTCTAATGAATTAGGTATTTCAGTTCTTTTTTCTAAGTCCATTTTTTTCCTTATTAAAGATTGAGTATATGAAATTATCGATAAATCAAAGAATATTTCTTACACAATAAAGAAATATCATAGGAAAAATTGTAGCAGTGGTATAGAGAGAATACCAAATATGAGCACATTACCAGAAGATCTTAAAAGTAAAGCTTTAGAGACTCCTAACATACCAGCAGCAGTTGTGTGCCCCAATCAAGAAAGCATATTATCAGCTGTAATTGAAGGTAAGAATATGAACCTCATCGATCCAACTTTAATTGGAAATAAAAGTTTAATTGCTGAAACAGCGAAAAAATTAAGTTTAGACATTTCTAATTTTAATATTGTAGAGGCTAAAGATGAAGAGGATAGTGCTTTAGTTGCGTGTCAAATGTCTAATGAAAATAAAAGTAAAATTATAATTAAAGGGAACCTCCATACTGATATTTT
>CACMPM010000032.1 GCA_902615625.1 uncultured Alphaproteobacteria bacterium
AGAACTTCTAGAAAAACGTTAAGAAGTGAGCCCACAATTAAGAAAAGAAATTATGTAAATTTAAATAGAAAAAGTAATTTGAAAACTAAACCTGAAAAACAACTTGAATTGGATAACTTTAATTTTAGTCTTCCTTCAAAGGTTCTTCTTTCTAAATCAAACTCAAAATATAATAAAAATAAAGAACTCAACAAAGTGAATGCTGATGCAGCTTTAAGATTAGAAAAAACACTTTCGGAGTATGGTGTTGAGGGAAAGATCATTGGTTTTAGTAGCGGTCCTATTGTTACTTTGTTTGAATTTGTTCCAAATGCGGGAATAAAATCTAGTAAGGTCATAGGCTTATCAGATGATATAGCTAGAGCGATGTCATCTATTTCTGCTAGAATTTCTGCTCAACCAGGAAAAACTAGTTTAGGTATTGAAATTCCAAATAGTAAAAGAGAGAGTGTTTTATTTGGAGATTTAATCGAAGAAGAAGAATTTGCAATAGAAAAAGACTCTCTTACACTTGCGTTAGGAAAAGACATATCTGGGAAAAGTATTTTTGCAAATTTAGAAAGAATGCCGCACCTATTAATAGCTGGAACAACTGGTTCTGGTAAATCAGTTGGTATCAATACAATGATCTTAAGTATTTTGTATAAATTTAAGCCCAATGAGTGCAAATTAATTTTAATTGATCCTAAAATGTTGGAACTCAGTATTTATGAAGATATTCCTCACTTGTTAACACCTGTTGTAACAGATCCAAAAAAAGCCGTTTTTGCTCTTAAATGGGTCGTGAGAGAAATGGAGAATAGATATAAATTGATGAGCTCTTTAAATGTAAAAAATATAGACTCTTACAATGATAAGGTTCTTAGAACTGTCTCATCTGGAAGAAAACTTTATAGAGAGGTTCAAACTGGTATCGATGATGAATCAAGAAAGCCAATAATTGAGAAACAAGAAATTCTTCTAGAAAAAATGCCTTATATAGTTGTGGTAATTGATGAAATGGCTGATTTAATGATGGTGGCGGGGAAAGAAGTAGAGTCATTGGTACAAAGATTGGCTCAGATGGCAAGAGCTTCAGGTATACATCTTATTACAGCAACACAAAGGCCTAGTGTTGATGTTATTACTGGAACAATTAAAGCGAACTTTCCAAGTCGCATCAGTTACAAAGTCTCCAGTAAGTTTGACAGTAGAACGATATTAAATGAAATGGGAGCAGAACAATTACTTGGAAGTGGTGATATGTTATTTTTGGAAAATGGTGGTATTATAAAAAGACTTCATGGAGGTTTTGTTTCTGAAAATGAAGTCGATAGAGTTGTCACTCATATAAAAAAACAATCTACATTTGATCATAAAAATGAAATATCTCTATCTGATGATGATATAAGCTCTTCAATAAAAGAGGATTTAATTTCAAGTAATAATGACGAGCTATATAGTAAAGCGGTTGATATTGTTATCAAACAGCAAAAGGTTTCTACTAGTTATGTTCAAAGATATCTTCAAATAGGTTATAATAGAGCGGCTAGAATTATAGAAAAAATGGAAGAAGATGGAGTCATAAGCGAAGCAAACAATGCGGGTAAAAGACATGTTCTTAAAAAATGAAAAATATTTAAGTTATTTGTATGTTATTGTATTTTTGATTTTATCTAACAAAGTTGAATCAAATTCAAATATTAAAATTAAGATTTTAGATTATTTAAATTCACTGCAATATTTCTCTGCGTCATTTATTCAAAATGATAATGCAACTTTAAGTGAAGGAAAGGTTTATATTGGTAAAAAAAGAGTAAGGGCTGAATATTTATCACCTTCAAAAATTTTAATAGTTCTAGATGAAGATAAGGCCATGTATTATAATTATGAGCTAGAGGAAGATGAGTTTTTCAATCCACAAAACACTAACGCTTGGTTTTTTTATAATATTTTTAGAGATCCGCATTTTTTTGAAGATAGTAAAATAGTAATAAAAGATAAAGAAATAATTCTTGAAAAAAGTGGGTTTGATAGTGAACAAACAAAGTACTTGATAAATGTATACTTTGAAAATAGCCCTGTGACACTAAGAAAAATAGATGTTTTTATTAATGATGAATTTCTTCAAATATCAATATTCGACCATAATTATAATGAAGATTTCGACAAAAGTTTTTTTAAACTAATAAGCCCAAAGCTGCTAAATTAAATTACAATTAATAATTT